>NZ_CP151635.1:628569-1257139 GCF_038397735.1 Microbacterium sp. LWH13-1.2 | reverse complement strand
GGTGGCCGTGCCGACCTTCTCGGCGAGCCAACCGCGAGTGTCGCCATCGGGGATGAAGCAGATGTCATGGCTGTCGGGCTTCTGGGCGACGGTCAATCCGCGCTCCGCGGCCTCTGCCCGTACGACGGCCTTCGATGGCGTCGTGCCGAGCGGGAAGTAGGTGTGGGCGAGCTGCTCGGCTGTCAGCACTCCGAGCACGTAGGACTGGTCCTTCGCATTGTCGGCAGCGCGGTGCAGCTCGAGGCCCGCATCGGTCGGGATCAGAGTGGCGTAGTGCCCGGTGCACACCGCGTCGAAGCCGAGCTCGATCGCGCGCTCGAGCAAGGCCGCGAACTTGATCTTCTCGTTGCACCGCATACAGGGGTTCGGTGTGCGCCCTGCCTGATACTCCGACACGAAGTCGGCGATGACGTCTTCGCGGAAGCGCTCCGAGAAGTCCCAGACGTAGAAGGGGATGCCGAGGAGGTCGGCTGCGCGTCTGGCGTCGAGTGCGTCCTCGATGGTGCAGCATCCTCTGCTGCCCGTGCGCAGGGTTCCCCCGGCGCGGGACAACGCGAGGTGCACGCCGACGACGTCGTGACCGGCATCGACCGCACGTGCGGCCGCCACGGCGGAGTCCACCCCGCCACTCATGGCCGCAAGAATCCTCATGGATCCAGTCTACGAGCGTGCGGCTGAGCCGGAGCCGGATGCGCGCGAGTACGCCTCAGCGATCGACGAGAGGACCGCATCGACGTCCGCATCGGTGGACGTGCGCCCGAGCGAGAAGCGGAGCACGCTGCGCGCATCCTGTTCGCTGTGCCCCATGGCCATGACCACGTGCGAGGGCTCCGCCACACCCGCCTGACATGCCGATCCAGTCGACGTCGCGATGCCCGCCATGTCGAGCAGGAAGAGCAGGCTCTCCCCCACTGCGCCGGGGAACAGGATGTGCGCGTTGCCCGGAAGCCTCCTGACGCGATCCCCGAGGACTTCGGCGGCCGGAACACGGGCGAGGATGCCGTCGACCATCCGATCGCGCATCTCGCTCAGCCTGGCGTTCTCTCGCTCTCGCTCCGCCTCGGCGAGTTCCAGGGCGACGGCGAACGCGGCGGCACCCGCGACGTCCTGAGTCCCCGCACGGAGGCCGCGCTGCTGCGCGCCACCGCGAAGGATGGCCGCGAGGCGCGCGGTGCGTGACGTGACGAGGGCTCCGACACCGACGGGCGCGCCGATCTTGTGACCTGCGACACTCATCGCGACGAGTCCGACGGCGTCCGCAGCGTCGCCGCGCAGGGCACGGAACGACAGCGGAACATGACCGAGCGCAGACACGGCATCGAGGTGCAGCGGGACCCGCGCGTCCGCGGCCGATGAGGCCAGCGCCGCCGCGTCGTTGATGGTCCCCGACTCGTTGTTGGCGACCAATGCGGTGGCCAGCGCCGACCCCGGAAGCTGAGCGGTGAAAGCGCCCAGATCGATCTCCGCCGTGCGATATACCGGAACAGCGCGCAATACTGCGCCTGCCCCGACCAGCGCGTCGACCGTGTCCATGGTCGCGTGATGCTCAGCGTCCGGCATGACGACCGCCTCAGTCCCCGCGGGACGCGCCTGCCACAGCCCCTGCAGGGCGAGGTTGATCGACTCCGTGCCCCCCGAGGTGAAGACGACCTCGATGGGATCTGACCCGAGCACCGCGGCGGCTCGCTCCCGCGAGTCCTCGAGCAGGCGCCTGGCGTCCTGCCCCGCTCCGTGCGTCGACGACGCGTTGCCGACGATCGCGCTCGCCTCCACCCACGCCTCGCGCGCCTCCGGGCGCAGCGGGGTCGTGGCCGCGTGATCGAGATAGTGCTGCATCCCTCAACTCTCCCCCATTTTCGTCGGCCGGAGCGCACCTGGAACTGAGTGCATCGTGTCCTGAGACCCGAGCGCAGACCCCTATGGTGTATTCATGCCCGCGATCCGAGACATCACCGTGCCCGGCGGTACTGCACTCGACAACCTCGGCGTTCGTCTTCACGACGGCGTCGGAACCCTCCGCGTCTGGTCGCAGAACGCGTCGTCCATCGAGCTCGTCGTGTTCGATGCCACAGACCTGGACTGGGTGACCGATCAGATCGACCTCGAACGACTCCCCGGCGGTGTCTGGGAGGTCACGACCGAGCTGCTGCAGCCCGGCACCCGCTACGCGATCCGCGTCGGCGGACCGCACGGCCCCGGCAACACCTTCAACCCCGAGACCCTCCTCCTCGATCCGTATGCGCGAGGCCTCGCCCAGGGCGACGGCTACGAGGAGTGGCGATCCGTCGTGATCGTCGACGGCTTCGACTGGGGCGATTCGGTCAAGCCCCGCATCCCCCTCGATCGCACGGTCATCTACGAGGGCCATCTGAAGGGCCTCACCAAGCGACAGCCTGACATCCCCCCTGCGCTGCACGGAACTTACGCGGGTCTCGCCCACCCCGCGATGATCGAGTACTTCCACGAGCTGGGCATCACCTCGATCGAGCTTCTCCCCGTGCATGCGTTCGTGCCGGAGCCTCGTCTGCTCGAGCGCGGACTCACCAACTACTGGGGGTACAACACCCTCAACTTCTTCACGCCCCACAACGCGTATGCGACGGAGGACGCGCGGAAGGGCGGTCCTGAGGCCGTCCTCGCCGAGTTCAAGGGGATGGTGCGGCTGCTCCACGAAGCCGGGCTCGAGGTCATCCTCGACGTCGTGTACAACCACACGTCGGAAGAGGGACTCGGAGGCCCGCGCTCGAGCCTTCGCGGCATCGACAACGCGAGCTATTACCGCCAGGACGCGTCCGGGGCGTACATCGACACCACGGGGTGCGGCAACACGCTCGACACCTCGACGGATGCCGGTGCCCGCCTCGTGCTCGACTCGCTGCGCTATTGGGCCCAGGAGATGCAGATCGACGGGTTCCGGTTCGATCTCGCCGCTGCCATCGCACGCGACGGCTCGCACACATACACTCCCGAGCACCCGCTGCTGATGGCGATCGCCGACGATCCGATCCTGAAGGAGACGAAGCTCATCGCCGAGCCGTGGGACGTCGGGATGGGCGGGTGGCAGACGGGCAACTTCCCCAAGGGCTGGCTGGAGTGGAACGACCGCTACCGCGACCGCGTGCGCAACTTCTGGCTGAGCGACATCGACTATGCGCGAAGGGCCTCGGCACCGGTCGGCATCGGTGGCTTCGCGACGCGTCTCGCCGGGTCCTCCAACACCTTCGCCGATGAGCGCGGGCCGCTCGCGAGCATCAACTTCGTGACGGCGCACGACGGCTTCACGTTGCACGACCTGGTGTCGTACGACGTCAAGCACAATGAGGCGAACGGCGAGCACAACCGCGACGGCGCCGACATGAACCGTGCGTTCAACCACGGGATCGAGGGTCCGACGGACGACCCGGCCATCCTCGCGGCTCGACGCAAGGCGATGCGCAACCTGCTGGGCACGCTTCTGCTTTCCGCCGGAATCCCGATGCTCACCGCGGGCGACGAGGTCGGGCGCACGCAGCGGGGCAACAACAACGCCTACGCGCAGGACTCCGCGATGACCTGGCTCGGCTGGGACCCAGAGCCGTGGCAGGAAGACCTGCGGGCTCACGTCAGCAGGCTGATCGAGCTGCGCTCCGAGAATCCCGCACTGCGACCGAGCCGATACGCGCGACTGGGCGAACACATCCCGAACGCCTCCGTCATGGACTGGTTCGACCAGAACGGCGAGACGATGGAGAGCGAGCAGTGGACCGACCCGGGCAACCGCACGCTGCAGTATGTGGCCGCCTCCACTCCGGACCGTGAAGCGGCCAATCGCATCCTCCTGATCGTGCACGGCACCGAGTCGCCGATCGACGTGCGACTGCCCGAGGAACTCGAGGATGCGACCCGGTTCGTGTCGCTGTGGTCGAGTGCCGACAAGCGCCCGGGCACCGACGGCGAGACGTTCGCGCCCGGCGACATCCTGCCGATCCCGGGCACCTCGATGAGGCTCTTCCGCGTCGAATGATGTGCGGCGCGCCGAAGCCGTCCGCTCGCTACCCGCAGTGCGTCGGTAGCGGTACATTCGGGGGGTGGCCGCACGAATGAGCAGCACCAGTCCTCAGGCTCTCCGGAGTCCCGCTCAGATCCCTCTGCGTCCGCTGGGCGTCGTGTCGGACGGCGAGTCGCTACGCGCCACGCGCATTCCGCTGCTGGACGGCAGACCTGCTGTTCCCGGCGGATTCTCGCCCAAGGCCTTCGTGGGAGAGGTCGTGCCCTTCAGCGTCGTCGCGTTCCGCGAGGGTCACGACCTGATCGGTGTGCAGCTGCGGCTGACGTCGCCGAACGGCGAGGAGTCGCTCCATCGCCTCTCCCCGCTGCTGGACGGCACCGACCGGTGGAGTGCCGATGTCGCGATCGACGTCCAGGGCCGATGGACGTTCCGCTTCGAGGCGTTCTCCGACGACTTCGCGACCTGGGCCCATGCCGCCGAGCTGAAGGTGGCCGCCGGTGTGGACGTTCCGGTCATGGCCGCACTCGGCGCCGAGCTCCTTGCCCGCGCCGCCGCGGAGAAGGACCGCCCTCTCGCGCAGCGCAAGCGCCTCGCCGCTGATTCCACCGCGCTTCTGGACGGAGACGCTGCGACCACGATCGCGCTGTCGACCGACGCTGAGCTCGCTCGGGTCTTCCTCGAGCGGCCGCTGACGACGCTGCGCTCGACGTCTGCGGCGCACACCCTGCTCGTCGAGAGGACCACGGCGGGGGTCGGCGCCTGGTACGAGTTCTTCCCCCGGTCCGAGGGCGCCAGACGGCTGAAGGACGGCACGATCAAGAGCGGCACGTTCCGCACCGCGACGAAGCGGCTTCCGGGCGTCGCCGCGATGGGGTTCGATGTGATCTACCTGGTCCCGATCCACCCGATCGGGATCACCAACCGCAAGGGGCGCAACAACACGCTGACGACCGAGCCCGAAGACCCCGGCTCCCCCTACGCGATCGGGGCGGCGGAGGGCGGGCATGACGCCATCCACCCCGATCTCGGCAAGCCGGCCGATTTCCGTGCATTCGTGCGTGCGGCACGGAACGAGGGCCTGGAGGTCGCCCTGGATCTCGCTCTGCAGGCATCTCCTGACCACCCGTGGGTCGCCGAGCATCCGGAGTGGTTCACGACTCTTCCCGACGGAACGATCGCGTACGCCGAGAATCCGCCGAAGAAGTACCAGGACATCTACCCCCTGAACTTCGACAACGACCCGGCCGGCATCTACCAGGAGATGCTGCGGATCGTGCAGCACTGGGTGCGCGAGGGCGTGAAGATCTTCCGGGTCGACAATCCGCACACCAAGCCGCTTCAGTTCTGGGAGTGGCTCATCGCCACAGTCAACGCTGCCGACCCCGATGTGATCTTCCTCGCCGAGGCCTTCACCCGCCCCGCGGTCATGCGGGCGCTGGCCGCGGTCGGTTTCCAGCAGAGCTACAGCTACTTCACGTGGCGCAACACCAAGACCGAACTCGAGGAGTTCCTCACGACCGTGTCGCAGGAGACCAGCGACTACATGCGGCCGAACCTCTTCGTGAACACCCACGACATCCTCACCGAGTACCTGCAGTTCGGAGGACGTGCCGCGTACCGCATCCGCGCCTGCATCGGTGCGACCGCTGCCCCCATCTACGGGGTCTACGCCGGCTACGAGCTCTTCGAGAACGTCGCGCGTCCGGGGTCCGAAGAGAACATAGACAACGAGAAGTACGAGTACAAGCTCCGCGACTGGGAGGGAGCCGAAGCCGCCGGCGACTCGCTCGCCCCCCTTCTCCGTCGTCTGAACGAGATCCGTCGCACGCACCCGGCTCTTCGCCAGCTGCGCAATCTCTCGGTCCATTGGAGCGACGACGACTCGGTGCTCGTCTACAGCAAGCATCTCGATGCCGCATTCACGGGAACGGGTTCTGCGGACACGATCCTCGTGGTCGCCAACGTCGATCCCCACTCGGTGCGCGAGACCACGGTCCACCTCGACACGACGATCTGGGGCGTTCCTCTGGGCGAGCCGTTCGAAGTCGAGGACCTCCTGACCGGAGCCGTCTGGACGTGGACCGACCACAACTACGTGCGCCTCGACGCCTTCGCCGAGCCGGTGCACATCCTGAAGGTGAGGAAGCGTTGATGAGCTACCTGGAAGATGCGACGACGTCGTCGGAATGGGCCGCGGTGGCGGCAGGATCCCATCACGACCCGCACTCGGTGCTGGGCGCGCACCCGTTCACCGATGCGGGCGACCGCACGGTCACCGTCATCCGTGCCCGTCGTCCGCTCGCAGCGAGCGTGGCCGCCGTGTTCGGCGACGGCACCCGCCTCGAACTGGACCACGTCGCGCACGGCATCTGGGAGGGTCATCACGACGGACCCCCTGTGCCGTACCGGATCGCGACGGCGTACGGCGCCGATGACGAGACCGTCGTCGGCGACCCCTACCGGCACCTCCCGACGTTGGGCGACGTCGACGTGCATCTGATCGCAGAGGGACGCCACGAACGCCTCTGGGAGGTGCTGGGGGCGCATCCACGGGTCGTGGAGGGCGAGGTCGGAGTGGGCTTCGCCGTCTGGGCGCCCAACGCGACCGCCGTTCGCGTGGTCGGTGATCACAACGGGTGGAACGGCGAGCCCCATGCCATGCGCTCGATGGGTGTGAGCGGGATCTGGGAGCTGTTCATCCCGGATCTCCCGGTCGGCACGATCTACAAGTACGAGATCAGGACGCGCGACGGTGCGTGGATCTTCAAGGCGGATCCGATGGCGCAGGCCGCGCAGGTCCCGCCGGAGACCGCATCCGTGGTCACCGAGTCGACATACGCCTGGTCGGATGGCGCCTGGATGACACGCAGGGCCGCGACTCATGCCGTCGCGCAACCGCTGTCGGTGTACGAGGTTCACCTGGGATCGTGGCGTGGCGGACTGAGCTATCGGGATGCTGCGGCGCCGCTCATCGCGCACGTCGAGGAGGCCGGCTTCACCCATGTGGAGTTCATGCCGCTCGCCGAGCACCCGTTCGGCGGATCCTGGGGCTATCAGGTCAGCGGCTACTACGCGGCGACGAGCCGCTTCGGCAGCCCGGACGACCTGCGCTACCTGATCGACCGCCTGCACCAGGCGGGCATCGGCGTCATCATGGACTGGGTCCCGGGCCATTTCCCGAAGGATGCGTTCGCCCTGGCGCGCTTCGACGGCCAGCCTCTCTACGAGCACCCGGATCCCCGACGAGGCGAGCACCAGGACTGGGGCACGCTCATCTTCGACTACGGGCGTCCGGAGGTGCGCGGATTCCTTGTCGCGAACGCGCTGTTCTGGCTGAGCGAGTTCCACGTCGACGGCCTTCGCGTCGACGCCGTCGCCTCGATGCTCTACCTCGACTACTCCCGTAACGACGGCGAGTGGGAACCCAACATCCACGGCGGGCGCGAGAATCTCGAGGCGATTCGATTCCTGCAGGAAGTCAATGCGACCGCCTATCGTGTGCACCCCGGCGTGCTGATGATCGCCGAGGAATCGACGAGCTTCCCCGGTGTCACCGCTCCGACCGATCATGCCGGTCTCGGTTTCGGTTTCAAGTGGAATATGGGCTGGATGAACGACTCGCTCCAGTACATCGAGCGCGATCCGATGTATCGCTCGCACCACGAGGGCGAGATGACGTTCTCCTTCGTGTACGCGTTCGGCGAGAACTACCTGTTGCCGATCAGCCATGACGAGGTCGTGCACGGCAAAGGCAGTCTGCTCGCGAAGATGCCGGGAGATCACTGGCACAAGCTCGCGAACGTGCGCGCCTACCTGGGGTACATGTGGGGGCACCCGGGCAAGAAGCTGCTGTTCATGGGACAGGAGTTCGGCCAGCTCGCAGAGTGGTCCGAGTCCCGTGAGCTGGACTGGTGGCTGCTCGAGCAGCCGTCCCATGCCCAGCTGCAGAGTTTCGTCGGGCAGCTCAACCGCACATACCGTGCCCAGGCTCCGCTCTGGGAGCGCGACAACGATGGTTCGTCCTTCTCGCGCCTGGGTGCGCCCAGCTGGGATCCGAACGTGATCGCGTTCGAGCGCCGCGACGCGCATGGCGGCCGGCTCGTCGTGATCAGCAACTTCGCCGGCGTCGAGCGCAGCGGGTATCGCCTCGCGCTGCCCAGCGCGGGAATCTGGCAGGAGATCCTCAACACCGATGCCGCGGAGTACGGCGGACGAGGCTCAGGCAACCTCGGTGTGGTCGTCGCGGATACCGCAGACGGCGGCACCCCGACGGCGACGATGACGATCCCTGCGCTGTCGACGATCTGGCTCCGCCATCAGAGCGACCCGCACGTGCCGACGATCAGCCACGGCTGACCGCGGGGCGCGCAGCGCGGTCAGAACAGCAGCGACGAGAGCCGATTGCGTGCCGAGACGACACGCGGGTCGGCTGCGCCGATGAGACCGAACAGCTCGATGAGTCGCTCGCGAACCGGCGTGCGCTCGGCGGAGGGAAGCTGAGCGAACAGGTCGAGCAGACGTCCGAACGCATCGTCGACGTGCCCGCCCGCGAGATCGAGATCCGCAACATCGAACTGGGCCTGCACATCCAGCGGCCCCGCTGCGGCAGCTGCCCGTGCCTCCTGCAGGTCGAGCTTCTGCACGCGATCGAGAAGACGCACCTGCCCGAGACCGGCTATCGCATCCTCGTCACGAGGATTCTCGGCGAGGGCCTTCTCGTAGGCGATGACGGCTGCGGCGTAGTCGCCGAGTTCGATCGCGGCGAAGGCCTCCGCGTGCAGCGGCGGCAGCGGCGGTTCTTCGGCGGCCTCCTCGGTCGCAGCCGGGGCCTCGCCCACATCCAGCGAGCCCGTGACGCCGTTCTGCGCGGCAAGCTGGAGCAGTTGCGCGAAGACTTCGCGGACCTGCTGTTCGGGAACCGCTCCGGTGAACATCGGAACCGGCTGTCCTGCGATGAGAGCGACCACCATCGGGATCGACTGCGCACGGAAACCCTGCGCGAGCTGAGGGTTGGCATCGACGTCGACCTTGGCGAGCAGCACCTTGCCGCCGAGCTCGCGCGTCACCTTCTCGATGATGGGGCTCAGCTGCTTACAGGGTCCGCACCACTCGGCCCACAGGTCGACGACCACTGGCACGGTGCGCGAGAGCTCGAGGATCCGACCGAACGATTCGTCGGTCGCGTCGACCACCACGTCCGCGACCCCCGGTGCGGGAGCAGGCGTTCCGGTCGCTGGCGCGGCCGGTCGATTGCGCAGACTGGAGAGGTCGACGGCTCCTCGGAGCGCGGCAGGAGAGATATCGGTCACTTGATCACCTCGACGGAGAGAAGATCCTGGCGGACGGCCAGGAGCCGGATCTGCTCCGTGGAGCCCTGGGCGGGGACGGAGAAGAACAACTGGAATTCGTACTTGGTCGTCACGCCCTTGGCGGACTCGGTGACCCCGGTCAGCGCCTTCGCCTGCGCGTTGTCGCCGAAACGGATCACCGCATCCGCGGAAGTCGGTGTGACCGTCTCGGTGTCGACCAGCGAGACGGCGACTATGGCGCCGCTGCCCAGAGTGGTCATCGATACAGGGGCGGAGTCGGCCGGTGCGATGTCGAAGGCGGTCTGGGACGTCGCTGCAGCGCCGTTGTCCGCGAGGTTCTGCACCACAGCCTGGCGGCTGTCTCGGATCGACTTCGCGAGGTTCTGCGAGATCTCGTCGAACAGTCCGTAGGACGCGCTCTGCTCGCCCGCGTCGACGACGTCCGAGAATGTCGCGGCGAGTTCGCCCGGCGGCATGCTGAGGAAGGCGGAGTCGTCCGGGACGAGCGAAGTTCCGAGCCACGGCGCGGCGACCTCAGGGAAGACGGCATCAGCCGACATCTCGGCCATGTTGTTGACCTTGTAGTTGGACCAGGGGTCCTGCTGTGTCATCGTCAGCACGACCGGGGGAACTGTGTCGTCGCCGTCGCTCTTCGAGAGCAGGAGGACGGTGCGCGGCCAACGGTCGGTCGCCTCTGGCAGCATGACCTCGACGTCATCGGTCGGGATCGCCGCCGGCACGGCGGTATCAGGAAGCGCGGTACGCAGCGCATACTCGGTCTTGCGGGCCGTCAGGGCAGGGCCGTCGAGGCGGGTTCCCGCCAGGTCGATGTCCATCGCGGCGTCCGCGTCGGAGAGCGTCGCCGACACATCCTGAAGGATGCGCTTGGCCTGAGCCTCGGTCACCGCCGGGGGCTTCTGGTTCTCGGGAGCGATCACGGTGGCGCTGGGCGAGGGACTGGGCGTCCCCGCACCGAACTGGGGCCACGAGTCGGCCGAGCATCCGGTGGCCAGGAGCGCGGTCAGCGCGAGAGCCGGCACCGCGAACATGCGGCGTCTGCGGCTCGGTGTGGCGCGCATCTCGGACTTGCGATCGCCGGCTGCGTCGCCCTCGCTCGCCGAGCCCTCCTGCCCGTCGCCGTGCACGCTCTCCGAATCGACGGCGTGCTCGGCTGGAGTGGATCCCCTGTCGGGTTCGGTCGTCGATGATTCCTCGATCGCCTTCCGCTCCGACGGCGGCAGCTGGGCCACATCGATCGGCTCGGTCGCGGGAAGAGGCCCTGGTCCCTTGCGCCGAGGACCACGTCCGCGGCGCTGGTGGCGGATGCCGAGCACGTACAGGACGAGGCCGACGACGAGCACGGCGGCACCGGCTGCCATCAGCGGACCCGCCAGAGGCGTCGACGTGTCGAGCGGCCAGGAGACGACGATGTCGTCAGGTGCGTCGACAGTGCCGTCGTGGGCGATGAGAAGGCTGACGCCTTCGGGCAGCTGCATGTCGGCGATCAGCGCATCGGTGTCGGTGAACGAGTCGAGCCAGAGATCCGATCCGACCGGACTCCGCCCGGCTTCGGCTGCCGCACCGTCGTCTGCGGGCGTCTCCGCGGGAGCCGGGGTCGCCTCGGGGGCGTCCGTATCGGCGTCGTCTTCACCTGTCGCGACCGCGTCCACGAGCTCGACATCAAGCTCGCCGTCCTTGCCGACGGTGACGTGGTTGTACGAGGCGTCAGCCAGCCACGCCTCCATGTCGGCCGTTCGACCGTACGCGGCGAAGATGTCACCGTCTCCACGGACGAGCAGGGTCTGAGCGCCGGGGTGCTCCCTCAGGACGTCGCCGTCCAGGAGCACGTAGGGCGCCGGTTCTTCCACGGCGACCGAGGTCTCCTGGGTCGACGGACCCATGAAAACGGTTCGCTGCGCGATGCCCGCAGCGATCAGTCCCGCAGCCAGCACGAAGGCCACGACGGCCCATACGAAACGCACGAATAGTCTCCTCACACGACCCGGACGAGCGCCCGAGTCGCAACACTCGACATTTCAGACTAGCGAAATCACCTGTGTGTTGCCCACGAGGGCATGCCTGATCGTCCCGGCACGTCGTGACGATCAGGCATCACACGGTAGATACCCTTGCATCATCCCCATCTCCGAGGAGCACCGATGAAGATCCACAACCCGTTCCGCACCGCCCTCGTGGCGACGCTCGGCGTGGGCCTGGGAATCCTGTTGATCGGAAGCGTCGAGAGCCTGTCCACTGTGCTGCTCTACGTCGGCACGGCACTGTTCCTCAGTCTCGGTCTCGACCCGCTCGTATCGTTCCTCGAACGCAAGAGACTCCCCCGGTGGCTCGCCGTGCTGATCACGATCCTGGCCGTCCTCGGCATCTTCGCGGGCATCATCCTGATCGTGATCCCGGTGCTCGTCGACCAGATCTCCCAGCTCATCGCGCAGATCACGGCCATCGTCCAACGCGGAACCTTCCTCGTGGACCTCCGGGAGTGGATGGTCGACACCTTCCCCAATCTCAAAGTCGACGACGTTTTCGCCTACGTGACGAACTGGCTCGAGACGAACCTCACCCAGATCGGCGGGTCCATCGGGCAGAGCGTCCTCGCGGCCAGCGGCGCCGTCGTCAGCGGTCTCTTCGGCGCGTTCATCGTCCTGATCCTGACGATCTACCTGACGGCCTCCACGCCGTCGCTGAAGCGAGCGGTGTACCAGCTCGCGCCCGCGTCGAAGCGGGAGCGCTTCATCGACCTCGCCGAGCAGATCACGGACTCGGTCGGGTACTACGTCATGGGTCAGGTGACGCAGGGCGTCATCAACGGCATCCTGAGCATGATCTTCCTGACGATCATCGACGCGCCGTTCCCTGCCGTGCTCGCGGTCGTGGCCTTCTTCTTCTCGCTGATCCCGCTCGTGGGCACATTGACAGGGTCGACGATCATCGTGCTCGTCTGCCTCATTCCCGGCCTCGGCTCCCCCGCGACCGCGATCGCGGCGGCGATCTACTACCTGATCTACATGCAGATCGAGGCGTACGTGATCTCACCGAGGATCATGAGCCGCGCAGTGTCCGTGCCCGGCGCCGTCGTGGTGGTCGCCGCCTTGGCGGGAGGAAGCCTTCTGGGTCTCCTGGGCGCGCTCATCGCGATCCCCGTCGCAGCCAGCATCCTGATCCTCTACCGCCAGGTGCTGATCCCCCGGATGAACGAGCTCTAAGCCGCCGGCCACTCGTTCGGCAGCGGCAGCGCCGCAGGGTTCACCGCCGCCACGATCTCGGTGAGCACGCGCCGGGTCTGGCTCTCTCCCACCCAGAGGTGCTTGCCGCCCTCGACTGCGATCAGGTTCGCGTGCGGGATCGCCGCGAACCGCTCTCTCGCCTCTGCCGGACGGAGATAGTCGTCGAGCTCGGGAACCAGAATGACGACCTCGACGTCCTCATCCGCCCATGCGGCGACCTCCGATTCGGTCGCGCGATGCAGCGGCGGCGACAGGAGGATGATCCCCTCGACATCGTGCTCGCGTCCGTACTTGAGGGCGAGTTCCGTGCCGAACGACCAGCCGAGCAGCCACGGGCGCGGAAGGCCGCGGTCACGGACGAAGTCCATCGCCGCGGCGACGTCGAACTGCTCCGCCGCTCCCCCGTCGAACGTGCCGTCGCTCGTTCCTCGAGGAGACGTGGTGCCGCGCGTGTTGAATCGCAGCACGGCGAGGTCGGCCAACGCGGGTAGCCGTGCGGCGGCCTTCCGGATGATGTGCGAGTCCATGAAACCGCCCGCCGTGGGCAGCGGGTGGAGTGTCACGAGCGTCGCGACAGGGTCGGCCGACTCCGGCACCGCGAGTTCCCCCACGAGCGTCAGCTCATCCGCCGTCTCCAGAACGATGTCCTCGCGTCGAGCAGGAAGCTCGAGTGGTCCGCGGATCTCGATGCTCACGCAATCCTCCAACAGTGTGTGTGCCAATGCCGCCGGGCGGCGAGGTCTGCGGCGTCGCCGAGCACGCCGTCCGCGCGCCAGATCACGAGATGAGCGGTGCCCGGCGCGACGGTGCGTCCGCACCCGGGGCAGCTGTACTCCTTGAGCGCCTGCGCGGCCGATACCGGCTGCACGGTCCATTCGGAGCCCCGGCGCACCTCCGTGCGCTTCCAGGACGCCAGAAGGCGGTCCAGAGAGTCCTCGGGATCAGGGCGCGCCGGACGGCGTCTGCGGGAGCGTGCCATGAGGGCCGCTCACCACCAGTGGTTGTTCGTCCAGAAGGCGTGCGCGCCGGCCCAGCTGCCGTATCGCCCGGTGGCATAGCCCGTCGCCCAGCGCAGGTTGTCGACCGGGTCGTATCCGTTGCCAGGCACCTTGCTGCACGGCAGGGCCTGGACGAGACCGCACGCACCCGAGGACTTGTTGGTCGCGTTCGGATTCCATCCGCTCTCACGCGAGACGATGTAGTCGACGTAACCCCAGTCGGACTCGGCGATTCCGGCAGCGGCCATCCACTCGGCCGGAGCACCCCCGCCGGTATAGAAGAGAGGCGCGGCGCTGCTCGACTTCGAGGACGAGCCGGAGGACGCCGTCGTGGGTGTGGGGGTCGGTGTGGGCTTCGGCGTCACATAGACGGAGAACGTCCCGCGCTGGACGGGCGCGATCGTTGCGCCTTCCACCGAGACGGTGAGGTTCTGGGTCTCGGTGAGCGCGACTGAGTAGGCCGACTCCGGGCTCGCCTCTGCGGGCTGCTCCGCGAGCGCGACACCCGTAGGGGCGACCATCGCCGCCGCGAAACCGACGACCGCAAGAGCGCTGAAGAAGCCCACGACGCCACGGCGTCGGCTGCCCGTGCGCGCCGAGAGAGTCGCCGATGCGGGCACAGGCGTCACATCGTTTCGCTGGGGAGTCATGTCGTTTCGGGAGTTCACGATGAGAGGAAGTCTACCCGCTGAGGCCTGAGACGGCCATCAGAACGCTCAGCGAACGGCCAGGATGACGTCTACGGCCGCGTCCAGGAGGGCATCGACCTGCTCTTCACGATACCCACCGCGCTGCATCCGGAACGCGGCGGCGCGCAACTGCTCGGCCGTCAGCGGCTCTCCATCCCGCAGGTAACGGGCGATGCGCGTGCCCACGTGATCGACCTCGTCGATGCGGTAGCCGAAGGTGAGCACACCCGTGCGCGCGAAACGGTGACGCTTCGGCCTGGCCAGGTGATCGAGGATCACCTGCGCGTCGCCACGTGCCTGCTCGACCCATGCACCCGCTCCACGAGAGCGAACCACCCGGTCGCGAGCGCGGGCGGCCAGAGCATCCTCGACGCGACCGAGCGCCGCGTCGACCTCTGCGACGACATAGCCGTTCTTCACGAGGGGGAACGACGCCACTCGCACGTCGGCCGCGCTCAGGTCGTCGGCGTCGCCCTCGAAGGCGGTCCGCGCAGCCGCGAGGAATGTGTCGACCGCCGCGCGGTGGTAGCCGCGCACACGGCCGCTCGTCAGCGAGAAGGCAGGCGGCGCCTCCACAGCGTCACCCGAAACCTGTACGTCGTCGGAGACCATCACAGCACCACCCAGGAGGAGAAGAGGAAATAGAGGCACAGAGCGGGGACCGTGGACGGCAGGATGCTGTCGAGCCGGTCGAGGAGCCCGCCGTGCCCGGGAAGCCAGGAGCTCATGTCCTTGATGCCGAGGTCGCGCTTCAGCATCGACTCGCCGAGGTCACCGAGTGTCGCGGACAGCAGGATCGCGACGCCGAAGATCACGCCGATCCACCACGGCACATGGAGAAGGAAGATCGCGAGGAGCACACCGGCGGCTATCGAACCGAGCACCGCACCGCCGAAGCCCTCCCAGGTCTTCTTGGGACTGATCCGGGGAGCCATCGGATGCCGACCGAACGCGAGTCCCGCGGCGTAGGCGCCGGTGTCGGCGACGACGGCGATCGCGATGAAGCTGAGCACCCACCACTGACCCCCTTCCTGCTTGAGGAGGATCAACGCGACGGCGGCGAGGAACGGAACGTAGATCTGCACGAAACCGCTGATGACGGCATCCGTGAGCACGTCGCCGTAGGTTCTACCGTCCGTGGCGATCATCTGCGCGACGAGCCGCCAGACGATCACGAACGCGACGGCGAGGAACAGCATGACCCAGACGAGCCAGAGATCGAGGAAGAAGGCGGAGAGCACGAGAAGTGTGGCCGCGATGAACTGCGGCACCACGTCGATCCGTCGACCCGACGCGCGGAGGGCGAGCGAGAGCTCGTAGACGCCCAACAGGGCGGCCGCCAGCGCGAACGGCACGAACAGCACCTTGATGAACAGAAGCGAAGCGAGCAGCGCTGCACCGAACGCGAGACCGATCAGCGTCGCCAGGATCAGGTCGCGACCTGTGCGCTCCTTGATCCGTTCATTGGCCTGATCGAGCTGGCCGCGAGCGTGCGAGACATGGTTTCCCAGCTCATCCCTGGCCGCTCTCCACTGCTCGCGGATGGCGTTGTGGTCAGCGGTGTCCAGTGTCGACGCCGCGACCGCGGGCCGTTCCGCGGGCAATGGAGGCCGCGGCGGGATGCTCGCGCTGTCGAACGTCGGGAATGCACCGTCGACAAGGGGGGTGCCGCCGGCCGGGGTCGACGAGTCGCGCGCCTCACGACGCGTCTGCGGCTTGTCGGTACCGTCACCGCTGGAGTCGTCGGACATGCCGCCTACACCTCGAGGAGTTCGGCCTCTTTGCGCTTGAGTGCGTCGTCGATCAGGTCGACGTGCTGGCGCGTGAGGGCGTCGAGTTCCTTCTCTCCCCTGGCGATCTCGTCTTCGCCGAGCTCGCTCTTCAGGGCGTCGAGCTCATCCTTGCCCTTGCGGCGGATGCCTCGGACGTGGACCTTGGCGTCCTCCGCCTTGGTCTTGACGAGCTTCACGTACTCCTTGCGACGCTCGGCAGTGAGCTCAGGCATCGTGACCCGCACGAGGTTGCCGTCGTTGGTGGGGTTGGCGCCGAGGTTCGGCATGTCGCGAATAGCCTGCTCGATGCCCTTCAGCGCCGACTTGTCGTACGGCGTGATGATGAGCGTGCGTGCTTCCTGGTTCGCGAGTGAGGCGAGCTGCGCGAGAGGAGTCGGCGTTCCGTAGTAGTCGACCAGGACCTTCTGGAAGAGCTGCGGGTTCGCACGACCGGTGCGCACCGTGGAGAAGTCCTCCTTGGCGGCCTCGACGGCTCGTGCCATGCGGGAGGTGGTTTCAGCGAGGACATCCGCGATCACGGTGACTCCTATCGTCGGGGTGTTCTGAAATTCTATCGGGCGGGGCGCTCGAGCACCGGCAGGCGCTCAGGCCGTGACGAGAGTGCCGATGTGCTCGCCGAGGAGAGCACGCGTGACGTTGCCCGCCGGTTCCATGCCGAAGACGCGCATGTCCATGTTGTTGTCCATGCAGAGGCTGAACGCCGTCGAGTCGACGACCTTGAGTCCGCGCTGGAGGGCGTCGCGATACGTGACGCGCTCGATGCGCTCGGCATCCGCGTGCTTGTTCGGGTCGGCGGTGTAGATGGCGTCGACGCCGTTCTTGGCGACGAGGACCTCCTCAGCACCGATCTCGAGAGCGCGCTGCGCGGCGACCGTGTCGGTCGAGAAGTACGGCAGACCGGCGCCGGCGCCGAAGATCACGACGCGGCCCTTCTCCATGTGACGCTCCGCGCGGAGCGGAATGTAAGGCTCGGCCACCTGCGTCATCGAGATCGCGGACTGCACGCGTGTGGGCGCGCCGGCCTGCTCGAGGAAGTCCTGGAGCGCCAGAGCGTTCATCACCGTGCCGAGCATGCCCATGTAGTCGGCGCGACCGCGGTCCATGCCGCGCTGGCTCAGCTCCGCTCCACGGAAGAAGTTGCCACCACCGACGACGATGGCGATCTCGACGCGGTCGACCGCTGCGGCGATGTCGCGAGCGATCTGGCTGACGACATCGGGGTTGACACCGAGCTGGCCGGCGCCGAACGCCTCACCGGAGAGCTTGAGAAGAACGCGGCGGCGTCCTGTGCGGTCGGTCATGGGGGTGATCCTCTCGTCCCGATTCAAGATAGTGCCTTCTGGGCATGAAGAAGGGGTCCGGATCGCGTTGATCCGAACCCCTTCGACGATGTTACGCGCCGACCTTGAAGCGCGCGAAGTCCGTCACGGTGATACCGGCGTCCTTCGCCACCTGGGCGACAGAGAGCTTGTTGTCCTTCGCGTAGTCCTGCTCGAGCAGGGCGACCTGCTTGATGAACGCGGAGACACGGCCCTCGACGATCTTGGGCAGAGCCGCTTCCGGCTTGCCCTCGTTGCGGGAGATCTCGGTGACGATCTCGCGCTCCTTCTCCACGGCGTCGGACGGTACGTCCTCGCGGGAGAGGTACGACGGGTTCGCGAACGAGATGTGCTGCGCGATGCTGCGAGCGGTCTCGGCGTCGTCACCCGAGTAGGCGACGACGACACCGATCTGCGGCGGCAGGTCCTTGCTGGTGCGGTGCAGGTAGACCTCGACCTTGTCGCCGGAGACCGTGCGCACGCGACGCAGTTCGACCTTCTCGCCGATGATCGCAGCCTCTTCCGAGATGGTCTGCTCGACGCTCTTGTCGCCCGCCTGGGCGGCGAGACCGGCCTCGACCGAGTCAGCCTTGACAGCTGCGACGGCGTCTGCGACCTTGTCGGCCAGCGCGATGAAGCGCTCGTTCTTCGCGACGAAGTCCGTCTCGCAGGCGAGCTCGATCAGCGTCACGGCGCCGTCCTGCTCGCGAGCGACGATGAGGCCCTCGCTGGTGGAACGGTCGGCACGCTTCGCGTTGCCCTTGGCACCCTTCAGACGCAGGATCTCGGTGGCCTTCTCGACGTCTCCGTCAGCCTCCTCGAGCGCCTTCTTGGTGTCGACCATTCCCGTGCCGAGCTGCTCACGCAGCGCCTTGAGGTCGGCGATGGTGAAGTTGGCCATGTGTGGTGGCTCCTTGCTTCGTGATGTGTGTGGTGGTCGCGGAATTACTTGGCGTCTGCTGCTTCGGCGGCGGCGACCTCAGAGGTCTCCTCACCGGAAGCGGCGGCGATCGCCTCGTCGTGTGCCTCAGCACCGGCCTCATCGGCAGCGGTCTCGTCAGCAGCGGGCGTCTCGACGACGGCAGCCTCATCGGCGGCGGCGTCGACGACCTCTGCTGCGTCAGCGGACTCCTGGACGGGAGCTTCGAGGAGCTCCTTCTCCCAGTCGGCGAGCGGCTCAGCGTCGCCCGTCTCGGGGTTGTGCTTCTGCTGCAGACCCTCTGCCGCTGCGTCCGCGATGATGCGGGTCAGCAGCGAGACCGAGCGGATCGCGTCGTCGTTGCCGGGGATCGGGTACTGGAAGTCGTCCGGGTCGGCGTTGGTGTCGAGGATGCCGATCACGGGGATGCCGAGCTTCTTGGCCTCGTCGATGGCGAGGTGCTCACGCTTGGCGTCCACGACCCAGATGGCGGAGGGCGTCTTGGTGAGGTTGCGGATCCCGCCGAGCGACTTGTGCAGCTTGTCGAGCTCGCGCTTCTTGAGAAGCAGCTCCTTCTTCGTGAAGCCGCTGTTCGCCGGGGTCTCGTAGTCGAGCTCCTCGAGCTCCTTCATGCGTGCGAGACGCTTGGAGATCGTCTGGAAGTTGGTGAGGAGTCCACCGAGCCAGCGCTGGTTGACGAAGGGCTGACCCACGCGGGTCGCCTGCTCGGCGAGGATCTCCTGCGCCTGCTTCTTCGTGCCGACGAAGAGGATCGTGCCACCGTGGGCGACGGTCTCCTTGACGAAGTCGTAGGCCTTGTCGATGTAGCCGAGCGACTGCTGGAGGTCGATGATGTGGATGCCGCTGCGCTCGGTGAGGATGAAGCGCTTGACCTTCGGGTTCCACCGACGGGTCTGGTGTCCGAAGTGCACGCCGCTGTCGAGCAGCTGGCGGATGGTGACCACAGCCATGGTCGTCTCCTTGTTCCGGCGCGATTCTGCGCCATTGAGGTTGTCAAGTCGATCGGGCGATCGAACTTCCTGGTGCCCGGCGCACACCCGCCTGCTCGGAAGCAGGACCTGTGGGAGTGGATGCCGCGACCTGAGTCGCTCTGGGCACGCGTAGTCACCTCGAGATCGAGGTGCTCCCCCAGCATACAGGATGCGAGGGCGTCACCCGCCCTGCACCGCGGAGCGCATCCACGGGTTCTGCGCACCTCCTGCGATGATTCGACTCAGGTCCGCATGGAGCGAGGCGCGCCTCCCCGATCATGGCCCGATGGCCACTCGTCGACGCTTCCTCGCCATCATCCTGCTCGTCGCTCTGCTGAGCGTCGACCCCCATGTCCCTGCGAACGCGGACACGCCGCCCGCCACCACAGTTCTCGCCGCCGCACCCTGGACTTGGCCGGTCGACGGAGTCCGCTCGGTCGCGAATCCGTATCGGGCGCCGGCGCACGAATACGGAGCCGGTCACCGCGGAGTCGACATCGTCTCGGCACAGAGCGGTGCCGTCCGCGCACCGGCTGACGGAATCGTGGCGTTCCGCGGAACCGTCGTGGACCGGCCTCTGCTCACGATCGAGCACTCCGACGGATACGTGTCGACGTTCGAGCCGGTGATGTCCACTCTGTCCCCAGGAGATGTCGTGACGGCCGGCGACGCGATCGGCACCGTCGGGTCAGGCGGCCATACGTCGCCGGGCACGATGCATCTGGGCGTGCGACTCGACGGCGACTACATCAACCCCATGCTTCTGTTCGCAGAGGTGCCGCGCGCGGTGCTCCTCCCCTGCTGCGACCCCGTGTGAGCGGCGTCGGCGCGTCGCGCTCAGCTCGCTCGTGCGCATCGGAACGGATCGCGCGCCACCGCAAGGCTCACGCCCGCGGATGTGCCAGGCGGTAGGTGGCCGTGAGCCGCTCAGAGGAGACGTGCGTGTAGATCTGGGTGGTGCCGAGGCTCGCGTGCCCCAGAATCTCCTGGACTGCCCGGAGATCGGCGCCCCCATCGAGAAGATGCGTCGCCGCAGTGTGTCTGAGGGCGTGCGGTCCGACCGTGTCGGCGCCGACATAGGGCGCGAGCACCTCGGCGACGAGTGAGTACACAGCTCGGGGTCCCACCCGAGCACCCCGCGTGCCGAGGAACAGGGCGGGCGTCGGGCGTGCGGCCCGCGCGACGTGCACGGGACGACCACGGGTGAGATAGGCGCCGATGGCGTCTCTCGCCGGCGCGCCGAACGGGACGACACGCTCTTTCGATCCCTTGCCGAGCACGCGGGCGGTGCCACGGTCGAGATCGAGATCGTCGACATCGAGTCCGCAGAGCTCGGAGACGCGGATCCCTGCGCCGTAGAGCAGCTCGAGGATCGCGTGGTCCCGCAGCGGGTTCGGCTCCCCCGTCGACGCCGCCGTCCGTTGCGCGTCGAGGAGGGCGGTCATCGCATCCTGAGAGGCGATCGTCGGCAGAGTACGTCCGCGCTTCGGTGCGACCAGGCGCAAGCTCGGATCGTGCGGGACGAGCTCATTCTCCTGCGCCCAGGCGAAGAACGACCGGGCCGCGGCTGCTCGGCGCGCGAGCGTCGAGCGAGCGTCACCGCGCTGGGTCGCCCGCCAGAGCCAGTCGCGCAGAGTCTCGAGGGACACGTCTCCCACACCGAGCTCTCCGACCGTCTGCGCCAGATCGCGCAGGTCGGACCGGTATGCCCGAACCGTCGCGGGCGACAGCCTGCGCACCTGCTCGAGGTGATCGGTGAAGGCCTGTGCCGCAGCTGCGAACTCCATGGATCCAGCTTGCAGGAGCGGGTATCGGCATCACGTCAGCCGCGCCGTCCGCTGTCGCCTGTCGTCTTCTGCCACCCGCCCTCTGACCGCCGGACCACGCCGTCCAGCTCGAGCACCCCGAGCATCGCGCTCACCTGGTCGGGTGAGAGTCCCGATCGCCGACAGATCTCGAGAACCGGGAGCGCCGAGCGGCCGGTTATCGCATCGAGCAGTCGCAGCTGATCGGGATCGGATGGCGCCGCCTCCGGCATGTGCACGCTGTCGCCCCAGAGCTCGCGGATCTCCGCAGCAGTGGTCACACATCGGGCGTCGTATTCACGCAGAAGGCGATGACATCCCGCCGATGCCGCAGACGTCACCGGGCCGGGCACAGCCCCGAGTGGGCGGCCAAGCTGCGCCGCGTGACCTGCGGTGTTGAGCGAGCCGCTTCGCCATCCCGCCTCTACGACGACCGTCGCATGGCTGACCGCGGCGATGAGTCGGTTGCGTGCCAGGAATCGCCATTTGGTCGGCGCAGTCCCGCACGGCACTTCGCTCACGACTGCGCCGGTGTCGACGATGCGTCGCAGCAGGTCTCTGTGACCATGAGGGTAGGCGCGATCGACTCCGCCCGCCAGGAATGCCACGGTCTTCCCGTCGACGCCGAGCGCCGCGCGATGGGCAGCGCCATCGATCCCGTACGCACCACCCGAGACGATGAGCGCGCCGCCGACGGCCAGATCTCCCGCGAACTCTGCGGCGAGCATCTCCCCGTAGCCGCTCGCCGCACGAGCCCCGATGATCGCGACGCGTGGCTCCGCGGAGAGAAGACCAGGGTCGCCTCGCACCCACAGCAGCGTCGGCGCATGCGCACCGAGGTCGTAGAGCGCGACCGGCCAACCCGCGTCGCCGGGGAGGATCAGTCGTGCACCCACATCGCGCGCGCATCGAATCGCCTCCGCCACGGCCCGTGGATCGGCGCGCGCTGTCCACCTCGCTCTTCCCTCGGAGAGTGCTCTTCCGCCCGCGTCCGAACGCTCACGGCCGCGGCCGGCCAGTGCGACCTCCAGGGCCTCGCGAACACCGAGCTCTGCGATGAGAGCACCCGCCACACCGTCACCCGGCTCTGCCAGCACCGACCATGCGACCCTCGCGAGCGCTTCCTCCGGATGGTCGTGAGGCCCCATCCCTTCGAGCGCGTCACGGATGTCGGGCGCTTCCATCAACGATTCGATCATGATGTGTATCCCCTCTTCAGAAACAGAGCGCGCCCGACCTCGTCGCGCCCCGGCTTGTCGATCCCCTCCAGGTCCGACATGGTCCACGCCAACCTCAAGACCCGGTCGTAGCCCCGGAGGGTGAGTGCACCCCGTTCCAACGCGCGGTCGAGCGGTGCTCGGGCAGATGGTGCGAGCCGCAGATCAGGTTGACGTAGTCGTGCACCCGGCACTTCGCCGTTGCGACGCCACGGTGTGCCTCGCCACCGTGCGACGGCGCGTTCCCTGGCCACTGCGACGCGCTCGCCGGCCAGTGCGGTCGTGACGGACGTCCGGTCTGCAGTCATCGCCTGGACGGCGGAGACGCGCGCCACCTGCAGCTCGATGTCTATGCGGTCGCGGAGCGGACCTGACAGCCTCGTCGCGTATCTGCGGATCGCCAGGGACGGACACACGCATTCGGAACCCCGGACACCGTAATTGCCGCAGGGGCATGGATTCATGGCGAGGACGAGCTGGAACCGCGCCGGGAACAGGGCAGTGACCCCTGACCGGCTCACCTCGATCGAACCGGATTCGAGCGGCTGTCGCAAAGCGTCGAGTGCGACGCGCGAGAACTCGGCGGCTTCGTCGAGGAACAGCACCCCGCGATGCGCTCGCGAGATGGCACCGGGTCGAACCCCTCGCGAACCCCCACCCACGAGAGCAGCCACCGACGCGCTGTGGTGCGGCGCCTCGATCGGCGGAGTGACGTCGAGGCGTCGCACGGGCTCACCTGTGAGGGAGCGGATCGAGGCCACCTCCAGTGCCTCCTCTTCGGTGAGACGCGGCAGAATTCCGGGGAGACGCCGCACGAGCATCGTCTTCCCCGCACCCGGTGGCCCGCTGAAGAGCAGATGGTGGCCTCCTGCAGCCGCGACGATGAGAGCCTGTACGGCGTCCTCCTGACCGACGACCTCGGACAGGTCCAGCGATTCGACCGCTTCCTGAGCGGCGGCAGGAGCCAGGACCGGGTCACCGTCGATCACATCCACCTCTGCGCCATGCCAGACGGCGACTTGAGAAAGCGTCGCGGCCGGTCGCACGTCGATATCGGGCACGAGCGCTGCCTCGGCCTCGTTCGCCGAGGGGACGATCACGGTGTCGAACCCCGCCCGCGCGGCCGCGAACACCGCAGGCAGCACGCCGGGCACCGGGCGAAGCCTTCCGTCGAGGCCCAGCTCGCCGAGGTGCACGGTTCGAGCGATGGAACGCTGTGAGAGCGACCCGCCAGCAGCGAGCGCCGCCACAGCGATGCTCAGATCGAACCCCGAGCCCTGTTTGGGAAGACTCGCCGGCGAGAGGTTGACCGTCAGCCGCCGGCGCGGGAGATCGAGCGCACTGTTCTTGCACGCGTTGTGCACGCGCTGCACAGCTTCTCCGAGTGACTTGTCGGGAAGCCCGATGATCTTGAAATCAGGGGTCTGGTTCGACAGATCTGCCTCGACCTCGACCATGTGGCCGTCGACCCCGGTCAAGGCGACGGCCCAGGTTCGCGCTGTCGTCACGACAACGCCACGAGGTGCTCGAGAGTGCCGCGCGCCGGATCGGCACCGACGATCCCGATCGCGTCGATCCGAATCGTCATCCCTCGCGCGCTGTCGGTGTGGGCAGACGCCCAGGCATGGGCCAGCTGCCACAGGCGGCGTAGCTTGCGCGCGTCAACCGCTTCGAACGGGTGCCCGTAGGAGTCGCTCCGTCTCGTCTTCACCTCCACCACTGCGAGGTGCGAGCCGTGCGACGCGACGATGTCGATCTCTCCCTGAGTGCACCGCCAGTTGCGGTCGAGGATCTCATATCCGAGCGTCCTCAGGTATCGAACCGCCTGCTCTTCACCGGCTCTGCCGAGTTCGTCTTTCGCTGCCATGACGACAGCCTGTCGAACGGGGTCGACGATTCGCGTCTCGAATGCGTCGTTCGCGCGGGACTCAGGAACAGTCCGTCAGACCCACGGACTGTGCAGAAAGGGTCACTCCCCGTCGAGCGACAACTCCTGCGGCAGTTCGAACTCGCGGCGCTGGAGTTCTTCGACGTTGACGTCCTTGAAGGTGAGTACGCGCACGGCCTTCACGAAACGGTCGGCGCGGTAGATGTCCCACACCCAGACGTCGGTCATCGAGATCTCGAAGTAGAAGTCGTGCTCGGTGTCACGACGCACGACGTTGACCTCGTTCGCCAGGTAGAACCGGCGCTCCGTCTCGACGACATACTGGAACTGGGAGACGACGTCGCGGTATTCGCGGAACAGCGCCAGCTCGAGCTCGCGGTCGTAGTCGTCGAAGGCTTCCTCATCCATGATGTCTCCATCCTAGAGTCGGCGGCGCATCGCCGCCGCACGGAGCGTCAGAACAGCGTCGGAGCATCGGCGATAGCCCATGACGAACGATGATGCGGAGACAGCCCGAGAGCGCGGATCGCATCACGGTGCTCGACGCTCGCATAGCCCTTGTTCCTGTCCCACTGGTAGGCCGGGTGCCCCTCGTGGAGCTCCGCCATATAAGTGTCGCGGGCGACCTTCGCGATCACGGACGCGGCAGAGACCGACGCACAGTCCCTGTCCGCCTTGACCACCGGACGGACGCGAAGCGGCACGGGGTGGACGGCGGACACATAGTCGTGGTTGCCGTCCAGCAGCACCAGTGCGCTCTCGATCGTGACTCCCTGGTCGACGATGCTCTGCACCGCTCGAGAGGCCGCCAGTCCCAGAGCACGCATGATGCCGACCTCGTCGACCTCTGCAGAACTCGCCCAGCCGACACCGGACGCCTGGACCCAGGCGGCTGCTCTGGCGGCGACATCGGGTCGCCGCTTCTCCGTGACGAGCTTCGAGTCCCGCAGTCCCTCCGGGACGCGACGACGTGATCCGGCGGCGTCCATCGCCGCGGCTCCGACTGCCACGGGACCGGCCAGCGCCCCACGCCCGACCTCGTCGAGGGAGATGACCAGGTCGCACTCGGTCAGCAGTCGACGCTCCAGGGTGAGCTTGGGTGCGACGACGGTCATTCCGAGTCCGGAACGCCGTTGAAGCTGTCGTGATGTCCGTCGATGGCGCCCATGCGGTCGAAGGGCCAGGTCGTGAGGAACGCCTTGCCCACGAGATTCTCAAGGGGAACGAAGCCGCCGCTGGGAAGGTCCTGATGCGCGCGTGAATCGCGCGATCGATCGCGGTTGTCGCCCAGCACCCAGATCGATCCTTCGGGCACGACGACGTCGAACGGCTCGTTCGAGGCTGCCGTGTCGCCGTCAGGAAGGTTGAGGTAGCTCAGCTCATCGATCGGGGCCCCGTTGATGGTGAGCTGGCCGAGCGCGTTGCAGCAGACGACGTGATCGCCGGGAAGTCCGATCACGCGCTTGACCAGATGATCCTGCGAGTCGGTCGCGGAGATGCCGACCACGTTCAGGACCCAGTCGACCGCCTGGATGAGCGGGGGCTGCGCGGGAGTCTGCACCTGCCCGTCGAGCCAACCCCCCGGGTCTTTGAAGACCACGACGTCCCCACGCTCGTACGAGGTCCATCGCGGCGTGAGCTCATCGACGAGGATCCTGTCGTTGACGAGCAACGTGCGCTCCATCGAGGCCGACGGGATGTAGAACGAGCGGACGACGAACGTCTTGACCACGAAGGAGACGAGCGCCGCGATGACGATGATCACGAGTACGTCGCGCAGGAACACGAGGAATCCACGACGACGTTTCGTCGGAGGTGTGGACGCAGGCGCGGAATCGGTCGTCATCAAGGTTCCTTCACAGTCTCGCACCGCTCGGAGACGGCACTACCTAGGGTCGCACACCCGGCGGAAAACACAGCACCCCGGGACATCGTGTCCCGGGGTGCTGCGGAGAACCTGCGCGTCAGTTGAAGCGCTTCTCCTTGATCTTCGCCTTCTTGCCGCGCAGCTGGCGGAGGTAGTAGAGCTTCGCGCGACGCACGTCACCGCGGGTGACGACCTCGATGTGGTCGATCACCGGGGAGTGCACGGGGAACGTACGCTCGACGCCGACCTGGAAGCTGATCTTGCGCACGGTGAAGGTCTCGCGCACGCCATCGCCCTGGCGGCCGATGACGACGCCCTTGAAGACCTGGATACGCGAGCGGGTGCCCTCGGTGATGTTCACGTGCACGTTGACCGTGTCACCGGGGTGGAAGACGGGAATGTCGGAACGCAGGGATGCTGCGTCGACGGCGTCGAGGATCTGCATGATCGTCTCTCTCTGCACTCGCCTCAGGTCGGTTGCATGATGTAAGTAGGAATAAGAAGAGGTGTGCTGAACGGCGCCGAAGCGTCCGCGGGTTCCCCTGAGGCAGAACCGGTCACGGCACAAACACTCATTCTGCCATGGATGCTGCACGCGGCCAAAACGTCACGTGCTGCGGTGTCATTCGCGAGCGTCGCTCTCCCGGACCACGATGACCTCATGCGCGCGCGTCGAGGGCGCCGGCTCGTCGACGCCGGGGACGGTCGACCAGGCGATGGTCTCGCGGAATCGCGCGCCACTGCCCTTGGCCTCGTTCCACAGCTGCCACAGCTGCAGCCACACGAGGCCGATGCCGACGACGATCGCGGCCGCGAGCAGCCAGCCGAATGCACCGTCGATGAAGCATCCGACCGCGATCGTCAGACCATGCCAGAGGGTGAAGCCTCCGACGTCCCACCACGAGACGGCACGATCGGCGCGCACGGAGGGGCGGGACCGCGTGAGAAGCGTGAGCAGAAGCTGCCCCACGAAGACGGACGGGATCGCGATGAAGAGGACCCAGAGGATCGTCCACCCGCCCTGGAAGACGCCCCAGCCGATCAGGAGCCAGAGCGGCAGCAGGAACGCGGCCGGAACCAGCCACCGGAAGAACGCCTGACGCAACCACATGTCACAGATCGTACGACGCCCCGCACGCCGCTGCCCCGGTGTTCGCTGTGAGCGCGCGGACGCCGGAGGCGCACGCATCGGCGAGAATGGAGAGGACGAGAGGACACCCGATGATCGAACTGCGCACCCCTGCCGAGATCGACGAGATGCGCGCCGCCGGGCGCTTCGTGGCCGAGACGCTGGCTACCCTGCGCGACGAGACGAAGGTCGGCACCAACCTGCTGTCGATCGATCGCAGAGCGCACGACATGATCCGCAAGGCAGGAGCGGAGTCGTGCTACATCGACTACCACCCCTCGTTCGGCGCGAGCCCGTTCGGCAAGGTGATCTGCACGTCGATCAACGATGCCGTGCTGCACGGACTCCCCCACGACTACACGCTCCGAGATGGGGATCTGGTCTCGCTCGACTTCGCCGTGTCCGTCGACGGATGGGTCGCGGATTCGGCCGTCTCCTTCGTCGTCGGCACTCCGCGCGACGAGGATCTCAGACTCATCGACACGACCCAGCGCGCCCTCGACGCCGCGATCACGGCTGCCGTCGTGGGCAATCGGATCGGTGACATCTCCGCCGCCATCGCGGCCGTGTCGCACGGCGAGGGGTACTCGATCAACACCGATTTCGGCGGGCACGGCGTCGGCCGCATCATGCACGGCGACCCGCATGTCCCCAACGACGGGCGCGCAGGTCGTGGCTTCCCGCTTCGCGAGGGACTCGTGTTCGCACTCGAGCCCTGGCTGCTGGAGACGACCGACGAGCTCATCACAGACCCTGACGGCTGGACGCTTCGCAGTGTCGACGGATCCCGAGGTGCTCATTCGGAGCACACGGTAGCCGTCACAGCCGACGGTCCGATCATCCTCACCGACCGCTCGTTCCTCGGCGTCGACTGAGCACTCGCCCTCGGATCAGGCGCGTCGGTAGACGAATACGTCCGTCACGATGGGCAGGTCGAAGTCGTCGCGACCGCGCGTTTCGGAGTCGGCGTCCAGGACGGCCTCGATCGCGGCGAACATGCCCGCGCGTTCGTCGTCATCCGCCACGAGGAAGCTGCTCACTGTCGACCATCGCCGCAAGTAGTCCTCCCGTCGGATCCGCTCCGTCCAGTGGATCTGCTCGTGTCGGACGTGGACGAAGCCCGGCAGCTCGTCCGCGGCTGAGCTCGTCGTGCCGTCCTCATCCGCCACCGCGGGATGCGCGATGCGATGCGCCGCTCTGTCCCAGGCGCTCGTGGGGTCGGAGTGATTCCAGATCAGTCCGAGGGCGCCACCGGACACGAGTACCCGAGTGATCTCCGCACACGCGGGCTCGCGATCGAACCAGTGGAAGGCCTGCGCGACGGACACGACGTCCACGCTGCCGTCAGCCACCGGAATCCGCTCGGCGCTTCCCTGCAGCGCCTCCACTGCCGGAAGCTTGACTCGCAGCACGTCGAGCATCGCCGACGACGGTTCGACCGCGATGACGCGCTCGGCTCGTCCCTGGAGCAGTTCCGTGAACTTACCGGTGCCGGCCCCGAGGTCGAGCGCAGCGCGCACAGGCGTCTGCATCACCAGGTCGGCCGCGGCCTGCGGGAATCCCGGGCGGTAGCGGTCGTAATCCGCTCCGATGCGTTCGAAAGACTTCGCGAGAACCTCATCGACCATGCTCAGACGGTATCAGCCGACGGCGGGATCACTCCGCCGTGATCGAGGCGGCTGTGCCATCCTGAGTCCATGATTCCCCAGGATCGCCACGTGCCGGAGCACCTGTTCCTGGTGCGACACGGTCAGACGCGGTGGAATCTCGAACATCGTCTGCAGGGGCAGCTGGACTCGCCGCTGACAGAGGACGGCATCCTGCAGGCGAAGAATGTCGCCGAGCGCCTCACCGGCCGCGGGATCACGACGGTCTGTTCCAGCCCTCTCGGTCGGGCGCTGAGGACGGCTGTCATCATCGCCGATCGCCTCGGCGCCGATCTCGTCGAGGTCCCAGAACTCGCAGAGGTACACCACGGCGACATGGCGGGTATGACCTGGGAGGAGATCGATCGACGGTTTCCCACCGCGCGTGAGGAACGCGCGGCGAACCGCTATGGATGGGCCTTCCCCGGCGGCGAGAGCTACGCGCAGGCGCGGGCGCGAGCGCGCCGGGCGTTGTCGTCGTGCGGATGGGCGACGGCCGGCATCCCACTCCTCGTGAGCCACGAGATGCTCGGAAGAATGCTCCGGGCCGACCTCCGAGGCCTGGATGCGGCGTCGGCCCTGTCGCTCCGGCATCCGCATGATGTCGTATTCGAGATCGACCACGGCAGAGAGACTCTGGTCTAAGCGTCGTCTTCCGGCAGCAGGTCGGGGCGACGGCGACGCGTCCGCTCGAGCTGTTGCTCGCGCCGCCATGAGGCGATTACCGCGTGATTGCCGCTCAGCAGCACCTCGGGTACCGAGCGATCACGCCAGACGGAGGGCTTCGTGTACGACGGGTACTCGAGCAGGCCGTCCTCGTGGGATTCCTCGACCAGGCTCTCGGGGTTACCGACGACTCCGGGGATGAGGCGGCCGATGGCCTCGATCATCGCCATCGTCGCCACCTCTCCGCCGTTGAGGACGTAGTCGCCCAGGCTGACGAGACGGACCTCTCCCAGCGACGCCGCGTACTCGAAGACCCGTTCGTCGATGCCCTCGTAGCGTCCGCACCCGAAGATCAGGTGATCGCGCGTGCTCAGGTCGCGTGCAGTGGCCTGAGTGAAGACCTCACCGGCCGGCGAGGGGAAGATGATCGTGGGTCGCGTCTGCGCCGCCGCGGTTCTCGTCGCCTCGGCGCTCGATGACGCGAGCTCGTCGAGCGCGAGGCCCCAGGGTTCGGGCTTCATGACCATCCCGGCGCCGCCGCCGTACGGGGTGTCGTCGACGGTGCGGTGACGATCGGACGTCCACTCGCGCAGATCACGCACTCGGAGATCGAGGATGCCTGCACTCTGCGCCTTCCCGAGGAGGGAGAGCGTCAGTCCGTCGAAGTAGGACGGGAAGATCGAGAGGACGTCGATGCGCACGGAGGAACCGTATCAGCGGTCACGCCGATGCGTCGGAGTCCGAAGACTCTCCCGCATCCGCTGTGTCTGTCGTGTCCGGAAGCTCTTCGAAGAGGCCGGGAGGCGGAGTCACGGTGACACGTCCCGCCCTCACGTCGACGGTCGGGACGATCGCCTGGACGAACGGCACCATGATGTCCTGATCGCCGGATCGGACGATGAGCAGATCCTGGGCGGGGAAGTGCTCCACGCGCACGACCTTGCCGACGATGGTCTCATCGCGGACGACATCGAGACCGACGAGCTGGTGGTCGAACCATGCGTCGTCCTCGACCTCGTCATCGTCCTGATCGATCCAGAGGATCGCGCGGACGAGGGTCTCGGCACCCTCACGATCGTCGACGTCCTCGAGGAACACGACCGGGTTGCCGTTCATCACGCGGTATTCGCGGACGACGACTGTCTTGCCATGCCACGGAGATGCCTCGGGCACCTGCAACGTGAACTCGGCTCCCGGAGTGAAACGGCGCTCCGGGTTGTCGGTGTAGAGCTCCAGCTTGAGCGCGCCCTTGAGGCCATGGGCCTTGACGAGACGCCCTACGCGCAGCTGGTTCTTGCCCTGGTTGCGATCTTTCGACACCACGTCAGTCGTCCGCGACGTCGACGCGGACGCGACGCCCATCAGCCAGCGCCGAGATGAGCGTACGCAGTGCCTTGGCGGTGCGGCCGCCGCGCCCGATCACGCGTCCACGATCATCGGGGTGCACACGCACCTCGAGGAGATCGCCTCGCGGCGAGGTGGACGAGTTGATACGCACATCCTCCGGGTGATCGACGATCCCCTTGACGATGTGTTCGAGCGCGGCGGCGAGCACGACGGACTACTCCGAGTCTGCGGCGGGAGCCTCAGCGGCCTCCGCGTCGGCCTTGGCGGGAGCCTCCTCTGCGGGAGCTTCCACCTTCTTCTCGGCCTTGGGCTTGACGACCGACTTCTTGGACGCGTCGATCTCGAACGGAACCTTGGGCTCCTTGACCTTGAGCGTGGACTTGGCGTCCTTGTCGCCCTTGAACTTGCCCCAGTCGCCCGTGATCTTGAGAAGGGCGGCGACCTGCTCAGTCGGCTGCGCACCGACGGAGAGCCAGTACTGCGCACGCTCGGAGTCGATCTCGATGAACGAGGGCTCCTCGGTGGGGTGGTACTTGCCGATCTCCTCGATCACGCGACCATCGCGCTTGGTCTTCGAGTCGGCGACGACGATGCGGTAGTACGGCGCACGGATCTTGCCCAGGCGCTTGAGACGAATCTTGACAGCCACGATTCTCCTGAATTGTGTGGAAGTTGACGAACCGATCGCCTGGAGAGTGGGGTGCACACCCGGCGGAAGCTCAAAGAGGGAGGACGAATGCTGGATAGAGGGTCGAGCACGTCGTCCGACCTTCTATTCTGCCAGATGCGCGGCCCAGGCGCGAAACGCGGCGACACGGCGGTTGCCGTGTCGCCGACAGCGCGTGTCAGACTGTGCTCGTGAAGCTCGATTTCGCGCCCTCGGCGCGGTCCACCGTCGGCCTGGAGTGGGAGATCATGCTCGCCGATCCGGTGAGCGGTGATCTGGTCGGTCGTGCGCCGGAGCTGCTCTCGGCGCTCGAGGCCGAGAGTGAGGATGAGCGGCACACCGTGACCGGCGAGCTGCTCACCAACACCATCGAGGTCACCAGCGGCATCGGCGACTCCGTCGCGCACGCGATCGACGACATCGCCAATGCGATCGCAGCAGTGCGAACCGCCACAGACCCCGCGGGTATCGAGCTGCTCTCCGCCGGCAGCCACCCGTTCGCGCAGTGGTACGACCAGGAGGTGACCGACAAGACCCGGTATCACACCCTGATCGAGCGGACCCAGTGGTGGGGTCGCAACATGATGATCTGGGGCATCCATGTGCACATCGGGGTCGAGGACCAGCGCAAGGTCATCCCGATCATCAATGCCCTCTCGGGCTACCTCCCTCATCTTCAGGCACTCGCGGCGTCGAGCCCGTTCTGGGCCGGAGAGCGCACCGGATACGCCTCGAACCGGGCCCTCGTCTTCCAGCAGCTGCCCACCGCGGGACTCCCCTGGCCCCTCCAGGACTGGTCGGAGTACGAGGCCTACCTCGACGACATGGTCCGCACCGGTGTCATGGCCGATGCCACGGAGGTGCGTTGGGACATCCGTCCGGCGCCGCGCTGGGGCACCATCGAGATCCGCGCATGCGACGGCCTGTCGACCCTGCCGGAGCTCGCCGCCGTCGCGGCACTGGTCCAGGTGCTCGTGGAGCACCTCTCACGAGAGCTGGACGAGGGTCGGACCCTGCCGCAGATGCCGGCCTGGTACCACCGCGAGAACAAGTGGCGTGCAGCGCGCTACGGCCTCGATGCTCGCGTGATCGTGGATGCCGCGGGCACGCAGCGCCCTGTGCGCGATCATCTCGCGCAGGTGATCGAAGACCTGGCCCCGGTCGCTGTGGAACTCGGCTGCGTGCGAGAGTTCGGGAGCATCGGGACCATCCTGCACGACGGTGCCAGCTACGAGCGTCAGCTGACCATCGCGAATGCGACCGGTGGAGATCTGGGCGCCGTCGTGCAGCATCTGATCCGCGAGTTCCGCTCCGGCCCCGAGGCGTCCACGGAAGAGGGCTGACCTCAGTCCTCGACGAGTCGCCGCGCCAGGCCCTCATCGAGCACCACATCGGTGATGAGCTCGGCAGCGATCGCCGCACGAAGGCTCACGAGCTTGGGCACGCCCGAGACCACGCACACGCGCCTGGGCACACGGCGCAGCCTGTCTAGTCCTGGTCCGGTCGCCCGCGCGTTCACCCGGATATCCCGCCACGACCCGTCCGCCCGGAAGAACACCGTCGCCACGTCGCCGATCGCGTGGTCCTCACGCAGGCTGCGGTAGTCGTCGCGGCCGAGGTAGCCGCCGACGTAGACCCGACTGGGGACCTCCGCGGCGGGCGAGCCGAGGCTGAACACAGCGATGTCCATCTTGGACTGCAGATCCAGCACACGGCGTGTGCTGCGTTCCCGCCACATCGCCTCACGCGTCGAGGGGTCATCGAAGAACGCCGGCACCGGGAACTGCTGCACCTGCGCACCGAACGCGCTGCCGAAGCGCTGCAGGATGTCACTCGAGTACTCCACACCGCTGGTCTGCGTGTTGCCCGCGCCGTTGAGCTGCACGAATGTCGTGTTGTGCGTCTCCTTCTGCGTCAGCCCGCGGCTGACGGCACTGATCGTCGACCCCCAGGCGACGCCGACGATCATGTTCGAGTCGACGAACTGCGACAGCAGCCGTCCGGCGGTCAGCGCGACGCGCTCGAGTCGCTCCACCTCGCTGACGATCTCCGGAATCGGAACGACGTGCGCGACGACGCGGTAGCGGTCCCTGATGTGCTGCTCCAGCATCCCGAGCCGTTCCAGCGGGGAGTTGATGCGGATGTCCACGAGGCCGCTCTCCCTGGCGAAGCTGAGAAGACGCGACACCGACGACCTAGAGGTCTTCAGCTCCTGCGCGATGACCTCCATGGTCTTGTCCTGCATGTAGTAGAGCTGGGCGGCGGTGAGCGCCGCGACCAGCTTCGAATCGCGGGATACTGCATCTGAATGTGCCACGACGACCTCCTCGCGTCGATCTTTGCACATATGTGCAACCGGCTTGCGCGCACTGGCCAGAAGGGTCGAAGCTGGGGGCACGCACAGAGAAGGGTCGAAGATGATCGAGTCGACACACTCATCACCGGAACGCGCCGAAGTCCGCGCGGTCCGTGAATCGGGACGCACGAGCGTCCTTGTCATCGGAGCGGGGATCAACGGCATCTCCACGTTCCGTGACCTCGCACTGCAGGGCGTGGACGTCCTGCTCGTCGAACGCGGAGACTTCGCCTCCGGCGCGTCGGCGGCGTCGAGCCACATGATCCACGGCGGCATCCGCTATCTCGAGAACGGCGAGTTCCGACTGGTCCGCGAGTCCGTCGAAGAGCGCAACGGTCTGCTCAAGATCGCGCCTCACTACGTGAAGCCGCTCGAGACGACGATCCCGATCTACTCGACCTTCTCGGGCATCCTGTCCGCTCCCCTGCGCTTCCTGACGCACAAGAGCGGCAAGCCCCAGGAGCGCGGCGCGTTCCTGATCAAGGTCGGCCTCACGATCTACGACACGTTCTCGCGCGACGGTGGAATGGTGCCCCGTCACCGGTTCCTCGGTCGCAAGCGCTCGCTGGCCGAACTCCCCTCGCTCGACCCGAACATCAAGTACACCGCGACGTACTACGACGCCTCGATGCACGACCCCGAGCGTCTCGCGCTCGACGTGCTGCAGGACGGACGCGCCGCGCATCCGGGCGGTGCCATCGCACTGAACTACGTCGAGGCCGTCGCACGTGACGGCGCGAACGTCGTGCTCCGCGACCGCGAGAGCGGCACCGAGTTCACCGTCACCGCCGATGTGGTCGTCAACGCCTCCGGCCCCTGGACCGACCTCACGAACGACGCCCTCGGCACCGACACCCGTTTCATGGGCGGCACCAAGGGCTCGCACATCGTGCTCGACCACCCCGAGCTCCTCGAGGCGACGCGAGGACGCGAGATCTTCTTCGAGCACTCCGACGGCCGCATCGTGCTGATCTACCCACTCAAGGGACGCGTCCTCGTCGGCACGACCGACATCGACGCGGATCCGCGCGAGGTCCCGGTCTGCACGGAGGAGGAGATCGACTACTTCTTCGACCTCATCCACCACGTCTTCCCGCAGATCGACGTGACCCGCGAGCAGATCGTCTACAACTTCTCCGGCATCCGACCGCTTCCCCGCCACGAGGACACGGCTCCCGGGTTCGTCTCTCGCGACTACCGCATCGAGGTCGACGAGAAGGGCGCAGCACCCCTCGTCAGCCTGGTCGGCGGCAAGTGGACGACCTTCCGCGCCCTCGGCGAGTCGCTCTCCGACGTCGTGCTCGGGCTGATCGGCCGCACCCGCACCGTGTCGACGGCCGGGCGCGCGATCGGCGGAGGCCGCGACTTCCCGCGCACCGAGAAGGCCCGACGCATCTGGATCCAGGAGAACCTGCCCGGAGCCGGTGAGCGCGCCGAACGCCTGCTCGCCCGTTACGGCACCCGCGCAGCGCAGGTGTGGGAGTACATCGAACAGGGCGACGACGCTCCCCTCGCCGGTGGCGACCTCTCGACGCGCGAGCTCGCATGGATGGTGGAGAACGAGATGGTCGCGCGCCTGCAGGATGTCATCCTGCGCCGCACCAGCATCGCATTCACCGGACACGCCGACGCGGATGTGCTCGAAGAGCTTGCCGACGCACTGGCACCTCTGCTCGACTGGGATCGTGCGCGACACGATGCCGAGCTGGATCAGACGCGCACTCTGCTGAACGAGCGACATGGACTGAAGATCTCGTCCCGCACACGCGGCTGACGAGACATCCGAACACCGCCCTCCACGCGGTGTAACTCCCAACAAGTGCCAGGGCTAAGGGGCCCTGGCACTCAAGAAAGGTCAATGAAGACATGACTGATGTGAATCTCGGTCTCTACTTCCTCTCGGAGTTCGTCGGCACAGCGATGCTGATCCTCCTCGGATGTGGTGTGGTCGCCAACGTCGCCCTCGCGAAGAACAAGGGCTTCGGCGGCGGCTTCCTGATGGTCAACTGGGGATGGGGTCTCGCGGTCTTCGTGGGTGTCCTCGCCTCCGCATACTCCGGCGCGATCCTGAACCCGGCCGTCGGCATCGGCCTCCTGGTCGCCGGCAAGATCGACTTCTCGCAGTTCGCCGTCGCGACCGGTGCCGAGCTCCTCGGAGCGATCGTCGGTGCGATCCTCACCTGGCTCGCCTACAAGCAGCACTTCGACGAGGAGCCGGAGGCGGCGAACAAGCTCGGTGTGTTCTCGACCGGCCCCGCGATCCGCTCGTACGGCTGGAACCTCGTCACCGAGGTCATCGGCACGTTCGTGCTCGTCTTCGCGGTCTTCGCGTTCGCGGACTACGGCGTCGCCGACATCGGAACCCCCGGAGGCCTCGGACCGCTCAGCGCGCTCCCGGTCGCGCTGGTCGTCGTCGGCATCGGTGCTTCCCTCGGTGGACCGACCGGCTACGCGATCAACCCTGCACGTGACCTCGGACCGCGTATCGCCCACGCCATCCTGCCGATCAAGGGCAAGGGCTCCAGCGACTGGTCGTACTCGTGGGTCCCGGTCGTGGGCCCGCTCATCGGTGGTGTCCTCGCCGCCGTCGCCGCACCCGTCCTGCTGAACCTCGCCTGAACCCGAACCTGACTTCAAAGGAGAACACAATGGCCGACTACATCATCGCCATCGATCAGGGCACCACCTCCAGCCGCGCGATCATCTTCGACAAGAAGGGCAGCATCGTCGCGACCGGTCAGAAGGAGCACGAGCAGATCCTGCCGAAGGCCGGCTGGGTCGAGCACGACCCCGCCGAGATCTGGCGCAACGTCCAGGAGGTCATCGGACTCGCCCTGAGCCGCGCCGATCTGACGCGTCACGACATCGCCGCCGTCGGCATCACCAACCAGCGTGAGACCGCTGTGGTCTGGGACAAGACGACCGGCAAGGCGGTCTACAACGCCATCGTCTGGCAGGACACCCGCACGCAGGAGATCGTCGACCGCCTCGCCTCCGACGGCGGCGTCGAGCGATTCAAGCCCGTCGTGGGCCTCCCCCTCGCGACCTACTTCTCGGGCACCAAGATCGCGTGGATCCTCGAGAACGTCGAGGGTGCACGCGAGAAGGCCGAGGCGGGCGACCTCGTCTTCGGCACGACCGACAGCTGGGTGCTGTGGAACCTCACGGGCGGTGTCGACGGCGGTGTGCACGTGACCGACGTCACCAACGCCTCGCGCACGATGTTCATGGATCTCGAGACGCTCGAGTGGCGCGACGACATCCTCGAGGCTTTCGGCGTGCCGCGCTCGATGATGCCGGAGATCCGTTCCTCCTCCGAGGTGTACGGAGCTGCCGAGGACTCGTCGCTGCTGCGCGAGACGCCGATCGCCGGCATCCTGGGCGACCAGCAGGCCGCGACCTTCGGGCAGGCCGCCTTCAACACGGGTGAGAGCAAGAACACCTACGGCACCGGTTGCTTCCTCATCTTCAACACGGGCGAGGAGATCGTCCACTCGAAGAACGGGCTGCTCACCACCGTCGGCTACAAGCTCGGCGACGGACCGACGCACTACGCGCTCGAGGGCTCGATCGCCGTCACCGGATCCCTGATCCAGTGGCTCCGCGACCAGCTCGGCATCATCGGATCCGCTCCCGAGGTCGAAGAGCTCGCCAAGCAGGTCGACGACAACGGCGGCGTGTACATCGTCCCCGCGTTCTCGGGTCTGTTCGCTCCGTACTGGCGTCCTGACGCACGCGGCGCGATCGTCGGTCTCACCCGCTACGCGAACAAGAACCACATCGCTCGCGCGGCACTCGAGGCAGTCGCCTTCCAGACCCGCGATGTGCTCGACGCGGTCAACGCCGATGCAGGCGTCGACCTCACCGAGCTCAAGGTCGACGGCGGCATGGTCGCGAACGACGCGCTGATGCAGTTCCAGGCTGACGTCCTGGGCGTCCCGGTCGTTCGTCCGGTCGTCGCCGAGACGACGGCACTCGGTGCCGCGTACGCCGCCGGTCTCGCCGTCGGTTTCTGGAACGGTCTGGACGACCTGTCCGCCAACTGGCAGGAGGACCGCCGCTGGGAGCCCTCGATGGAGGACGCCGAGCGCGACCGCCAGCTGCGCCTGTGGCGCAAGGCCGTCAGCAAGTCGATGGACTGGGTCGACGAGGACGTGAAGTGACCTCAGCTTCTTGAGGAGACGGGCCCGGAGGATTCCTCCGGGCCCGTCTCGTCTCCCTCGACACCTGTCACGGAATCGAGGACGCGCAGGAAGGCAGTCGCGACGCTGCGCGGCGCGCGGTCGTCCCACGCGACGTACTGGACTCGAACGGGCCCATCGACCAGATCGACGGCGATCGCATCCGCGGCTGACGCGGCGATCACGCCCGGCGCGAGCAGGGCGACGGCGAGGCCCTCCGAGACGAGCCCGAGGAGCATCTCCGACGAGTCGGCCTCGAATGCCACATCGCGCGAGATGCCGGATGACGCGAACGCCGCGTCTCCCTGGGCGCGACCCGACGTTCCTGCGGGGAAGTCCGCGAAGACCTCGTCCGCAAGGTCCGCGAGCCGGACTCGTGTCCGACCTGAGAGACGATGCGTCGGGTGCATCGCGACGACCAGGCGCTCGCGACCGAGTTCCCGCGAGGAGACGCCCCTCGGCACGGCTTCCTCGCGGAGGCCCAGCAGCGCGACATCGAGGTCGCCCCGCCGCACCGTGTCAGCGAGGGTGTCGCTGTTGCCGACGGAGAGCTCGACGCGAGCATCGGGATGCGTCTCGCGGAAGCGCGAGATGACCTGCGGCACCGACACCGCACTCGCCGTGGGGATGACGCCGAGTCGGAGAGTGCCCACGACACGACCGGAAGCCGCAGCCGCGGCCTCACGGGCGTCGTCGGCAGCCATCACCGCCATCTTCGCGTGGATCAGGAAGGCGTCCCCCGCCTCGGTGGTCCGCACGCTGCGGCTCGACCGGACGAAGAGACGCTGTCCGAGCTCGCGCTCGAGGGCGGCGATCTGATGACTGAGGGCGGACTGTGTGACGAAGCACCGTTCGGCCGCTCGAGTGAAGCTCGACGCGGATGCCACTTCGACGACGTACTTCAGCTGCTGGAGATCCACACATCAATGATCTCTCTTCATGAAGCAGGTGACAATAATGCCTTGGACTCATCCTTCGGCAACGTTCAGGCTGGGGATATGAAACGTATGTCCGTTCTGCTCCTCACAGCTCTCGCTCCTCTCTCCTGGGGCACCACCTACCTCGTGACGACGGAAATGCTTCCCGCCGGGCACCCCCTTCTTGCAGGTCTCCTGCGTGCGCTCCCCGCGGGGCTCATCGCCCTGGCGATCGGCAGGACCCTCCCGTCCGGCGGCTGGTGGCTGAAGTCCCTGCTGCTCGGAAGCCTCAACATCGGGGCGTTCTTCCCTCTGCTCTTCCTGGCAGCCGAGCGGCTGCCAGGCGGAGTCGCAGCTGCCGTCGCGGGAGCACAGCCGATGATCATCCTCGGCATGAGCGCGCTCGTGCTGCGCGACCGGATCCGCCCCCTCACCGCCGCCGCTGCCATCGTGGGCGCGGGCGGCGTCGCTCTCGTCGTGCTGGGTCCGGCCGCGCAGCTCGACACCGTCGGAATCCTCGCGGCGCTGGGCGGCGTGACCGCAACCGCTCTCGGAATGATCCTCACCAAGCGCTGGGGGCGTCCTGCAGGTGTCGGGCCCGTCGCATACGCGGGATGGCAGCTGACCTCGGGCGGTCTCGTCCTCCTACCGCTCACGCTGCTCCTCGAAGGTGTTCCTGCCACCGTCGATGGCGCAGCGGTGCTCGGATACGTGTGGCTGGGCTCGGTGGGAGGCCTGCTCGCCTACACGCTGTGGTTCCGCGGCATCCAGCTGCTGCCGGTCATCGCGCCAGGGCTGCTCGCTCTGCTCTCCCCCGTGGTCGCGACGCTGCTGGGCACCCTTGTAGCCGGCGAGTCGTTCACACCGCTTCAGGCGCTCGGAATCGCTCTGGTACTCGTCGCCCTCGTCGTAGGACAGCTGACGGCGCTCAGCACGCCACGCCGGTCAGCGGCCCCTGCTCGGGAGCACTCGCTGCCGACGTCCCGAGCGTGAGCGACGTCAACGTCAGTTCTTGCCGAAGAGCTTCTGGATCTCGGCGAGGTCTGCCTCGCTGGGCGCCTTGGCCCCGCCCAACCCGAATCCTGACCCCGTGGGGGCCGCGGCAGTCGTGAGCCCCGCGTTCTCGGCCGCTCGCTTCGCCGGGTTGCCCGAGCGGGATCCGCCGGACGACTTGCCCTTCTTGCCGCGCTTCGACGAGGCTCCGGGCTTGCCCATGCCGGGCATGGACCCCATACCCGGGATGTTCGGGGTGCCGCCACGGGCGACCGTCTTCATCATCTTGGCGGCCTGATCGAAGCGCTGCACCAGCTGGTTCACGTCGGTGACGGTCATGCCGGAACCACGCGCGATGCGCAGGCGACGTGATCCGTTGAGGACCTTGGGGTTGCGGCGCTCACCAGGGGTCATCGAGCGGATGATCGCCTCGGTGCGATCGATCTCCCGCTCGTCGAAGTCCTCGAGCTGCTGCTTCATCTGGCCCATGCCGGGGAGCATCCCCAGCATCTTCTTCATCGACCCCATCTTCTTCATCTGCTGAAGCTGGTCGAGGAAGTCCTCGAGCGTGAACTGCTCTGTGGCGAGCTTCTCGGCCATCTTGATGGCCTCGTCCTCGTCGAAGGCCTGCTGGGCCTGCTCGATGAGGGTGAGGATGTCGCCGAGGTCGAGGATCCGGCTGGCCATGCGGTCGGGGTGGAAGGGCTCGAGATCTTCGAGGCGCTCTCCGGTCGACGCGAAGATGATGGGTCGACCGGTGACCGACGCCACAGACAGCGCGGCTCCACCGCGCGCGTCACCGTCGAGCTTCGACAGGACGACACCGGTGAAGTCGACACCCTCCTGGAACGCCTTGGCGGTGTTGACCGCATCCTGACCGATCATCGCGTCGATGACGAACAGGACCTCGTCAGGGTCGGTCGCCTTGCGGATGTCGGACGCCTGCTTCATGAGCTCCGCATCGACTCCCAGACGGCCTGCGGTGTCGATGATGACCACGTCGTGCTGCTGGCGGCGAGCGTACTCCACGCCGTCGCGGGAGACCTTGACCGGATCGCCGACGCCGTTGCCCGGCTCGGGAGCGTAGATGGTGGCACCGGCCTGCTCGGCCACGACCTGGAGCTGATTGACGGCGTTCGGGCGCTGGAGGTCGGCAGCGACGAGGAGGGGCGTATGCCCTTCGCCCTCGAGCTGCTTCGCGAGCTTGCCCGCGAACGTGGTCTTACCCGAGCCCTGGAGGCCGGCGAGCATGATCACGGTCGGCGCGGTCTTGGCGAACTGCAGACGCCGCTGCTCGCCGCCGAGGATCTGGATCAGTTCCTCGTTGACGATCTGCACGACCTGCTGGGCCGGGTTGAGGGCCTTGTTGACCTCGTCGCCGAGCGCACGCTCGCGCACCTTGGCAGTGAACTCCTTCACGACGGCGAGAGCGACGTCGGCGTCGAGCAGAGCGCGACGGATCTCGCGCACGGTGCCGTCGACGTCGGCCGCGGTGAGCTTTCCCTTCGTGCGCAGATTGCGGAAGGTCTCGGTGAGCCGATCGGAGAGCGTGCCAAAGGTAGCCATGGTGAGACCGAGTTTACGCGAATCTCACCCGTTCTCCGCGCTCACGACGCGCTCAGGCGGTTTACTCCTGCTCTGTCGATCAGGCGGGTGGGGAACCCCAGGGCAGCCGGTCGATCATGCGCACGGCCTCGGCGAACCTGTCTCCGACCGATCCGCGGCCCGCACCGCCCTCCGCCCACGCCCGCACGGCGGCGAGAACTGCGGCAGACCAGGTCGCTGCAACGATGTCTGCCGGGAGAGCAGCAACGCCCGATCGCCGTGCGAGATCCGCCAGCGCCGCCGCGAGTCGCGCCTGGCGCAGCGCGGCATCCTGTTCGAGCTCGTCGTCGAGTCCCATCGCCGACGAGTTGGTCATCGCCAGTGCGAGGCTGTCGGGAGCGAAGCCGTCGACCAGGCCGGTCAGGATCCGTCGGACCTCCGCCCCATCGCGGTCGGCGGGGACCGTGACGAGGTCCTCGACCGCACTCGAGATGCGGTCATCCAGCCCCGACCACAGTACGTCGCTCTTGGACGAGAAGTAGTTGAAGAAGCTCGAGCGGCTCACCCCCGCGCGCTGAGTGATGTCGGCGACGGATGTCGCGTCATAGCCGCGCTCGAGGAACAGCTCGCAGGCAGCCTCGGCGAGGGTCTCGCGCGAAGACGCCTTCGGGCGCCCTGCTCGGCTCGTGCTACTCATGCTCACACGCTACCGCGCGTCGCTTCCGCGTGCCGGGGATCGCCAGGAGGAGTATTCTTAGACGCAATCCATTTATTGAATGAGAGCGACCTGATCATGCTCGACATCCTCACCCCCGGACTCGCTCCGGCCTACGTTCCCTACACGGACGGATGGGATCTGCAGCGCCGCACCCACGCCGATGTCGTCGACGGCACACGCCCTGACACCCTCATCCTTCTCGAACACGAAGCCGTGTACACCGCAGGCAAGCGCACGGAACCCCAGGAGAGACCGCAGGACGGCACACCCGTGATCGACGTCGACCGCGGCGGCAAGATCACCTGGCACGGCCCCGGCCAGCTGGTCGGGTATCCGATCGTCCGGTTGCCGGAGCCGATGGACGTCGTCGCGCACGTCCGCCGGCTCGAGCGCGTCCTCATCGATGTCCTGCGCCCGCTCGGTGTCGACGGGTACCAGGTGGATGGCCGAAGCGGCGTGTGGGTACGTCGCCCCCTCTCCGAAGACAAGGTCGCAGCCATCGGGGTGCGCGTACAGCAGGGAGTCACGATGCACGGGTTCGCGATCAACTGCGACAACAGCCTGTCGGGGTTCCGCGGCATCATCCCGTGCGGCATCACCGACGCCGGAGTGACGACCGTCAGCGAGGTCGTCGGCGCCGATGTCTCCCCCTCGGACATCGTCGACGCAGTCGCCGCCGCCTTCCTCACCGAATACTCGCCCGTCGACCACGCAGGAGTACCCGCATGACCGCCGCACCCGAGGGGCGCAAGCTCCTCCGCCTCGAGATCCGCAATGCCGAGACTCCCATCGAGCGCAAGCCCGAATGGATCAAGACGAAGGCGAAGATGGGGCCCGAGTACACGGCTCTGCACTCTCTCGTGAAGAGCGAGGATCTCCACACGGTCTGCCAGGAGGCGGGGTGCCCCAATATCTTCGAGTGCTGGGAGGACCGGGAGGCGACGTTCCTCATCGGCGGCTCGCAATGCACTCGGCGCTGCGACTTCTGCCAGATCGACACCGGCAAGCCCGACGCCTACGACACCGACGAACCGCGACGTGTCGCCGAGAGCGTCGTGCGCATGAACCTGCGCTACGCCACGGTCACGAGCGTCGCGCGGGACGACCTGCCGGACACGGGCGCGTGGCTCAACGCCGAGACGGTCCGCAAGATCCACGAGCTCAACCCGAACACCGGCGTCGAACTGCTCGCCAACGAGCACAACGCCGACCCGGCTTTCCTCGGGCAGATCTTCGACGCCCGCCCCGAGGTGTTCGCCCACAACGTCGAGACCGTGCCGCGCATCTTCAAGCGCATCCGTCCGGCCTTCCGCTACGAGCGCTCGCTCGACGTGATCACGCAGGGCCGGAACGCCGGGCTCATCACCAAGTCGAACCTGATCCTCGGAATGGGCGAAGAGCCCGAGGAGGTCGTCCAGGCTCTCAACGACCTGCACGACGCCGGCTGCGACATCATCACGATCACGCAGTACCTGAGGCCGTCGCCTCGCCATCTGCCGGTCGCCCGATGGGTCAAGCCGACGGAGTTCGTGGAGTTCAAGGAAGAGGCCGAACGGATCGGCTTCCTCGGCGTCCTCGCGGGGCCCCTGGTGCGCTCCTCGTACCGCGCAGGACGGCTCTGGGCGCAGTCGATGGTGTCGAAGGGGCGCGAGATCCCCGCGCACCTGGCCCACATCGCGGACAGCGCCGACCTCGGCTTCGCTCAGGCGGTCTGAACCGCCCCGTCGGTCATGGGCGTCAGTCGGCGCTCATGACCGACTGCACGCTGCCGTCGGAACCGAGGTTCACGAGCAGCACATCATCGGTGGTGCCGGCGTCGAGCGCGTACTCGAGGACGGCGAAAGGCTCCGATCCTCCGTGCTCATCGGCCAGGATCGTCATGCTCATGAGCCGGAGAGAGCGGATGATGTCGACGGCGGCGTCGCCGCTCACATCGACCAGGACGTCTTCGAGCTCGTCTCCGTAGGCCTCCTGCTGCTGCAGGATGTACTCGGTCACCTCGCTCGTGCGATCGTCGACCTCCGAGAGCATGCCACGCCGTGACGTCGCATCGACGTTCTCGAGCCCGGCGATGAGGGACGCCGCGATGTCGAGCGCGTCGGCAGAGACGTCGTCCTGGTCAGGCGCCGTGAGATCGACGGTGACGCTCTGGTCGCCGAGCTCCACCGTCTCAGACCAGAAGATCGAGCCGTCCGGTCCCGAGGACAGGAGTCCGAAGTAGTCGTGTTCGATCGCCATAACGCTATGAAACCAGCCTCGTGCTCGCGGCGGTAGTCCTGTGCTCAGCCGACGAGCGACTGGACGAAGACATGGGGGGTGAATCCGGTGAGATCGTCGATGCCTTCGCCCTGCCCGAGGAGCTTGACGGGGATGCCGGTGCGCTCCTGCACTGCCAGCACGAAGCCGCCCTTCGCGGAGCCGTCGAGCTTGGTCAGGACGAGGCCGGTGACGCCCGCGTGCTCGAGGAACGCCTCCGCCTGCATCACGCCGTTCTGGCCCGTGGTGGCGTCGAGGACGAGCAGCACCTCGCTGATCGGTGCCTGCTTCTCGATGACGCGGCGGATCTTGGTGAGCTCGTCCATCAGGCCGCCCTTGGTGTGCAGTCGGCCGGCCGTGTCGATGATCGCGATCTCGATGCCTTCGCGCTGCGCGTATTCGATGGTCTGATACGCGACGGAGGCCGGATCCTGACCCTCCTGCTGGGGGCGGACGATGGCCGCTCCCCCGCGTTGCGCCCACGTGGCGAGCTGGTCGACGGCGGCCGCACGGAACGTGTCAGCGGCTCCGACGACGACGCTGCGCTGGAAGCCGCGCAGGAACTTGGTGAACTTGCCGATGGTGGTGGTCTTGCCGACCCCGTTCACGCCGACGACCAGCACGACGGCGGGGCGTTCGGTGAGCTTCAGGGTCGTGTCGAACTTGGCGAAGTGCTCCTCGAGGGTCTCGCGAAGCATCCGCTGCAGGTCCTGCGGGTCGGTCGTGCGGAACCGCTCGACCTTCTCGCGGAGCTCGTCGACGACGCGCTCGCTGATGTCGGGGCCGAAGTCGGCGGTGATGAGCGCCGTCTCGAGGTCCTCCCACGTCGTCTCGTCGATCGTGGGCTTGACGAACATCCCGCGCAGCGCACGGGTGAGGGACCAAGACTTCTCCGCCATGACTCCAGCCTACGGGTAGCGCCACGACCGCTTGCGGCCCACGCCTACGCTCTGAGCACAACTTCGACGCTCTGCGGAGATTCCGCGCTTATCGGTTCAGCGGGACGCAGCGGCGCGATCCCCGACACGCTGACCGACGACAGCGGATACGCCGTCCTGTCGCATCGAGACACCGTACAGGGCGTCCGCGATCTCCATCGTGCGCTTCTGATGCGTGATCACGAGCAGCTGCGAACTCTCGCGGAGCTGCTCGAAGACAGTGAGCAGTCGGCCGAGGTTCGCGTCGTCGAGCGCAGCCTCGACCTCGTCGAGGATGTAGAACGGGCTCGGACGGGCCTTGAAGATGGCGACCAGCAGGGCGACGGCTGCGAGCGAGCGCTCGCCACCCGAGAGCAGAGACAGACGCTCGATCTTCTTGCCGACGGGACGGACCGAGACCTCGATGCCCGTCGTGAGCATGTTGTCGGGATCGGTGAGCGAGATGCTTCCCGATCCACCGGGGAACAGCAGCGGGAACACCTCGCCGAAGGCGACCCTGGTGTCCTCGAACGCGCTCGCGAAGATCGTCTGCATGCGCTCGTCGAGGTCGGCGATGATCGTCAGCAGATCCTGCCGGGTCTGCGTCAGGTCGGCGAGCTGCTCGGTGAGGAACGCGTGACGCTGTTCGAGCGCCGCGAACTCCTCCAACGCCAGCGGGTTCACGCGTCCGAGCTGTGCGAGCTTGCGCTCGGCATCGGCGAGTCGGCGCTGCTGAATGCGTCGATCGAACGGGATCGCGGTGTCGTCTGAGAGCTCATCTTCGGGGTGCTCTGCGCCAGGATCGCGGGGAACCAGCTGATCGGGGCCATATTCCGCAATGAGAATATCTTCGTCGAGCGCCAGCTCAGACGCGACCCGCTCGAGCAGGCTGTTGAGGTGGAGCTTCTTCTCGTGGATCTGCAGTTCGAGTCCGTGCACGCTCTCGGTGAGCCCGGCGAGCCTTTCACGAAGGGAGGTCTCCTGCGCGCGCAGAGCGGTGAGTTCCTGGTTCTGTGCGGACCGCGCGGCCTCTGCCTCGGCAAGGGCTACCCGCGCTTCGGTCACCGATCGGTCGATCGAGTCCAGGATGCGCGGAAGCTCCTCGGCGACGCCGGATGCCGCTTCTCGCTGTGCCCGCCGGATCACCGCGCGACGGGCGGCCTCGGCGGCCGCGTCGCGCTCCTGCTCCCGTCGACGTTCGAGGCTCGTGACACGCGCCTGAGCAGCGCGCACCCGCTCGCGCAGCGTCTCGATCTCGAGCCGTGCTCGGACCTCCCCCTCGCGTGCGAGTTCGAGCGCATCGAGCAGTCCATCACGCGCCGATGCGTCCAGCACCGGGCGAGGCGCAGACACGGCGGCCTCGAGCTCGGCCTTCGCCGCTTCGGCCTTCGCCTCGGCATCCTCGACCGCGGACTGCGCCTGAGCGAGGCCGGCCTCGAGTCGCTCGCATTCGGCGACGGCGGACTCGTGCATCACCGTGATGCGGTTGACCTGCTCGGCGTGGGTCGCGAGAGCCGCGTCGTGCTCGCGAAGCGCCCGAAGCGCATCCTTGGCGTGGCGGCGGGTGCTCTCGACCGTCTCGTTCGCATCCTCCCGCGCTTCTCGCAGCGAATCGACGATGATCTGCACCTCTGCGAGACGATCGTTCGCCGCATCGCGCTCGGCCGCGAGCTCGAGACGCGATCGCTCTCCTCCGGAGCCGGTGCGCAGCGTCTGGGCGGTGATCACGTCACCCCCGGTGGTGACGATCGTCGTCGTGGTGTCGCCTGTCGCGTCGAGTGCCGTGCGGGCTGTGCGCGCCGCGTCCAGATCATCGGCGATCAGGACGTGGGAGAGGATGCCGAGGACTCCGTCCGGAGCGGTCACCGTGTCGATCGCGGGTGTCACTCCGTCGAGCGAGGGCAGATCGACAGTGGGTCGAAGGGCATCGGCGACCACGAAGTCGACGACGCCCCTGCGCTGCTCCGCAGCCTCGTTCGCGAGAGCGAACGCATCGGATGCCCCGTCGACGAGCACGCCTTCGGCGAGAGATCCGAGCACTGCCGCGATCGCTGCTTCGAACCCCGTTCTGACCTGGACCGAGTCACCGACAAGTCCCCGGATGCCTGCACCCCCCGTCTTCACGATCTCGGCCGCGCCGCCCGAGATCGCGAGCGCACTTCCGAGTGCCGCCGACTTCGCCGTGAGCGAGTCGACCTCGCGCTCGGCCGCATGCAGTCGCTCCCGAAGCGTCTCGCGCTCGGTCTCCGCAGCTGTCGCCGCCCGCTGCGCGGTCTCGTATGCGGCCGAGTGCTCCGCAGCCGTACCCTCGGGCGCTTCGGCCTCGTCGATCGACTCGAGTGCCTCAGCGGCCTCGCGGCGACGCGCGTTCGCGGCTTCGAGAGCGTTCTCCTGACGCAGCACCGCGCCGCGCACCGCAGCGAGGGCGGATGCTGCAGCATCGGCCGTTCCGCGGAGGGCGCTGAGCCGCATGTCGTACTCGGACACCAGAGCGCTCTGCTCGGCTATGTCCACGTCGAGGGTGTCGAGTTCGGCTCGGGCGTTCACGACCTCGCGGCTCGCGACCGACGCCGCGTCCTGGGCGTCGCCGAGGCCGGCCGAGATCTCGGTGATCTCGTCCTTCGCCTCATCGATCGTGCTCTGCGTCACCGTGACAGCGGTCACCGCGGCGTCGTCCTCTTCGGATCCGAGGAGGGCGAGCCGCTGGTTCGCGAGGGTGTAGAGCCCGCGCATCCGCTCCTGCACCTGCTCGAGGCCGAAGGCCACTCCCCTCGCCTGGTCGACGGCGACCGAATTCTGGTCCTGCTCGAGGCGTGCGATGCTTCCGCGCACCGCTTCCGCCTGGTCCGACAGCACCAGGCGCTCGGTATGCCGTTCATGCTCGGTGCGCGTGTGATCGGCGAGAGCAGTGCGAAGCGCGACGACGTCGTCGGCGAAGATTCGCGCCTTGGCATCGCGAACCACCGCCGCGATGGTCTGCGCCTCACGCGCGATCTCGGCCTGCCTGCCGAGCGGCTTCAGCTGACGCCGGATCTCTCCGGCGAGGTCGCTCAGACGTGTGAGATTCGTCTCCATCGCATCGAGCTTGCGGAGGGTCTTCTCCTTGCGGCGCCGGTGCTTGAGGATTCCGGCCGCCTCCTCGATGAAGCCCCGACGGTCCTCGGGCGATGCCTGGAGCACGGTGTCGAGACGCCCCTGACCGACGATGACGTGCATCTCGCGACCGAGTCCTGAGTCGCTGAGCAGCTCCTGCAGATCGAGCAGTCGACAGTTCTCGCCGTTGATCGCATACTCGCTCGCCCCGTTGCGGAACAGCGTCCTGCTGATCGTCACCTCGGCGAACTCGATGGGCAGCGCCCCGTCGCTGTTGTCGATCGTGAGCTGCACCTCTGCGCGGCCGAGCGGTCCTCTGGTCGAGGTACCGGCGAAGATGACGTCTTCCATCTTGCCGCCGCGGAGAGTCTTGGCGCCCTGTTCGCCCATGACCCAGGCCAGGGCGTCGACGACGTTGGACTTGCCCGACCCGTTGGGTCCGACGATGCAGGTGACACCCGGTTCGAACACGAAACTCGTGGGCTGCGCGAAGGACTTGAACCCTTTGAGGGTCAGGCTCTTCAGATGCATGCGCGTGCCGCGCTTCCGGGGTGAATCACGCCCATACGCTACCGGAATGACGGCTCAGAACCGGCATCCCGCGCGGGTCCCGATCGAACCGGGACAGGGCGCGACACGCCGATCCACGCCGAAGGCGCTTGACGGACACGCCCGGGTTTCGCTACCGTAACCTCCGGATCGCCACACGAAAGGAGGTTACCGATGATGATCACATTCAACGCACAGGCCACTGGCCTCGCCGCGCCATTCGCGCCGCGTCTTGCGCACTCGGTAACCGCCGGCGTCTGCACCACTGCGCTCTCGTAGAACCGCAGCCCGAGGACTCTGCCCTGCGCCAGCCGCAGGACGCCGCCCCGTGAGGGGCCTCCCTCAGCCGCGTGTCACCGCGCCCACCCTCTGATCCGCTCCCGGATCACGGGTTCCCGCCGACCCCGGCGATCGCCTTCTCGCGACCCGGGCTCTCGACTCTCCGCACCCGTCCGGACACCTCTCGGTGGTCTGCGCAGGTGCTCGCATCACCCATCCACACCACTCTTCTCGAAGGATCATCGTGAACACCACGCTGTACCGCAGCATCACCCACCCCCCGGATACCGAGGGCCAACAGGTCCTCCACATCCCTGCAGCCGACGAGCTGCGGCGCCTCGCGCTCGCGGACCGTCTCTCCCTCCGGATCGGCCTGTGGCTGCTTCAGAGGGCTCAGCGTCCTCGCCGGGAGCGCCGCACGTCGGCTCCGGTCTATTCGGACGGCTCGCCTCTCGAGCGACGAGAGCGCGCGGCCGGCGAGACGCTGGCACTGCTCACGTACGACCTGCAGCGTCAGCTGCGCTGACCTGGAGATCACAATGAGCATTGCTCTCACCGACGGGGCATCGCTGCATCCGCTCGTGCTGCCGGCGCGGGCGGATGCAGCGGATGCGGGCGAGTTCCGCGAACTCGCCCGCGTCCGCAACGCCGTCTACCGCGAACTCACCGGCCGCACCGAGCAGGACCTCACGCCCGAGGCGCTGCTGCCTCTGCTGCGTTCCCGCAAGGAGCGCACCACCGTGGTGTGGGCCGTCAGAGTCGGTGGCGAGATGGTCGGCCGCGCCGTCGTCGACATCCCCCATGAGGAGGGTTCTCGAGTGGCGATCGCGTCGATCGAGATCCATCCGCGGGTCTGGGGGCGCGGGATAGGCACGGCCACCCTGCCTCATATCGAGGCCGTCGCAAGGGCGCACGGCCGCACCGCCATCCAGAACTGGACGGAGCAGCCGGCGAGCGATGGTCCACAGCTCGAGGCGCGCACCGGCTTCGGCAGTGTGCCGGATGACCACGTCGCACGATTCCTCACACGTCATGGCTTCACCCTCGAGCAGGTGTACCGCGTGAGCCGCCTCGATGTCACACCCTCGACTCTCGATCGCGCGCGCGCGCTCTACGAGGAGGCCCGCGCGTTCTCGACGGACTACCGCGTGGTCCAGTGGGGCCTTCCCACCCCGGCCGAGCACATCGACGGCTACGCGTGGCTGAAATCGCGCATGTCGACGGACGCTCCGTCCGGCGATCTCGAGACAGACGAGGAGGCCTGGGACGCCCAGCGTCTGATCGACGGCGAGAAGCGCATAGAGGAGATGGGCCAGACCATGCAGGTCACGGTCGCCCAGCACATCACCACCGGTGAATTGACCGCCTTCACCGAACTCGGAATCGGCCCGGTGCTCACCGCGACCACGCACCAGCACGACACTCTCGTGCTGGTCGAGCATCGAGGGCACCGTCTCGGACAGCTCGTCAAGTGCGCTGCCCTGCTCGCGTGGGCCGACGTCGCTCCGGAGTCCGGCGACGTGATCACCTACAACGCCGAGGAGAACCGCCCCATGCTCTCCATCAACGAAGCCATGGGCTTCACCGCCATCGCCTATGAAGGCGCCTGGAAGAAGGAACTGACATGACGACCATCGCGCTGACGATCTCTGCGCTGACCGTCCCGAAATCACTGGACGATGCCGACGGCGCCGACTTCCGCGCCTACGGAGACCTCAATCGCCGGATCTGCGATGAACTGGTCGGCCTGCCCGATATCGCGCCTGACGCCGCGCAGCTGCTCGCCGGGTGGCAGGACACCACCGACACTCTGCACACAGGGTTCGTCGCCCGCCTCGGAGACGAGATCGTGGGGATGATCACGATCGACTACGCGCAGGAGGAGGACGCCCATGCGGCGGAGGTCGACCTGTTGGTGCCGGAGCGCCACTGGGGACGCGGCGTCGAGGATGCGCTGCTCTCGCTCGCGGAGACCGAGGCGCGCGCGCACGGTCGCTCACTCGTGCAGACCTGGACGCTTCACCGCCCGGTCGAGGCCGAGCGGATGATCGTTCCGCGAACCGGATGGGGCCGCATCCCGGCGATCCCGCTCTCCGACGCCCTCGAGGCCCGTGGTTACGAGTTCGAGCAGGTCGAGCGCAACAGCGAGTTCGATCTGCGCTCAGACTCGGCTCCCCTGCGCGAGGCGATGGAGACGGCGCAGGCCGCGGCAGGGCCCGACTATCGCGTTCTGCAGTGGCTCGCTCCGACGCCGACCGAGCACCGCGAGGGCTACGCGGCGATCCTCGCCCGTCTCTCGACGGATGCGCCGAGCGGCGAGATGGATTTCGTCGCCGAAGTCTGGGACGCCGATCGCGTCGTCCGACGGGAGAAGCGTCTCACCGGCGCCGGTCAGGCGCTGTCGGTCGTCGCGGTGCAGCACATCCCCTCCGGTGACCTCGTCGCCTACAACGAGCTCCTGATCGCGTCGGACCGCACGGGCGTGACGCATCAGCTCGGCACTCTCGTCTCTAGCGAGCACCGGGGACACCGCCTCGGCACGCTCGTCAAGTGCGCCAATCTGCTGCACTGGCGCGAGCTGATGCCCCACTCCCCTGTGGTCTCCACATTCAACGCAGAGGAGAACCGTCCGATGCTCGGCATCAACGAGGCGATCGGTTTCACCGCGGTCTCCTATGCGGGAGCGTGGCAGAAGCGGATCTGACCGAGATCATCCGATCGGTGTATGCGGTTCGACGCGGATCATCCGCCGGGCCGATGCACCGATCGGGGCCGGTCGCGAGGCTGGAAACATGAACGCATCCGTCCTCGAAGCCCGATCCCTCACGAAGTCCTACGGCACCACCCGCGCACTCGCCGGGGTGGATCTCGCCATCCATCGTGGCGAGTCCGTGGCGATCATGGGCGCATCCGGATCCGGGAAGACGACACTCCTCCACGTGCTCGCCGGGATCATCACCCCCGATACCGGCACGGTGAGCTTCCAGCCCTCTACCGGCAGTCCGGTCGAGCTCGCCGGCCTCGGCGAATCGGCACGGTCGCGACTGCGACGCGAGCGGTTCGGGTTCGTCTTCCAGCAGGGCCTGCTGATCCCCGAGCTCACCGCCGTGGAGAACGTGGCGCTGGCCTCGATGATCAACGGAGTGAAACGGGCGGATGCCGTGGCGCACGCGACGTCATGGCTCGCCGCTCTCGGGCTCGCGGGGATGGAGGACCGACGGATCGGTGAGCTGTCGGGCGGGCAGGCGCAGCGCGTCGCGATCGCTCGTGCCCAGGCCACCGGCGCCGACCTCGTGTTCGCCGACGAGCCGACCGGCGCGCTGGACTCGCGCACGTCGCAGGAGGTGATGAACGCGCTGCTCTGGTCGACCACCGGACAGGGACGGACGCTGCTCGTCGTGACTCATGATCCGGAGGTCGCCGCGCGCTGCTCGAGGATCGTCTCTGTCCGCGACGGCCAGATCACGGCATCGGCGGTGAAAGCATGAACCCGTCCGTGCTCGGTCTCCTGCTGCGTCCCGCGAAGGGCCAGAACGCCGTGATCGCTCTCCCGGCCATCGCCTTCGCGATCGTCACCGCTCTGGTGCTCACCGTCGTGGGTGGAGCCCAGTCCTTCTGGACGTGGACCGACGGCTACGGTCCTCTGTATCAAGCCCTCGCCGCCATCGCACTGGTGCTCCTCGTCGTCCCCCTCGCGAACCTCGGCGGTGCTGCGGCCCGGCTCTCCGCGCGGAGACGGGACGAGCGGCTGTCGACCCTCCGTCTTCTCGGCGTCACTCCGCTGGGCGTGAGCGTGGCCACCGTGATCGAGTCCGTCCTCGTCGCAGCCGCCGGTGCGCTCGTCGGTATCATCGCCTATCTCGCGATCTCCCCGCTCATCGGACTCATCCCGTTCCGTGGAGAGGCGCTCGGCCTCGACGCGGTGCTGCTGCCACCGGTCGGTGTCGTCGCGGTCGTCGGCGGCATCCTGCTCGTCGCCGCCGGCAGCGCTGCTCTCGGCCTCCGGCGGGTGATCATCTCACCCCTCGGCGTGCGGCTTCGCACGAGCACCTCGTCCGTGCACTGGTTCCGTGCGATCATCGGCGTCTCGGTGATCGCACTCGTCTTCGTCCTCGTGAAGATCTTCCCCGCGATCGCGGGCTTCACCACCACGATCGTCGTGCTGGCGGTTCTGTTCGCGGTGGCACTGGCGATCCTCAACGTGATCGGCCCGTGGGTGCTCAAGGTCGCCGCATCCCGTCAGCTGCGGCGCGCCGCCGAGAGAGCCGATCGGCTGCTCGCAGCGCGGATGGTGCTCGACTCTCCGAAAGCCGCGTGGCGCCAGGTGAGTGGGATCGCGATGGCCAGCTTCATGGCGGTGTTCGCCGGGACCGGCGTCTCCCTGATGAACGTGATGGGCAGCGAGGGACTCGACGGCGCGGATGCCGCTCTCGCGGCTGACATGCGTACCGGACTCGTCATAACTCTCGTGGCTTCGTTCCTGATGGTCGCCGCATCGGTCGGAGTGAATCAGGCGGCATCGGTGCTCGACCAGCGTGACCTGCATCGGAGCCTGCACCACCTCGGGATGCCGCTGGAGACAGTCGACAGCGCGCGGAGACGGGCGATCATGTCACCTCTGCTGGTCACCGCGCTCGGTTCGGCGCTCTGCGCTGCGGTCCTGGTCTTCCCGTTGCTCGGTATCGCTCTCATCACCGCACCCGAGTCCCTGCTGACGATCGCGGTGGTCGTGAGCGCGGGCATCGCGGTCGTCTGGACGAGTACACGCGTGACCAGGCCGCTGCTCGCGCAGTCCTTCCACGCGGCCTGACGGTACGGTCGGTCAGCGTCGGCGCTGGCAGCGGGGGCAGTAGTGACTCGATCTGTTCATGAATGCCTCCCGCCGGATGAGTCCACCGCACCGAGGGCACGGCTGCCCGCCACGACCGTAGGCGTTGAGCGAGTGCGCGAAGTAGCCCGCCTGACCGTTCACGTTCACGTACTGCGCGTCGAAGCTGGTGCCGCCCTCAGCGAGGGCTTTGGCGAGGACGGTTCGCACCTCGGCGAGGAGGCGCATCGCCGCCTGCCTGGAGAGCGAACTCGCCCGGGTCTCGGGATGGATGCGGGCCGCCCAGAGCGACTCGTCAGCGTAGATGTTGCCGACCCCGCTGATGACCTGCTGATCGAGGAGAACCCGCTTAATCGCGCTCCCGCGTCGGCGCAACGCGAGAAGGAACCCGGTGTCGTCGAAGTGGGGGTCCATCGGGTCGCGAGCGATGTGCGCGACCTGGGTGGGCACGGGAGTCGGCCCGTCCAGCAGGAGGCGGTCGACCGCGAGGGACCCGAACGTGCGCTGGTCGGCGAAGACGATCGCGAGCTCACCGTGACGAGGATGCTCGATGTTCATCCGGATCCGCTCGTGCCGCTCTGCGGTGGCATCCGGGGAGCGGAGCAGCATCTGACCGCTCATTCCGAGGTGCGCGATCAGAGCCGAGTCGTCTGAATCGAGCGGGAGCCAGAGGAACTTGCCTCGACGGGAGGCATCGGTGAAGGTGCGACCTTCGAGCCGGGCGACGAAGTCGGCAGGCCCCGCGGCATGGCGCGTCAGCGCGCGCTCGTCGAGGACCGTCACCGCGGTGATGACGGAACCGATCGCGGCGGGAGCGAGCCCCGCACGGACGACTTCGACTTCAGGGAGCTCAGGCACGCTCGTTGAGGAAGCGCCATGCGCTGAGCGCCGCCGCCATCTCGGCCGTCTTCTTGCTGCTGCCTTTGCCGGTCATCGCGACGTCGCCGACAGAAACCGTGGCGACGAAACGGCGATCATGGTCGGGGCCGCTCGCCTCGATGGAGTACGCAGGCGGTGTCGCGCCCAGCTTCGCGGCCAGCTCCTGAAGACTCGTCTTCGGGTCCATGGCCGCGCCGTACCGCTCGGGGTCGGCGAGCAGCGGCTCGGTGAGCCGCAGCACGAGGTCGGTGGCGGCATCGGGACCTGCCGACAGGTAGGTCGCCCCGATCACCGCCTCCATCGTGTCCGCGAGGATCGAGTCCTTGTTGCGGCCGCCCGTCTGCTCTTCTCCGCGTCCGAGGAGCAGATGTCTGCCCAGATCGAGGCCTCGAGCGACCTCCGCGAGAGCGACGGTCGACACGACGCTCGCACGCCGCTTCGCGAGTTCGCCTTCGTCGAGCCCCGGATGGGTCGTGAAGAGCATCACGGTCACAGCCTGACCGAGCACCGAGTCTCCGAGGAATTCGAGACGTTCGTTGTGCGGGATCCCGCCGTGCTCGTACGCGTAGGAGCGGTGGGTGAGTGCCAACTCCAGAAGCTCCGCGTCGATTTCGACGCGGAGCTTCTCTGGGAGCGGTTTCGTCCCCCCAGGGACCTTAGTCACAGTCGTGAAGTCGCGACTCAGACGTCAGCGACCTTGCGGCCCTTGTACTCGAGGAACAGCTCGGTGCCCTGCGAGTCGGTGACGACCTTCGCCTGGTGGGGACGGCTGTAGACGACCTGGCCGTTCTCGATCGTCTTGACGAGCGCGACGGGCGCCGCCTTCCACTGCGCACGGCGCGAGCGGGTGTTCGAACGGGATACCTTGCGCTTCGGGGGGTTACCAGCCATGACTAGCTCTCTTCTTTCTCGACGGCACGAGATTCTTCCGTGCCGTCTTGGTCTGTGATGTTCTGGAGCGCACTCCACCGAGGATCGATGGGAGCGTCCTGCTCCGTTCCGGTGCTCGCGGTCAGTCTCTCGCCCGTCTTCGGGTCAAGCCCGGGGCAATCCGGCTGACACACCGGCTGAAATGGAAGCGACAACACGGCCGCATCCCTGACTAGAGTTTCAAGATCCACGTGGTCGTCTTGAACCTCGAAGTCAGTTTCTTCCTCACCAGGATACGCGAAAAGCTCCTGGAACTCGACTTCGACGGGCCGAGCGATGTCGATGAGGCATCTTCCGCACACGCCGGAGTACTCCGCATCGGCCGTTCCGGACACCAGGATGCCCTCGTGGACCGACTCGAGACGCACATCCAGATCGAGCTCGGATCCTGCTTCATACGCCACGATCCCCTCTCCCCACGCTTCGCGCAGGGTGACGGAGAACTCATGCTCGCGCATCTCGCCTGGCTTTCGGACGATGTCGCGGACGGGGAGGACGAAAGGGCCACTCATTCGGGAACGCACCCCGCAATGGTACCGGCTCTGTGTCGTTCGGGGCTGGTTCCGCGCTGTGCGCGCTGCCTCGGACGGTCGGGTCAGATGCCGCGCGACCCCGTATCGAGGAACGCCGCGACCGCAGGCGGGACGAACGGTGACACGTCGCCGCCGAGCCCCGCGACCTGACGCACCAGCGAGCTCGACACGAGCGCATGCGCCGGATCGGGCAGCAGGAACACGGTCTCGATGTCGGCGAGGTGACGGTTGACGATCGCCATCGGCGATTCATAGGCGACATCGATCTGCGAACGGATCCCCTTGACCAGGACCCCTGCGCCGACATCTCGCGCGTAGTCGACCAGCAGGCCCATGCTCCAGGAGCCCACGACGACGTTGTCGCCGATGCCTTCTTCGGCTATCGACTGCTCGATCAGCGACATCCGCTGCGCGATCGGCAGCATCGCCTCCTTGCCCGGGTTGTGCACGACGAGCACATGGAGCTCGTCATACAGCTTGGCCGCGCGACGGATGACGTCGAGGTGACCAAGGGTCGGCGGGTCGAAGGAACCCGGGACGACGGCGATCCGGCTGCTCATGCCACCAGCCTAGGGCACGCCTTCTGCAGGTCAGTTCTTCGCCAGGGCTGCACGGTCGTCGTCGCTCACCCGCCGCTCGATCGCCGATCGCAGGCCAGGGTTCGCGTCGAGATCAGGATCTGCGGCGAGGATCCCCTCGGCCAGTTCGCGCGCCCGGACGATCAGTCCGGAGTCCTTGACCACCCGGAGCAGCTTGAGGGACGAGCGGACGCCTGCCTGGGCGGACCCGAGAACGTCGCCTTCACCACGCAGATCGAGATCGACCTCGGCCAGTGCGAAGCCGTCGAGAGTGGCCGACACCGCATCGACCCTCTCTCGTGCGACCGATCCCGCCTCTGCCTCGGTCACCAGCAGACACAGGCCGGGGACTCCTCCTCGACCGACACGGCCGCGCAGCTGGTGCAGCTGCGACACTCCGAATCGATCGGCGTCGAGCACGATCATCGTCGAGGCGTTGGGAACGTCGACTCCGACCTCGATCACGGTCGTCGCGATCAGCAGGTCGATCTCGCCGCGGGCGAACGCCTGCATGATCGCATCCTTCTCATCCGACGGCATGCGTCCGTGCAGGACCGCCCTTCGCAGAGTGCCCAGCTTCGGGTGCGTCTCGAGAGCCTCGTCGAGCTGCACCACGCCCCACCGGGGTCCGGATGCCCCCTCGGGCTGGACGAGCGGCTGCTCCCCCGCCTCTGCCGTCTTCTTCGTCGTGTCGATCGCGGCGCACACCGCGAACACCTGGCGTCCCTGGGCGATCTCCTCGGCCGCGCGCTCCCACACCCGGTTGAACCATCCTGGGTGCTCGGCCAACGGAGCGACGAACGACTCGATTCCCGCTCGGCCCTTCGGCATCGTCCGGATGACCGAGGTGTCGAGGTCGCCGAAGACGGTCATGGCCACGGTGCGCGGGATCGGTGTCGCGGTGAGCACGAGCGCATGCGGGCTCGACCCCTTGGCCCGAAGCGCCTCGCGCTGCTCGACTCCGAAGCGATGCTGCTCGTCGACGACGACGAGGCCGAGGTCGGCGAAGGTCGTCTTCTCGCCGAGCAGCGCATGGGTGCCGACGACGATGAGCGCCTGCCCTGACGCCACTCGGAGGGCGGCCTTGCGGCGCTCAGCCGCCGGCATCTGTCCGGTCAACAACGTCGGCATCACCAGCGGGCCCAGTTGCGGTCCGAGCATCTTCGCGATCGATCGCAGGTGCTGCCCCGCGAGCACCTCGGTCGGCGCGATGAGAGCGGCCTGTCCCCCGGACTCGGCGACCTGCAGCATGGCCCGCAGCGCGACCAGTGTCTTTCCCGAGCCGACCTCACCCTGCACGAGCCGGTTCATCGGCCAGGATCCGACGAGGTCCTCGGCGAGCTGCGCTCCGACCGTCTGCTGATCCGGGGTGAGTTCGTAGGGCAGCGAGGCGTCGAATCGGTCGAGCAGCCCGCCGGGCGTCGCCGGTCGCGCCGTCGCCGAGAGCGCTCTGACGGCATCACGCTGCTGCAGGAGCGCCGTCTGCAGCGTGAGCGCCTCGTGCATACGCAGCGTGCGGACGGCCGGATCGATGTCGTTGCGCGTCTGAGGACGGTGGATCTGCTCGAGCGCCTCGCGCGCGGTCAACAGCTCCTCCTTGGTACGGACCTCCGCGGTCAGCGGCTCAGGCACCTCTCCGAGTCCGTCGAGCACGCGCGTGATGAACTTCGCGATCTGCCACGTCTGCAGGCTCGCCGTGGCCGGGTAGATGGGTATCAGCACGGCCGCCCGAGCATCTGCTCGACGCCGTGCCGCATCCTCGTCGTCGAAGAGCTCATACTCCGGGTGCGCGAACTGCGTCATTCCGTTGAACTCGCCGACCTTGCCCGAGAAGACGCCTCGGCGCCCGACGGCCAGGTCTTCCGAGCGCCATTTGGCGGCTCCCAGGTTCTTCGCGAAGAAGGTGAGGGACATCTTGCCGATGCCGTCGCCGATCACGACGTCGACCATGGCTCCCCGGCGGTTGCGCATGGCCCTGGCGCTCGAGGACAGCACCTCGGCGACGATCGTCACCGTCTCACCGAGAGGGAGTTCGCGGATCGGGGTCAGCTCACCGGGATCGGCGTACCGCCGCGGATAATGCGAGAGCAGATCGCCGACCGTCTTCATGCGGAACGCCCGATCGAGGGTCTTCGCAGGGGTGACGCCGAGCGCCTCCTCCAGAGACGAATCGAGCGTGAGCGACATGCTCCGAGTCTAGGAGGCTGCACCGACACGGCGTGCGCCCCGGCTGTCGTATCGTGAACGGGTGACGAGGATCATCGCCGGGAAGGCACGAGGAACGCGACTGGACGTGCCGCACGCGGGCACACGACCGACCAGCGACCGCGTGCGCGAGTCCCTCTTCGGAGCGCTGGAGTCGATGGATGCGATCGCCGAAGCGCGCGTCCTCGACCTCTACGCCGGATCGGGCGCCCTCGGCCTGGAGACTCTCAGCCGCGGAGCGCTGAGCGCCGACCTCGTCGAGAAGGGCCGTGAGGCGGCCGCCGTCGTGCGCCGCAACGCGGCAGCGCTCGCCAAAGCCGGGCTGCCCGCCGCCCGAGTGCACCAGAGTGCGGTGCGAGCCTTTCTGCAGCATGCGACGGGGCCGTACGACCTCGTGTTCTCCGACCCGCCCTACGACGTCGACGACGACGCCATGACCGCCGATCTCGTGGCTCTCGCGCCGCTGCTCTCCCCCGACGCCCTGGTGGTCATCGAGCGGGCGCGCCGCTCCACGCCACCCGATCTCGTCGCGGCAGGACTCGACCTGATCCGTGAGAAGACATATGGCGACACGGCGCTGTGGTGGGCGGCGCCCGCACAGTCCGCAGACGGCGCTCAGCCCGACGTCGAGTCCCAATCCCGATAGGGATCCCAACCGGACACATCGGCGGGACCACCGTCGACCAGCAGATCGTGGTCGCCCCGCGGAGCGACCGCGCCGATGATCCGGAAACCCGGGGGCAGCACCCCCGGCGGGAACGTCGCGAGCAGGGCGTGGTCCTCACCCCCGGCGAGGGCACGCAGCGGGTCTCCGCCGAGCGAAGCGGCGTCCAGAGCGATCGTGACCTCGGATGCCGCGGCCATCCGCCGCGCATCGAGAGCGAGGCCGTCGGAGATGTCCATCATGGCGGTGGCGCCCGCCGTGGCGGCGAACGGGCCGAGGCCGATGGGCGGTGACGGCCTCAGCTGCGCATCGAGGGCGGCTCTCTCCCCCGGGGCCAGCGCATCGGCATCCACCGGCACCGGCTTCTCTCCGTCGCGGAACCTGCCGAAGAGCACCGAGAGCCCGTGCGCGGCGTGGCCGAGCTCGCCAGCGACCGCCACGACATCGCCGACGCGCGCTCCGGAGCGGGTCACGGGCTGCCGTCCTTCGAGGTCGCCGAGCGCGGTGACGGCGACGGTGAGCACGTCCGAGACGGTGAGATCGCCTCCGACGACCGCGCACCCAGGAGCGAGAGCGGCGCACGCGTCGCGGAACCCGTCGGCGAGCCGCTCGACGAACGAGAGCCGAAGGTCGCGGGGAACGGCCAGCGCCACGAGCAGAGCCGTCGGTCGAGCGCCCATCGCTGCGACGTCGGCGAGATTCACCGCGGCGGCCTTCCAGCCGAGGTCGTATCCCGACGACCACGCGAGTCGGAAGTCGGGTCCGTGCACGAGCGTGTCCGTCGTCGCGACCACGGAACCCGACGGGGCCGCGATCACCGCCGCGTCGTCTCCGGGGCCGATCAGCGTGTGCGTGGCCTTCGCGGTCCGCGCGAGGATCGCGCGGAGGATCTCCCCCTCGGACAGTTCGCCGAGGGTCGGATCGTCATCGCGAGGTCGGGAGGGCATGCAGTCAAAGGTAGCCTGGAAGCATGCCCCGTTCTCGCCGTCTCGCCGTCCTCGTGGGCTCGCTGGCCCTCGTCGCGGCTCTCTCCGGATGCTCCACCACCGTCCATCTGGAGCCGGCGGACGACGCGAACGATCCCGCGTGCGCTGAGGTCTCCGTCTTGCTCCCGGATGCCGTCGGGGACCTCGACCGCGTCTGGACCGACGCCCAGGCGACCGGGGCGTGGGGAGATCCGACCGTGGTGCTCCGCTGCGGCGTCGAGCCCCCGGCGCCGTCGGCCGAGGTGTGCACCACGATCGGCAGCGTCGACTGGCTCGTCCTCGACCAGGAAGAGGAGCGGCAGCGGCTGGTGACCTACGGTCGCGATCCCGCGGTCGAGGTGATCATCCGGCGCGGTGAGGAGATCGACTTCCGCACCGTCGTCGAGAGCCTCTCCACCAGCATCCAGTCCGGTCTCCAGCCCGCCACCGCGCGCTGCACGGACCGTGTTCCCACGCAGGACGCCTCCGACGAGGGCTGAGCGGACTCCATCGGGCGAACCGACGACGCGCGGAGCACGCAGCTCAGGGACTGCCGAGAGGCCCCTAGACTCGCCGCATGAACCCCAACCCCTCGCGCAGAACCTCCGTCGTCGCAGCGATCCTGGTCGGGGTGGGGGCGCTGCTGAGCGGCTTCATCACCTATCTCACCCTGCTGTGGGGGCTTCCGAACGTCCCCCGCGTGTTCATCCTGCAAGATCCCATCGGCTTCGCGCTGCGACCGAACGCGCAGCCCATGGCCCTCGTCGCGATGTTCGTCGCACTCCTCGTCCTGACAGGACTGACGTGGATCTTCGTGCGCGCTGTCGCACGTGCTGCGCTGCCGGGCCGGGGCGCCGCCGTGTTCTTCGGCACCTGGGGCGCGGTGATCGTCGCAGCGGCCATCGCCGGGGCCGTACGAGCACCGCTCGTGGTCATCGCGCTGAGGCTCCCGACGGAGCAGGCGGAGTACGCGATGACGCAGTACTACCAGATCGCCACGGCAGGCGTGTCGTGGGGGCTCACCTGGGGATGGCTGGCAGCACTCGTCGTCGCCCTGATCCATCGAGCGGTGCCTGCTCCGTCAGCGCTGGACCGGACCGCCCAGGTCGCCGCGACCGGGCACGCGGCGACGGGGTCCTACGCGTACCCTCCGCAAGCGGGTCCGGCTGCGCCGACGAACGGCACGTACCCGCCCCAGCCCCCGCACGCAGGTTAGAGGAGCGCACGAAGGTGAGAGGCGCACGCGCACGAAGCTCGGCGGCCGACAGCCGCCGCGCTTCAGGTCAGCGGCGGAGCCCCGCCTCGATCAGCTCGGAGATCAGGTCACCGTAGCTGAGGCCCGATGCGACCCAGCACTTCGGGAACATCGAGATCGGCGTGAACCCCGGCATGGTGTTCAGCTCGTTGACGACGAGTCCGCCCGACGGCGTGAGGAACATGTCCACCCGGGCGAGGCCACGACCGTCCACGGCCTCGAAGGCGCGGATCGCGGCATCCTGGATCGCGGCGATCTCGGACTCCTCGAGCTCGGCGGGGCACACCACGTCGACGCCGTCGCCACCGAGGTACTTGCCCTCGAAGTCGTAGAAGCCGCGCGAGGTGAGCACGATCTCGCCCGGGAGCGATGCACGCACGCCGTCGGCGCCCTCGAGCACAGCGACCTCGATCTCGCGGCCCACCACACCGGTCTCGATGAGGACCTTGTCGTCCTCGGCGAAAGCGACCGCAAGAGCGGCGTCGAGCTCGTCCGGCTGCTCGACTTTCGAGACGCCGACGCTGGACCCTGCCCTCGCGGGCTTGACGAACAGGGGCAACCCGAGTTCGGCCGCAGCAGCGCGGACGGCGGTAGCGTCCTGCGCCCACTGCCGTGCGCGAACCGTCAGCCCGGCAGCCACGGAGAGTCCCGCGGCACGCAGCGCAATCTTCATGAAGTGCTTGTCCATGCACAGGGCCGAGTCGAGCACGCCGCCGCCGGCGTAGGGAACCTCGAGCGTGTCGAAGTATCCCTGGATCGTGCCGTCCTCGCCATGCGGGCCGTGCAGGATGGGCAGCACGATGTCGATCTCGCCGAAGCTCTCCGTTCCACCGTCGGGGCGCACGACACGCAGCGTCCGGTCGCCGCCCGGCTCAGGCCAGAGCACGCGGGTTCCGTTGTCGGCCACCTCGGGAAGGTGGGCCGCATCCAGAGGGAACTTCGCGGGGTCGTCGTCTTCGAGGACGAACGCGCCCTCTCGGGTGATCCCCACCGGGATCACCGCATAGCGGTCACGATCAATCGCGCCCAGCACCCCGCCCGCCGTTGCGGAACTGATCGAATGCTCGCTGGAGCGCCCTCCGAAGAGCACCACCACCGTCTGCTTGTCCATGGTTGGTCCTCTCACCCTGGGGGGTGTCGTCGTCCGTCGTCAGGTGCGGGGCGATGTCGCGCGGGTTCATCTTCCCGTCGAGCACCATCTTCACCTGTTCGACGATGGGCATGTCCACCTCGGACTCGCGGGCGAGTTGCAGCACCGGTGCGACGGACGCGAGTCCCTCAGCGGTCTGCTGCATCTGCTTGACGACGTCCTGGAAGCTGTATCCCTGGCCGAGCAGGCGCCCGGCGGTGTTGTTTCGGCTGAGCGGCGACTGGCAGGTCGCGATGAGGTCGCCGAGGCCCGCGAGACCCTGCAGGGTCTCGGGGTGGGCGCCGTTCGCGACGGCGAAATCCGTCATCTCGACGAGACCGCGCGTGATGATCGACGCCTTGGTGTTCTCGCCGTATCCGACGCCGTCGACGATCCCGATCGCGACGGCGATGAGGTTCTTCAGCACCCCTCCGAACTCCGTGCCGATCACGTCGGTGTTCACGAAGGTGCGGAAGTAGCTGTTGCGCGCGGCCCTGGCGACCTCTTCGGCGGTCTCCTGGCTGCGCGACGAGATCACGGCGGCCGTCGGCTGCTCGCGCGCGATCTCGAGGGCGAGGTTCGGCCCCGAAGCCACCGCGATACGGTCGGGATCGCAGCGCAGCTCCTGTTCGATCACCTGGCTCATGCGAAGCCCGGTGGTGCGCTCGACGCCCTTCATGAGGCTGACGATCTTGGCATCGTTGTCGGCCAGCAACGGACGCAGGGCCTTCAGGTTCTCTCGCAGCGATTGGCTCGGCACCGAGAGGTAGACCTGGTCGACTCCGCGCAGCGCGATCGCGAGTTCGTGCGTCGCCGCCATCGTCCGAGGCAGATTGATCCCCGGCAGATAGCGGGAGTTCCGCTTGGCCTCGTCGATCTCGTGCGCGAGCTCGGCGCGGCGCGCCCACATCGTGACCTGCGCCCCACCATCGGCGAGGATCTTGCCGAATGTCGTACCCCAGCTGCCTGCGCCGATGACGGCGACCCGCGGGCCCGCGGCGACGTTGCGTTTAGGAGTCAAGGCGACCCGTCTCCTTCTGTCCGTGAGTCGAGGGGTTCCAGCGCTCGGCAGGCGCCTTCTCGTCTCGCAGATCTTCGAGAAGCGCCGTGATCGCGTTCATCAGTCGGTTCGTCGCCTCGTTCAGTGCCGACGCCTCGCCCGCACGACCTCGGAGGTCGGAGACGTCGACCGGGTCACCGATGAGGACATCCACGGGCTTGCGCAGCGGCCAGAGGCTCAACCCCTTCTGGTAGCGCCCCATGATCTCCTGGGTGCCCCAATGGGCCATCGGGATCAGCGGGATGCCGTCGGTGAGAGCGAGACGGACTGCTCCGGACTTGCCCCGCATCGGCCAGAGATCGGGGTCGCGCGTGAGTGTGCCCTCCGGGTACACGATCACACCCCGTCCGTGTTCGACGAGCTCGGCGGACTGCTTGAGCGTCTGCTTCGCCGCGGATGCGGACGACGAACGTGCCACCGGGATCATCCCGGTGCGACGGAGGATCCATCCGAGCACCGGCACCTTGAACAGGCTCTCCTTGGCCATGAATCGCGGCGCACGACCGATGCGCCACACCGCGAGCGCGACGATCAGTGGATCGAACTCCGAATAATGGTTCGGAGCGAGCACGTACGCACCGTCACGCGGGAGCTTCTCCGCCCCCCTGATCCGCACCTTGGCCACCAGCGAGATCAAGGGCACGGCGATCGCTGCGACGGGCCAGAAAACGCTCGGTCGCGTGGTCTCCGTCGAGCGGGAACCCATCGGAGTCACCGGATGACGTCGAAGTCGGCGCCCACGGCGTCGAGCTTGGCGAGGAACTTCTCGTATCCGCGGCTGAGGATGTCGACTCCGGACACCCTCGACTCGCCCTCGGCCGTCAGCGCCGCGATCACGTGGCTGTAGCCGCCCCGCAGATCCGGCACGACGATGTCCGCTGCGTGCAGCGGTGTCGGTCCCGTGATGACGGCCGCCTGCTCGAGGTCCCGGCGCGGGACACGACGGGCTCCGTCCTGCAGTCCGTGCGGGTGCACGACGATGTCGGCGCCCATCTTGACGAGAGCCTCGGTGAAGCCCAGACGGTTCTCATAGACCGTCTCGTGCACGACCGAGCGGCCCTTGGCCTGGGTGAGCGCCACGACGAGAGGCTGCTGCCAGTCGGTCATGAACCCGGGGTGCACGTCGGTCTCGACGATGACGGGCTTGAGCTCGCCGTCGCGACGGAACAGGATTCCGTCCTCCTGGATGTCGAACCAGCCGCCGGCCTTGCGGAACACGTTGAGGAACGTCAGCATCTCCTGCTGCTTCGCCCCGCCGACGAAGATCTCGCCGTCCGTGGCGAGTGCGGCGGACGCCCACGACGCGGCTTCGTTGCGGTCGAAGATCGAGCGGTGGTCGTACCCCCGAAGCGTCTCGACGCCCTCGATGAGGATGACGCGGTTCGGCTCGTACGAGATGATCGCGCCCATCTTCTGCAGCACCGCGATCAGATCCATGATCTCGGGCTCGATGGCGGCGTTCCGCAGCTCCGTGGTGCCCTCGGCACGGACGGCGGTGAGCAGCACCTGCTCGGTCGCTCCGACGCTCGGGTACGGGAGGTGGATGTTCGCGCCGTGCAGGCGGGTTCCACCGGTCGAGAGGCGGATGCCGCTGGGCAGCTTCTCGACGATGGCGCCGAACTTGCGAAGCGCATCCAGGTGGAAGTCGATGGGACGGTCGCCGATTCGGCATCCGCCGAGGTCGGGGATGAACGCCTGACCGAGACGGTGCAGCAGAGGTCCGCAGAAGAGGATCGGGATGCGGGACGCACCGGCGTGGGCGTCGATCTCCTCGAAGTGAGCGGACTCGACGTCGCTCGGGTCGAAGACGAGTGCACCGGGCTCATCGCCGTCGGAGACGCGTACGCCGTGGACCTCGAGCAGCGAGCGGACGACCGCTACGTCGCTGATGGCCGGGACGTCGCGCAGCACGCTGACGGTCTCGCCGAGCAGGGAGGCCACCATCGCCTTGGTCGCGAGGTTCTTCGCGCCCTTGACGTCGACGCGACCGCGCAGCGGGCGCCCTCCGCGAATGGCGAGGACGTCTCCGGTGAGTGGGGGAACTCCGTCCGGAAGAGCGTCGCGCACAGGTGTCGTCATTCGGAGCCTCACTTCATTCAACGGAATTCGGGGCGGGGTCGCCCTCGGCTCCCCCACCCCGCCGTTCACTGCTGAACGGGAAGGGTCCGGGGCCGCCACGACTCGCGACGGGCCTCGAACTGCGCGATCTTGTCTTCATTGCGCAGCGTGAGCCCGATGTCATCGAGCCCTTCGAGGAGCCGCCATCTAGTGTAATCGTCGATCCCGAGGTCAGCCTGGATCTCACCGATCGACGCGGTTCGCGCCTCGAGGTCCACAGTGATGGATGCCCCGGGATTCCGGTCGATCTCAGCCCAGATCCGCTCGAGATCCTCTTCCGAGATCGTCGCAGCGAGGAGTCCCTGCTTGCCCGAATTGCCCCGGAAGATGTCCGCGAAACGCGGGCTCAGGACCACCGAGAAGCCGAAGTCGCGCAGCGCCCAGACAGCATGCTCGCGACTCGATCCGGTGCCGAAATCGGGACCTGCGACCAGGACGGATGCGCCCTGGAAGGCGGGCTGATTGAGCACGAACTCCGGATCCTGGCGCCAGCCGTGGAACAGCGCGTCCTCGAATCCGGTCTTCGTGACCCGCTTGAGGAACACTGCGGGGATGATCTGGTCGGTGTCGACGTTCGAGCGCTTCAGCGGAGCGGCGATACCCGTGTGGGTGGTGAACTTCTCCATGGTCAGACCTCCGCCATCTCGTTCAGGTCGCTGGGGCTCGAGAGCGTGCCGCGGATCGCGGTCGCCGCGGCGACCAGCGGGGACACCAGGTGCGTGCGCCCGCCCTTGCCCTGTCGTCCCTCGAAGTTGCGGTTGGAGGTCGACGCGCAGCGCTCCCCCGGCGCGAGCTGATCGGGGTTCATCCCGAGGCACATCGAGCATCCGGCGAATCGCCACTCGGCACCGAAGTCCTTGATGATCTTGTCGAGCCCTTCGGCCTCCGCCTCCAACCGCACACGGGCAGAGCCGGGCACGACCATGACGCGGACGCCGTCGGCCTTCTTCTTGCCTTCGACGATCGACGCGAAGGCGCGGAGGTCCTCGATGCGGCTGTTGGTGCACGAGCCCATGAAGACTGCGTCCACGGGAACCTCCTTGAGAGGCGTGCCCGGTGTCAGATCCATGTATTCGAGGGCACGCTCGGCTGCGGCGCGCTCATTGGCGTCGGTGATCTCGGCGGGGTCGGGAACGGCGGCGGAGAGGGAGCTGCCCTGACCAGGGTTCGTTCCCCACGTCACGAACGGCTCGAGCTCGTCGGCGTCGATGAAGACCTCGGCGTCGAACGTCGCCCCCTCGTCGGTGGGGAGCGTGCGCCAGTAGGCGACCGCGTCGTCCCAGTCCTGACCCTTGGGCGCATGCGGGCGCCCCTTCAGGTACTCATAGGTCGTCTCGTCTGGGGCGACCATACCCGCGCGGGCGCCGGCCTCGATCGACATGTTGCAGATCGTCATCCTGCCCTCCATCGACAGCGCGCGGATCGCACTGCCACGGAACTCCAGGACGTACCCCTGACCGCCACCGGTCGTGATCTTCGCGATGACCGCGAGGATGATGTCCTTCGCCGTGACGCCGGGACGCAGCGTGCCGTCGACGTTGATCGCCATCGTCTTGAACGGCTTCAGCGGCAGCGTCTGGGTCGCCATCACGTGCTCGACCTCGCTGGTGCCGATGCCGAATGCCATGGCTCCGAAGGCGCCGTGGGTGGACGTGTGCGAGTCGCCGCAGACCACGGTGATGCCCGGCATCGTGAGCCCGAGCTGCGGCCCGACGACGTGCACGATGCCCTGCTCCGCGTCGCCGAGCGAGTGCAGACGCACTCCGAACTCGGCGGCGTTGCGGCGCAGCGTCTCGATCTGCGTGCGGCTGGTGAGGTCGGCGATGGGCTTGTCGATGTCCCACGTCGGGGTGTTGTGGTCTTCGGTGGCGATCGTGAGATCGAGCCTGCGAAGAGGGCGATCCTCGGAACGAAGGCCGTCGAAAGCCTGCGGGCTCGTCACTTCGTGCACGAGGTGCAGGTCGATGTAGATGAGGTCCGGCTCACCGTTCTCGCCCTTGACGACGAGGTGGTCGTCCCAGACCTTCTCGGCGAGGGTCCTCGGACGGACGGGAGCAGTGTCTGCTGCGGGCATGTTCATTGCGTGTCTCCTGAAGCTGGCGGTTCGGCCCACGATGGACTCCGCGACGAGGAGGGGCTCAGAACGAGGTCTCGTCGCGGCCGCTAAGAAGGAGCACGATCCGCATGACGTCAGATTACCACCGCTTCAGCGAGCCGAGTCGCCGCGTGACACGCTACTGTCACCCGCACCTTCGAGAGGCACCCCGCATGACCGACGACACCACCGGCTTCGCCACCAGGGCCGTCCACGCCGCCAGGAATCAGGGTGCCGCCTCATCTAGGGCGACTCCCATCTATCTGACCGCGGGCTTCGAGTTCGACGATTTCGATCACGCGGCGAACCACTTCGGCACGGGTGCGGGCTTCGGATACACGCGCACCGGCAATCCCACGATCCATGCGGTCGAGCGCCAGCTCGCCGCGCTCGAGTCCGGAGCTGACGCGGTTCTCGTGGCCAGCGGCCAGGCGGCCGTCGTCACTGCCCTTCTGACTGTGGCAGGGGCAGGCGACCACATCGTCTCGTCCACGCATATCTACGAGGGCACCCGGGGCCTCCTGCTCGACAACCTCGCCCGCCTCGGCATCGACGCCACGTTCATCGACGACATCGGGGATCCCGAAGCGTGGCGGCAGGCGATCCGCCCCAACACCAGGGCCCTGTTCGCGGAATCGATCGCGAATGCCCGCAATGACATCCTCGACATCGCAGCCGTGAGCGCCGTCGCCGACGATGCGGCAATCCCGCTCATCGTCGACAACACCCTCGCCACGCCCTTCCTCGTGCGTCCTCTGGAGCACGGCGCCGCGATCGTGGTGCACTCCGCCTCGAAGTTCCTCGCCGGCCACGGCTCCGTTCTCGGCGGCGTCATCGTCGACGACGGTCGCTTCGACGCCGAGAAGGCCGGCCACAACGCCCCGCACCTCGTGCTCCCCGGCCGCGGGGGCTTTCCGAGCGTCGCCTCCCGGCACGGCGGCAAAGCACGCATCGCCTATGCGCGCGAATCCGTGGCACCCCGCTTCGGTGCGTCGCCGTCTCCGCTCAACGCCTTCCTGATCGGGCAAGGGGCCGAGACTCTGGGCCTGCGTGTCGAGCGTCAGTCCCGCAACGCCCTCGAGGTGGCGCGCTGGCTCGCCGCTCAGGACGCGGTCGAGAGCGTCGACTACGTGGGCCTCGAGACGCACCCCGATCACGCGCTCGCCCAGAGATACCTCCACGGCGGCCACGGCTCGATCTTCACGTTCACCCTCCGCGGCGGACTCGACGCGGCACGCGACTTCGTCGAGAGCGTCGACGTCTTCACCCACATGACGCATATCGGCGATGTGCGCTCGCTCGTGCTGCATCCCGGGACGACGAGCCATGCGCACCGCACGCAGGAGGAGCGGGACCTGCTGGGTGTCCGGCCCGGGACCCTGCGACTCTCGATCGGCATCGAGGACGTCACCGACCTCATCTCGGACCTCGCCCGCGTGCTCGAGCCGGCGCGGGAGGCCGTCGCATGAGCAGGCCCCAGCACTTTGGCTGGTTCCTGGCTCGCGGCTTCGGACCGCAGGGCTGGGGATACCCGTCACTGGACTGGGACTACGACTGGACGCGTCCCGAGATCTATCAGGAGGCCGCTCGCACTCTGGAGCAGGCCGGGTTCGACCTCGTGATCATCGAGGATGCGCCCTCTCTCGGATCCGCGGACACCATCGATCTGCGGGTGCGCCACGCGTTCGGCGGCCCGAAGCACGATCCTCTCCTCCTCGCTCCCTATCTCTTCCAGGCCACCCGCCATCTCGGTGTCGTGCCGACCGTCAATCCTGCGGCGTACCTCCCCTACACGGCGGCGCGACAGTTCTCGACGCTGCAGCACCTCAGCGCCCATCGGCTCGGACTCAACGTCGTCACGGACACCGGGAGCGCTCGCCACTTCTCCGCAGCGGACCAGCTCGGCCACGACGCCGCCTACGACCGCGCCGAGGAGTGGCTCGACGGCATCCGATCACTCTGGCGGAGCTGGGACCAGGGCGCGCTGGTGCAGGACCGAGAGACGGGAGTCTTCGCCGACGGATCGAAGCTGCATCCAACCAGACACCGTGGGGAGCACTTCGCGTTCGACGGCCCCCTGAACGCGGTCCCCTTCACGGATGGCGAACCGGCGATCGTCTCGCCCGGGGGCTCTGGACGCGGTCTCGGCTTCGCCGGTGCGAACTCCGATGTGCAGCTCGCACTCGCGCCGCTGGACGAAGCGTCCGTCCGCGCGTACCGGGCGAAGATCCATGAGGCGGCGATCGCTGCCGGCCGCTCCCCCGCCGACATCACCATCCTGTTCGCGATCCAGCCGGTCATCACGTCGTCGCCGGAGGAAGCAGATCGACTCGTCGCCGCCTCCGCCCACCCGGACGACGCGGCCCTGATGCAGATCGCTCGCAAGCAGTCGAGTGATCTCGAGACAGATCTGACGGCGCTCGACCTCGATCGCCCGCTCGACCTGTCGATCTTCGGAGAGCATGTCTCCCAGGGCAGCATCCGGCGCCTGATCGGCGATCGCGGCGACGATGCCCCGTTGCGGGCGCATCTGACGGCTCTCGCTCGCACCGGTCGGATCGCCGACCGATCGGGGTTCGTCGGAACGGCCGAGGAGTTCGCCGACCTCATCGAGGAACTCGGCGGCTGGGGCAACGACGGCGTGCTCCTGTGGGGCGACTTCCATCCCGTGTCTCTCCACCGCACGCTCGACGAGCTCGTGCCGGTGCTCCGTCGCCGAGGCATCCTTCGACGTGAGTACGTCGACGGAGGGCTTCAGGCGAATCTGCGCGCGTTCTGAGCGAACGACGCCCGCGGTTTCACCACCCCATGGAGCGCTACCAGCCCATGGAGCCGGGTACACCCTTGAACGGCCCGACGACCGAGGACGTCACCCATCCTCCGTAGAACCCGCCGGGCTGCGGAACGACGGTCTCGCCCCCGACCGTGCACTCATCCATCGGGCCCGCATAGACTGCGACCCGATCCGCCAGCACCTCGAACCCGGCCGTGGGGTTCGGATAGTTCCAGGCCGCTCCCGCCGCCACGAGGGATCCGCCGCGCACGTCGAGATACCGGGCGGCTCCCTTGAACTCACAGAACGACGAGCCTGGGGCATCCGCGAGCGCTCCTTCGCCGAAGTCGGCGATCGGCAGGTAGAACACGGGCGGATGACTCGTCTCGAGCACCCGCACCGCATCACGGGTGTCGGCGATGAGCGCACCGCCCAGGCGTATGGTGACGCGCTCCGGGACCCGCTCGACCCTCGGCGGCCGAGGGTAGTCCCACACGGATTCCTGTCCGGGAGCAGGGGTGATCGGGGCGGGTCTGCGCATGTCCTCACTGTACGGCGCTCCATCGCTCTGCGTCGCTCATTGCTCGACGCTGTTCACACGGAGGCGTGCGGTGTTGACTGGGGCCATGGTCGCTCTCCCCATGTTCCCGCTCGGCTCGGTGCTCTTCCCGCACACGCCGCTGCTGCTCCGAGTCTTCGAACCGCGCTATCTGACGATGATCGGGCAGCTTCTCGACCAGGACGATCCGCAGTTCGGGGTCGTGCTCATCGAGCGTGGTCACGAAGTCGGCGGCGGTGATCGCCGAAGCAGCATCGGCGCGACCGCCAGGCTCGCCACCGTCTCGGCGGATGCCGACGTGCTGCACATCGTCGCCATAGGCACCGACCGCTTCACGGTCGAGCGGTGGATGGATGACGAGCCCTACCCGCGTGCAGAGGTCTCGACGCTGCCCGAGCTGACCTGGAACGATGCGCTCACCCCGCTGCGCACCGAAGCCGAGGCGATCGTGAGGCGCGTCCTCGCCCGTGTCGAGGGGCCGTGGGATCCCGAGACAGAGCTGTCGGACGACCCGCTCGCCGCGTCATGGCAGCTCGCCGCCATCGCGCCGCTCGGAGAGTACGACCGGCACGTGCTCCTGCGGTCGACGACCGTCGGCGCGTTGCTGCGTCAGGTCATCGACCTCACGCTCGAGGCCGAGTTGCTCTGGTCAGCCGAGTGAGCAGGTCCGCTCCTACTCGACGATCGCCGCGTTCTTCGCGGATGACTTCTCGCGCGACGCCGCGATGAGGCTCGCCACGGTAGCGACCGTCATCGAGACGACGATCACGCCGAGAGAGACGAGGTTGTCGATGTCGGGCACCCACTCGACGTGCTGACCGCCGTTGATGAACGGCAGCTCGTTCTCATGAAGCGCGTGCAGGATGAGCTTGATGCCGATGAAGCCCAGGATCACCGCGATTCCGTAGTGCAGGTAGCGCAGGCGGTCGAGCAGGTCGCCCAGCAGGAAGTAGAGCTGGCGGAGCCCCATCAGAGCGAAGATGTTCGCCGCGAAGACGAGGAATCCGTTGGTGGTGATCTCGAAGATCGCGGGGATCGAGTCGATCGCGAAGATCAGGTCGGTGACGCCGATCGTGATGAACACGATGACCATAGGCGTCCACATGCGCTTGCCGTCGACCGTCGTGCGCAGCTTCGACCCGTCGTACTCCTCGCTGATGTCGATCCTGCGACGGAGCAGACGCACGATGAAGTTCTCGCGCTTCACATCGTCCTCGTGCTCCCCCTCTGGCATCGCCTGCTTGATGGCGGTGTAGATGAGGAAGGCTCCGAAGATGTAGAAGATCGGCGAGAAGTGCTCGATGACGGTCACGCCGACGAGGATGAACGCGCCGCGCAGCACGAGAGCGATGATGATGCCCACCATCAGCACCTGCTGCTGCAGACGTCGCGGCACCGCGAACTGGGCCATGATCAGCACGAACACGAACAGGTTGTCGATCGAGAGGCTGTATTCCAGAGCCCACCCGGTGATGAAGTCGCCGGCATTGCGCCAGCCCGCGACATTCCCGAGCAGCACTGCGAAGAGCAGCGCGAGACCGACGTAGAACACGACCCACAGCGTCGACTCCTTGGTCGAGGGGATGTGCGGCCGGAGTCGGATCAGGAGCAGGTCGCCGATCAGGATGATCGACAGTACGACCATCGAGGTGATCTCGAACCAGACAGGAATATCCACGGGTGCTCGGCACCTTTCGGGAGGGGTCGGAAAACAGCCGAAAGTCTCTCCCACGCACGAATGCGTCGCACGACCGGAGCAGCGATGACGGTGCTCGTGATGACGGTGGGTGCGCTTGCGGGATACTCCCTCTCGCGTCACCGATTGTAGCGCCAGTATCGCTCCTGAGGTGACATGTGCGGATGACCGCGACGACTGATCTGAGACGATGGGGCATCCATCGACACTTCCCAGGTGAGAGACACCGAACGGAAACAGGATGCCCGTGCAGACGAGTGATCAGAAATGGGTGGCGCAGGCCGCGACAGGTGACGAGAGCGCCTTCCGCGAGCTGTACCGCTCACATGTCAGACCGGTCTACTGGATCGCCCACGGCCTGCTCGGCTCACCCGCCGACGCCGAGGACGTGACCCAGGAGACGTTCGTCACCGCGTGGCGCAAGCTGCCGGGGCTCGAGTTGCAGAGCGAGTCCCTGCTGCCGTGGCTCGCGACGATCTGCCGATTCCAGGCCGCGAACCGGCTGCGACAACGCAGACGCGACCAGGCGAACACGACGGATGCCGTCGATGACACCGTCCCCTCGACGATCAGCGTCGAGGAGCAGGTGATCACCGCAGCCTTGGCGGCGCGGATCGCGGCAGAAGTGGGCACCCTGAGCGATCTGGACCGCGAGATCTTCCGCCTCTGCGCCGCAGAGGGGTACGCCTACCAGGCCGCGGCCGAGGAGCTGGGCGTGAGCCACGCGATCGTCCGGAACCGTCTCTCCCGAGTCCGCACCCGACTGCGCGGTGCCGTGAAGGAAGCGAGCGACGCATGAACGACAAGAACACCCCTGACGACCTCCCCGAGCTCTCGGATGCTGCGGTGACCCGCATCGAGCGCGCGGTGTTCGCGGAGATCGCGACCGAGCGTCCTCGTGAGACCCCTACTGCAGCACGCTCGCGGGCGCGCCGCCGCCGCTGGCTGACAGGCACCGGGATAGCTGCTGCGTTCGTGGTGGGCGTCCTCGTCACTCCCCCGATCCTCGGCATCGTGGGCGGCAACGCCATGAGCACCGCGGAGGGCGGAGGAATGCCCGCCGGCTTTGCCCTGGAGGACTCGCGGTCCGGATCCGTCGATCAGAGCGCGCCCGGAGCCGCATCCGACTCGGCGGAGTCATCGAGCCTGCTGCCGGGCGCCGTCGACGCCACCGACCGCGAGATCATCGCGACGGCGAACGCCACGGTCCAGGTGAAGGACATCGGTGACGCCGCCGCCGCGATCTCCGCACTCGCCGAGTCTCGAGGTGGTTATGTCGAGAGCACCGAGATCGGGCAGAGCGTCACCGTCGACGGCGCCTCGGAGCCTGCACCCCCCGACCCTGGGTACGGCTGGATCAGCATCCGCGTGCCCTCGGCCGATCTCGCCGCCGTCATCGACGACCTCGCCGACTCGGGCGAAGTGCTCTCCTCGTCGATCTCGAAGCAGGATGTCACCTCCACGGCGATCGATCTGCGTGCGCGCGTGGATGCCACCAGGGCATCTGTGCAGCGACTCACCGAGCTGATGTCGCAGACCGGGACGGTCGCGGAGCTCATCGAGGCCGAGGTCGCGCTCACGGATCGCCAGGCCCAGCTCGAGTCTTACGAGCAGCAGCTCGCCTCTCTCGACGACCAGGTCGCCATGTCGAGCCTGCAGGTGCAGCTGACCCGCACCACGCCACCGACGACCGCCGATCCGGCCGGCTTCGCCGACGGCCTCCTCGCCGGTTGGAACGGCCTCGTGGTGTCGTTGAACGCGCTGGTCGTGGCAGTCGGCTTCATCCTGCCGTGGCTCGCTCTCGCCGGAGCGGTCGTGCTGGTGATCTGGCTCATCCGGCGCGCACGGCGCACTCGTCGGGCAGCCGGCGAACCGCCTGCCGACGACTGACGAGCATCCTCCGAAAGGGCCGCCACTCCCAAGGAATGGTGGCCCTTTCGTTGTTTTTCCGCGGTATACAAGAAGTCTTGTGGGAACTCGGAACCGGTTCTACCGTTGCGTCCATGGAAGACATCTCGGTGATCACGGCGGTGCACCATCCTCTGCGCCGCCGCATCTACGACTACCTGCTGCTCTACGGAACCTCGCAGGTCACCACGCTCGCACGATCGCTCGGGAGTCAGGTCGGGAGCATCAGCCATCACCTGAGGATGCTCGAGCGAGCCGGGCTCGTCGAGCGCGTCGAAGACCCCTCAGGCGACCGTCGTACCAGTTGGTGGAACCTCGCTCGACGTGGGCTCACCTGGTCGGCGGAGGACTACGCCGACTCCCCCGCAGACGCCCTGCTCGCACGGGAGGCGCAGCGCCAGGGCATCCGGATGCAGATCGATCGCCTTCAGCAGTGGCAGCGCCGCCATGATGACCCGGCCTATAACGCGTACGACGCCTCGAACACCGAGTCGATCGCGTGGGCGTCTCCTGACGAACTCCGTGATCTGAGTGCGCGCCTTCTGCGCACGATGGAGGAGTGGCGGGCGTCCGTCGACCTCGAGGACGGGCAGGAGCGCACGCCGATCTTCTTCTTCGCGCACGCCTTCCCGACGACGCCATGACTGCCACGTCCGAACCCGTGCAGCTGTCGGCGCCGCCACCGTTCCGACGCGACCGCCGTGTGCACATCTGGATCGCCGTCAAGGCGGTCTCGGATGCCGGGGACGCCCTGTGGACCATCGCGCTCGCCTGGACTGCCGTGCAGACGGCCTCCCCCGCGATCGCCGGACTCATCGTCGCCGCAGGGACGATCCCTCGGGCGATCGTGCTGCTCTTCGGCGGTGTGATCGCGGACCGCTCCGATGCCCGAAAGGTGATGATCCTCTTCAACGCCCTGCGGGTCGGCGTGCTCGTCGCCGTGGCCGTCTGGGTCGTCGCGACCCCACCGACCGTCGGCGTCCTGCTGTTCGCGGCGATAGCCTTCGGAATCTGCGACGCGTTCTACGAGCCTTCGGCCGGAACTGTCGCCCGCCAGCTCGTGCGCCCGGGCGACCTCCCCTCCTACGGTGCGCTCGCGCAGACCGCATCGCGCCTCGGAACCATGGTCGGTGCGGCGATCGGCGGCGTACTCGTCGCCTACACGGGGCTCGTGGGCAGCGCGGCCGTCAACGCCCTCACGTTCAGTCTCGTGATCGCCTTCATCGCGATCTGGCTCCGGCCGCGCTTCCTGCTCGCCCGTGCGGCGAAGGAGTCCGCGTTGCACGGCATCGCCCGCGGATTCACCCATCTCGGCAGCCACCCGACGACCCGTACCCTCGTCATCGCGCTCTCAGGACTCAACCTCGCTGTCGGCCCAGCGGTGGGGATCGGGCTCGCGCTGCGCGCGCACGACGAGGGATGGGGCGCCCAGGCGGTGGGACTGTTCGAGGCGCTGCTCGGACTGGGTGCGGCGCTCGGCGCCGTCTCGGTCGTGAAGTGGCGACCGCGGAGAGAGGCGTTCGCAGGCTTCTGGGCGCTCGTCGTGCAGGGAGCGGCGATCATCGCGCTCGGCTGGGGACCGGCGTGGACGGTCGCGACAGCGGCCTTCGTCATCGGCGCGACCGCGGGGTACGCCTCGGTGCTCCTGAGCGCCACATTCTCAGCCACGGTCGACACCGCCTACCTCGGCCGGATGGGCTCGATCACCCGTCTCGGTGACGACTGTCTCATGCCCGTCGCCATGGCGGGGTTCGGTCTGCTCGCCTCGATCACTGCGGTCTGGGTGCCGTTCGCTCTCTTCGGCGGCACGATGATGGCGCTCATGGTTGTGCCGCTGAGCAAGCGCACGTTCCGGCAGCTCACCCTCTTGCCGACGACCTGACCGCGCGCCTGCGGCCGCACCCGTCGGCAGCCTCCCGTCAGCGCTAGAGTCATCGGCATGAGCAGCGCCGCCACCGACTCGACGCCCCGCACCGTCCCTGTGGGCCGCGATCTCACCCTCGATCTGGCGCGGGTCGTCTGCGTCGTCCTTGTCGTCTTCGTGCACATCCTGTTCACGGGCGTCGGGCGAGCACCGGATGGAACGCTGCTGATCGAGCGCACCGTCGAGGCGCAGCCCTGGTTCACCGCGGCGTCCTGGATCGCGAACATCATGCCGCTGTTCTTCGTCGTCGGCGGATACGCGGCCCGTGCGGGATGGCGGTCGGCGTCGGCACGCGGACAGTCCGCGGAGGACTTCGTGCGCGTACGTCTCCTGCGGCTCGCGCGCCCCGCGCTCCCGCTGTTCGTCTTCTTCACCGTCATTCTCGGCGCCACTCGGTTGATCGGCGTCGACCCCGCCCTCGTCGACACGGTCGCGATCGGCGTCGGCTCTCCGCTGTGGTTCCTCGCCGCATACATGATCGTCCAGGCGCTCGCTCCGGCGATGATGCGACTGCACGAGAGATACGGCGCCTGGGTGCTTCTCGGCCTCCTGGCGGGCGCCGTGCTGGTGGACACGTTCCGGTTCACCGTGATCGGCGGATACCTCGGCATCCAGCCCGTCGCCGGAACGGGCTACGGTCTCGGCCAGGAGCTCTTCGGCATCCCGAACATCGTGTTCGTCTGGCTGTTCGCGCAGCAGATCGGGTTCTTCCTGTTCGACGGCTGGTTCGGTGCGCGCCGCTGGTGGCAGCTGATGCTGCTCATCGGCGCCGGCTACGCGGCGCTCTGGGGCCTCGTATCGATGGGCGGCTACTCGTGGAACATGCTCGGCAACCAGTGGCCTCCGACCACAGCCATGGTCATGCTCGCCGTCATCCAGGCCGCCGCCCTCACGCTGCTGCACGCACCCCTGACGGCGCTCATGAGGCATCGAGCGGCCCAGGGCGTGGTCTTCCTGATCGGTTCACGACTCATGACCATCTACCTGTGGCATCTGCCGATGATCATGGTGCTGATCGGCATCCAGCTCGTACTCCCGTTTCCCCTCCCCGCACCGGGAAGCGCTGTCTGGTGGTGGACCCGGCCGCTGTTCCTCATCGTCGTCCTCGCCGCAGTCTGGGTGCTGTCGCTCTGGCTGATCCGGTTCGAGAAGGCTCCGGCGGCGGGTCCGGCCCGGTTCTCGTCGAAGGTCGCTGTCGTCGCCGCCGTACTCGTGTTCATCGCACCGATCATCGCCATCACCGCCTACGGCCTCGACTTCCCGCTCGCAGCGATCGCGCTCGGGTGCACGGCTCTCGCACTGTGGCTGACGGGGGCACGCCGGAACGCGGTGTGACGTCCGCGACCCGTGCACCCTGGGTGACATGCCCGGAAACGACGAAAGCCCTCGGAGAACCGAGGGCTTTCGTGTGTTGTGTGACCCCAGCGGGATTCGAACCCGCGTTACCGCCGTGAGAGGGCAGCGTACTAGGCCGCTATACGATGGGGCCGTCTGGCGGAACGTTTCCGTGCCGCGACAACTGTTCAAGTATGCCACGACGATTCTCGCGTCGCCAAATCGAGCCGGACCCTGCTCGATTCCCGGGCGTGGCGCACCAGCTCGACGGTTTGCCAGGGAGGCCGAGAAGGAGTTGACTCATCCCATGCGCGTCACGAAATTCGAACATGCCGCTCTTCGCATCCAGCAGGGCGATGACATCCTTCTCGTCGATCCGGGTTCGTTCACCGCTCCGCTGAGTGACCTCGCCGGGCTCGTCGCCGTCGTCATCACCCATGAGCACCCGGACCACTGGACGCCCGAGCACCTCGACCGCATCCTGCGTGCGGCTCCCGGCACACCGATCTACGCACCGGCCGGCGTCGCGCGCGCGGCCGAGGGCTACGAGATCTCGGTGGTCGCACCGGGCGACACGGCGGAGGTCGGAGCATTCTCGCTGCGCTTCTTCGGCGGCACGCACGAGGTGATCCACTCCTCTCTCCCGACCGTCGAGAACGTCGGGGTGCTGGTGAACGACGAGTTCTACTACCCCGGTGACTCCTACGCCGTGCCCGAGGGCATCGAGGTCGGCACCCTCGCCGCTCCGCTCGGCGCTCCGTGGTTGAAGATCGGCGAGGCGATGGACTACGTCTTGGCCGTGAAGCCGCGTCGCGCGTTCGGCACGCACGACATGACTCTCTCCGTGGCGGGAAAGACGATGCACCGTCAGCGACTGCAGTGGGCGACCGAACAGGGCGGCGGCGAGTTCTCGGTGCTCGAGCCGGGCGAGTCGCTCGACATCTGAGCATGGCCGACTCCCCCTCGGCCGAGTACTCGCTCGACGAGGACGGCCTGCGCACGCTGCTTCGCGCCACGGCGCCGCAGCTGGCCGATCTTCCGCTCAGACTCTTCGCCGAAGGATGGGACAACGCGATGTGGTGCCTGGGTGCCGATCTCGTCGTGCGACTGCCCAGGCGCGCTCTCGCAGTGCCGCTCATCGCGAACGAGCAGCGCGCCCTGCCCGAGATCGGGCCGGCGCTGGCGGTACTCGGAATCCGCACTCCGATCCCCGTGTTCGCTGGAGCTCCGAACGACGTCTTCCCCCGACCGTGGTCGGTGATCCCCTGGATCGACGGGTCGAACGCGCTCACGTCGTCGCGGGTCGAGAACTCCTCCTGGGCGCCACGGCTCGCCGAGGCGCTTCGGGCTCTGCACGCTCCGGCGCCTGACGACGCCCCACTCAATCCCGTGCGCGGTCGAGAGCTGGCCACACGCGATGGCGCCATGCGGCCTCGCCTCGACGCCCTCCCGCCCCGGTCGGCGCTGCGCGATGCCTGGACCGCAGGCCTGGCGGCAGCGCCGAATTGTGAACGGGTCTGGATCCACGGGGACCTCCACCCCGGCAACATCCTGGTTCACGAGGCCTCGCTCGCGGCACTCATCGACTTCGGCGACGTCACGGTCGGCGATCCCGCGTACGACCTCGCGTCGGCATGGATGCTCTTCGATGCCCCAGGGCGCGAGGTGTTCCGGGCTGCCACCGGCCCCCGCTACGACGACGCGACCTGGGTGCGCGCGCGAGCATGGGCTGCCTACCTCGCGCTCGTTCTGCTGACGCAGAGCGACGACCGCCCCGACCACCTCGCCGTGGGTCAGAGCACCGCCGCAGAGCTCGACGCCGACTGAGCCTGCGCTGCTCGCACGCGAAGGTCACGTGCGAGGTGATCGCGCTGCTCGACGACGAGACGTCGCAGAGCGGCAGGTGCCGAGGCGTTGTCGGCGATCCAGGCATCCACCGGCGCAAGGCTCGGCGCGGCCGGGAACAGCCCCACCACCAGACGCCGCGCCAGCTCGATGCTCCGCTCAGACCAGGCACCGCCGATCCTCGCGAAGTACTCGTCATCGAAGCCCGCGATCAGGTCGCGTCGTCCGCCTGCGCGGAATCCGCTGATGACCGCGTCGAGATGATCGTTGCTGAGCGACTCGTCGTTCCACGCCTGCTCCCAGGCCTCGGCACGCACGGCGATATCCGGGATCGATGCGAGAGCACGGCGCGCGGCGGTACGGCCGCTCCCGGTGTCGTCGACCTGCTGCTCCGCCGTGATCTCGTCCACCCCGGCATGACCCGTCGTCACGAGAGCGGTCAGCAGCTGCCACCGGAGGTCCGGGTCGACGACGAGCCCGTCGAGCGTCTCTCCGTCGAGGATCGCGCGGATGTCGCTGGCGCGTGCGTCATCGAAGGCGGATGCCGCCGCAAGGGCGCGTGCCCACGAGAGCTGCCCATCGCTGCCGGAATCCGCTGACTGGAGCGCGCTCCATGCCGCCTCCACCCACTGCCTCTGCTCGTGCGCCCGGTTCTCATCGGCGACGTAGTGCCGGATCGCGAAGAGCGCGTTCGCGAGCACTCCACTCAGGAGACCGATGTTCGACTCGCGAGGCGCGTGCGCGCGCACGATCGACGTGTAGCGGCTCGCCGCGAGCTCTCCGTCCCTGGTGGCGTTCCAGAGGGACGACCAGATGACCGCTCGCGCGAGCGGATCCTCGACGCCGGAGAGCGAGTTCTGCACGGTCGTCAGCGATGCCTCATCGAGGCGCACCTTGGCGTAGGTGAGGTCGTCGTCGTTGAGCAGCACGAGGTCAGCGTCGGGCAGCTCCACCGGAGTGTGCTCGTCGTGGATGTCGAGCGCGAGCTGGTCACGGCGCACGACGCGGCCGTCGATGTCGTCGTACAGTCCGATGCGCAGCCGATGAGGGCGCGGATCGGTCTGCACGAGCACGGATGCTCCGTCGGCATCCTTCTCGACCCAGAGCGTCGAGACTCCTGTGGTCTCCAGCCAGGCGCGCGACCACTCGGACATGTCACGGCCGGACACGGCACTGAGCTGCACGAGGAAGTCGTCGAGTGTCGTGTTCCCGAACGCGTTCTGAGCGAAGTACCTGCGCGCACCGTCGAAGAACGCGTCATCGCCGACGAAGGCGACCAGCTGCTTGAGCACTGCGGCGCCCTTGGCATACGTGATCCCGTCGAAGTTCAGTTTGGCCGCTTCGAGGTCGGTGATGTCCGCGACGATCGGGTGGGTCGTCGGCAATTGATCCTGCTGGTACGCCCAGGCCTTGCGGTTGGCGGCGAACTTCACCCAGGCGTCGTGGAAGCGCGTCGCGACGGCGGACGCGTGCGACCCCATGTAGTCGGCGAAGGACTCCTTGAGCCACAGGTCATCCCACCACTTCATCGTCACGAGGTCGCCGAACCACATGTGCGCCATCTCATGCAGGATCGTGTTCGCCCGAGCCGCGCGCTGGGCATCCGTCGCTGCACCCCGCGAGAGGTACGCCTCGGTGAAGGTGACGAGCCCCGGATTCTCCATCGCGCCGAGGTTGTACTCGGGGACGAAGATCTGGTCGTACTTGCCCCACGGATACGGGTACGCGAAAGCATCCGTGAAGAAGTCCAGGCCCTGACGCGTGACCTCGAGGATCTCGTCCGACTCCAGATACTGCGCCAGCGACTGCCGCGCGAGAACGCCCAGCGCGATGTGCTGTTCGTCGCGCCGCCACTCGCCGTCGACGCGGGCATAGGGCCCCGCGGCGACGGCAGTGATGTAGCTCGAGATCGGCAGCGTCGGGGCGAACTCGACGCGCTGCACCCCGACACCGACGTCGACGGCAGCGGCGGACTGGTTCGAGAGAACCTCCCACCCTGCCGGCGCGTCGATCACGAACGTGTAGGGAGCCTTGATGTCAGGCTGCTCGAAGCACGCCATGACACGCCGTGAGTCGGCGGGCTCGTACTGCGTGTAGAGATAGGTGCGGTCATCGACAGGATCGTGGAAACGGTGCAACCCCTCACCCGACCGGCTGTACGCTCCGACCGCCTCGACGCGGATCGTGTTCGACTCCGCGAGATCGCGCACGGCGATCCGGGCCCCGTCGTAGACGACGTCCTGCTCGACGCCGTTGACGACGAGCCGCTCCACGCTCTCGCCGATGAAGTCGAGCCAGGTCGACGAGGTCGTCGATGCGAAGTCGAGCGTCGTGACCGTCGGGAACCCACTGCGAGCCCGCTCGGGCGCTCCGGTCAGATCGAGTTCGACGCGGATGCTGCGAACGGAGATGGCGGCGGATCGCGCCGCGGTCTCCTCTCGCGTGAGGTTGGCGGTGTGCATGTCTCCATCCTTTCATCCGCCGCCGGAGCTCATGCCCCGCCCCGCGCCCGCGTTGCATTATGCAACAGCCAGGTCTAGAGTTGCACTATGCAACAAATCGACGAGGCGGACGCACGAGATCAGGACAGCGCGACGGTGCTGCGGTCCCTGCTGGCGATCACCCGCCGGGGTCTGGTCGATGCCCGGTCCGGCGAGACGCGACTCTCGATCACCGACCAGTCGATCGTGATGGCCATCGCCGATGAGCCGGGCATCCGCTCGACGGACATCGCGCAGATGTTCCGGCTCAACCGCTCGACGGTGTCCCGGCAGCTGTCGTCCCTCATCGCCCTCGGGCTCGTGCAGGAGATGCCTGCGGCGGCGGGACGCGGGCGCCCGCTCGCACTCACCCTCGAGGGCGAAGAAGCCTTCCGAGGAACGCTCGACACGCTGCAGCACGTGATCGACGCACATCTCGCGCAGTGGTCGGATGCGGAGGTGTCGCGCTTCGCGCACGACCTGCAGCGCTTCGACCGCGGCGACGCCGCATCATGACCCCGGCCCACAAGGCCCTCAGAGAAGGAAGAGAAATGAAGAACATCACCGTTCTCGGCACCGGCGTCCTCGGATCGCAGATCGCGTTCCAGACCGCCTTCCACGGATTCGACGTCGTCGCGTATGACATCGATCAGGCTGCGCTCGACCGCGCGGCCGAGCGCTTCGAAGCGCTCGCGGCGCGCTACGTCGCAGACGGCGTCGAGAACGCGGCTGACGGTGGCGCGCAGGCGTCCATCGGTCGCATCCGCCTCACCTCCGACCTCGCGGATGCCGCTGCCAACGCCGAACTCGTGATCGAGGCCGTCCCGGAGAACCTGGAGCTGAAGCAGGGCATCTACCGCACGCTCGCAGACGCGGCTCCCGCAACGACGATCTTCGCGACGAACTCCTCGACTCTCCTGCCCAGCGCTCTGTCGGAGTCCACCGGACGCCCCGATCGCTTCCTCGCACTGCACTTCGCGAACGAGATCTGGTCGCACAACACCGCCGAGGTGATGGGCACGCCCGACACCGACCCCGCCGTCTATGAGACGGTCGTGGAGTTCGCCGCGCAGATCGGCATGGTCCCCATCCAGATCAAGAAGGAGAAGGCAGGGTACCTGCTGAACTCCCTCCTCGTGCCGTTCCTCGAAGCGGGAGCCGAACTCCTCGTCGACGGGATCGCAGAGCCCCAGGCGATCGACGCGACCTGGCGCATCGGCACCGGTGCTCCCGCGGGCCCGTTCGAGATCTACGACATCGTGGGTCTGACCACGGCGTACAACATCTCGCGCATGGGTGGCGAGAAGCAGCAGCGCTTCGCCGACCTGCTCAAGGAGCAGTACATCGACAAGGGCAAGCTCGGCGTCGCCACCGGAGAAGGCTTCTACACCTACCCTCGCGAGAGCTGAGCCGTCATCAGCGCCCGAGCAGCCTGCGGATCGCGGTCTCGGGTGACACGGTGAGATCGAGGGTGCGGCCGCGCGCGTAGAGACGGAACACACGCGGGTCGATGTAGCTTCCTCGCGCCACTGCGAGGGTGTTGCCGAGCGCCGAGGCTGTGGCCTGCACAGCCAGGCGCTCGGCACGGCGCCGCTCGTTCTTGGTCTCGAGCCGACCGATACGCGCCAGCGCATCCGCGGCGAGGATGGTGCCGTGCAGCGTACGGAAGTCCTTCGCGGTGAAGGCGGCTCCCGCCACCTCGCGCAGATAGTCGTTGACCTCGCCCGACGTCAGGCGCACCCTCCGCCGCCCCTTCCGGTATGCCAGTAGCGGCGCACGCGGGGAACCGACCGCGAACTCCGAGAGAGCCTCGGCCAGCGGAGCGTCGGAGATCTCGATCGACGCCAGCTGCTTGCTTTTCGCAGGAAAGCTCAAAGCGACCATGCTTCCGTCGATTCGGACATCGCGGCGTCGAAGCGTGCTGAGACCACGACTGCCGTGCTTCACGAGGTACCGCTCCGAGCCGATCCGCAGAGCGGCGTCGTCCAGGAGCCGGAAAGACACCGCGAGGGCGCGTCCACGTGTGAGACCGGATTCCCCGATCGCACGCGTCACCTTCGCCCTCGCCGCAGGCAGCGCCTCGGCCAGCCGCAGCGCGCGAGCAAACTTGCGCTGATCCCTCCCCGTCCGCCACAGCGGATGGTAGAGATACTGCCGCCTGCCCGCGTCGTCGGTGCCGACGGCCTGGATGTGCGCCAGCGGATCGGCCGCGATCCAGACATCCGTCCACGCCGGTGGGATCGCGAGGTCGTGGATGCGTTCGCGATCAGCCTGCGACACCGTCTGGTCGCCGGCGTCGAGGTAACGGAAACCGGACCCCGAACGTCGACGACGGATACCGGGTTCCTCTCCGGGCACGACTCTTCTGAGTGCCATCGGTCTGACTCCTGTCGGCAGTGCGGGCGCGTGTGCGACCACGATGCCGCGACCGACCCGGCGCGTGAAGGGCATGGCGCTGCGGGGATGCGACCTGCTAGGCGAACCCCGCGCGGATTGTCGACCGGTACAAAGGTCTGCCATCCTCTTGACTATGACGATGTCACTCGAGGAATTCCGTGAGTCCCTGACCAGAGCAGATCTACGCGGCGCCCTCGGGTTACAGCTCACCGACGTCGAGGCTCAGCAGGTCGCAGCCGACGCCGCGTCGACGCAGAGCTGGTACTCCTACTGGCTCACCACGATCCCGACTCCCCCGCCGCCTGCGCAGTCGTCCGGCGAGACGCCACCCCCGGCATACGACGCACCGCCTCCCGCGTACAGCGCGCCGGCCCCGGCATACGACGCACCACCGCCCGCATACGCAGGTGCTCCGGGAGCCGAGCAGGCTCAAGATCCTGCGTACGCCGCGACCGCTGCGTATCCGGGCTACGAGAGCGCCGCAGGCGCCACAGTGGTCTACCCCGGATACGCTCCGGCCCCCGACACCGAACCGCGCAAGAAGAGCAGGGTCGGACTCTGGGTCACGCTCTCGATCCTCGGCGCTCTGCTGCTGATCGCTGCCGTCGTGGTCCTCGTCGCCTTCACCACCGCCCGGCACTGGACCAAGACCGACGTCCCCGAGAAGCCGGAGACGTTCCACAGCGAGGAGTACGAGACCGGACGCTACGACGTCTCGATGGATGCCGTGAACCCGTGCACGGTCAACCAGGACTGGACGGACTGCACGAACCTCATGGTCGCGACCTACACGGGCGCGTGCGTCGGAGTCGAGCTCACCGAGACGGCCACACTGCTCTGCACCGACTACAACGGCGCGATCGAGGAGATGAAGGCGTTGGACGGCGACGGATACTACGTCGCCACCCTCGGCTCCTACGGCAGCCTGACCCGCACACCGGAGATGGACACGCGCCAGGTCTCGAACGACGACTACGAGCCCGCGGTGACCCACGAGGCGGTGTGCTACCTCGAGTTCATCGGAGAGTGCGAGTAAGGAGTCTGCCGGATACGACAAAACCCCCGCTCTCGCGGGGGTTTTTGTCTTGCTGGGGTACCTGGACTCGAACCAAGAACAACGGAACCAGAAACCGCCGTGTTGCCAATTACACCATACCCCAAGGGCGAAACCGGAGCCTCGCACCGAGAGTCAAGCCTACCCGAGCCTCGGCCCGAATGCCAAAACGCCGCGCTCCGTCCGGGCGCGTCGCCCCTGATCGCCGCTGCTGCGCGGCACACGCGACCGGTGACGCGAAGAGGGAGAGCACCTGTCGGGTGCTCTCCCTCTTCGCTGCTGCTCGATCTCAGTCCGCGAGGAACTCCGAGAGCGCACGAAGTCGTCGCAGCGACTCGTCCTTGCCCAGCAGCTCCATCGACTCGAACAGCGGCGGCGAGATCCGACGGCCGGTGATGGCGACGCGCGGAGGACCGTAGGCGATCCGCGGCTTGAGTTCGAGCTTCTCGACCAGAGCCTCGGAGAGGGCCTCCTGGACCTTCTCCGGCGTGAAGTCGGTCACCGGCTCAAGAGCCGCGACACAGGCGTCGAGCACCTCTGCCGCGTTGGCGGGGAGACCTTTGAGCGCGTCAGCGTCATAGGACACGTCGTCGGTGAACAGGAAGCCCACCATCCCGGGCACCTCGCCCAGCAGCTGAACGCGCTCCTGCACCAGCGGTGCGACGCGGAACGCCATCACGAGCTGCTCGTGCGTGGGCTCGTCGAAGAGGCCCGCGGCCGCGAGGTAGGGAATCGTCCGTTCGGCGAAGTCCTTCTCCCCCAGCGTGCGGATGTGGTCGCCGTTGATGGACTCGGCCTTCTTCTGGTCGAAGCGGGCCGGGTTCGGGTTGACGTTCACGATGTCGAACGCGTCGGTGAACTCCTGCAGCGAGAACACGTCGCGGTCGGGACCGATCGACCAGCCCAGAAGAGCCAGGTAGTTCAGCAGCCCCTCGTGGATGAAGCCGCGATCGCGGTGCAGGAAGAGGTCCGCCTGCGGGTCGCGCTTGGAGAGCTTCTTGTTGCCGGTCTCCCCCAGCACCAGCGGCATGTGGGCGAAGCGCGGCACGAACGTGGTGACGCCCGCCTCGATGAGCGCTGCGTAGAGCGCGAGCTGACGCGCCGTGGACGGCATCAGATCTTCCCCGCGGAGCACGTGCGTGATGCCCATGAGAGCATCGTCGACCGGGTTCACGAAGGTGTACAGCGGGATGCCGTTGGGCCGTACGACCACGAAGTCGGGGAACGACCCGGCCGGGAAGGTCACCTCGTCGCGGATGAGATCGACGTACGTGAGGTCCTCATCGGGCACGCGGAGGCGCAGCGCAGGCTGACGTCCCTCGGCACGGAAGGCGGCCTTCTGCTCGTCGGTCAGAGTGCGATCGAAGTTGTCGTAGCCGAGCTGCGTCGCGCGGCCGGCGGCCTCGTTACGGGCATCGATCTCCTCGGCCGTCGAGTAGCTCTCGTAGAGCGCACCGGTGGCGAGCAGCTTGTCGATGACGCCGCGGTAGATGTCGTGACGCTCGGACTGCCGATACGGGGCGTGCGGGCCACCGACCTCGACGCCCTCGTCCCAGTCGATCTTGAGCCAGGTGAGCGCGTCGACGAGCTGGCGGAAGCTCTCCTCGCTGTCGCGGGCGGCATCGGTGTCCTCGATGCGGAACACCATCTTCCCGCCGGTGTGGCGGGCGTAGGCCCAGTTGAAGAGCGCGGTGCGGACCATGCCGACGTGCGGCAGTCCGGTCGGCGAGGGGCAGAAGCGGACGCGGACGTCGGCGCCACTGGCGGTCGTGGTGAGGGGGTGCGGAGTAGCCATATCCCTCCGATTCTAGTTGCCGGTGAGGCACTCCACAGAGGCTCACGGCGGGGGCGGCGAGAGACGCGACCGGGGGTCACTTCGGGTAACAGTCCCTCACCCTGGGAAACAACCCGCGTTCCGTCCCGCCCTGCTCCTATCGTTGCCGCAACGCCGGAGGACGGGCGAACACCGAACCACACGGAAAGGCAAGAACATGACATTCACGGATGCAGCGACGACGGATGCTGTGACGACGGGTCTCGACGGCCGATGGCGGGACGCAGCAAGACCACAGACCAGCGCCGACTGGATCGACCGCGCACAGGAGGTGGCGGACATCCTCGCAGCGGACGCCGTCGACCGTGACCGGGCGAACGCGACGCCACGCGCCGAAGTCAGACTGTTGAAGGAATCGGGGCTGGTGACACTGTTGGGACCCCGTGCGTACGGCGGAGCCGGTGAGAGCTGGGATACGGCGTACCGGGTGATCCGCACCGTCGCCAGAGGCGACGGCTCGATCGGCCAGCTCCTCGGCTACCACTACCTGTGGGCGTGGGCCGCGCGGCTCGTCGCCACCGACGACCAGATCGCCGCCGTCGAAGAGCTGTACACGACGAACGACTTCCTCTTCGGAGGCGCCGTCAACCCTCGGGATTCCGATCTCGCGATCCGAGAAGACGGCGACGACCTGATCTTCTCCGGACGCAAGTCGTTCTCCACCGGCGGGCAGGTCTCGGACCTCACCGTACTCGAAGGCATCCTCGAGGGCACAGACACGCACGTCTTCGCGATCGTCCCCACCGCACAGGAGGGGATCGTGTTCGCGGATGACTGGGACAACCTGGGGCAGCGGCTCACGGAGTCGGGCTCGGTCGAGATCCGCGACGTGCGGGTCCCCTGGGCGTCCGCTGCGGGATTCGTCGACAAGGAGTTCCAGCCGCTCACCTACAACGCCCTGAACGTCCCGGCGATACAGCTCGTGTTCGCGAACTTCTATCTCGGCATCGCACAGGGCGCGCTCGAGACGGCGTCCGCCTACACGCGCACCACGACGCGCCCCTGGCCCTACGGCGGAGACGACAAGCAGCACGCGACGGACGAGTGGTACCTGCTCGAGGGCTATGGCGAGCTCGCGTCGAAGCTGTGGGCCGACGAGGCACTGCTGGACGCTGTGGGTGCGGAGATCAGTGCCGTACTGCATGCGCCCCGCGAGGATCTCACGGCGCGGCGACGCGGCGAGATCGCTGTCCGGATCGCAGCGGGAAAGCTCCGGATCGTCGACGACGGCTTGGAGGTCGCCACGAAGGTCTACGAGCTGACCGGAGCGCGCGCGTCGGCGAATGCGGTCGGACTCGACATCTTCTGGCGCAACCTGCGCACGCACAGCCTTCATGATCCGATCGCCTACAAGAAGCGCGAGGTCGGGACGTTCGTGCTGAAGAACGAGGTGCCCGAGCCCACCTGGTACACCTGAGCGGTCTGACTTCTCACCCTCGGTGTCGCGCCGACGCAGGCGTGCGCGGCACCGGGGATTGCCTGCGCCACGGCACCCCGCAGCGGTCCACAGGCTCGGCCGCATCCCGACGGGCGGGTCTCAGCGGCGCGAGCGGATCGCCATGGCGGCAGAGTGCTCCAGCGGGACGAGACCATCGACGGTCCGCTCGGAGCACACCGCGTCGAACGCCGCTCGGAACGCGGCGCGGTCCGACTCGTCGAGCGCACGGTAGAACTGGCCGGCTCCCCCGACACCGCCTTCTGCGGACACCCACAGTGCCTCGACACCGGCCGACCACGTCCAGGTGATCTCCGACACCCGACTGCCCGTCCAGCCCGCATCGTCCAGCATCCGTGCGAAGCCGTCGACCGTCCGCTTGAAGTCCTGCTCCGGGGGCAGTCGCTCCCCGACCGACGGTGTGAGTCCCGCCCGGTCACAGACTTGACGCCACAGCCACGTCGGCGAGTTCGTCCAGACTGTCGCCACCACGACGTCGGCCGACACCCGCGAGAGCTCTCGTGCCGCCCTCCGCGGTTCAGCGACGTGATTCAGCACGAAGTTGGCGACGACCGCGTCGAAGACGCCGTCGTGAAACGGCAGCTGCGGCAGCGCACCGTCGACCACGGGGATCCCGGCGTGCTCACACACTGCGACCTCTCTCATCGTCGGCTCCGGCTCGCATCCGGTGACGTTCCAGCCCGCGCTCGCGAACGCCGCGGAGAGCGAGCCGGTGCCCGAACCCACATCGAGCAGGGTGCGCCCATGCGCATCCCCGAGCTCGTCAAGCACGAAGCCTGCGGTCCCGACGCACAACGCAGCGTATGAGTCTGCGTACGCGCGCCCCGTACCCGCCCAGTCCTTCATCGCGCTCGGGAGCGAGCGAGAGGCGAGAGCGCGACGATCACGACCACCAGCACAGATGCCGCGATGCCGAGCCCCGCGTATTGGAAGTTCGACAGGATCACTCCGGCGAGCACAGCGCCCGCCGCAGCCGACAGGCTCATGAGCGAGTCGCTCCGGCCCTGTCGTCGTGTGCGCAGCTCGGGCGCGCTCGATTCGGTGAGAAGCGCCGCCCCGGCGACGGTGGCCGCACTCCATCCCAGGCCGAGCAGGATCAGCGCGACCATCACGCCCCATTCCTGATCGTTCACGAAGACGGCGAAGGCGAGCGCGCCGCCCAGGAGCACCTGTCCCAGCAGCACGACGCGCAACCGCCCCCAGCGGTCCGCGAGGATGCCGAAGAGCGGCGAGAGAGCGTACATGCCGCCGACGTGCAGAGCGATCGTGATGCCGACCAGTGCCGAGACGTCGGCCGGCGTGGGCGCCATGCCCTCGCTGCTGTGGGCCATGTGCGCGAGATGCACGGGAGTCATCGCCATCACCGACGCCATCACGACGTGCGAGCCGGCAACCGCGAAGATCGCGTACCGAGCCACGATCGGACGATCGATCGCCACCTGCCCGGTCACCGCGGCTGCCGCTCTGGCGAGCCCTTGCGCGGCGAGAAGTGGATCGGGCCGCAAAGCGATCAGGTAGAGGATGAGCGCGGCGCACTGTGCGACGAAGGAGAATGCGTAGGAGCCGGTCTGCGGCGGCATGCCGAGGGCCTCGCCTACGATCTCTCCCGGACCCAGCAGCAGCGGTCCTGCCACGCCGCCGATGGTCGTCGCCCACACGACGATCGAGAGATCGCGTCCGCGGTGCTGCGGGGCGGCGAGATCCGTGGCGGCGAACCGGGACTGGAGGTTTCCGGCATTGCCCGCGCCGATCATCAGGATCCCCACCAGCAGCAGAGGGAACACGCGCAGCGACGCGGCCAGGATCACCACGGCGATGCCGACGAGCGCGAACAGGTTGCCGAGTGTCAGCGCGCGCCGCCTGCCGACCCTGGCGGCCAGGCGGGCGAGCGGGATCGCACACAGCGCCGCACCGAGGGTGACGGATGCCGTGGCAAGGCCCGAGAGCGCGTCGCTCCCCGAGAGATCGGCGGCGAGCAGAGCGCCGAGTGACACCGTCGCTCCGAAGGCGATCCCGCCGAGCACCTGTCCGAGCGACAGCACCAGCACCGTGCGTCGCTGGACGGCCGCCTGCTGGGTCGCCGTCAGAGCGACGACGGTCATGCGCGCACGGCGTCGCGCACGGTGTTGCGCAGGATCCCCAGTCCGGTGATCTCGACCTCGACCGTGTCGCCGGCGTCGAACGTGCCGACCCCCGCCGGGGTGCCCGTCAGGATGACGTCACCGGGAAGCAGGGTGAACACGGCCGACGCGTGCTCGATGATCGCCGCGACGGAGTGGATCATGTCGGTCAGAGGTGCCTTCTGGCGGACCTCCCCGTTCACGCGGGTCTCGATGGTCGCGACCGACGGATCGAAATCCGTGCTGATGGTGGGCCCGAGGGGGCAGAACGTGTCGAACCCCTTCGCGCGCGACCACTGTCCGTCCTTGCGCTGGAGGTCGCGAGCGGTGACGTCGTTGGCGATGGTGTAGCCGAGTACATGGTCGAGCGCATCCGCCTGGGTGACGTTCTTGGCGACCTTGCCGATCACGACGGCGAGCTCACCCTCGTACTCGGTCTGGTCCGAGATCGACGGGCGCACGATCGCATCTCCGGGGCCGATCACGGCGGTGTTGGGCTTGAGGAACAGCAGCGGCTCCTCAGGAGCCACTCCCCCCATCTCGGCCGCGTGGTCGTGGTAGTTCTTGCCGACGCACACGATCTTCGAGCGCGGGATCACCGGCGCGAGGATCACCGCGTCCGCGATCGGCACACGATCGCCCGTCGGCTCGTATCCGGCGAAGAGCGGATCGCCCGAGAGGACGACGAGGTCGGTGTCATCGACGATCCCGAAGAGGATGGCGTCGTCATGGCTGAATCGGGCGATCTTCATGCCACCAGCCTAGCCAGAGTGCAGGACGACGAGACCCCGCTGTGCAGCGCGCACAGCGGGGTCTCGGAGAGTTCTTGAGACGATCAGGCGTCAAGGCGCAGGAGCCAGCCGTGCTTGTCTTCGCGACGGCCGTACTGGATGTCCGTCAGCTCCTCGCGCAGAGAGAGCGCGAGTTCGCCGAGAGGCTGGGCCTCGTCGAAGCCCTCACCGACGAGGGCACCGATCGGGGTCACGACGGCGGCGGTGCCGCAGGCGAACACCTCGACGATGTCGCCGGATGCCACACCCTGGCGCCACTCGTCGATCGAGATCGGTCGCTTCTCGACCGTGTAGCCCCGGTCCTCCGCGAGCTGCAGCAGGGAGTCGCGCGTGATGCCCTCGAGAATGCTGTCGGACTCGGGCGTGACGACGCGGCCGTCCTTGAAAACGAACACCACGTTCATGCCGCCGAGCTCCTCGACATTGCGCTCCTCGTTGAGGAACACGACCTGGTCGCATCCCTTCGACGAGGCCTCGCTCTGCGCCAAGAGGCTCGACGCGTAGTTGCCGCCGGTCTTGGCCTTGCCGGTGCCGCCCTTGCCCGCACGCGCGTAGTCCTCGGAGAGCCAGATCCGCACGGGCTTCACGCCACCGCTGAAGTAGGCGCCCGCAGGGCTCGCGATCACGTAGTACGCGACCTTCTGCGCCGCCCGCACACCGAGGAAGGCCTCCTTGGCGAACATGAAGGGGCGGAGGTACAGGCTCTGGTCCTCGCCGGCCGGGACCCAGCGGCCATCGACGGCGATGATCTCGCGCAGCGACTGGATGAAGTATTCCGTCGGCAGCTCGGGCAGTGCGAGTCGGCGGGCACTGGCCTGCAGACGCGCCGCGTTGCGGTCGGGACGGAAGGTGTGGATCGAGCCGTCGGCGTGGCGGTAGGCCTTGATGCCTTCGAAGATCTCCTGGGCGTAGTGCAGAACGGATGCGGCAGGGTCGAGTGGGATCGGTCCGTACGGCTGCACGCGAGGACGGTGCCATCCGCCCTTCGTGGACCAGCAGATGTCCACCATGTGGTCGGTGAAGACCACGCCGAATCCGGGGTTCTCGTGCACCTCGGCGACCCGACCGGGTGTCGCGGCGGTCAGGTTCTTGGTCACCGCGAACTCCAGCGGAGCCACGGCGGTCTCGGCGTCGATGGTCGTCATCTCGTCATCCATTCCTCGTGCGGCGCGCGTCCTCGCGCCTTTCCAGCCTACGCCTGTCGCTCAGAGCAGAGCGGTGATCGCGGAGCCGACCTCCGCGGTGGTGCGCGCCCCTGCGCGGGACGCGATGTCGGACTCGACGGCGGCGCTCACGCGAGCGGCCTCTGCGGCGAATCCGAGGTGGTCGAGCAGCAGCGCGACCGAGAGGATCGCCGCGGTGGGGTCGGCCTTCTGCTGGCCCGCGATGTCAGGCGCGGATCCGTGGACCGGCTCGAACATCGAGGGGAACGCGCCGTCGGGGTTGATGTTCCCCGAGGCCGCGAGTCCGATTCCGCCGGTGACCGCTCCCGCGAGGTCGGTGAGGATGTCGCCGAACAGGTTGTCCGTGACGATAACGTCGAAACGAGAGGGATCGGTGACCAGGAAGATGGTCGCCGCATCGACGTGCAGGTAGTCGACCGCGACGTCGGGGTGCTCGGACGCGACCTCGTTCACGATGCGCTGCCAGATCGCACCCGCGTGCACGAGCACGTTGGTCTTGTGCACGAGCGTGACCTTCTTGCCGCGCCGCTCGGCGAGGTCGAAGGCGTATCGCACGACCCGCTCGACGCCGAAGGCGGTGTTGACCGAGGTCTCGTTCGCGACCTCGTGCGGAGTGCCCTTGCGGATCGCGCCGCCGTTGCCGACGTAGGGGCCCTCAGTGCCCTCTCGGACGACGACGAAATCGATGTCTCCCGGGTTCGCGAGCGGTCCCGCGGCCCCGGTGAAGAGCTTCGACGGACGCAGGTTCACGTAGTGGTCGAGCGTGAAACGGAGCTTGAGCAGCAGCCCGCGCTCGATGTTGGCGTCCTTGAGCCGGGGGTCGCCGGGCGTGCCCCCGACCGCTCCGAGCAGGATCGCGTCGTGCTCCGAGATCGCCCGGAGGTCGTCGTCGGTGAGGGTGTCGCCCGTCTCGAGATACCGAGCGGCACCGAGCGAGAAGCGGGTCTTGTCGAACGTCACATCGCTCTCTGCGGTGACCGCATCGAGGACCTTCTCCGCTTCGGCGACGACCTCGGGGCCGATTCCATCACCGGGGATGACGGCCAGCTTCACGACACGCGACATGACACTCCTTGCATCGGGATGAACCGGCCCGCCCTCGGACGGATGCCGAGCGGGCCGGTGCTCCCAGCGTACTGGTCAGTGCGAGGGGGTCTTGCGCAGTGTGACGGCCGCGATCAGGCCTGCCAGCACGACGAGCCCCGCACCGATGAGCGAGGTCACCAGGACGCCTGAGCCGAAGGCTGAGGATGCGGCATCCCAGAGCGCGTCGCCGAGCTGTGACGGCAGCTCCTGGGCGGCGGTGTAGGCGCCGGCGAGCGTCTCCTTCGCCGCGTGCGCCGCATCTGCGGGAATTCCTGGCGGAATGATCAGCGCTCCGCGGTAGAACGCGGTGATCAGGCCGCCGAGCACGGCTGTGCCGAGCACAGCGCCGAGCTCATAGGCCGTCTCGGACACCGCGCTCGCGGCCCCCGCCTTCTCGGCTGGCGCCGAGGAGAGGATGAGCTCGTTCGAGATGGTCTCGGCCGCGCCGATGCCGATGCCGAGCACCACGAAGGCGATGATCAGCGGTGCGACACCGTGATCGGAGGTCGTGAACGCGACGAGCAGGTATCCGGCGAGGGAGAAGACGAGCCCTGCCGGCACCAGGATGTGCGGACGCACCCGACGCGAGACAGGCACCACCGAGAGTCCGGCAACGATCATCGCGATCATCCCGGGCACGAGTGCTGCGCCGGCCGTCATCGGCGACAGGCCGAGGACCAGCTGGAGGTGCTGCGACACGAAGTAGAGGAAGCCCACGAGCGCCACGACGCTCAGCAGGTTCACCAGGATCGCACCAGAGAAGGAGCCCCGGCGGAACAGCGCCATGTCGAGCATCGGCACCTCGGCGTGCAGCTGTCGCCGCACGAACAGGTAGCCCATCACGATGCCGAGCAGCGCCCAGGCGCCGGCCGTGAGGCTCGGTCCTTCGACCGCGAGCGATTTGATCGCATACACCACGGGGATCATCGCGGCCATCGACAGCACGATGCTGACGATGTCGATGCGACCGGGGTTCGGGTCACGGCTCTCGGGAACGAGCAGCGGTGCGGCGACGAGCAGCGGGATGAGCACGGGGACGGCGATCAGGAACACCGAGCCCCAGTCGAAGTGCTCGAGCAGGAAACCGCCCACGATCGGCCCGAGAGCGGAGCCGGCGGAGAACGCCGACGCCCACACGGCGATCGCGAGGCGACGCTGGTCCCGGTTCTGGAAGATCGAACGCAGGAGCGACAGAGTCGACGGCATCAACATGGCGCCGAAGAAGCCGAGGAGGGCACGGGCGGCGATCAGCAGGCCGGCAGTCGGGGCGAAGGCCGCGAGGGCCGACACGGCCGCGAAGCCGGTCGCGCCGATCAGCAGCATCCGCCGACGTCCGAAGCGGTCGCCGAGGGTGCCCATGGTCACAAGGAGCCCGGCCAGCACGAGCGGGTAGACGTCGATGATCCACAGCTGCTCGGCGCCCGTGGGCGCGAGCGCGATGGATATCTCGGGGAGCGCGAAGCTCAGCACCGTGTTGTCCACCGATACCAGGAGCACCGGCAGCATGAGCACGACGAGCGCCGCCCATCCTCGGGCTCCGACGCGGGGAGCATCCGTCGCTGTCGTCGGGATCGACGCAGTACGGGTCATGGAACACCTCTCAGGATCACGACGGCATCGTTACTAAACCGTCCAGATGGTATAGTAACAGAATCGTCACACTGCCGCGCTACTGTGATGCAAGACGAACAGAGGACCCCGATGCCCCGACCTCCCCTGGCCCGAGAACGCGTTCTCGACGCCTTCGAAGCGATCGTCATCGAAGACGGTGAGCGCGCAGCCACCCTCGACGCGACGGCCAAGGCCGCCGGAGTCTCGAAGGGCGGGCTGCTCTACCACTTCGGATCGAAGGAAGATCTTGCCGCAGGTCTGATCGAACGCCTCGACGCCCTCACCACGGCCGATCTCGAACGCATGACGACAGCCGAAGAGGGGCCCGTCGCGTACTACGTGCGCACCTCTGTCATGGAGGACGATGCACTGGATCGCGTGCTGATCGCTGCGACGCGACTCGCCCAGGGCGGCTCGGCGTCAGCAGCCGACGCACTGCGCAGGAACCGGGACCGGTGGGAGGACACGATCCGACCCCATGTGCGGGATGCCGCGAGCCTCGACCTCGTGATGCTGCTGAGCGACGGGCTCTATTTCAACAACTCGCTGGATGTGCACGGACCGGAACGACTGGTTCCCCGCAGCGACGAGCTCTCGGACCTGATCGCTCTCGTGCTCCGCGCGACGGCACCCTGACACGCGGCCTCGCATGCAGAAAGCGGGAGGGCCGCCTTTCGGCCTGCCCTCCCGCTTCGCTGATCCGGGTCTGCGCTGTTCAGACCTCGGTGATCTCGATCTGACGGAAGAGATCTGCGTCGATGGATCCGCGCAGGTCGTCGAGCAGGTCGTCCGGCACCGGCGAGTCCAGCGTGAGCACGCTGAGCGCCTGGTCTCCGGCGCCGAGGCGCGAGATCTGCATGCCGGCGATGTTGATGCCGGCGTCACCGAACTTCTGACCGTAGACCGCGACGATTCCGGGGCGGTCGGTGTAGAGCATCACGACGTGGTGCTTCTCGATCGGCAGCTCGAGCGCGTGGTCGTTGATGGCGACCAGCTTCTCGGCCTGCTTCGGGCCCGTGAGCGTGCCGGACACCGAGAGCTGCGAACCGTCGGAGAGAGCGCCGCTGAGAGTGATGACGTTGCGGTACTCGTCGCTGACGTCGTCCTTGAGGAGTCGTACTGCGATGCCTCGCTGATCTGCGAGCAGCGGTGCATTGACGTACGAGACCGTCTCGCTCACGATGTTCGTGAAGACGCCCTTGAGGGCGGCGAGCTTGAGAACGCTCACGTCATAGTCGTTCAGCTCACCGTGCACCTCGACGTCGAGGCTCGTGAGCGGCGACGTCGCGAGTGCGGCGAAGATCTGCCCGAGCTTCTCGACGAGCGAGATACCGGGGCGGACGTACGGGTCGATCACGCCACCCGCCACGTTGACGGCATCCGGCACGAGGTCGCCGCCGAGAGCCAGGCGCACCGAACGGGCCACGGAGACGCCGGCCTTCTCCTGCGCTTCCTCGGTGCTCGCTCCGAGGTGCGGGGTGACGACGACGTTGGGAAGGTCGAGGAGCGGACGCGCCGTGCCACCCTCGGCCGGGGGCTCGGAGGTGAAGACGTCGAGGCCGGCACCGGCGATCTCACCGGCGACGAGGGCTGCATGCAGCGCCTCTTCATCGATCAGTCCGCCACGGGCGACGTTGACGACGAACGCCGTCGGCTTCATGGCCTTGAACTGCTCGGCACCGATCATCCCTGTGGTCTCGGGCGTCTTGGGCATGTGGATCGTGAGGAAGTCGGACTCGGCGACGAGCTCGTCGAGCGTCAGCAGCTGTACACCCAGCTGCTGGGCGCGCGCCGAGGTGACGTAGGGGTCGTAGGCGACGACGCGCATGTCGAAGGCGGCGAGGCGCGCGGCGACGAGAGCGCCGATGCGGCCGAGGCCGACGATGCCGACGGTCTTCTCGAAGAGCTCGGCTCCGGTGAAGGAGCTGCGCTTCCACTGACCTGCAGACAGCGACGCGTGCGCGGCGGGGATGCGCCGGGCGAGGCTGAGGATGTGACCGACGGTGAGCTCTGCGGCGGAGACGATGTTCGACGTCGGCGCGTTGACGACCATGACACCGGCCGTCGTGGCCGCCTTGATGTCGACGTTGTCGAGGCCCACACCGGCGCGGGCGACGACCTTCAGCTTCGGCGCGTGGGTCAGCGCCTCCTCGTCGATCTGCGTCGCCGACCGGATCAGCACGGCGTCGGCATCCGCGAGCGACGCGAAGAGCGCCTCGCGGTCGGTGCCGTCGACGTTGCGAACGTCGAAATCGGGGCCGAGGGCCTCGATCGTGGCGGGTGAGAGAACTTCGGCGAGGAGCACGACGGGCTTCGGCACAGGGATCCTTCGGGGCAGCGCGACAGGGGGCCGATGCGCCGCACACCGTGGGGGCGCGATCACTTCAACTGTACCCGAGCGGCTCCGCTGCTCCGTGCCGTGTGACGTCGAGCGACCGCGGAATCGCTAGGAGGCTGCGAGGGTCAGGCTGTACGCGAGCAGGCTCAACCAGAACACCGCTACGACGCCGAGGCCCGCCAGGAGCACGAGCGCGAGTTCCCCTGCCGACCGCCGCCTGCCGATGAGATAGGCGAAGACGAACACGATCGCGGGGAAGACGACGCCGAAAAGAAGCGTGGCCCAGCCGACGCCGCTCAGCCCGACCTGCGCCATGGTGATCAGGTGCGCCACGGCGTTCCAGATCGCGTAGGCGTAGAAGAGCCCCGCCAGCCCGAGGACGAGCCCGGTGAGCCACCGAGGCGATGCCGACGGGGTCGACGGTGACATCTGCATCTCGCTCATAGTCCGATCGCTCCCACCGTCACGAAGGGCCAGGGCACGAGGAGCACGACTCCGAGGAGCAGCACGGAAACCCGGATCCACCCGGCCTTGCCCCGCGTGAGCACCCAGCTCGCAAGGAACCACAGCAGAGGAGCCGCCACGGCGAGGACGAACCAGGGCAGGAACATCGCGTCCGCGACGAAGAAGTTCGCGAGCGGCTTGAGGCGCAGCCCGCCGACGACCCAGCCGACGCTGTACAGGAGATAGACGCCCCCGACGACGCCCAGGATCAGCAGCATCGCGGTGCTCAACGGCTGGTGTTCCTCATCGTCGTCGCCGCCGAGGCGTCCGACCGCAGCGCTCCCCTTGCCCACGGCGCTCCATCCCTCGGGCAATGCGGGGTCCTTCACCTCACCCTGGGTCTGTGCAGACTCAGCCCGCTCGCTGCGCGCCTTCGCGCGCTTCTTCGGAGCAGGCCTCGTCGGAGAACCGCCCTCGTCGCCGTCCCAGCTCAGGGCGTCGTCGGAATCGGAAGTCATGTCACCAGCGTAGGACACGGCGTCCACTATGCTCGGGGGCATCTGGGCCAGAAGCGGCCCCGGCCTGGAGGGACCACCGTGGCAGAGCAGAACGAGAACGTCGACAAGAGCACAGCGGGCGGCTCCGTCGACGAGCCCGCCGCAGGGTGGAAGCCGACCGCCGCCGCGAAGTCGAAGGCGACCACCTTCCGCTGGATCGCCGTCGCCCTCTGGGTCATCGCCATCGCCGCTGAGGCCGTCGGCATCTTCTGGCTGCTTCGCCAGCGCGTGTACGTGGGCGAGGACGGCACTCTCGTGCGCGACCCCGCCACGGGTCTCCTCGAGGAACAGGGCGTCACCGCCCAGTTCCCGCAGTGGGCGTTCATCACCCTTCTCGTGCTTCTCGTGGTCATCGCCGCGCTCGCGATCACCGGCTCGATCCTCTGGAAGAAGGCCAACCGCCTGGATCCGGCTCGGAAATCCGAGACTCTGCGGTTCTTCGTGCAGAACCAGCTCGGAGCGATCATCGCGATCATCGCCTTCCTCCCGCTGATCATCCTCATCTTCCTCAACAAGGACATGGACAAGGGGCAGAAGGCGACCGCCGGCATCGTCGGAATCGCCCTCGCCGTCCTCGCCACGGTGATCGGTGTGGACTTCACCCCGCCGTCGGTCGAGCAGTACACGGCCGACCAGTCCGCGGTCATCCAGCTGCTCGGCAAGGACGAGGTCGTGTGGGTCGACGGCGGCGCCGTCTACCACGTGTGCGACGAGGTATCCGATATCCAGACCGGCAGCGAGAAGCGCACGGGAACCACAGCCGAGGCCGTGGAAGCCGGCAAGAGTCGACTGACCCTCAAGTTCGCGTCTGAGCTCAACACCTGCGGTCTCGCTGTGCCGCTCAACGCGGACGACATCGAGGCGGCACTGCGCGAGATCCAGGGCGGCCAGGTGGACACGGTGCTGCCTGCACCGGTGTGGGCGAACGGCGACGACGCTCCTGCCGTCGTGGAGGATGCTCCGGCCTCGGAGTGACCCCTCCCCCAGTGCACGACGAAGGGCCCGGTGCGGATCGCACCGGGCCCTTCGTGTCGGACCAGCGTCAGCGCGCAGCGCTGCCGTCGACGTAGTCCTCGTCCTGCTGCTTCCATGCGAATAGCGAACGCAGCTCCTTGCCGGTGGCCTCGATGGGGTGCGTCTCCTCCTTGGCACGCAGCGCGAGGAACTCCTCGGCGCCGTTGTCCTGGTCGTCGATGAAGCGCTTCGCGAAGGCGCCGTTCTGGATGTCGGCGAGGATCGCCTTCATCGACTCCTTGACCTCGGGGGTGACGACGCGGGGGCCCGAGACGTAGTCGCCGTACTCGGCGGTGTCGGAGACCGACCAGCGCTGCTTGGCGATGCCGCCCTCCCACATGAGGTCGACTATGAGCTTGAGCTCGTGCAGAACCTCGAAGTAGGCGATCTGCGGCTGGTAACCCGCCTCGGTCAGGGTCTCGAAGCCGGCCTGCACGAGGTGGCTGACGCCACCGCAGAGCACTGCCTGCTCGCCGAACAGGTCGGTCTCGGTCTCTTCGGTGAACGTGGTCTTGATGACCCCGGCGCGCGTGCCGCCGATGGCCTTCGCGTACGAGAGCGCAGTCGCCCAGGCGCTGCCCGATGCATCGCGCTCGACGGCGATGATGTCCGGGATGCCACGGCCTGCCACGAACTCACGACGAACGGTGTGACCGGGTGCCTTCGGAGCGACCAGGATGACGTCGACGCCCTCGGGTGCGTCGATGTAGCCGAAGCGGATGTTGAAGCCGTGCGCGAAGGCGAGCGTCTTGCCCTCGGTGAGGTTCGGAGCGATCGACTCGCTGTAGATGGTGCGCTGGTGCTGGTCCGGCGCCAGGATCATGATCAGATCTGCCCACTGCGTCGCCTCGGCGACGGTCTTGACCGCGAATCCGGCCTCCTCCGCCTTCGGTGCCGACTTCGAGCCCTCCTTGAGGGCGATCGCGACCTCGACACCCGAGTCGCGAAGGTTCTGCGCGTGCGCGTGACCCTGCGAGCCGTAGCCGACGATGGCGACCTTCTTGCCCTGGATGATCGACAGATCGGCGTCTGCGTCGTAGAAGATCTCGGTGCTCACTGGTTTTCTCCTTGATTGGTGTTCGTGTACGTGTGTGATGTCTGGATTCAGCCGCGCAGTACGCGCTCGGTGATGCTCTTGCCGCCGCGACCGATGGCGAGGAGGCCCGACTGCGCGATCTCCTTGATGCCGAAGGGCTCGAGGGCGCGCAGCAGGGCGTCCACCTTGCCCCGGTCTCCCGTGACCTCGATCACCAGCGCGTCGGACGCGTAGTCGACGACCGATGCACGGAACAGGTTCGCGACCTCGATGACGTTCGAGCGGGTGGCGTTGTCGGTGCGCACCTTGACGAGCATGTGCTCGCGCTGCACCGACGTCGGGAAGTCGAGCTCGACGATCTTGATCACGTTGATCAGCTTGTTGAGCTGCTTGGTCACCTGCTCGAGAGGAAGGTCCTCGAGGTCGACGACGACCGTGATGCGCGAGATGCCCGGCACCTCGGTCACGCCCACCGCGAGCGAGTCGATGTTGAAGCCGCGGCGGGCGAAGAGCCCTGCGACTCGGGTCAGCAGACCCGGGGTGTTCTCCACGAGGAGGCTCAGCACGTGAGTCGACATGGTCAGTCCTCCTCGTCGAATGCGGGCGCGTGCTCGCGGGCATATTGGACGTAGCTGTTGCTCACGCCCTGGGGAACCATCGGCCAGACCATGGAGTCGGCGCTGACGACGAAGTCGATGACCACGGGGCGGTCGTTCGTCTCGAGGGCGAGCTTGATCGCGGCATCCACCTCCTCTTCCTTCTCCACGCGGATGGCGAGGCAGCCGTAGGCCTCCGCCAGCTTCACGAAGTCGGGGATGCGCACGGTTCCGTGCCCCGTGTTGAGGTCGGTGTTCGAGTGGCGTCCGTCGTAGAACAGCGTCTGCCACTGGCGCACCATCCCGAGCGACGAGTTGTTGATGATCGCGACCTTGATCGGGATGTTGTTGATCGTGCAGGTGGCGAGCTCCTGATTCGTCATCTGGAAGCATCCGTCACCGTCGATCGCCCACACGACGCGGTCGGGCTCCGCGACCTTCGCCCCCATGGCGGCCGGGACGGAGTAGCCCATCGTTCCCGCTCCCCCGGAGTTCAGCCAGGCGTTGGGACGTTCGTACTTGATGAACTGCGCGGCCCACATCTGGTGCTGTCCCACGCCTGCGGCGTAGATGCCCTCGGGGCCCGTCAGCTCACCGATCCGCTGGATCACGTACTGCGGCGCGAGCAGACCGTCGGTCGTCGGCGCGAAGCCGAGAGGGAACTCGTTGCGGAGTCCGTCGAGGTACGACCACCATTCCTCGGTGTCGGGCGTGGTCGTGGTCGTCGCCGTGCGGAAGGCGGACTCCAGGTCGACGAGCACATCGCGGACGTCGCCCACGATCGGCACGTCGGCCGTGCGGATCTTCGAGATCTCCGCGGGGTCGATGTCGACGTGCACGACCTTGGCGTTCGGGGCGAACAGAGCGGCCTTGCCGGTCACACGGTCGTCGAAGCGAGCGCCGAGCGACACGATGAGGTCGGCCTCCTGCAGCGCGAGCACCGCAGGGACCGTGCCGTGCATACCCGGCATACCGAGGTGCTGCTGGTGCGAGTCCGGGAACGCGCCGCGCGCCATTAGAGTCGTCACGACAGGCGCGTTGGTCGTCTCGGCCAGGGTGAGCAGCTCGGCCGATGCGCGACCGCGGATCACTCCGCCGCCGACGTACAGCACCGGCTTCTTGGCTTCGGCGAGCAGTGCGGCGGCGGCCTGGATCTGCTTGCCATGCGCCTTGGTCACCGGGCGGTAGCCCGGAAGGTCGAACTTCGCCGGCCAGATGAACGGCGCCATGGCCTGCTGAGCATCCTTGGTGATGTCGACGAGCACGGGGCCGGGGCGACCGGTCGAGGCGATCTCGTAGGCGGCAGCCAGGGCGCCGGGGATCTCGGAAGCATCCTTCACGAGGAACGAGTGCTTCGTCACCGGCATAGTGATGCCGACGATGTCGGCCTCCTGGAACGCGTCGGTCCCCATCAGCGTCGAGAACACCTGTCCGGTGATCGCGAGCAGCGGCACCGAGTCCATGTAGGCGTCGGCGATCGCGGTGACGAGGTTAGTCGCACCGGGTCCCGAGGTCGCGATGCACACGCCGACCTTGCCGGACGAGGAGGCGTACCCCTCGGCCGCGTGGCCGGCGCCCTGCTCGTGACGCACCAGGATGTGCCGGAGCTCGGAGGCGTCCATGAGCGGGTCGTAGACGGGCAGGATCGCGCCACCGGGGAGACCGAAGACGTCCTTGACGCCGAGGAGCTCGAGCGTGCGGACCACGGCCTCGGCTCCGGAGATCTCCGGTGCGGCGGACTTGGGGGCGGGCGGCCTCGGCACAGCCGAGACGGTGTCAGCAGTCATGACACTCCTTCTGATGGTCTGTAGGCGACGTCGGAGGCGGATGCCGGAGCCGACGCGGATCAGCCGGTCGTCGCGCCCTCGGCGGCGGACCGCACGAGACGCGAGTACTTGGCAAGAACGCCACGGGTATAGCGCGGGGGTAGCGGCTCCCAGCCAGAGCGGCGGGAGGCGAGCTCCGCCTCGTCGACGAGTAGGTCGAGAGATCGAGCTGCGATATCGACCCGTATCAGATCACCATCGCGCACGAAGGCGATAGGACCTGCGTCCACCGCTTCGGGTGCTATGTGGCCGATGCACAGGCCGGTTGTGCCGCCTGAGAATCGTCCGTCAGTCAAGAGTAGTACATCTTTTCCGAGCCCAGCGCCCTTGATGGCCGCGGTGATCGCGAGCATCTCGCGCATTCCCGGTCCGCCCTTGGGGCCTTCGTAGCGGATCACGATGACGGTGCCGGCCTCGATCTCGCCGTTGGCGACGGCATCCATGGCCGCGCGCTCGCGCTCGAACACGCGGGCCGAGCCCTCGAAGACCGCAGCGTCGAAGCCGGCGGTCTTGACGACAGCACCCTCCGGAGCGAGCGATCCGTGCAGGATCGTCAGGCCGCCGGTCGCGTGGATCGGGTTGTCGAACGTGTGGATGACCTCGCCGTCGATCGGCTGAGGATCGAGGTCCGCGAGGTTCTCGGCGAGCGTCTTGCCCGTGACGGTGAGCGCGTCGCCGTGCAGGAGGCCCTCGTCGAGCATCGCCTTCATGATGACCGGGATGCCACCGTGGCGGTCGACGTCGTTCATGACGTACTTGCCGAACGGCTTCATGTCCGCGACGTGCGGAACCTTGTCGCCGATGCGGTTGAAGTCGTGCAGGCTCAGCTCGACCTCGGCCTCGCGAGCGATGGCGAGGAGGTGCAGCACGACGTTCGTCGAGCCGCCGAGGGCCATCGCGAGCGCGATCGCGTTCTCGAACGCCTCCTTGGTGAGGATGTCGCGGGTCGTGATGCCCTGACGGAGCAGGTTGACCACGGCCTCGCCCGAGCGGTGCGCGAAGTAGTCACGACGACGGTCAGCCGCGGGCGGCGCGGCCGAGCCCGGAAGGCTCAGCCCCAGGGCCTCGGCGACCGATGCCATCGTGTTGGCGGTGTACATGCCACCGCAAGCGCCCTCGCCCGGGGCGATCGCACACTCGATGCGCTTGAGGTCCTCCTCGCTCATGAGGCCGGCGCGGCAGGCGCCCACGGCCTCGAACGAGTCGATGATCGTGACGTCCTTCTCGGTGCCGTCGGAGAGCTTGACCCATCCCGGTGCGATGGAACCGGCGTAGAGGAACACGCTCGAAAGGTCGAGTCGCGCGCTGGCCATCAGCATGCCGGGGATCGACTTGTCGCATCCGGCGAGCAGCACCGAGCCGTCGAGGCGCTCGGCCATCATGACCGTCTCGACCGAGTCGGCGATGACCTCGCGCGAGACGAGCGAGAAGTGCATTCCCTCGTGGCCCATCGAGATGCCGTCCGAGACCGAGATCGTGCCGAACTGCAGCGGGTATCCGCCGCCGGAGTGCACGCCCTCCTTCGCGCCCTGCGCGAGCCTGTCGAGGCTCAGGTTGCAGGGCGTGATCTCGTTCCAGCTGGAGGCGATGCCGATCTGGGGCTTGTCCCAGTCGGCGTCGCCCATGCCGACGGCACGGAGCATGCCTCGGGAGGTCGTCGCCTCGATGCCGTCGGTGACGACGCGGCTGCGGGGCTTGATGTCGATGGGCGCGCTGGTGGAGGGATCATGCGAGGACATGACGGAAGTCTATTCCCGCTGAGAGGTGCGCTCGTCCGCGAGTGCCTCCAGAAGCTGAGCCATCTGTTGCGGATTCTCCACACGGAGCACGGCGGCGCTCTCCCCCGGGCCCACCCGCACGCCGAGATCGCCGTCGGTGAGCACCCGCATCGCGTCCTCGTCCGTGACGTCATCGCCCGCGAACAGGATGCCGGTGGCGTCGAAATGCTCACGAAGCGCCGCCATCGCGGCGTCCTTGCCCTCGTTCCTCGACGAGAACTCGAGCACACGGTGGCCTGCACGTCGGCGCCAGTGCGGGAAGCGTTCGGCGACGAGAGCGTCGATCTCGGCGAAGACCTCCTTCTCGACCTCGCGCGTGGCCGTGCGGGTGTGCACGCCCATCCCGAACGTCTTGGGCTCGAACTCCGCACCCTCGTGTCGGTCGATGATCGGTCGCGCCGCCGCCCACAGCTCTTCGCGGTCGCCCTCGGCCGTGTCGGGCCCGGTGGCGTCCGAGTCCCCGAGTCCGGGGTACCAGTACTGGGCGCCGTGCGAACCCGCCAGCGCGATCGGCGAGTCATCGGTGTGCTCGGTGATCACGCGGAGGTCGTGCATGCTGCGTCCGGAGACGTACGCGACGACCGTGTCCGGGAGGCCTGCGAGCCGTGCGACCTGGACCGCGACCTCGGGCAGAGCGCGTGCGGCCATGGGATCCGGAACGAGCGGGGATGCCGTGCCGTCGAAGTCGAGGGCGACGACCAGTCTCGGGGTTGCGGCGATGGCGCTCAGCGCCGCGTCAGCGGATCCGGGGGTCCAGGTGCGGGTCACAGGGTCTCCAATCGAGGCGGGTTCCCTCCCAGTATGACCGCCCCGATCAGCGCTTGCGGACCTCGTCGAGCGCGCGGAGGAACGACGACGACCACGCGTTGACGTCATTCTCGAGCACCCGACGCCGAAGCGACCGCATCCGCTTGCCCTGCTCCGCCGGCGGCATCGCGACGGCCGTCATGATCGCGTCCTTGAGCCCGGCGATGTCGTGCGGATTCACCCGTACGGCCTGGCGCAGCTCGTCCGCGGCACCGGTGAACTCGCTCAGCACGAGCACCCCGCGATTGTCGGCGCGGGTGGCGACGTACTCCTTCGCGACGAGGTTCATGCCGTCTCGTAGCGCCGTGACGAGCATGACGTCCGCGGCGAGGTACAGCGCGACCATCTCCTCGCGCGGGTAGCCCTGGTGCAGGTACCGGATCGCCGTGTGGCCCATGGTGTCGTGGTCGCCGTTGATGCGACCGACTGCGAGCTCGATCTCGTCGCGGAGGTGCACATAGGCGTCCACGCGCTCGCGACTCGGACTCGCGACCTGCACGAACGTGACATCCTCGACGCTCAGGTGGCCGTCTTCGAGGAGCTCGCCGTAGGCCTTGATGCGATGACGGATGCCCTTGGTGTAATCGAGTCGGTCGACGCCCAGCAGGATCTTCTTCGGGTTGCCCAGGCTCTCCCTGATCTCGGCGGCCCGCGCGCGCACGTCCGGCCGAGCCGCGAGTTCGAGGTAGGGAGCCGTGTCGATCGAGATCGGGAACGCGCGGGCCACCGCGGTGCGTGTGCCGCCGTCGTCGGTCGGGATCATGACGGCAGAGCCCTTGACGTCATGACGCAGGCGACGGCGCACGGCAGTCAGGAAGTACGTGGCGTCCTGCGCACGCTGGAATCCGATGACGTCGGCTCCGAGGAGTCCTCGGAGCACCTGATCACGCCAGGGCAGCTGCGCGTACAGTCCGTGGGCAGGGAACGGGATGTGGTGGAAGTAGCCGATCGTCACGTCGGATCGCAGCTCTCGGATCATCTGCGGGACAAGCTGCAGCTGATAGTCGTGCACCCACACCGTGCCGTTCGGGGCAGCGACCTCCGCAGCCGCCTCGGCGAAGCGCCGGTTCACCTTGACGTACGCCTCCCACCACTCGCGGTGATACTGAGGGGGCGCGATCACATCGTGGTACAGCGGCCAGATCGTGTCGTTGGCGAAGCCCTCGTAGTAGTCCTCGACCTCGTCGGCGCTCAGCGGCACCGGCACCAGATCGATGCCGTTGATCTCGAACGGCTCGAGCTCGACGTCCGGCTGACCGGGCCACCCCACCCAGGCACCGCGCGCGCTGCGCATCATGGGCTCGAGAGCCGCGACCAGTCCGCCGGGCGAGGTCCGCCACTCCTCTTCGCCGTCAGGCCCCACGACGCGGTCGACGGGGAGTCGATTGGCGACGACGACGAAATCTGCGTCTGACATGGGTGGGGGCTCCTGACGCTGCAGTGGTGGTGCTCCTCAGACTGCTGAGGCTCAGTCCGAGGCTACGCGACGTCCGGGCATGCTCAGTCGCCAGTTGACAAGCCCCGCGGCGAACGCTATCGCCGCGGCGATGATCGGGAGGATCAGCGCGCTCCCGGTGCCGACGTTCTCGGCGAGCTCACCCGCCACCGCCGCTCCGAGCGACTGGCCGACGACGATGCCGGAGCCGAGCATCGTCATGACGGTGGCGGAGCGCCCGAGCGGGCTGCGGGCCGCACCGAAGCTGTACTGGGTGACCAGCGTCGGTCCGATGCCGATGCCCATGATGGCCAGCGCCACCATCATCATCGCCGGAGAGTCGACGAACAGGAGCAGCACGCTTCCGGAGAGCAGGATGCCGGAGAACACCAGCCACCTCGCCCGCAGCGAGAAACGCACGGGAAGCCACGCGACACCGAGCGCGAGGATCGCCGAACCCACTCCCATGACCCCGTAGAGGAGCCCCGCCTGCTCCGGGGCACCGCGGTCGGCCATGAAGGACGTCAGAGAGGTGAGCATCGTGCCGAAGAACATGCCCACACCGAGGATGCCGATGACGACGATGATGATCTTGGGAGTGAACAGCTCGGAGACGGATGACGGTGCGCGACCGTCGCTGCCTCGGTGCACGGACACGGCCCGTGCGCTCGGGTGCAGGGCGAACGCCCCGACGAAGACCACGGTGAGGACCGCGGCACCCACGAGCGGGGCCCAGGGCGAGAGCGCCGACGCCAGGATGCCCACGATGAAGGGCCCGAAGACGAACACGGTCTCATCCGCCGCCGACTCGTAGGCCATCGTGCCCGAGAGAGTGCGGCTCCGCACGGCCTCGGGCATCCGGTCGGTGATCATCGTCACGAGTCGCGATCGCGACATAGGTGCGACCTGCGGCGCCGTGGCACCGATGCCGAAGGCGGCGACGAGGACGAGCACATCCGCGGCGCCCGCGTAGACGACGACGGTGAACAGCACGAGCATCGCACCGTTGGCGAGCGCGAGGATCAAGAGGACCATGCGCTGCCCGAAGCGGTCGGCCGCTGCACCCAGCAACGGCCCGAAGCAGGCCGTCCCGAGGCCGACGGCGGCGGAGGTGAGCCCGCCGAGCGAGAGCGAGCCCCGCGCCGAGACGACGACCGTGAGGACGCCGACGACCATCATCGCGAACGGCAGCCGCGCGATGAAGGCGATGAGGAAATACGGAAGCCCCGCTATGCGGAGGAGCCCAGGCCCGTCCGGGGTGGGAGTCGGGGAATGATGCTCTGGTGTGGGAGTCGTTGCGTGCGTCATGGCTCTCGCGCGCCCAGGGGACGCGGGGTCGGGTGCCGCCGCTGTCCGCCGGAAAGCCGGCGGCCGGTAGATACACGGATTGCGGCCGCGGACGAACCGCGACATGTCCATGGTAGCGTGCCGGCGGAAACGGCGCCCGGGTGCACGTGACTCGTCGGCCTGACGAGACCGGACGCGCGCGCCACGGCTGTCGTGCACCGCCTGCGCCCCTGACAGAATCGACGCCGCGTTGTCAAGGCTGGGCGCGGCATGGCCGACGCCAGGTAGCGTGAAGGCATGAACTACCTCTCGGGTACCGGACTCCTCGGCGCGATCATGACCGGCGTCACCCTGCTCCGCGGCTCCGGCGAGACGAAGATCACATGGCGATCCGCCCTCGCGTGGGTGAGCTGGGGCATCAGCCTCGCCCTCGCCATCGGTGCCGTCGTCGACACGCGACGCGCCAGGCAGGGACGCCCCGTGTCGCCCGATTCTCCCGTCTACGCGAAGCAGCAGAGGGCGTATGAGAAGGAAGCGAAGAAGAAGCCCCGCGACTTCACGCCCACGAAGCGCTGACACCTGAGCGATGCTCAGCGGGTGAGGATGAGCGCCTCCCCCTGACCCCCGCCACCGCACAGCCCGACGGCCGCCGTACCCGAACCACGTCGCGCGAGCTCGTGCGCCACATGCACGACCAGGCGAGTGCCGGACGCCCCGATCGGGTGTCCGATGGCGATACCACCGCCGTGGATGTTCACGATCTCGCTCGACAGCCCCAGCTCGAGCTGCGACCGAGCCACGACAGCGCCGAAAGCCTCGTTGATCTCGACCAGGTCGAGGTCCGACGGCGAGATCCCCTGCTTCTCGCAGGCCTTCTCGATGGCTCGCGCCGGCTGCGCCTGCAACGAGTTGTCCGGACCCGCGGTCTGCCCGCTCGCACCGATGGTCACGAGCACCGGCCAGCCCTTGGCGTCCGCCACCGCGCGGGTCGTGACGACGACTGCTGACGCACCGTCGGAGATCTGCGAGGAGTTGCCGGCGGTGATCGACCCTCCCTCGGCGAACGCCGCCCGAAGACCGCCCAGCGATTCGACGGTCGTGTCGGGACGGATGCCCTCGTCTGCCGACACCCGGATGTCCTCGCCCCGACGCTGGGGCACCGAGATCTCGATGATCTCATCGCCGAACACCCCGGCCTCCTGCGCTGCGGCCGCTCGCTGATGGGAGAGCGCGGCGACCGCATCCTGCGCCTCGCGCGTCAGCTCGTAGCGGGAGTTGTGTCGCTCGGTGGATGCCCCCATGCTCTCTCGGTCGTACGCATCGGTGAGACCGTCGTATGCCATGTGGTCGAGCACCTCCACGCTGCCGTAGGTCCAGCCGTCGCGAGAGCCCATCAGCAGGTGAGGGGCACGGGTCATGGATTCCATCCCCGCCGCGACGACGACCTCCGCGTCGCCCGTGCGGATCATCCGGGCCGCATCGATGATGGCGGTGAGCCCCGAGAGACAGACCTTGTTCACCGAGTGCGCGGGCACGTCCCAGCCGATACCCGCACCGATCGCGGCCTGACGCGCGGCGTTCTGACCTGACCCCGCGGCGAGCACCTGACCGACGATCACCGCGTCGACGTCGGACGGATCGACGGACGCCTGCTCGAGAGCGCCGCGGATCGCGAACGCCCCGAGCTGCGGCGCCGTGAAGCTCGCCAGCTGGCCCTTCAGTCGCCCCTGCGGAGTGCGGGCTGCCGCGACGATGACGACATCCTCCCGCTCGATGTGATCGCGTGCGGTCATCGCTGTACCTCTGTCCTGTCGTTCATGCGTCCTGTCGTTCATGCCCGGTGCAGCGCGTCGGCGACGACGAGCGGCGGTTCGGTCGCTGCAACGACCTGCTCCACGGTGACTCCCGGCGCCAGTTCGACGAGCACGAGCCCTTCCTGCGTGACGTCGATCACCGCGATGTCGGTGATGATCCGGTCCACGACTCGCCGCCCCGTGAGCGGCAGAGAGCAGTCCCGGACGATCTTCGCCGATCCGTCCTTCGCGACATGCTCCATGAGCACGATCACGCGGCCCGCGCCGTGCACGAGATCCATCGCTCCGCCCGGGCCCTTCACCATCTTTCCAGGGATCATCCAGTTCGCGAGGTCACCCGTCGCCGACACCTGCATCGCTCCGAGGATCGCGGCGTCGATCTTGCCTCCGCGGATCATCCCGAAGCTCAGCGCCGAGTCGAAGAACGCCGCGCCGGGAAGGACGGTCACCGTCTCCTTGCCCGCGTTGATGAGGTCGGGGTCCACCGAGTCCTCGCGCGGATACGGCCCGACGCCCAGTATCCCGTTCTCAGACTGCAGCACCACGGTCACTCCCTGCGGCACATGATTCGGCACGAGAGTCGGCAGTCCGATGCCGAGGTTGACGTACGAGCCGTCCTGCAGTTCGGCCGCTGCACGGGCGGCCATCCCGTCACGCGTGAGCGCCATGTCAGGCTCCTTCCGCGGCGACCGTGCGCCGTTCGATGCGCTTCGCTATGTCGCCGCCGACTTCGACGACACGATGCACGAAGACGCCGGGCAGGTGCACGCGATCGGGATCGAGCTCGCCGGGTTCGACCAGCTGCTCGACCTGAGCGATGCAGATCCGCCCGGCCATCGCGGCGAGCGGGTTGAAGTTGCGTGCAGCCTTGTTGAAGATCAGGTTGCCGTGTCTGTCGCCGACGAGGGCGTGCACGAGCGCGAAGTCGGTGCTGATCGCCTCTTCGAGCACGTACTCACTCGGTTTTCCCCCGAAGCTGCGCACGTCTTTGGGAGGGGAAGCCACAGCCACCGTGCCGTCCGGATTGTAGCGTCGGGGCAGCCCGCCCTCGGCTACCTGGGTCCCCACTCCGGTCTGCGTGTAGAACGCGGCGATCCCGGATCCTCCCGCTCGGAGCTTCTCGGCAAGCGTCCCCTGGGGCGTCAGCTCGAGCTCGAGCTCACCCGACAGGAACTGGCGTTCGAACTCCTTGTTCTCGCCGACGTAGGACGACGTCATCTTGCGGATGCGCTGAGCGGCCAGCAGAACGCCCAGCCCCCAGTCGTCGACACCGCAGTTGTTGCTCACGATGCTGAGGTCTCTCGTGCCCTTGGCGAGCAGGGCTTCGATCAGAGCGATCGGATTGCCGGAGAGCCCGAAGCCGCCCACCGCGAGCGACGAGCCGTCCTCGATGTCCGCGACGGCCTCTGAGGCCGATGCCCACTGCTTGTCGATCACGCGTGCTCCTTCGAAGACGTGCCTGAGTCCAGCATCCGCCCGCGGGCACGCTCACCGGAAGACGATTCTTGCGATGTGGACGCTTCACGACGTAGCGTCCACATTATGGAATCCGCTTCACGCAACGTACCTGGCGCCCAGGCCATCGCACGGGCCGCCTCGCTCCTGAGACTGGTCACCGCGAGCGGTTCCGACGGGGCGTCACTGCAGGACCTCGCCCGCTCTGCGGATCTGACGCGATCGACGGCCCATCGACTCCTGTCGGCGCTGCGCGCCGAGGGCCTCGTGGACCGCGATGCCGAGAGCACGAGGTGGATGCCGGGGCCGGAGCTGTTCCTCATGGGATCCGTCGCCGCAGCGCGCTATGACGTGACGGCACTGGCCCGCGACATCGTGCGGTCACTCGCGGTCAAGACGGAGGAGAGCGCCTTCCTCTCGGTGCGGCGCGCGGATGAGACCGTCTGCCTGCTGCGTGAGGAGGGGTCCTTCCCGATCCGCTCCTTCGTCCTGAGTGAAGGCGTGCGCTTCCCTCTGGGCGTCGCCAGCGCCGGGCTCGCCATCCTGTCTTTCCTTCCTGACCACGATGTGGACGCGTACCTGGAGAGACATCCCGACCTCGAGACCACCTGGGGGCGTCCGCACGGAGAGCGCTCGCTTCGCACCAGGATCGCCGAGACGAAGGAACGCGGATACGCCGTCAACCCCGGGCTCATCGTCGAGGGCAGCTGGGGCCTCGGCGCCGCAGTGTTCGACCGGTCCGGCCGACCCGAATGGGCGCTGAGCCTGACGGGTGTCGGCTTCCGATTCGGCCCCGACCGGATCGCCGACCTGGGGCGCACACTGCTCGCTCACGCGCACCAGCTCTCGGCGCGGATCGCAGGCTCACGGCGTTGAGCCCATACACCCGTTGCATACCATTGGGTATATACTCAATGGTATGCAACGTCAGGATGTCATCCCCTCCCTCGTTCTCTCCGGGTACGCCCTGGGCCGAATAGCCGCCAAGGATGCCGGGAATGACGCACCGGCCGCTCAATGGCGGGTGCTGAACCTGCTCGAGCAGTCCGGCCCGAGACGGGTTGGAGAGCTCGCGGCCGCGGCGCGCACGACCCAGCCGGGAATGACGCGGCTGATCGGCACCCTGGAGCGCGAGGGCCTCGTGCTCCGCTCCTCCGTCGCCGAGGACTCCCGCGCGATAGCCGTGGCGATCACCTCGAGCGGATCGAACGCGCTGACGGCCTGGCGGGCGGAGTTCCGCGACATCCTGACCCCCCGCTTCGCCGACCTCGACGACGAGGAGTGGAGCATCCTCACCCGCGCCGCGGAGATCCTCGCAGCGCACACCGGAACCGACTCGACAGGAGCAACAGAGTGAGCACCACCACCGCCTCAGTGTGGAAGCAGCCAGCACAGGTATGGGCAGTCGCCTTCGCGTGCGTGGTCGCGTTCATGGGAATCGGTCTGGTGGATCCGATCCTGCCGGCCATCGCCGACTCCCTCCAGGCGAGCCCGTTCGAGACGGAGCTGCTGTTCACGAGCTACCTCACGGTGACAGGACTCGCGATGCTCGTGACCAGCTGGATCTCGTCTCGAATCGGAGCGAAGAAGACGCTCCTGATCGGACTCGCGCTCATCGTCGTATTCGCCCTGTTCTGCGCGCTCAGCGGCAGCGTCGATGCGGTCATCGGCTTCCGCGCCGGCTGGGGGCTCGGCAATGCGCTGTTCATCTCTACAGCGCTCGCGACGATCGTGGGCGCGGCATCGGGCGGCAGCTCTGCGGCGATCATCCTCTACGAAGCCGCCCTCGGCCTCGGTATCGCGATCGGACCGCTCCTCGGCGGGCTTCTGGGCGAGCAGAGCTGGCGTGCACCGTTCTTCGGAGTCGTGGTGCTGATGGCGATCGCCTTCCTGGCGGTTCTGCTTCTGCTCCGCGGTCCCGGCGAGAAGCGCACACCCGTCCCGTTCTCGGCTCCCTTCAAAGCTCTCGGTCGCCCTGCACTGGCGATCCTCGCGATCGCCGCATTCTTCTACAACATCGGGTTCTTCATCCTCCTGGCCTTCTCTCCGTTCCCGCTCGGGTTCGGCGCGATGGGAATCGGATTCACGTTCTTCGGTTGGGGCCTGGCGCTCGCGATCACCAGCGTGTGGGTGGCTCCCCTGCTGATGCGCCGGATGTCGCGGACGAGCGTGATCCTCAGCGTCCTGCCCCTCCTCGCGATCGACCTGATCGTCGCAGGTTTCCTGGTCGAATCCGCTACCGCACTCGTCGTGTGCATCGTCATCGGCGGACTGCTCCTCGGCGTCATGAACACCGTGCTCACAGAGGCGGTGATGGAGGCGACGGACCTGCCGCGTTCGGTCGCATCGTCCGCCTACTCCTCGGTGAGGTTCCTCGGCGGCGCGATCGCCCCGCCGCTCGCCGCGGCCCTGTGGCACGCGTTCAACGCGACGATCCCCTACGTGGTCGCCGCGATCGCCGTCCTCATCGCAGCCCTCACGGTCTTCCTGGGCCGGAAGATCCTCTCGCACATCGACGACGAGCCCGAAGATGCCGCGATCGAGGACGCCGAGGCGATCCTGCTGGGCGACGCGGCCTGATCGCCGAGTCTGCTGCGTTCGGTACCGTGGGCCCATGAGCGCCCTCCCCGAACGCAGCAGACTCGTCCAGCAGCATCTCGCAGAGGCGGGCGTCGAGTCGGAGATCCGCATCCTCCCGGACTCCGCCCGCACCGCCGCCGAAGCCGCAGCGGCCATCGGATGCGACGTCGCAGCGATCGCGAACAGCCTCGTGTTCGTCGCAGATGGAACCCCCGTGCTCGTCATGACGAGCGGCGGCCACCGGGTGGACCTCGAGGTCCTCGCGCGGAGCATCGGTGCAGACGTCATCGGGATGGCACCGGCATCCGTCGTCCGCGAGGCGACGGGGCAGGCGATCGGCGGCGTCGCACCGGTGGGGCACCCTGCTCGGCTGCGAACCTACATCGATGACGCGCTCGGTGACCACCCTGAGATCTGGGCTGCCGCGGGCCACCCGCATACGGTCATGCCGCTCACCTTCGGGAGCCTGAGAATGCTCACCGACGGCGAGGTCATCGCCGTCGTCTGAGCGCGTCACTTGACGGTGACGGTGATCTCCGCGGTCTCCTGATCGCTCACATCCTCGGGAACCGAGCCACGGAACTGGTACTCGAACTGGATCACCGTCGTGCCGTCGCCGACCGGCGCGAAACGATACGAAAGCTCGCTCGGAGCGCCCGCCTCGCCGTCCTCACCGAGGTAGCGGGATCGTTCGTCTCCGGGCCCGAGCACCGCAGGGTCGGGCTCCTGGGTGATGATCCATTCGTCGCCGACGGTGTGATTCACCTCGCCGAAATCGACGACGAGCGCCTCACCCGGAGCCAGCGTCACGGAGGACGTCGTGTGGTCGACGGTCTTCTCCATCACCGCAGAACAGCCGCTGAGCCCCAGACCGACGACCGCCGTGACAGCCACGACGGCGCACCTCGCCACCAGTATCCGCATCGCCATCCCCTTAGCGTTTGCATCAAACTAGCGCACGGACGCGATCCGGGCAGTAGCACGGACGCGGAAAGAGCCACGATGACTGGCGAGAGCCATCGAAGCTGATCCGTGCACCCCCTCGGACGTGAACCGACAACCCCGCTCATGAGGTGCGTGCGAGAATCGCGCTAGGCGACACCGGTGGAGGCGGCACATGAACGTTTGTCGGCGGTGGGCTGCGACCGGCCTACTGCTCGGCGGCGCAGCCGTACTCCTGGGTGGCACCGCGCTCGCCGTCATCACAGGGAAGAGGAACCCTGACGGCGGCCCGGGTGACGTCGTTGCCCACCGGGCTTGAAAAGCGAAAAAGCCCCGATGACTGGCGAGAGTCATCGAGGCTGATCCGTGCACCCCCTCGGACTTGAACCGAGAACCCACTGATTAAGAGTCAGTTGCTCTGCCGATTGAGCTAGAGGTGCGTGGCCCGGTGAATCCCCCGGCCGAGGAATTACATTACCAGCCGATGGCCGACGTGCGAAATCGAGGCGGGTACATCGCGTCCGCCGCGCGTGTCGCCCTGAGTCCGCCCCTCTCTGAGGCCGCCATCGGGCCGGTTATCCTAAGAGGGTGACCGCCTCCCCCAGCGCCGACGACCTCTCCCGCGACCTCGAGCTCGCCCTCCGGCTGGCCGACGCCGCCGACGCACAGTCGCTGGCGCGATTCGACAGCCCCGACCTCGAGGTCTCCACGAAGGCTGACCACTCGCACGTGACCGACGCCGACCTCGCGACGGAGCGGGCGATCCGCGAGATCCTCGCGTCGGAGCGCCCGGAAGACGGGATCTTCGGGGAGGAGTTCGGCGCACAGGGAAGCACGCATCGGCAGTGGATCATCGATCCGATCGACGGCACGGCGAACTTCCTCCGCGGCGTCCCCCTCTGGGGAACCATGATCGCGCTCGCGGTCGACGGCGTCCCGCAGGTCGGAGTCGTCAGCATGCCGGCCCTCGACAGACGCTGGTGGGCCGCCGCAGGATCCGGCGCATGGACGGCGACGGATGCCGAGCCCCGCCGCATCCGCGCATCCTCTGTGTCGTCTCTGGATGACGCGAGCGTGAGCTTCCAGAGCATCGCGCAGTGGGCGGAGTCCGGACACCTCGATCAGCTGCTGAAGCTCGCCGACCGCGTCTGGCGGGACCGCGCATACGGAGACATCTACGCGTACATGCTGCTGGCGGAGGGACGAATCGACATGGTCGCCGAGTTCGGCGTCAAGGAGTACGACGTCGCAGCAGCCGTGCCGATCGTGCGGGAGGCCGGAGGCCGCATGACCGGCTTCGACGGCACCGAGACGATCTCGGACCTGTCGACACTGGCCAGCAACGGCGTTCTCCACGACGCTTTCCTCGAGCTTCTCCACGATTGACGAAGGCACCGCGATGATCACACGCACGACCTCCGCCGCGTTCGGCGCACTGCTGCTCGCAGTGGCGCTCACCTCCTGCGCCGGCGCACCTGACGCCGAGGCGACCCCGACTCCGAAGGCTCCGAAGCCGTCGCCCACCGCGACCACTGAGCCGGTCGCGACGCAGCCTCCGGAGACCGCGACGGAGCCGACATGCGACACGATCGTGTCCGCCGGCACCGTGCAGGCACTCACGGATGCCGGCTGGACGTTCGAAGAGAAGGAGTTCGTGATCGGCGACGTCACGCTCTCCGACGGACTGCTCTGCTTCTGGGCGGACTACACGGTCGCCTCCGACCACGGTCAGCTCTACGGATGGTCGGAGATCTCCGCCGACGACGCGACGCAGGCGCAGTCGTCGCTCCTCTCACAGGGGTGGACGCGCGAGGACGGCTCCGACGGCGTCTACATCACCGAGAACCCGCAGTTCTCGATGGGCACCGACGAAGACGGCTACGGCATGACGTACCTCTTCGGCGACGGCTGGGTGAAGTTCGCCGACACCCGTCAGGGGCTCATCCTCATCGAGTGGGCGGGCTGACCCCGCTTACCCCTCCCGGGCGCACGGTCCTCGGTCGGCTCAGCGAGCAATCACTGCGTCGGCGCGTCGATGACCTCGTCGACCAGAAGGATGCCACCCGTCGAGTTCACGGATTGCATGAGATCCTCGATCCACCGTGCATTGAGCTGGGGCTGCTCCGGCTCGTCGAACGTGAAGCGGAGCGGGATGGACGGGTGGATCCAGATCGTCGATCGACCGCCGGGCTCACCCTCGGGATGACGCCACGACAGGGTGAAGCTCTCCTGCCTGCGGAGCTTTGTCGCGATGACGATCTTCAGGTGCGCGAGGGCGCGGTCCTCGATATGGATCGGAACATCGGATGCTCCATAGAACAGCGTGGCCATCCGCCCAGAATACTGGTTGCCGCGCGCTGCGCCGAGCAGACATCGCACGCCTGAGACCCTGATTCCTGCGGTGTATCGTCTCTCGCATGGAGCCCTCCCTCGCCGACATCGCTGTCGAGCTCTACGTCGGGCCCCCGGCGGACTTCGTGGCCGCACGCAACGCCCGCGCAGCCGAGACCGCAGACCCCGCCCTGGCGGCCCGGATCCGCGCCCTGAAGAAGCCCTCCGTCGCCGCCTGGGTGGTCAATGTGTTCGCGCACGAGCGCGCCGCCCAGCTGGGCGAGGCATTGCAGCTCGCCCAGGAACTGCGAGAGGCGCAGGAGGATCTGGACGCTCGGGCGCTCTCCCAGCTCGGTCGGGACCGTCGTGCGCTGACGAACAGGCTCGCGACTGCAGCCACCGAGCTCGCCGAAGCACGCGGCGAGCGGATCACGACTTCGACACGGGAAGCAGTCCGGCAGACCATCACGGCCGCGTTCTTCGATCCGACGGCCGCCGCCGCCGTCGCCTCTCGGCGACTCGTCCGCGAACTGGAACCCTCGGCCGAATTCGCCGAGATCGCGGACAGCCTCGTCGGCGGGGATGCGCCCGTCCTGCCCGAGACCACGGCGAGACCTGTCGACGAGGTCAAGGCGCGCCGTGATCGTCGAGATGCGGAACGAGCCGTGCGCGATGCGGACAGGGCGCATGAGCGCGCTGTGCGCGACGCCGCTGCGGCGGACCGCACTCTGCGCGTCGCCTCGCTGCGGATCGAAGAGCTGGAGCGACGCGAGCGCGACCTGGAGGCGGAGTTGACGACCGTCCGGAACGACGCGAAGCGCGCTCGCGCCGAGGTCCAGAACGCCGACGAGGAGCAGCGGGAGCTCGCTCAGCGGATCGGTGACACCGAGGCTGCCCTGCAGGCCGCTCAGGCGGCGCTGGATGACCTCGGCCGCTCCTGAGCCGAGCCGCCATCGCAGTGTCCGGACACAGAAGAACCCCGAGGTCGTCACCTGCGTACCGGCCTCGGGGTTCTGCTCGTGACAGCGACCTGGTGGAGCTGGGGGGAATCGAACCCCCGTCCAACGCTGAGTCTCCACGCCTTCTCCGGGCGCAGTCTGTGCAGACGTTCTACTCGGCTCCGACCTTTGTCACAGACACCTAAGTCGACAAGCCCAGCCTGGGAAGAGTCCCACGTGACGTCCAGACGCCATCACGCAGCAAGATTCCTAGATGACGCCAGGATCCGTATCGGAATCACATACGGCCTGACGGACTATCGGGCTCGCTTATGCAGCGAGGGCGAAGTCGTTGCGCTTGGTTTCGGCAACTATTGTTTTGCAGAGAGCGTTTACGAGATAACTCTGCATCCTCGGCCCGCTTCTCGTGGATTCACAGGCGCTGTCGAAACCGATCAGCCCCGTGGTCCTTCTCTCGAAGGAGCCGCTGTCACTCTGTGGAATTTCCAACCCGGGAACCGGAGTACCCGAGCATCACAGACTACAACGTTCGTCGCGGCTTCGCCATTCCACTCGTGCGTCGGGCGCTGGCGTAGAGTCACCCCATGAGCGAAGTCACCGTGACCGTCCGCGGCGAGCACGAGGCGCGGGTCGCGCCGGAGCGCGCCACCATCCGTGTGAGCGTCCGCGCCGAGGGGCCGGAGCGTGCCTCTGTGGTCGACCGGGTGATGAGACTGGCCGAACCTGTCCGCGACAGCATCACCACGCGCAAGGACGCCGGAAGCGTCGTCGAGTGGACGAGCAAGCGCCTCTCCGTTCGCGCCGAGAGGCCATGGAACAACGAGGGCAAGAGGCTCGCCCCGGTGTACTACGCGAGCATCGACCTGACCGCGACTTTCGCCGAGGCATCAGAGCTCTCCATCTGGGTCTCGGACGTGTCCCCTTGGGACGGTGTCGAGGTCGGCTGGGTGAACTGGCACCTCACCCCTGAGACGAACTCCCGGATCGAGCGCGAGGTCGCCGCCGAGGCGGTCGGGGTGGCCGTGGCGCGAGCTCAGGCGTACGCGACCGCCCTCGGACTCGGTGACGTCGTGCCGATCGAGATCGCGGATGTCGGACTCATCGCCCCCACCCCCGCCCCGCCGTTCGCAAGCATGGCCAAGGCGCGCGGCTCCGCGCTCGCCTCCGCCGATGCCGGGAGCGCATCGATGGAGTACGAGCCGGACGAGATCGTCATCTCCGCCACCGTCGAGGCACGCTTCCTCGCCCGCTGAGCCGGCTCAGGCGCCCGCTGCGTACGGAGCGAGGTCAGCCGCCAGACGCTCGGACACCCGAGCATGCACGGCGGTGCCGTTCTCCTGGTGCTCCACCGACAGCAGCATCCCTGTTTCGTGGATGGCGGCGACGAGATCGCCGCGATCGTAAGGGATGACCGCATGCACCTCGACCGCAGGTTTCGGAAGAGCCTCCTCGATGGCTGCGCGAAGCTCCTCGACGCCTTCGCCTGATCGCGACGAGACGAAGTGCGCCTTCGGCTCGAGTCCGCGCAGCACGAGTCGTTCGCCGTCGTCGATGAGGTCGGCCTTGTTGAACACGACCAGTTCGGGCATGTCCCGCACGCCCACGTCGCCCATCACATCGCGGACGGTCTGCAGCTGGCCGGCGGGATCCGGGTGCGCGCCGTCGACCACGTGCAGCACGACATCGGCGTCACCGACCTCTTCGAGCGTCGACCGGAAGGCCTCTACGAGCTGATGCGGGAGATTGCGCACGAACCCGACCGTGTCCGTGAGGGTGTAGATGCGACCGTCCGAGGTCTCGGAACGGCGTACCGTCGCGTCGAGCGTCGCGAACAGAGCATTCTCGACCAGCACACCTGCACTCGTGAGCGCGTTGAGCAGGCTCGACTTGCCCGCGTTCGTATAACCGGCGATCGCTACGGACGGGATCGTGTTGCGCTTGCGTTCGGCGCGCTTCGCCTCGCGCGCGGGACCGAAGTCGCGGATCTGGCGGCGCAGCAGCGCCATCTTGGTGCGGATGCGGCGACGGTCGAGCTCGATCTTCGTCTCACCGGGACCACGTGAGCCCATACCGGCTCCGCCGGCACCGACCTGGCCACCGGCCTGACGGCTCATCGAGTCGCCCCAGCCGCGCAGTCGGGGCAGCAGGTACTCGAGCTGAGCGAGCTCGACCTGCGCCTTGCCCTCACGGCTCTTCGCGTGCTGGCTGAAGATGTCGAGGATCACCGTCGTCCGGTCGATGACCTTGACCTTGACGACGTCCTCGAGGGCGCGCCGCTGGCTGGGCGCGAGTTCAGTGTCCGCGATCACCGTGTCGGCGCCCGTGGCGGCGACGATGTCCTTGAGCTCTTGAGCCTTGCCGCGTCCGATGTAGGTCGCGGCATCCGGGTGCGGGCGCCGCTGCAGCACGCCGTCGAGCACGAAGGCTCCCGCGGTCTCGGCGAGAGCGGCGAGCTCCCGGAGCGAGTTCTCGGCATCCTCCTGAGCGCCCTGCGGGTACACGCCGACGAGCACCACGTTCTCGAGCCGCAGCTGTCGGTACTCGACCTCGGTGACGTCTTCGAGTTCGGTCGAGAGACCGCCCACGCGCCGCAGCGCATGACGGTCCTCGAGGTCCCATTGGTCACCGTCCGACGACGCATGAGACGCCGTCGATCGATCCTGCAGGGCCTGCGCGTCACCGAAGATACGCGCTTCGGTGCGCTTCTCCGCATTCGCGAGCACGCGATCGACTGCTTCGTCACCGGTGGAGTGTGTGGTGGTCTCCGTCATCCGTCCCTAATCTCTGGGTTTTGTTGCGAGCCTTAACCTTAGCCCGCGCTGTCCGCTACGCTCACGGTATGGGGTCCGACCATTACTTCACCGCGGCCCCGGCAAGCCCCGAGAACCTGCGATCGATCCATGTGACGCTCGCGGGCCGTGAGCTGGACGTCACCACCGCTGGTGGCGTCTTCAGCCCGGATCGGCTGGATGCCGGTACTGCCGTCCTTCTCGCAAACATGCCTCCCGTTCCGCCGGGAGGTCATCTTCTCGACCTCGGCAGCGGGTGGGGGCCGATCACGCTGTCGATGGCACTCGCCGCTCCCCATGCGACGGTGTGGGCCGTGGATGTGAACGAACGAGCGCTCGACCTGGTTCGCCGCAATGCCTCAGCTCTCGGTCTCACTAACGTCAACGCCTCCCTGCCTCAGGATGTTCCCGCCGACGTGACGTTCCGCTCGATCCGCTCGAACCCGCCGATCCGTGTGGGCAAGAACGAGCTGCACGGACTGCTCGAGAAGTGGATCCCCCGACTCGATGAGCGCAGCGACGCCTGGCTCGTCGTGCAGCGCAATCTCGGCGCGGATTCGTTGCAGCGGTGGATCGGCGCGACGTTCCACCCGGGCTTCAGCGTCCACCGGACAGCGACGGCGAAGGGGTACCGGGTGCTGAAGGTCCGCAAGCACGGCACACCTCCGACGGAACCCATCACGCTCGTCTGAGCGGCTGAGGCGTACTGCTCAACGGCGCATCAGCCCCGGCAGCAGGAGCATGTCGGTGAACACGGTCGCTCCCTCTCGTTCCAACCAGTCGGCCGGAGTGAGCCCGCCGGCGTAGCCGAAGACCCGCATCCCCGCAGCGCACGCGGCCTGGACTCCGAAGCGGCTGTCCTCGACCACAGCGCATCGTTCCGGTAGGACACCGAGCTGCTCGGCCGCGTGCAGGAAGAGGTCCGGAGCGGGCTTGCCGTTCTGGACGTCGTCTGCGCTGAAGATCCGACCTTCGAAACGCGAGAGGAGTCCCGTCAATCCCAGCGTCCGTCGGATCTTCGCATGTGTCCCGCTCGATGCGACGCACGTCGCGACCGGGACCTCATCGAGCGCGCCCTCGACTCCCGGCACCGCCTTCAGATCGCGCTCGAAGGCGTCGTCATACCAGGGCTGGTACGGCGTCTCCCAGTCGTCCCGCAGCGGTTGGCCGAGGTATGCCTCGACCTCAGCGCGAAAATGCGCGGACGAGCGTCCCACGAAGCGGTGAAGGATCTGCTCGCGCGACAACGACCACCCGAGATCGGCGAGAACCCGGCGGTCGACCTCGACCGAGAGCCTCTCGCTGTCGACGAGGACTCCGTCACAGTCGAAGATGACCAGATCGATCGGTTCGATCGGCCGCATCAGATCAGGTCGACCTCGCCGCTGAACACGAGCTGGGCGGGACCTGACAGCGCGACGTGCTCGCCGTCCTCCGCCGGGAACATACGCACCCCGAGAGTGCCGCCGGGAACCTCGACGCGCCAGTTGTTCGGGGCTTTCTCCCCCGCCCAATGGCGCACGGCGAGGGCCGTGGCCGCGACGCCGGTGCCGCAGCTGAGCGTCTCTCCGACACCGCGTTCGGACACGCGCATGCTGACGTGACCGATCCCATCGCGCACGAGCGGCTCGCCGGGGACGACGAACTCGACGTTGGCTCCTGCAGGAAGCACCGGTTCGAGCGCCGGCGCGCGGTGCAGCTCCAGCGAGGCCAGTTCGGCTTCGGATGCGAGAGCGACCACGACGTGTGGGTTGCCGACGTCGATGCCCAGCCCAGGGCGCGTGACCGGAAGGCCGTCGGCCGTGACCAGGGGGTCGTCGCCGGAGAGCTTCCACAGGCCGAGATCGACCTGGTATCCCGTCTCACTGCGCGTGACGTCACGCACTCCGGCGCGGGTGCCGATCGGAAGCGTAGATCCGGGTTCGATGGTGGCGAGACCGGAGCGCACGAGATAGTGCGCGAACACGCGGATCCCGTTGCCGCACATCTCGGCGATCGACCCGTCGGCGTTCCGGTAGTCCATGAACCATTCGGCGTCGGGTTCCTCAGCGAGCACCGCCTGGCCGTCGGCGATCGCGGCGGAGCGCACGACGCGGAGGATGCCGTCTGCCCCGATGCCGAAGTGTCGGTCGCACAGCACGGCGACCTGCTCGGCGCTCAGATCGAGAGCGCCGTCGGGATCGGCGATGATGACGAAATCATTGCCCGTGCCGTGTCCTTTGGTGAATGCGACCATTCGACCAGTCTAGAGATCCCCGCTATGCGTCGACGATCAGACGCTTTCCCGTGTTCGATACCGAGAACCGTTCGTATCCCAGAGCGTCGTACAGCCCCAGGACGGTGTCGTTGCCCTCGCGGACCATGAGCTGCACCTTCGGGCACCCCAGCGCGAGAAGAAGTCGCTCAGCCTCTCCGACGAGCGCACGGGCGATCCCCCGGTGCCGGTGCGATGTCGCGGTCGCGAGGTAGTAGAGCCACCCGCGATGGCCGTCGTATCCGGCCATGACAGACCCGACGATCGCCGGCTCGTCCTCCACCGACGCGGAGTCTTCGACGACGAGGAAGAGCTCGGGCTGCACCGTGAGCTTGCGCTCGATGTCGAGTCGCGGGTCGTTCCACGGACGAGTCAGACCCGCCTCGTCCCACAGCGCGACCACCGATTCCGTATCGGCGCGATCGAACGCCCGTACCGCCCAATTCATGCCTCCAAGTCTAGGATCGATGCCGCATCAGCCACGCATCACGCGATACCGCCCGCACATGAAATTGCGGTTGCGCGCGACGTCGACGAGCTCGAGATCGAGACTCCTCGGGAGCAGCGGAGCCCCGGATCCGAGTGTGACCGGCGCGTACTGCACCCACACCTCGTCGAGCAGGCCCGCGTCGGCGAACTGTCCCGCCAGGTCTCCCCCTCCGACGACCCAGAGGTCTTTGCCGCCCGCTGCGTCGAGCATCTCGGCGTGAACCTCGGCCACGTCGCCCCGTGCGATGCGGATCGCGGCCCCCTCGGGCACATCGAGAGCTCGGTGCGTGAACACCCAGGTGGGTTGCGTGTACCCCCAACGCCCGTCTTCGTGTCGCATCACCCACTCGTAGGTCGATGCACCCATCGCGAGAGCGCCGATCGTCTTCTCGAAGGCGCCGTAGGCCATCGGTCCGTCCTGGTCGATGTCCTGTTTCAGAAGCCAGTCGAGAGAATGCTGCTCGGTCGCGATGAAGCCGTCGAGGCTGCTTGCCGTATAGAAGTGGGTGGACATGCGCTCACCTTCGCATGGACCACTGACATCGGGCCATGACCCGGTCGCTCGTCACGGCTCGAGGAATCCAGCCGCTTCGACTGGCGGTTCGTACCAGGTCAACCCGGGGTATCGCTTGAACCACGAGACCTGGCGACGTGCGTATCGGCGCGTGAGTGCCTGGGTCTCCTGGATAGCCTCAGCTCGGGTCAGTCGCCCGTCGAGCTGTCCGAGCGCCTGCGCGTAGCCGATCGCCCGCGGAGCCGTCGATCCCCGCTCGAGCCCATGCTCACGCAGCGTGCGCACCTCGTCGACGAGCCCCGTCTGCCACATGGCGTCGACTCTGGCATCAAGACGATCGACCAGGGTGCCGCGCTCCACGTGCAGGCCGATCAGCCGCGTGTCGCTCTGCCAGAGAGAAGGCTGCTCGGGCAGCGCTGCACCATGTGTCGCACTTCCCTGTTCGAGGACTTCGAGCGCGCGGATGACGCGCCGACCGTTCCGAGGATCCACCTTCGAGGCAGCCGCGGGGTCGAGGGCGCTGAGCCGCTCGACCAGCGCACCGACTCCGTCGACCTCGAGTTCACGCTCGAGACGCTCGCGGATGACCGGGTCACGCGGGGGGAAGTTGAAGTCGAAGATGACGCTGGACACGTACAGACCCGAGCCGCCGACGAGGATCGCATCCCCGCCGCGTTCCTGGATGTCCGTGACAGCAGCGCGGGCGAGAGGCTGATACCAGGCCACCGCGGCGTCCTGGTCGACCTCTCGGACGTCGAAGAGGTGGTGCGGAATCCCCCTGCGGTCGCCGGGCGCGAGCTTCGCCGTTCCGATGTCCATGCCCCGGTAGAGCTGCATCGCGTCCGCGTTCACGACCTCCGCGGGATTGCCTCGCTCGCGGAGCGCCTCGGCGAGGTCGAGAGCGAGGTCGCTCTTGCCCGTTCCCGTCGCGCCGACGATTGCCCACAGTCGCGGCGGTCGTGGCACTCCGCGAGATTCAGGAGCGCTCATGCCAGGAGCTGCGGTCACACGCCGACGCGAAGCGTCGGCAGGCCGAGGGAGACCGCACGAGGGCCATCTGCGCTGGGCGGGGCGGGAACGGCGCACGAGTCCGCTTGAGCCCGATCCCAGGCGTCTCCTCCTCGAGTGCGGCGGATCCGCAGGGGCGCTCCGGTCGGATCATCCGCGAGAAGGTGGAAGGGTGCGGCATGGGTGATCGTCACCGAGACCACGTCGCCCGGGCGCGGCACCTCCGAGCCGCCAGTGATCTCGAAATGGACCAGTCGGTTGTCCTCGCCGCGACCGGTGAGGCGGTGAGTCTCGGCATCCTTCTTGCCCTCGCCCGTGGAGACCAGAACCTCGACCTCGCGGCCCACCTGCTTCTGGTTCTCTTCGAGGGAGATCCGCTCCTGCAGAGCGATGAGGCGGTTGTAACGCTCCTGCACGACGGCCTTGGGGACCTGGTCATCCATCGTCGCCGCCGGTGTGCCCTCGCGGATCGAGTATTGGAACGTGAATGCGCTCGAGAAGCGCGCCTGCTCGACGACGCGCATCGTGTCCTCGAAGTCCTCGTCGGTCTCGCCGGGGAACCCGACGATGATGTCCGTGGTGATGGCGGCGTTCGGAATGCGGTCGCGCACCCGGTCGAGGATCCCGAGGAACTTCTCGCTCCGGTAGGAACGGCGCATCGCTTTGAGGATTCTGTCGCTGCCGGATTGCAGGGGCATGTGCAGCTGAGGCATGACGTTCGAGGTCTCAGCCATCGCGTCGATCACGTCGTCGGTGAAGGCCGCGGGGTGCGGGCTCGTGAAGCGGACACGCTCCAGTCCCTCGATCTCGCCTGCAGCGCGCAGCAGCTTGCCGAACGCCTGACGGTCGCCGAACTCGACGCCGTAGGAGTTGACGTTCTGTCCGAGCAGCGTGACCTCGATCGCGCCGTCTTCGACGAGCAGGCGGATCTCGTTCAGGATGTCACCGGGGCGACGATCCTTCTCCTTGCCTCGGAGGCTGGGGACGATGCAGAAGGTGCAGGTGTTGTTGCACCCGACTGAGATGGAGACCCAGCCGCTGTGGGCGGAGTCGCGCTTGGTCGGGAGGGTCGATGGGAAGACTTCGAGCGATTCCAGGATCTCGAGCTCCGCATCGCCGTTATGACGCGCGCGCTCGAGGAGCCCCGGGAGCGAACCCATGTTGTGAGTGCCGAAGACGACGTCGACCCAAGGCGCCTTGTCGAGCACGGCCTGCTTGTCCATCTGGGCGAGGCACCCGCCGACGGCGATCTGCATGCCGTCCTTGCGGCGCTTCACCCCTGCGAGCTGCCCCAGGGTGCCGTAGAGCTTTCCTGCGGCGTTGTCACGCACCGCACACGTGTTGATGATCACGACATCGGCCTCCGTGCCCTCGGAGGCGCGGACGTATCCTGCGCTCTCGAGAGACCCCGACAGTCGCTCAGAGTCGTGGACGTTCATCTGGCATCCGAAGGTGCGCACCTCGTACGAGCGGCTGCGTCCGTCGGCGTCGATTGCTGCCGACGACGAACGGATGATCGTCGGCTCACTGCGCGGAATAGTCATGATGCCACCATTCTACGAGCGCATCCGAACACCGTCCTCGGGTCGCCGATGTGTCGCAGAGATCGATGGTCAGGCGGATCGGCCCTCAGTCGGAGTCCACGAAGCGCACACCTGACGTCGGCCTCCCGAACGATGCCTCCGCGAGAGCGGTCTTCGCTGCGGTCATCGCGACGGAGCCGTTGTAACCACGGCGGGAGAGCTGACCGACGAGACGACGCAGCGCCGTGTCGCCGTCGAGACGGGACAAACCCCGCGCTTTGGTGCGCGCGTACTCGAGCGCACGCTCCGCGTCGTCGTCGGGGAGTTCATCGAGCGCCGCATCGACCACGTCACGAGGGATCCCGCGCTGAGCCAGGGCCCTCGACAGCGCAACCCGGCCCTGGCCCTTCCGTTCGACGCCCGACGTGACGAGCTGCCCGGCGAGCAGAGCATCATCGAGATACCCTCTTCGACAGAAATCGTCGAGAACGTCATCTACAGCGCCCGAATCGAGCCGGGTGCCGTCTTGCTCGTAGCCTTTGAGGACCGTCCGCGCCTCCGAGATCGAGAGCGACCGAGAGCGCAGCTTTCGCACCAGAAGCTCCTCTGCGGCTTCTCGCACGCGTGTCGGATCTGCTCCCCCGACGTCGCCGTCGGGGTCGCCCTGCGGCTGCAGTGCCCGCAACCGCGGCGCAGATCGCGTCGCTGCTCCGCGCGCCGGATGCCGTTCGCTCGGATCGCGAGAATCGATCGATGCGACTGGAGTCACAGTCGCCTTCGGATCGGCCTGACCCCACGTCGAGTTCCATGCAGGGACGCCGTCTGCTCGATCAGGTCCATCCTCACCCGGTCGCGCAGACCCCATCGCCTCGTTCCCGCTGAAGCGATGCCACTCGGACGGATCGCCGCCCGGCGATCCGGGAGCCGTGCGTTCCCTCATCTCCGACGAACCGTGGCCCGTCGGCGCTTCGCGGGAGGCGTTCCGGCCGAACAGCGGAATGACGGGGGCGAGCTGATCCTGCTCGCCCCCGCCATCACTCATGGCCCACTCCGATCGCGGAACGACCTCGAACCGTCATGATCACGCCGGGCGACGCTCGGCGAGCTCGTCAGCGGGAGCCTCGACGGCGCCGCCGATTCCGAGCTTCTGCTTGATCTGAGTCTCGATCGCCAGTGCGATGTCGGGGTTCTTGAGCAGGAACGTTCGCGCGTTCTCCTTGCCCTGACCGAGCTGATCGCCGTCGTAGGTGTACCAGGAGCCGGACTTCTTCACGATGCCGTGCTCGACACCGAAGTCGATCAGGCTCCCCTCGCGCGAGATACCCACGCCGTACAGAATGTCGAACTCCGCCTGCTTGAACGGCGGAGCCATCTTGTTCTTGACGACCTTGACCCTGGTGCGGTTTCCGACTGCGTCGGTGCCGTCTTTCAGCGTCTCGATGCGACGGATGTCCATGCGGACCGAAGCGTAGAACTTCAGCGCCTTTCCACCGGCCGTGGTCTCCGGAGATCCGAAGAAGACGCCGATCTTCTCACGCAGCTGGTTGATGAAGATCATCGTGGTGTTCGTCTGGTTGAGTCCACCCGTCAGCTTTCGCAGAGCCTGCGACATGAGCCGAGCCTGCAGACCCACGTGCGAGTCACCCATCTCGCCCTCGATCTCTGCGCGAGGAACGAGAGCCGCCACGGAGTCGATCACGATCAGGTCGATGGCACCGGAGCGCACGAGCATGTCGGCGATCTCGAGTGCCTGCTCACCTGTGTCGGGCTGCGAGACGAGGAGAGCATCGATGTCGACACCGAGCTTGGCTGCATAGTCGGGGTCGAGCGCGTGCTCGGCATCGATGAAGGCCGCGATGCCGCCGGCGCGCTGGGCATTGGCGATCGCGTGCAGCGTGAGAGTCGTCTTACCCGAGGACTCAGGCCCGTAGATCTCGACGATGCGGCCACGCGGGAGGCCACCGACGCCGAGAGCGACGTCGAGGGCGATGGAGCCGGTCGGGATGACCGCGACAGGGGCGCGTTCGTCGCTGCCCAGTCGCATGACCGAACCCTTTCCGAACTGGCGATCGATCTGGGCGAGTGCGGTCTCGAGGGACTTCTCGCGGTCAGCGGGTGATGGCATGACGGGCTCCTTATGCTCGCGTGGTGCCGCCTGTAGGCTGTCGCGGTCCTCCCGGCTGGGCGGAACTCTCCGACAAGGCGTATGGCTCTTCGGCTTGTCTTCACCGTACGAGGCACCTCGGACATTGAGTCGTCAGCACCACGGATCAGGGAGAACAAGATCTCTGAACCACTTGTGCAGAAGACTACGCCGGTTTCGAACACATCTTCGACAACACGCCGGATCGGCGTGTCGATCCCGTACGCGTCGAGAGCGTCAGACGGTCACCTCTTGCGAGGCTCGAGGCGCCCGGCGCCATGGCGACGCTCGGGTGGGACATCCGTCTCGGAACACAGCGCGAGCCAGATGTCGCGCGGCGGGATGCCAGCGTCGAGAGCCTCGTCGGCAGTGCGACCGGAGAGCTGACTCAGGACCAGATCGCTGATCAGAGACGGACCCCGCCCGCCGAACTCCGTATCGACGGCGCGGAGGAATTCACTGCGTCGCATGAAGAGCGGGAACCCTCGACGTTCAGTGGAGCGAGAGCTCGGGCTCGACCGAGGCTACGAGGTCGTCGGGAACGACGTCAGGGAACACCTGGATGCCCTCGAGCACGGAGATACGATCTCCGACCTCACGCATGATGATCGAGATGGGGACGTCGAGCGCGTCAGCCACAGAAGCGAGTATCTCGCTCGATGCCTCTTTCTGGCCCCGCTCCACCTCGCTGAGGTAGCCGAGCGCCACGGACGCCTTGCTTGCTACCTGCCGGAGCGTACGCCCCTTCTGCAGGCGGAAGTCCCTCAGCACATCGCCGATTTCCTGTCGTACAAGAATCATCGGAACCTCCTCCCAGATCGTCTTCCCGAGGTATCCCCCGAGGAGATCGCCAGTCTAGTCCTACCGACCTTCACAAAATCTACCTTCGCACGCTGTGCTTTCGGTGTGAGCACATCCATGACAACGGAACTCATCGCCCACCTATTCCCGGACGAGTCGAACGAGCAGGGCGAGTGCGGCGGCGACGGCCTGCGCACGGATCTCTGCACGATCGCCGGGGAATGCATGGGGTTCGGTGACGGATGCGGTCGGCGTCACGACGGCGATGTGCACCGTGCCGACCGGCTGGCCGTCAGGCGACTCCGGTCCGGCTATCCCCGTGGTCGCGACTCCGACGTCAGCCGGGCGTCCCGCGACGCTCACCGCATGCCGCACCCCGTCGGCCATCTGCAGTGCGACCTCGGGATGCACGGGACCATGCGCGGTCAGAAGATCGGAATCGACTCCGAGCAGGCTGTGCTTCACCGGAGTCGCATAGGCGACCACCGCACCGAGCAACGACGCTGACGCCCCCGCCACGGAGACGAGTTCGGCCGCGACAGCACCGCCGGTCAGGGACTCCGCCACCCCGAGGGTCCATCCGCGGGCGACCAGTCCATCCAGAGCCTCCGATGCGCCGGTCATGACGACTGCCGAGAACCCCGCACCTGCGCCACGATGTAGTCGATCCCGCTCGCCACAGTCAGGATCAGCACGACGATCATCAGGAACGCCGTCACGATGATCCAGGGGCCGAGTCCGATGAGCACGTGCAGCGGGAGAAGCGCCCAGGAGAGCGCGACTGCCTGCACCGCCGTCTTCACCTTGCCCATCCAGGCCGCCGCGACCACATGCTCCTTCGCGACGATCAGCCGATGGACGGTGATGCCGACCTCACGGATCAGGATCACGATGACCAGCCACCAGTTCAGCTCGCCCAGCACCGCAAGGCCTACGAAGCCCGCACCGGTGAGCAGCTTGTCGGCGATCGGATCCCAGAGTTTGCCGAAGTCGCTCACGATCTCGTATCGGCGAGCGAGGTAGCCGTCGACCCAGTCGGTCGAGATCGCGACGATGAAGAGCGCTGCCGCGATCCATCGCATCACGAGGTCGTCGGCGCCGTATGTTCCGCCGATGAGGAGCAGGACGAAGAAGACGACCGCGAGAGGGATGCGCGCGACGGTGATCGCATTGGGAAGCTGCCGGGGAATCGCCATCAGTCGCGCCCCGTCAGTCCCCAGGCATCTTCATCGCCGTCGTCGTCGGCCTCGACCACCGGCAGTCCCTGGAACTGGGCTTCGACCGGATCGTGCGGCGCCCCCGCAGCAGTGGCCGACGGAGCAGCTGCGGCCGCCGAAGGCTTTACCGGGACGTCGTCGCCTCGGAGTTTCGCCATCACCTGCGGTAGCTGCTCGGCCGTCGCCAGCACATCGCGTGCCTTCGATCCCTCAGAAGGACCGACGATCTCGCGCGACTCGAGAAGGTCCATCAGTCGACCGGCCTTCGCGAAGCCGACGCGCAGCTTGCGCTGCAGCATCGAGGTCGACCCGAACTGCGACGACACGATCAGCTCGGCGGCGGCGAGGAGGAGCTCGAGGTCGTCTCCGATGTCCTCGTCGACCTCCTTCTTCTTCGCCGGCTCCATCGCCTCCTGCACGTCAGCACGGTACTCGGGGCGCGCTTGGCGGGTCACATGCTTGACGACCGCGTCGATCTCCTTCTCGTCGACCCATGCCCCCTGCAGACGGAACGGCTTCGATGAGCCCATCGGCGAGAACAGGGCATCACCCTGACCGATCAGCTTGTCGGCGCCGGGGCTGTCGAGGATCACGCGACTGTCGGTGACGCTGGTCACCGCGAAGGCGAGACGTGACGGCACGTTGGCCTTGATGAGACCGGTGACGACGTCGACGCTCGGTCGTTGCGTGGCGAGCACCAGATGGATGCCGGACGCGCGAGCCAGTTGCGTGATGCGCACGATCGAATCCTCGACGTCGCGCGGGGCCACCATCATCAGGTCGGCGAGCTCGTCGACGACCACGAGGAGGTACGGGTAGGGCTTGAGCACCCGCTCGCTCCCGACCGGCAGCTCGACCTCGCCGGCGCGTACTGCTCGGTTGAAGTCGTCGATGTGGCGGAACCCGAACGACGCGAGGTCGTCGTACCGCATGTCCATCTCCTTCACGACCCATTGCAGCGCCTCTGCCGCCTTCTTCGGGTTCGTGATGATGGGCGTGATCAGGTGCGGAACCCCTGCATAGCTCGTGAGTTCGACGCGCTTCGGGTCGATGAGGACCATCCGGACGTCGGTCGGGCGTGCCCGCATGAGGAGGCTCGTGATCATCGAGTTCACGAAACTCGACTTTCCGGAGCCGGTGGAACCGGCGACGAGCAGGTGGGGCATCTTGGCGAGGTTCGCGATGACGATGTTGCCGCCGACGTCCTTGCCGACGCCGATCGTCATCGGATGGGTGCTCTTGTGGGCAGCCGGAGACCGCAGCACGTCGCCGAGCGCGACCATCTCTTTGTCGGCGTTGGGGATCTCGATGCCGATGGCGCTCTTGCCGGGGATCGGCGAGAGGATGCGCACGTCGTTGGACGCGACTGCATAGGCGAAGTTGTTGCTCAGCTGCAGGATCTTCTCGACCTTGACGCCGTGTCCGACCTCGACCTCGTACTGCGTGACCGTCGGGCCCCGCGAGAAGCCGGTCACCTTCGCGTCGACCTTGAACTGCGTCAGCACACTCGTGATCTGCTCGATCACCTTGTCCGTGGCCTCGGACCGGGCGACAGGCGGCGGTCCTTCGACCAGAAGTCCGGGCGACGGCAGGATGTACGGAGCCACCGGCGCCTGAGGCCCCCGCTCCCCCGGTCCGGCGGTTCCGAAGCCGTCGAGTCCGGGCAGCTCGGGAACCTCGCCGGTGTCCGACTCGTCGTCGAGGAGCGCGGTGGTCTGCTGTCCGGCGAGCGATTCCGTCACCGAACGGACGTCGGAGAGCACCTCGGTCGCCGCGTCGTAGGGGTCTTCGACCACGACGGCCTGGTCATAGGCGGGCGTCGGCTCGGACGTCGTGAGCAGAGCGGTGATGTCGTCGGAGCCGAGAGTCCCCTCGTCGGGGTCCTCTTCACGGCCCGTCTTGTTACGACGCCACCAGGGCAGCACATCCGGATCGTCGACCTTGTCGGCCTCGTCGATCGCCGCGGTATTTTTCGTCGGCTTCTCAGTGCGTTCGGCATCGAACATCCACGCATACAGGTCGCCCAATCGCTGGCCGATCCGGTTCGGCGGCGTCTTGGTGAGGATCAGCACGCTGAGTCCCGCCAGCAGTGCGAGCACGATGTAGGCGCCCACGGGGGTGAGGTATGAGAGGGGCTCGCCGACCATCCACCCGAACAGTCCGCCGGCCTCGCTCAGAGCAGGCATGCCGTCCTTCGGCTGGGCGCGCACGAGCAGTCCTGCCGAATCGGCGCGGCCGGCGGCGATGTGGCAGAAGCCCGCGAGCGTGAGCACGAAGAGGCCGAACCCGATACCGATACGTCCGTTGTCGTGCACAGACGATGGATGCCGGAACAGCCACCCCGCGAGCAGCAGGAGCAGCACGGGCATCACGAACGCGACCCGACCGACCAGCAGACCGACCGAGTAGGCGCTGATGTTCGAGGCGACCTCGTTGCCGATGAAGAACCATTCGTTGACCGCGCCGGCGATCGCGAGCAGCACGAGCAGGAACGGGAAGCCGTCGCGTCGATCGTCCTTCTCGAGGGTCTCGGGCCCGAACGCGCGGAAGAGTCCGCCGACGCCGTGTGCGAGACCGCCCCACGCGCGCACGGCGACGGGAGGCTTGTCGAGTTCGTCGATGTATTTCTTCGGCGCAGCCTGAGCCTTCGGAGCGGCCTGCCTCTTGGGGCGAGGCGTGGCGCTCTCGGACGCGCGCGCTGACTTCGTGGTACTCCTGGCCATGCTCTCACGTTACGACCAGAGGCCGACATTCCCCGTAATGACGCGGCATTCCGGAGTCTTCGCGCGGGCCGCGGTGGCGCTCAGGACATCCGATGAACCATCGTGTCGCGGACTTCCCCGATCTCCGTGACCACGAACCCCTCCGAGCGATAGAGCGTCCGCGCGAAGTTGTCTCGTTCGACGCTCAGGCTGAGGCGCGGATGCCCCTGCTCGCCAGCGTGCGTCACGAGCCGGCGGAGCAGCATGCGACCGACACCGTGCGCGCGCCAGATGGGCTGCACGCCGATGATGAGTTCCGGCACCGCCGTCCCGACGAAACCGAACCCCGGGTCGTCCTGCGACAGCATCCGGTACCAGGCGGCCCCGATCGGCCTCTCATCGGAGTCGACCGCGACGAAGCCCGCATCCGCCGGTCGCATCCACCCGGCCACGTATCGTCGATGCTCGGTGGCGGTCAGGATCTCGTGACGAGCCCGCGCTCCGCCAGAGCGCCAGTTCGCGGCTTCCACGACCATGTCGCCGAGGAAGCTCCCGTCGGCCTGGGCGGCAGGCCTGATCGAGTAGGCGTCGGACATGTCCGGAGCCTACGGTGCGCGCGTTACAGCCGCGTGTCGTCCGACTGTGAACGCGCGACCGCCGTGCTCAGGCCTCGATGACGAGGGGGACGATCATCGGACGACGGCGGAGCTTCTGGTTCACCCAGCGTCCGATCGTCCGGCGGATGACCTGCGACAGCGCATGGGTGTCACGGACTCCGTTGCCTGAGGCCTCCTTGAGCGCCGCGATGATCTTGGGGGTCACGTCATCGAACACCGAATCGTCTTCGGCGATGCCCCGTGCGTGGATCTCGGGGCCGGAGATGATCCGCCCGGTCTGCGCATCGACGACGACGATGATGGAGACGAAGCCCTCCTCGGCGAGGATGCGGCGGTCCTTGAGATCGGCGTCGGTGATGGCACCGACGGTGGAGCCGTCGACGTAGACGAAGCCGAGGTCGAGCTGGCCGACCACACGGGCGTCTCCGTCTTTCAGGTCGATCACCGTGCCGTTCGAGGCGATGATGGTGCGCTCGGCCTCGACCCCCGTGTCCTGGGCGAGCTTCGCGTTGGCGATCAGGTGCCGGTACTCGCCGTGGACCGGGAGGACGTTCTTCGGCTTGAGGATGTTGTAGCAGTAGATCAGCTCGCCGGCGGCGGCATGCCCCGAGACGTGGACCTTGGCGTTCGCCTTGTGCACGACGTTCGCGCCGAGTTTCGTGAGTCCGTCGATCACGCGGTAGACGGCGTTCTCGTTTCCGGGGATCAGACTCGAGGCCAGGATGACGGTGTCGCCCGGGCCCGGCTCGATCGCGTGATCGAGGTTGGCCATGCGGCTGAGCACGGCCATCGGCTCGCCCTGCGAGCCCGTGGACATGTAGACGATCTTGTCGTCGGGAAGATCCCGCGCCTTCTTGTAGTCGATCAGCAGGCCGCTCGGCACCTTGAGGTAGCCGAGGTCCTCGGCGATCGTCATGTTGCGCAGCATGCTCCGCCCGAGCAGCGCGACGCGGCGTCCGTGCGCGTGGGCTGCGTCGAGGACCTGCTGAACGCGATGGACGTGGCTGGAGAAGCTCGCGACGATGACACGGCGCGGAGCCTTGCCGATCACCTGGTCGAGCACCGGCCCGATCGAGCGCTCGGTCGGCGTGAAGCCGGGCACGTCCGCGTTCGTGGAGTCGACGAGGAACAGATCGACTCCCTCCTCGCCGAGGCGCGCGAACGCCCGGAGGTCGGTGATGCGGCCGTCGAGCGGCAGCTGGTCCATCTTGAAGTCGCCGGTCGCGAGAACGAGCCCAGCGGGCGTGCGGATCGCGACGGCCAGGGCATCCGGGATCGAGTGGTTGACCGCCACGAACTCGAGATCGAAGGGGCCCACCTGCTCGCGCTGTCCTTCCTTCACGGTGAGGGTGAAGGCCTTGATGCGGTGCTCCTTGAGCTTCGCCTCGACGAGTGCGAGCGTGAGCCCCGACCCGATCACCGGGATGTCGCTCTTCAGACGAAGCAGGTACGGAACCGCGCCGATGTGGTCTTCATGACCGTGCGTGAGCACGACGCCGACGATGTCGTCGAGACGTCCCTTGATCGGCTCGAAGTCGGGCAGGATCAGATCGACACCCGGCTGGTGCTCCTCCGGGAAGAGAACCCCGCAGTCGACGATCAGGATCTTGCCATCGAACTCGAAGATCGTCATGTTGCGGCCGATCTCTCCGAGGCCGCCGAGCGGAGTGACCCGCAGCGTTCCTTCGTCGAGGGCTGCGGGTTCTGCGAGCGGGATGGACATGCTGTCTCCTCAGTCGGACACTCCACGCGTCCGTTCGTTCATGGTGACGCGGCTCACCGCGCCCGGTGTCAGCGGGTCGTGCCGTGCACCTTCGGCAGGGCACCGCCCGCGGCCGCGTTGCGGTCGGGGCGGAAGTTGGAGAAGTCGGCGCCGGGAACGTCCTTCACGAGATCGAGCTCGTCCTCGATGAGAGCGGCCTCCCACTCTTCGGGACCGACGAGTGGCAGACGGACCCGCGGGCTCGAGATGCGGCCGAGTCCGTGCAGGATGTACTTCGCCGCGACGGTGCCGGGCACATGCGTCATGACGGCGCGCACCAGCGGCTCGAGACGCTTGTGCTCCGCGGTCGCGGTCGTGAGGTCACCGCGGTTCACGGCGTCGATGATCGTGCGGTACGGAGTCGCGGCGATGTTCGCGGTGACGCCGATCAGACCGGTCGCCCCGATGGCCAGGTGCGGCAGCACGTTCGCGTCGTCACCCGAGAAGTACATCAGGTCGGTCTGGTTGAGCACGCGGCTCACCTCTGAGAAGTCGCCCTTGGCGTCCTTCACGGCGAGGATGTTCGGGTGCTTCGCGAGTCGCAGGATCGTCTCGTACTTGATGGGCACGCCCGTCCGACCCGGGATGTCGTAGAGGATCACCGGGAGGTCGGTAGCGTCGGCCACCAGACGGAAGTGGGTCAGGATGCCTGCCTGCGTGGGCTTGTTGTAGTACGGCGTGACGATCATGATGCCGTCGGCGCCGGCCTTCTCGCTGGCCTTGTACAGCTCGATCGCGTGCGCGGTCTCGTTGGATCCGCCCCCCGTGATGATCTTCGCGCGGCCGGCCGAGACCGACTTGCCGATCTCGACGAGCTTGAGCTTCTCGGGGTCCGTCAGGGTCGAGGTCTCGCCGGTCGTTCCCGTCACGACGATTCCGTCAGCCCCGGCGGTGATGACATCATCGATGTGCTTCTCGACGGCGGGCCAATCGACTTCACCGTCGGCCGTCATCGGAGTGACGAGCGCGACGAGAACCTGTCCGAAAGGGTTGCCCGAGTGCGTCATGCCCCCAGCGTATCGGTTCGCGTGCCGCTCACCCAGACGAGGCACGGTGGATGACATCTCCACGCGCGACCGCGATCTTCTCGCGGAGCACCAGACCGGCCAGCTCGCCGACCGTGATCTCGTTCACGTGCTTCCGGAACATCTCGATGCCCGTGATCCGCGTCTGCGCATGCGGCGCACCGTCGCGCAGCACCACGATGTCGTCGTCCACCCGCAGCACGCCCGATCTGAGCGCGCCCGTCGCGACGGTTCCCCGCCCCGTGATCGTGAAGACATCCTCGACCAGGAACTCGGTCGATCCCGAAGCCACCGACAACGGAGTCGATGCGCGAATGTGTGCCCTGTCCCCCGCCTCCCCCGCGACGCCGGCGGTCATCGCTGCGAGTCGCGCGGCTTCCGCTTCGTTGAAACGGCGCAGCACCTCGTTGGCGTCCTCTGCGTCATGCTTCCTGCCGAACAGCCATCCCATGCCGTCGATCCTAGGGACCCGCATAGGCTCGACTCCATGGCATGGGTCACACACGAGTCGTCGACGGTGTACGAGAACCGGTGGATCGAGGTACGGGAAGACCGGGTCACCGGCCCCGGAGGCGACGGAATCTACGGGGTGGTGACCATGCGGCATCCGGCGGTCTTCGTGGTCGCGCTCGATGACGAGGACCGCATCTGCCTGGTCACGCTTGAGCGCTACACGACGGGAGTCTCGATCGAGGTGCCCGCCGGAGGAAGCGACGGCGAGGACCCGCTCGTGGCCGCGCAGCGCGAGCTGCTCGAGGAGACCGGCTTCGTCGCCGAGGATTGGACGGCACTCGGAACGATGAACGCCCTGAACGGGATCGCCCATGCGCCGGAGCACGTGTTCCTCGCTCGGAGCCTGACTCCGTCGGACGACTCCACGCGCACCCAGGCGGAGGAGGGCATCGACGCCGTCACCTGGGTACCGTTCGCCGACGTCCTCGGCATGATCGCCGAGGGCCGGATCAGCGATGGAGAGACCGTCGCGGCGATCGCTTACGCCGGCATCCGTCTGGGCAGATTCCGCTGATCTCGCAGAGCGCTGATTCGCGCAGCACGCTCGCAGTGAACGCCGTCGGCGCTCACGTCAGACGCGACCTCGGCGAGCGATGCCCGACGTCACCGAGCTCGGCAGCACGCTCGCTATCGCGACGATCGCCTTGTAGCGCAGTGACGGCACCGAGACGGCCTTGCCTCGAGCCGCGTCGCGGAGACCTTCGCGCACGACATCACGTGCGTCGAGCCACATGAACGCCGGGACGCCCTCGTGCCCCGGCGCGAGCCCCATCCGCTCATGGAAGGTCGTGTGGGTGAAACCGGGACAGACGGCGGTCACGCTCACTCTGTCGGCGGCGTACTCGACGTTCGCCCAGCGGCTGAAGCCGATGAGCCAGCTCTTACAGGCCGAGTACGTCGAGCGGGAGATGAATCCGGCGACGGAGGCCACGTTGATGATGCGGCCACCGCGGCCTCGCATCGACCCGAGCGCCGCATGCATGAGGCGCATCGACGCCTCGACATGGACGCGGAGGTGCCGCACCTCGTCGTCGATGTCGTTGTCGGCGAACTGCAGCGGCAGGCCGAAGCCGGCGTTGTTGATCAGCAGATCCACCGGGTCGGAGGCGTCACCCAGACGGTCGGCGACACGGCGCACATCGGCGGCCTCGGAGAGATCGGCGACGAGGATCTCGACCGCGATGCCGTATTCGCTGCGCAGCTCCGCCGCGACGCTCTCGAGCGCATCCGTCGATCGGGCGACGAGCACGAGGTCGGCGCGGCGACGGGCGAGCTGGCGGGCGAACTCGACGCCGAGCCCTGCGCTCGCGCCGGTGATCAGTGCGGTGGGCATCAGCGCTCGTATCCCAGGAAGCGGAAGCGGACTCCCGAGCGAGAGGTCTGCCACTCCCCCTCATCGACCAGACGCCACCCGGCCTTCGACGGGGCGTAGGCATCGCCCGCGACGTCGAGGTCGAGCTCGGTGACCTCGAGACGGTCGGCATCGGCGATCACGAGCCGGAAGATCTCGGCCCCTCCGATGATCCAGACCCTCTCGTGTCCGCGCACCGCATCGGTGACCGTGGCTGCGCGCCTGACGCCCTCTTCGGTCCAGTCCTGCTGGCGCGTGATGACGATGTTCTCGCGTCCGGGGAGCGGGCGGAATCGTTCAGGCAGCGAGTCCCAGGTCTTGCGACCCATGATCACCGGCGCACCGAGCGTCTTCTCCTTGAAGTGCGCGAGATCTTCAGGGACATTCCACGGCATACCGCCTTCGGCGCCGATGACCCCGCCCTGCGCTTCGGCCCAGATCAGGCCGACCCACGTCACACCGCCACCGCCGCCCGGATCGGGGCATGGTGCTGGTAGTCCTCGACGATGAAGTCGTCGTAGGCGTAGTCGAACACCGATTCCGGCTTCCGCGCGAAACGCAGCGACGGGTAGGGATACGCGTCGCGGCTGAGCTGCTCGCGCACCTGATCGAGGTGATTGTCGTAGATGTGGCAGTCACCACCGGTCCACACGAAGTCACCCGGCTCGAGGCCGACCTGCTGAGCCACCATCAGCGTCAGGAGGGCATAGGACGCGATGTTGAACGGGACGCCGAGGAACAGATCGGCGCTGCGCTGGTAGAGCTGGCACGAGAGCTTGCCGTCTGCGACGTAGAACTGGAAGAGCGCATGACACGGGGCGAGTGCCATGTCGGGGATGTCCGCGGGGTTCCACGCCGAGACGATCAGGCGTCGGGAGTCGGGAGCCTTGCGGATCTGATCGATCACCTCGCTCAGCTGGTCGATGCTCTCTCCGTCCGGCGTCGGCCAGGACCGCCACTGCACGCCGTAGACGGGTCCGAGATCGCCCGAGGCATCGGCCCACTCGTCCCAGATCGTGACGCCGTTGTCCTGGAGCCACTTGACGTTGGAGTCGCCCCTGAGGAACCAGAGAAGCTCGTAGGCGATGGACTTGAAGTGCACGCGCTTGGTCGTGATCAGCGGGAAGCCCTGCGAGAGATCGAAGCGGATCTGCCTGCCGAAGACGCTGGTGGTCCCCGTGCCGGTGCGATCCGATTTGTGCGTGCCTGACTCCAGGACGTCGCGGAGCAGGTCTTCATACGGCGTCGGGACGGCTGCGCTCATGTCTGCCAGACTACCCGCCCATGAGGATCGAGAGTCCGTTCGTCACGATGCGACACATCGACCCAGGCGTGTGGGAGCGGCCCGTATCCTCTATCCATGTCCCCCGGAATCGCCCTCGCCGTGATCGGAGCGCTCCTCGTGATCGCCGCCGTCGTCGGGATCGTGCTGCGACTCCTCGACGGTCGACGTCGAGGAGGAGGTCACCTCCGTTTCGATCCCGCCGATGCGGACGCCGATCGGCTCGGCTCGCGCGCCACGCTCGTGCAGTTCAGCACCGAGATGTGCGCGCGCTGCCCCCAGGTGCGCAGGATGCTGTCGAGCTACGTCGCAGACGCCGACGGCCTGCATCACCTCGAGGTCGACCTCACGCATCGACCCGACCTGTCGGCGCGGTACAAGATCCTGCAGACCCCGACGACGTTCATCGTGGACGGCTCCGGCGCCGTTCGCGCACGATTCCATGGCGTGCCGCATCGCCACTCACTCACCGAGGCACTGTCCGCCGTCTGAGGCGGGAAGGACTGGAGCAGAGATGACCACTCCCGCAGGTATCGACCCCCGTGGCCCGCGTTTCGCCGCGACGATCACGACGGTGCTGCTGCTCGCCGCGACGTTCCTCGGACTCATCGGCATCTCGACGGCGCGGTCCTTCGGATGGTTCGCCTACCAACCGCTCGCGGCGGCGGACTTGGCCTCCGACACGTGGGCGATCGTCTCAGCATCGCCTGCCCAGCGCGCACTCGATCCAGGCTTCCTGCTCACAGTCGTGATCGCCCTGCTCTTCTTCTGGAGCGTGCTCTCCCCCGCGACGGCTCCTTGGGGCGTCGTATTCCGGCGGTTCGTCCGGCCACGACTCGCCCCGCCCACCGAGCTGGAGGATCCTCGCCCTCCGCGCTTCGCGCAGGGCGTCGGCCTCTTCGTCGTCACGATCGGACTCGCCCTGCATCTGATCGGCGTGCCGTGGGCGCTGCCGATCGCGACGGCCGCGGCATTCATCGCCGCCTTCCTCAACGCCGCGTTCTCATTCTGCCTCGGCTGTCAGATCTACCTGCTTCTGCAGCGAGCCGGCCTTCTCGGACGGACGCCTTCCGCGGCCTGAGCGCTGTTCCGTCCGACGCACCCGGTCGATAGGCTGGCCCCACACGCGAGCGCACATCCCGCGGCGCGAGAACCGGAGGAATCATGCCCGTCACCAGCGAAGCCACCACCACCTGGACCGGATCCCTCGCGGAGGGCTCGGGCACCGTCGCATTCTCCTCGTCGAAGCTCGGCACCTTCCCGATCAACTGGAAGGCCCGCAGCGAGGGCAGCGACACCACCACCACCCCGGAGGAGCTGATCGCCGCGGCTCACGCCTCGTGCTTCAGCATGGCCCTCTCGCACGCTCTCTCAGAGAACGGCACCCCGCCGGAGCGCGTCAACACCAGCGCGTCGGTCACCTTCAAGCCGGGCGTCGGAATCACCGGAAGCCACCTCAACGTCAACGCGGTCGTTCCCGGTCTCGCCCCCGAGGCGTTCCAGACCATCGCGGCCGAGGCCAAGGTCGGCTGCCCTGTGTCTCAAGCACTCGCCGGCATCGAGATCACTCTCGAGGCCACCCTCGCCTGAGTCGGATCAGCCGCGCGCGAGGCGGATCGCCTCACGGATGCTGGCGCGGGCGTCCTTGCGACGCCCCGCCGCATCCTGCACGACACCCAAGCGGTAGCGTGCCCGCCAGTCCCCCGGCGCTGAATCCGCAGCTGCGGTGTACCGCTGGATCATCGGATCGGCGTCCGCGCGGGCGATCCGACCGCTGGGCGTGAGTTCGGTCTCAGCCTCCGGCATGCCGCCCTCGGCATCCAGCTCGCGCCCCAGCCGATCGGCGGCGAACCCGAACTGCATCTCGCGCACGAGGGCCCACGCCCCGATCGGGGCGAGCACGATGAGCGCGATCCCCATCCCGATCGATACGGGGGTTCCGACCGAGAAGAACATCACGGCCAACCAGATCGCGACGGCCAGATAGACGAGAAGAGCCGCGCCCATCAGGGCGACGCCGATTCGCGACATCACGAACGGACGCCGATGTCGATCATGCTCTCGAGACCGACGAAGACGCCTCTGGCACTCGCTGCGAAAGGGACGGCGAGACGGATGCCCGGGGCGTAAGCGAGGGCGGGGTCCACGGTGTCGTGCGTGAACGTCAGCGATTCTCCGGGCCCGGAGAGGATGACCTCCTGCTTGGCGATGACTCCGGGGCGACGAAGGGAATGGATCGGCACGCTGCCCACCTGCTGGCCCCGAGCACGCTGGTCCGCATGCGGGGCACTGACCGGTCCCTGCTCGGTGCGTGCAGCCGCGATCAACTCGGCGGTGCGGACCGCCGTGCCGCTCGGTGAATCGACCTTGGCCTCGTGGTGCGCCTCGACGATCTCGGCGGAGCCGAAGAACGGCGCAGCCGCAGCGGCGAGAGCGGAGCCGAGCACGGACCCCAGCGAGAAGTTCGGGATGAAGACGATGCCGGTGCCGGCATTCTCGACGAGCGGCCGCACGAGGGCGATGCGCTCCGATGACCAGCCGGAGGTGGCCACGAGGACGTTGATCTGCCGTTCGACTGCTGCCCGCACCACATCGACGCTCACCTGAGGCGTGGTCGCATCGATCACCAGCCCCACCCCATCCAGCTCGGCGAGGTCGCTTCTGGAGGTGAGCACGCGACTCACCTCGAAACCCTCGAGCTCATCGATCACCGCGTGGATGATAGAGCCGAGCTTTCCGGTGCCGCCGACGAGTGCTACCTGCGTGGTCATGCGTTCAGTCTATTTCGCAGGGGCTCGCCGACCTTCGCGGCGGGCCGCCTATCGCCCAATCAGACCGGCATGGTGTCGGGGATGCCCGTTCTGAGCTCGACCGGGAGGTGCCCGGTGTCGTTGTGGGTGAGCAGGGTCCACGGACGCCCCTGCTTCTGCGCGATGACGGTCAGACCGCAGTGCGCCTGGTTGAGGGTCATCCACCGCCACTCGGGAGCACCGAGCACCTCGCGGACGAACCACGAGATCACGAAGTTGTGTGTGATGAGCACCTCGTGCACGTCACCCGGCTTGCGCACGAGGAACTCGTTGACGGCGTCGAACATCTGGGCGCGACCCGCATCGAGCTCTGCCTCCGTGATCGAGCCGAAGAACGGTTCGTAGGCTGCTGGGGTCTCCTCGGTCATCCCGGTGGGCACGCAGTCGAACAGCAGGGCGGTCGGGGCGGGGTCGACGGACGGGAGCCTTGCGGCGATCGCTCGCGCCGTCTCGTTCGCACGCAGCAGCGGCGAATGCCAGACCGCGTCGAGAGGGAGCCCGGAGAGCCGGTCCGCGATCAGCTCTGCCTGACGCTGGCCCCGTGGCGACAGGGGTCCGTCAGCGAGACCGTGCTCGGCGTCCTGATGTTCACCATGTCGGACCAGATATATGTAATGCGTCACAAACTCGCTCGCTTCATCGACAGCGCTTGCCGGGATTCACTCCACCCTATGCCAGGACTGTGACAGGGGCGTTACGACGTTCAGTTGCCGGCGCGAGTGAGTTCGGCGACCTGTGTGCGCGAGAGCGAGACGCCCGCACCCTGCATGAGTTCATCGACATGATCGGTCGCGAACGTGTTGACGATCGGCGCCGCGATGGTGCGCTGTGCGAGCAGCCAGGCGATCGAGACGGCGGCGACCGGCACCTCGAGCTCGGTGGCCACCTGGTCGAGAGCTCGGAGGATCTTGGTCCCCCGACGGTTGAGATGACCGCGGAGCTGCTCACCGCGCACGCCTCTCGAGGTCAGCGCCTTGCTGCGATGCCGGCCGGAGAGGAACCCGTGCTCGAGGGCATGCGACGGAGTGACGGCGAGGCTCTGCGCACCCGCCACGAGTCTCAGATCGCCCTCGAACGGCTGCCGACGGATGAGGTTGTACGGGGAGTCGATGACCTCGATGCGCGGGTATCCGGCGGAGGCGAGGATGCGCGCCTCGACGAGTCGCTCGGGTGCGAATCCGAACGCACCGAGAGCACCGATCTTGCCGGCATCGACCATCCACTCGACGGTCGCGAGCGTGTCTTCGAGGTTCGTCGTCTTGTCGAGGGTCGCGTCGAGGTAGAGCACATCGATGCGATCGACTCCCAGACGCGTCAGCGACCCCTCGACCGCGCGCACGAGGTTGACGGAGCCGAGACCGGGATTGTCGGCGTGCGCGCCGATGCGGACGCTGAGCACTGCGCGTTCGCGCTGTCCGCGCGACTGCAGCCACTGGCCGATGATGTGCTCGCTGCGTCCGCCCGAGAAGCCATCTGCCGTGTGGATCGCGTTACCGCCGAACTCCACGTAGCGATCGAGGATCCCGTGACTCGTCTCGAGATCGACGTTCCAGCCGAACTCCGCCGCGCCGAGCATGAGAGGGAAGGTGTCGAGACCGGTCTCGCCGAGCGGGACGCGGATGCTCTCCCCTATTCCGGGTCCGACGATCGGGATGGGAGCGGACGGGTGCTCTGCCGCGCCCTGCTGCGCGCGTTCGGGCGACGTACCTGCGCCTACGCTGAACAACCGCATATCCTCACCCCCGCGTCAGTCGGTGCGTACCGACCTGCGTCACTGCCTGTGATTTGCACCCCCCGGTGCGTACTTCGAGAGTAAGCGACATCCGCGAACTCCCCGACCAATCCGTGGAACGGCGCAAGAACTTCCCATAACGGTTTGATCACATCGGATACGACGAAGCCCGGGCCATCCCTGAGGACAGACCCGGGCCTCGTATCGAAGCGCTCCGATTACTCGGCTGCGGCCTCTTCAGCGGGAGCTGCGTCCGCCGCGGGAGCGTCGTCGAGCACGGGCTCGAGCGACAGCTTGCCGCGGTCGTCGATCTTCGTGATCTTCACGAGGATCTTCTGACCGACAGACAGCACGTCGTCGACGTTCTCGACGCGCTTGCCACCGGCGAGCTTGCGCACCTCGGTGACGTGCAGCAGGCCGTCCTTGCCCGGGAGCAGCGAGACGAACGCACCGAACGTCGCGATCTTCACGACGGTTCCGAGGAACTGCTCGCCCACCTCGGGGTTGGTCGGGTTGGCGATCGCGTTGACCTGGGCACGGGCGGCCTCGGCCGAGGGGCCGTCGGTCGCGCCGATGTAGACGGTGCCGTCCTCCTCGATGGAGATCTGAGCGCCGGTCTCATCCTGGATCGCGTTGATCGTCTTGCCCTTCGGGCCGATCAGCTCGCCGATCTTGTCGACCGGGATCTGCACGCTGATGACGCGAGGCGCGGTCGGCGCCATCTCGTCGGGAGCATCGATCGCGGCGTTCAGGACATTGAGGATCGTCAGACGCGCGTCGCGGGCCTGGGTCAGCGCGCCTGCGAGCACCGACGACGGGATGCCGTCGAGCTTCGTGTCGAGCTGGATCGCCGTGACGAACTCGCTGGTGCCGGCGACCTTGAAGTCCATGTCGCCGAGCGCGTCCTCGGCGCCGAGGATGTCGGTGAGGGCGGCGTAGCGCGTCTCACCGTTGACCTCGTCGGATACGAGACCCATCGCGATACCGGCGACGGCTGCGCGCAGCGGCACACCCGCGTTCAGGAGCGAGAGGGTCGAGGCGCAGACGGATCCCATCGACGTCGAGCCGTTGGAGCTCAGCGCCTCGGAGACCTGACGGATCGCGTAGGGGAACTCCTCGCGGCTCGGCAGCACCGGCACGAGTGCGCGCTCGGCGAGGAAGCCGTGCCCGATCTCGCGACGCTTCGGCGAACCGACCCGGCCGGTCTCACCGGTCGAGTAGGGCGGGAAGTTGTAGTGGTGCATGTAGCGCTTGCTCGTCGTGGGCGACAGCGAGTCGATCTGCTGCTCCATCTTGAGCATGTTCAGCGTGGTGATGCCCATGATCTGGGTCTCGCCGCGCTGGAAGATCGCCGAGCCGTGAACGCGCGGGATGACCTGCACCTCTGCGTCCAGCGGACGGATGTCCGCGAGACCACGGCCGTCCATGCGCACGCTCTCCGTGAGGATGCGGCCGCGGACGATCTTCTTCGTGACGGACTTGTACGCCGCGGAGAACTCGAGCGGTGCTCCAGCCGGCAGGTTGCCGGCCTCGACTGCTTCGATGAGCTGCGCCTTGACGCGGTCCTTGACCTCGTCGTCCTTGCCCTGACGCTCCAGCTTGTCGGCGATCTGGTAGACGTTCACCAGGTCGTCATAGGAGCGCTCGGCCACGAAGTCGTAGACCTCGCTGGAGTACGGCGGGAAGACCGGGTACACGCCCGGCTCCTTCGCAGCGGTTGCCGCAAGCTCGGCCTGAGCCTTGACGAGCTGCGCGATGAAGGGCTTCGACGCTTCGAGACCCTGCGCGACGACGGCCTCGTCGGGCTTCGTGGCGCCGGCCTTGATCAAGTTCCAGCTGCCCTCGGTGGCCTCAGCCTCGACCATCATGATCGCGACGTCTTCGGTGCCGTCGGACTTGGTGACGACACGACCGGCGACGATCAGGTCGAACACGGCCTCGCTGACCTGCTCGGCGGTCGGGAACGCGACCCACTGGTCGGCGTGCTCGCCCTGACCCGGGATGAACGCGAGGCGCACACCGGCGACGGGGCCCGAGAACGGAAGACCCGAGATCTGCGTCGACGCGGAAGCCGCGTTGATCGCGAGAGCGTCGTAGAACTCGCCCGGAGCGATCGAGAGCACGGTGATGACGATCTGGACCTCGTTGCGGAGGCCGTCGACGAACGACGGGCGCAGTGGACGGTCGATCAGACGGCAGACGAGGATCGCCTCGGTCGAGGGACGACCCTCACGACGGAAGAACGATCCGGGGATCTTGCCTGCTGCGTACGAACGCTCTTCGACGTCGACCGTCAGCGGGAAGAAGTCGAAGCCCTCGCGCGGGTGCTTGCCTGCGCTGGTGGCCGAGAGGAGCATGGTCTCGCCGTCGAGGTAGGCGGCGACTGCGCCCTGAGCCTGCTGCGCGAGGCGGCCGGTCTCGAAGCGGATGGTGCGGGTGCCGAAGCGGCCGTTGTCGAGAACGGCCTCGGTGGCGGTGATTTCAGGACCTTCCAAGAGGTCTCTCCTTCTTTGTTTAGACTCGCGAATCCGTATGACGCGCGAGCGTGTTCATGAAGGAGCGGATGCAGCCGGATACGGGCGCGCGGGCAATCCCGCGAATGTCACCTGCGCTGGCCACCAGTAGAAAGCCACCCGACGACCCGCCGAGGAACCCACCACAGGGGACCAGCTCTCCGCCGATCGCTCCATGAGTCGATATGAAGTTGTGCAGCCGACAGACGTCGACCTCGTCCAGCCTACCAGCGGCACCCCGAAAACCCCCGCGACCGCACCATCCGGTCGTTCGGACACACGTCGTCCACGCGCCGTTCACCGACCGGATGCCGGCAGGTGAGGAGCATCCGCTGTCCTGTCACCATGCGCATGTCAGTGATCGGATGCGGGTACCTCGGTGCCGTGCACGCCGCAGCGATGGCCTCGATCGGACACGACGTCGTCGGGATCGACGTCGACGCGCAGAAGGTTGCCGCTCTCGCGAACGGCACCGCGCCGTTCTTCGAACCGCAGCTCAGTGAGCTCCTGCAGGAGGGCCTCACCTCAGGGCGACTGAGATTCAGCACCGAGATGTCGGATGCGAGTGGAGCGACGATCCACTTCATCGCCGTCGGCACGCCGCAGATCGCGGGCGGACATGCCGCGGATCTGCGGTTCGTCGACGCCGCAGTGGCCGCGCTGCTCCCCCACCTGCACCCGAGCGACGTTGTGGCCGGCAAGTCGACGGTGCCTGTGGGGACGGCCGAGCGCCTGAGCGCGGCGGTCGCGGGCACCGGCGCGACCCTCGTGTGGAATCCCGAGTTCCTCCGCGAAGGTTGGGCCGTGCACGACACGATCTCACCAGACCGCCTCGTGGTGGGTGTGCCGTCCGGAAGCGACGGCGAGCGTGCCGCCGAAGCGCTGCGCGAGGCCTACCGCCCGGCTGTGGATGCCGGCACGCCTTTCCTCGTGACGGATCTGGCGACGGCCGAGCTCGTGAAGGGCGCGGCCAACGCCTTCCTCGCCACCAAGATCTCCTTCATCAACGCGATGGCCGAGATCGCCGAGGCGTCGGGCGCCGACGTCGCGCTCCTCGCGGACGCGCTCGGGCACGACACCCGCATCGGACGACGGTACCTGGGCTCGGGCATCGGGTTCGGCGGTGGCTGTCTCCCGAAGGACATCCGCGCCTTCGCAGCCCGCGCCGAGGAGCTCGGGCGCGGAGAGGCCGTGGGGTTCCTCCGTGAGGTGGACTCGATCAACATCCGGCGACGCGACAGAGCCGTGCAGCTCGTCGTCGACGCACTGGGGGGTCTGGTGTTCGGACGCCGCATCGCGGTGCTCGGTGCCGCGTTCAAGCCGTTCAGCGACGACATCCGCGACTCCCCCGCTCTCGACGTCGCCGTGCGGTTGCGCGGTTTGGGAGCGGACGTGGTCGTCACCGACCCGGCCGCCCTCGAGAACGCTGCGGCGGCGCACCCCCAACTCGGCTACGCGACGGAACGTGACGACGCCCTCCGCGACGCGGACGCCGTGGTGATCGTCACGGAGTGGGACCTCTACCGTCGCGAGATGACACCAGAGCACGCCGGGTCGCTCGTCGCAGGTCGGGTCATCATCGACGGCCGCAACTGCCTCGATTCCGCCGCTTGGCGAGCTGCGGGCTGGACGTACCACGGCATGGGACGCCGCTGATCGATCCGCATCGCACGGCGGGAACCGCCCGGCCCGGATGAACCGAGCGGTGCATCCACCGCGGTCGCTTCAGCTCACCCGCACCCCGCTGTGCGACGTCGACCGCCCGAGGTACACGTAGTCGTCGTGCTTCGCACTGCGCCCGTCGCCGGCGGCGCGGCCGTGCATCCGACGCCATACCCACGGCAGCGCATGTCTCCGCCACCACAGCCCCGCACCGATCGGCTCGTTCTCGTGCAGCGCGGCATCGAGAGCGCCGAGCGTGTCCGCATGCGGGACCGCCAGCACCTCGCCCGCTCGGTACGCGAGGAAGCGGTGACCGCGACTGCTGAGATGCACGAGATCCTCGCCCCAGTTCGGTCGGTCGGGAAGAGAGGGATGCAGATCGGTGTCGATCAGTATCGCGCCCGTGCGGGCGGCGATGCCCGCGAGCGCCGTCGCGAAGGCCGCGAACCGGCGGGAGTAGATCGCAGCCGCCCGCCGGCGAGGGAGGAACGGCGTGACCAGAACGACATCCGCTCCGATGCTGCGGAGTCGCCGCACCGCACCTTCGACTTCTGCGGCGAGCGCCGGCACATCGACGGTCGACTTCACCAGGTCGTTCGCACCGATGAGGATCGATACGAGGTCCGGTTCGAGCTCGAGGGCGCGCGGGAGCTGGATCTCGCAGACGTCTCGGACCCGCTTCGACCTGATCGCGAGGTTCGCGTAGTGCAGTCCACCGCGCGCAGCGAGCAGCAGGGCGAGGCGGTCCGCCCATCCGCGCAGGGCTCCGTCCGGCGCCGGGTCGCACAGTCCTTCCGTGAGGGAGTCGCCCATCGCGACGTACCGGTGCCAGCGACGCGCGTCGACGGGAGCCGCGATGTCGGGGCGGGTGAGGCGGCGCGTGCGGACCCCCGAGTCCACGGCGCGGAGAGTCCGTGCTTCATCGAAATGGCCGAGCAGCTGGTCGCACACGCTCGACCAGCTGCGCCCCTGGACGGCCTGGTGCCCTGCCTCGCCGAACGCCCTGCGCTTGCGACCGTCTCCTGCGAGGTCGGCGACCCTCATCCGCAGATCCGCCAGGTCTCCGGGAGAGTACAGCCATCCGTCGATCCCCATCCGCACGAGATCGAGGGGGCCGCCACGTCCGGTGGCGACGACGGGGACGCCGCTCGCGTGCGCCTCCTGCAGGGTCTGACCGAAGGTCTCGCTCTCCCCCGGGTGCACGAAGACGTCGAAGGATGCGGTGGCGGCTGCGAGGGCTTCACCCTCGAGATGGCCGAGGAAGAGGGCGTGCGGCAACACCGCCTCGAGCTTCGTCCGGCTGGGTCCGTCCCCCACGATCACGAGTCTGGCCCCGGGGATGCTCTGCAGCACCGCGAGGTCCTGGACCTGCTTCTCGGGCGCGAGTCGGCCGACGTATCCGATCACGACATCACCGCCCCACTCCGCCCGCAGCGTCTCGCTGCGTCGAGAGGGCTGGAACCGTTCGGCATCCACTCCTCTCCCCCACCGACGCACCCGATCGACTCCGAGGGAGGCGAGGCGCTGGGCGGAGTCGGCGGACGGCGCGAGCGACAGTGTCGCCCGACGATGGAGGCGGGCGATGTGCGTGTGCGCGATACCGGTCGTCGCGGGCACCCGGTATCGCTCCGTGTACGCGGCGACGTCGGTCTGGTATGCGGCGACCGCGGCGATATCGAGACGATCTGCGGCGAGCGCTCCCCGCCAGCCCAATGCGAAGGGCGAGGCGAGGTGCACGACGTCGGGCTGGAAGCGACGGAGGGATGCCGCGACGCGGTGGGCGGGCGAGGTGCCCACCCGCACGTTGCGGTACCCGGGGAGCGGGACGCTCGGGATGGGCTCGATGACGGCACCGTCGATCTCGGTGGGCATGCCGACGGCATCCGGCGCGATCACGTGCGCCTCATGGCCTGTGCGCTCGAGGTGCCTCAGGATCTGCAGGACGGATCCGGTGACACCGTTCATGTGCGGAAGGAAGGACTCTGTCACGATCGCGACTCTCACATGCCCAGGATGCCGTCGACGACGGGTGCCGACCGCGTGAAACCCCTCGGTGCACCAGAAGTTCACCGGATGCTGGATCGCGCGTCACCGGCTATCCGGACGTTGGTTCCCGTTCACCTGCGCCGAGCACTCTGGAGGTGTGCCCGATCTGCTCGCCGGCCCCTGGGCCCTCGCCGTCATGAGCCTCCTGGTCCTCGGCGACTCGTTCTTCGTCGTCGTGCCAGGGGAGATCGCTGTCACCGCGCTCGGGGCGATCTCCTCGTCGTCGGGAGTGCCACCCCTGTGGGCGGTGATCGTCTGCGCGGGAGTCGCGGCCGCCGCGGGAGACGCCGCCTGCTATCTGATCGGTCGCACGGTCGGGACGGAACGATGGCGGTGGATGCGGGTGCCTCGGGTGCGCCTGGCTCTCGCCTGGGCACGACGCCGACTCGACGGCGGAACGGCCACCGTGCTGTTCACCGCCCGGTTCGTGCCGTTCGCACGGCTGGCGATCAATCTCGTCGCCGGCGCCTCGCGCATACATCCCGGTCGGTATCTGTGCCTGGTGAGTGCGGCGGCGTTCGGATGGGCGGCCTACCAGGCGTCCGTGGGAGCCATCGTCGCCGCTCTGGTCCCCGGTGGGCCGGTCGTGGGCGTCGTGGTGTCCGTCGCGGTCGCACTCGGCCTCGGCGCGGTCGTCGACCTCGTCTCCCGCAGAGCGCGACGGTGATTCCTCCCGCCCGTCCGAGGCGTGCTCTAGGCTGGCGAACATGAGCACCGAAGAAGGCGCATCCTCCAGCGAGGAAATGAAGCGCAAGTTCAAGGAAGCGCTCGAGAAGAAGAACGCGCACCACAGGCAGGGCGAGGCCCACCTGGACGGCGACTCCGCCGTCCACGGCGCACCCGCCCCGCAGACGCGGCGCGAGTTCCGACGCAAGAGCGGTTGACCACACGGATGCGGGAGCCGGCGACTGCCGACTCCCGCATCCTTCTTCTTCCCGGCCCGAGGCTCAGTTCTGTGCGGCGCGGAGACGCGCCCGCTCCTCTTTCGCCGCCATCTCGTCGAGTGCGGACTCCTTGAGGCCCTGCACGTCGACGGCCTTCCGCTCATCGACCATCCCATGCTCGTCGACCCCGTCGAGCTGCGACTCCTCGAACGGAAGCGCGCCGCTGAGCACCTGCTGAACCCGATCACGATCGATCTGGCGCGTCCACGTGCCGATCAGCAGCGTGGCGACCGCGTTGCCGGTGAAGTTGGTGAGCGCTCGCCCCTCGGACATGAAGCGATCGATACCCACGATCACGCCGACACCGTCGACCAGATCGGGACGGTATGCCTGCAAGCCACCGGCGAGCGTCGCGAGTCCTGCGCCTGTCACGCCGGCGGCTCCCTTGCTCGCGATGATCATGAAGACCAGCAGCCCGATCTGCTCGCCGATCGACATCGGCTGCCCCATTCCCGTGGCGATGAACAGCGATGCCATGGTCAGGTAGATCGCCGTGCCGTCGAGGTTGAACGAGTACCCCGTCGGCACCGTGATGCCGACGACCGGCTTCGAGACTCCGATGTGCTCCATCTTCGCGATCAGGCGCGGGAGCGCGGACTCCGACGACGAGGTGCCGACGATGAGCAGGTACTCACGTGCCAGGTACTTGACGAGGCTGAAGATGTTCACCCTGGTGACGGCGAAGAGCAGCGTCCCGAGCACCACGACGATGAACAGGAAGCAGGTGATGTAGAACGCGATCATGAGCACGCCGAGGCTCCAGATCGCCGCGATGCCCGTCTTCCCCACCACTGCTGCGATCGCTCCGAATGCGCCGAGAGGGGCGAGCCACAGGATCATGCCGAGGATGCGGAACACCAGCTTCTGGAGGTTCTTGACCGCGTCCATGATCGGGGCGCCCTTCTCACCGAGCCCCTGGAGCGCGAAGCCCACGAGCAGGGCGATGAACAGCACCTGCAGGACGCTCTCACCCGTGAAGGCCGAGAAGAACGTCGTCGGGATGATCCCGAGGATGAACTCGGTCGTGGTCTTCGCCTCGGTCTCTGTCGCGTCGTAGCTCGAGTTCGCCATGTCGAGGCCTGCACCCGGGTGGATGATGTTGCCGACGACCAGGCCGATCGCGAGCGCGAACGTGGACATGACCATGAAGTAGAGCAGCGCCAGGCCGCCGATCTTGCCGACGGTCGCCGCCTTCGCGATGGACCCGACCCCGACGACGATCGTGCAGAAGATGATCGGCGCGATCATCATCTTGATCAGCGACACGAAGCCCTTTCCGATCGGCTCGAGACTCTGACCCACCTCGGGCCAGATGAGGCCGACGGCCGCGCCGAGCACGACGGCGATGATCACCGAGACATACAGCCAGGTGTGCCTGTCCCACGCCTGCTTGCCCCGGCGCCAATGGAAACCGGGAAGGGAGAACCCCGTCGTGATGGCCATGTTTTCCTCCTTGATCATGAACGTCTTCGTCTCATGCCCGCCGGCGTCCTCGCCTTCGGTAAGCTCACCGTCGCGGACTTCCCCTGGCAGCACCATTTGTGGTCGTATTGGTCACCACCGATATCCCGGACTCCGCGATCACCGACGATCGGAAGGACGTGATGAGACACGCGCGCGACACGAGGAGCATCGCCTCCCGGGTCTTCCTGGTGCTCTTGGCTGCCGCAGTGGTGGTCGGTGCACTGGTGGCCGTCTTCCTCGTCGTGGATGCCCAGCGCGCCACCCATGCGGAGGCGGAGCGGGTCACGGCGGCGACAGCAGTGACGCTCGCGTCGTCCCCCCTCGTCATCGAGACTCTCGCGACAGATGAGCCGACGGACGCGACCCGCACGCTCGAGCCGTACACTCTCGACGTCATCGCGAACGCCGATCTCGATTTCGTGACGATCATGACGCCCGAGGGCACGCGCCTCACGCATCCCGACGTCGACCAGATCGGTGGGGTGTACCTCGGCACCATCCCCGACTCGCCGCGCGCACTCACCGAGGTCTTCACCGGTACCCTGGGGCCTTCGGTGAGGACCATCGTGCCGGTGGTCGCACCCAGCGGAGAACTGCTCGGCTGGGTGTCATCGGGCGTGACCATCGAGTCGATCTCCGAGACCCTCGTTCGCCGACTGCCGCTCTCGATCGGCATCACCGTCGGGCTCGTAGGTCTCGGCGCTCTCGGCGCGTGGATCGCTCGTCGGTTCACACGCGGCATCGCGGGAGACCTGCCACCGGGGCAGGTGCGGGACGCCGTGTCGTCATACGAATCCCTGCGCACCCTGGGCGATGCGCTGCGCGCTCAGACGCACGAGCACGGTAACCGCATGCACACGGCGGTCGCGCTTCTCGAGCTCGGACGCAGCGAGGAGGCGATCGAGATCCTGACCGAGACCTCGCGCCAGAGTCAGTCGCTCGTCGATCAGGTCACCGCACGACAGGCCGGGGACCCCGCCGTCGGTGCCCTGCTCCTCGGCAAGGCATCGCAGGCCAAGGAGCGCGGCATCGACTGGCGGGTCCGCATCGACCCGGACACCCCCGCCTCCCCACTCTCCCCCGTCGACAGCGTCGCCGTGCTCGGCAACCTGATCGACAACGCCATGGACGCCGCCGCGACCGGCACCGAGCGCTGGATGCAGGTCTCGCTGCAGCCCTCGGAAGACGGCGGGATCCTGCTCGAGGTTTCCGACGGCGGTGACGGCATACCCTCCGAGCTGCGCGAGCGCGTATTCGCCCACGGCTTCTCGACGAAGCCTGCAGGTGCGCAGGGGCGTGGAGTCGGCCTCGCCCTCGTCCGCTCTGTGGTGGCCGGTGTGGGCGGCACCGTGGAGGTCTCCGCTCATCCGACGACCTTCACCGTCATCCTTCCGCCGGTGAAAGGACGCAGGAGCCCATGATCCGCACGCTGATCGTCGATGACGACGCTCTGACACTCGAGCTCCACCGCTCGTACCTCGAGAGGATCGACGGGTTCGTCGTGGGCGGGGAGTGCACCGGCGCTCGGGCCGCGCTCGCCGCGGTGCTCGCTCAGCCCCATGACAAGCCGTTCGATCTCGTGCTTCTCGACATCACGATGCCCGACGGCTCGGGCATCGATGTGCTGCGCGGGCTCCGCGCCCGCGGCGCGGCCGTGGACGTCATCGCGATCACCGGCGTGCGCGACGCGGACACCGTCCGTCGGATGGCCGCTCTGGGCGTCTACCAGTACCTCGTCAAGCCATTCCCCTTCGGGGTGTTCCACGAGCGCCTCACCGCCTACCGCACCCATCGGGAGCAGGCGCGGTCGACGGCAGGAGAGGCGACCCAGGCGGAGATCGATGCGCTTCTCGGACGCACGACCGGGACGATCCCGATTCCCAAGGGGCTGTCGGCCGCGACGCTTCAGAAGGTGACGGCAGAGCTGCGTTCATCCGGCGCCGCGGTGTCGGCGAGCGAGGCGGCCGTGCGGCTCGGGATGTCGCGCGTGTCCGTGCGGAGGTACCTGGAGCATCTGACCGATTCGGGCGTCATCACACGCAGCGCCCGCTACGGCGCACGTGGACGCCCCGAGACGGAGTATCGCTGGACCCGCTCCTCATGAATGAGCGAGTCCGAGTCGGCGGCGGCCCTGATGGCCGCAGACGATCGATCGCCCCCGGACCACCGCACCGCTCGACAGTCTCGCCCGGCCCGAGAAGCGTGGGGACCGTGCGGAGCGATCGCGTGCGCCCGCACCTCACGGAAGCCCGCCATGCTCGCATCGCCCGGTTCGCTCGGCGCCCCGGGGAAGACGGGCAAGGGCCATGAGGTCACCGTACGACGCCCTTCGGACATCGTCTGCGGCCTCATGGCCCTGCTTTCGTTCCCGGTCGAGCCGGGGATCCCTCATTCTCCGGCGAGACCACCGAGCATGTGACCGAACGAACGCCCTTCACCGAGGTAGGTGGCCGGATCGTACGGATCGGCGACCGCGGTCGTCTCGCGCCGCGCGATGGCCTCGGCGAGCTCTCGGGCGCCCTTCTCGACCCGCTTCGCGAGGGGCGCGACGTCGTCTCCGGCCCCACCCCAGTCGCTGGACGCCGCGAACACGCCCGTGGAGACGGCCTCGGCGTGCAGGTACGCGAACAGCGGGCGGATCGCATAGTCGATGGCCAGCGAGTGCCTCGCCGTGCCGGCGTTGGCGCCGATCAGCACCGGCTTGCCGGTGAGCGCGTCGGGGTCGAGCACGTCGATGAACGACTTGAACAGTCCGTTGTAGCTCGTCGAGAAGATCGGCGTGACGGCGATGAGCGCGTCCGCCGAGACCACGGTGTTGATCGCAGTCTCGAGTGCGGGCGGCGCGAATCCGGTGAGGAGGTTGTTCGTGATGTCGTGCGCGTAATCCCGCAGCTCGATCACGTCGACGCTCGCCTGGATGTCGTGACCGGCGAGGGACTTCACGGTCTCAGCCGCCAGACGATCCGCGAGCATCCGCGTGGAGGACGGATTCGAGAGCCCGGCGGATACGACTGCGATGCGACGAGTGCTCATCTCAGGCCTCCTTCCGGCTGAGTCCGAACGCGGCACCGGCCGGAGCCGGGGTGTCCTGGTACGGCGAGTCACCGGTCAGGTTGTCGCCGCGGTTCGCGCCGGGGCGTGCCTGACGCGTGGGGCCGTCGCCGAACTCGGCCTTCACCCGCGATGCGTGGGTCGGGGCATCCGGCACGCCGGCCGGGCGGTCCTTCGCCATCTCCTTGCGGAGCACGGGCACGACCTCGGAGCCCAGGATGTCGAGCTGCTCGAGCACCGTCTTAAGGGGAAGGCCGGCGTGGTCGATCAGGAACAGCTGACGCTGGTAGTCGCCGTAGTGCTCGCGCATCGCGGCGTAGCGGTCGATGACCTGCTGAGGCGATCCCACGGTCAGCGGGGTCATCTCGGTGAAGTCCTCCATGCTCGGACCGTGACCGTAGACCGGGGCATTGTCGAAGTACGGCCTGAACTCGTTCACGGCATCCTGCGACTTCGCCGCCATGAACACCTGTCCGCCGAGACCGACGATCGCCTGCTCCGGTGTGCCGTGTCCGTAGTGCGCGTACCGCTGACGGTACAGCTCGATCAGCCGCTGGTAGTGCTCCTTGGGCCAGAAGATGTTGTTCGCGAAGAAGCCGTCGCCGTAGTAGGCGGCCTGCTCGGCGATCTCGGGCGTGCGGATGGATCCGTGCCAGACGAACGGAGCGACACCGTCGAGCGGGCGGGGAGTCGAGGTGAAGCCCTGCAGCGGAGTGCGGAACTTGCCCTCCCAGTCGACGACGTCCTCACGCCACAGCTTGTGCAGCAGGGCGTAGTTCTCGATCGCGAGCGGGAGACCCTGACGGATGTCCTGTCCGAACCAGGGGTAGACCGGCCCGGTGTTGCCGCGGCCGAGCATGAGGTCCATGCGACCGTCCGAGACGTGCTGCAGCATCGCGTACTCCTCGGCGATGCGCACGGGGTCGTTCGTCGTGATGAGCGTCGTCGAGGTCGACACGATGAGTCGCTCGGTCTGGGCGGCGAGAGCCGCCAGGAACGTCGTGGGGCTCGAGGACCAGAACGGAGGGTTGTGATGCTCGCCGATCGCGAAGACGTCGAGACCGACCTCTTCGCTGTGCTTGGCGATCGCCAGCGTGGCTTTGATCCGCTCCTGCTCACTCGGCGTGACGCCGGTGGTGGGGTCGCGGGTGATGTCGCTGACCGACATGATGCCGAACTGCACCGGGACGCCTGCCTGCTCACTCATGATTGCTCCGTCTTCTCCGAACCGATGTCTTGCATCTGGTTCTATTCATTTGAATGTATCTGAGTCAACGCGATGCGAGCAACTTTATTCCCCGAGTAGCCTCAGAGGATGAACACCGCCGGAGCCGACACGACGAACCCCGCCACCGGATCCGTCCCGAAGCCCCGTAAGCGTGTTCCCTTCTGGGACAACGCACGCTACGCGTGCATCGTGCTGGTCGTCCTCGGCCATGCCATCCAGCGACTCACGTACGACTCCGACATCGCGCTCGCGGCATACCTGGCGCTCTACGCCTTCCATATGCCTGCGTTCGCGATCATCTCCGGGTACTTCTCGAAGTCGGGCTCACCCACACGCGTGCAGATGGCCCGTGTCATCACGGACATCCTCCTCCCCTACGTCATCTTCGAGTTCCTCTGGACCCTCACGAAGTGGCTGGTCGAGGGACAGGCCGACCCGAACTTCACCAAGCCGTCGTGGACACTCTGGTTCCTGCTGGCCCTCGGCATCTTCCGTCTCGTCCTCCCCTACCTGGCACTGCTGCGCTGGCCTCTGCTGTGGACCGTCATCATCTCGATCGGAGTGGGATACCTCCCGAACGTCGACAGCACGTTCTCGCTGTCCAGGACCCTGGGTCTGCTGCCGTTCTTCGCATTCGGCTGGTGGCTGCGCGAGCGCGACATCGTCGCCCGCCTGCGTCTCCTCGACGTCCGTCCCTGGTGGATCCGCGTCGCCAGCTTCCTGGTGCTCGCGGCAGCGGGCTTCGCCGCGTGGCATTGGATCGACGTGTGGAAGGAATTCGACCTGCGTCACTGGCTCTTCTACGAAGACGCATACGCGGACCTCGGCGGGGAGCAGTGGTGGGCCGGCGGCGTGCGCATCGCGCTGATGCTCCTGGCGGTGCTCCTGAGCGCGGCGTTCTTCACCCTCATCCCGCGCGGAACCTACTGGTGGACTCGCTTCGGTCAGTACACGATGTACGTCTTCCTGCTGCACTCGTTCGTGCTGTATCCCTTCCGCGAGTCCGGTGCACTGCGCGATCTCGACCCGACCTGGCTCTGGCTGCCCCTCGTCACTCTCCTCTCGGTGGCGCTCGCCCTGGCGCTCGCCACCAAGCCCGTGCGCTGGCTGTTCCGTCCTCTCGTCGAACCGCGCCCTCGGTGGCTCTTCCGGGATCCGGAGCTCGCGAGCCGCGAGGGGCACCGCAGCGATCCCACCGGATCCCGTCGTCCGCGCCAGACGGCAGCCGCTAGCCTGAAGGAGTGACCCGAGCCCAGCAGATCCGCGACCGGATCGTGGATCACGCGGATGCCTCGGGTTTCGGCGCCCATGGACTCCACGTCCGCGTCGGCGACGAGGTCGCCGGGCACCGATGGTCCCCCGATGTCCGCGAGGAGATCCACTCCGTCGCGAAGGGCGTGTGCGTGCTCGCCGCGGGCCTCGCGGCCGATGAGGGCACGATCTCGCTCGATGCACCGGTGGCAGAGTACCTGCAGGACTTCTCGCTCGGTGAGGGCGTCGACCAGGTCACGCTCCGACATCTGCTGTCCATGTCGAGCGGCATCGACCTCCCGTGGTCCGAGACCCTGATGACCGACTGGCCGGATCTCGCGCGCGAATTCCTCTCACGCCCGTCGCGCGGGCGCGTCTTCCAGTACTCCAACGCCAGCACCTACACCGCCATGACCGTGCTCGCCGCGAGGGTCGGCGACATCGTCGACTTCCTGACCCCGAGACTGCTCGAACCGCTCGGAATCGATGACGTCGAGTGGGAGCGCTGCCCCCGGGGACGAATCGTCGCCGGGAGTGGTGTCGCCCTGCGCACCGAGGAGCTCGCACGCCTCGGACGACTCATCCGCGACCGCGGCGAGTGGGAGGGGCGACGCCTCATCCCTGCTTCAGTGATCGATGAGATGCACTCCGACTGGGTGGTGGCGGGCGCGAACCCCGCCTACGAGCGCTACGCGCTGTCGGGGTGGGACGGTCCAGGCACCGCGTGGCGCCTGCACGGCGCCTACGGGCAGTTGCTGATCTTCTGCGATGACGCGGTCGTCACCATCACGGCGGACGACCACTTCGGCGCGGACGCGATGTCCGTGTTCGTGGTCGACGCCCTCAGCGTATGACCGCGATCTCGCGTCAGGAGAAGAGCTCGGCGCCGACGTACGACCCCGGCGTCGCACCGGCCGGGATCGCCCAGATCCCCGACCCCACGTGCCTGATGTACTCGTTCATGAGGTCGGTGGACAACCGTCGCTGCAGGGTGATGAACTGCGCCGGATCGCGCTGATACGACAGGAAGAACAGCCCGGCATCGAGGCGCCCGAGATCGTTGTTGCCGTTGACGTAGTTGAAGCCGCGGCGGAGGATGCGGATGCCGTCGTTCTGACTCGGGTGCGCCAGGCGCACATGAGCGTTGCTGTCGATGGCCGAGGTCCCGAAGTCGGGTACGGCGAACTCGTCACCTCCCGACAGCGGGGCGCCCTCGCCCTTGTCGCGCCCGATGATCGCATCCTGTTCGGAGAGTCGCACCCGATCCCACGTCTCGATCAGCATCGCGATCTTGCGGGCGACCAGGTACGAGCCGCCCGTCATCCATGCGGGATCATCGGACGACCCCACCCAGACGTTCTCGTCGAGAGCGGCGGAGTCGTCGGCGAGGATGTTCGCGGTGCCGTCCTTGAACCCGAAGAGGTTTCGCGGCGTCGCCTGGCCCGAAGTCGTGCGGGAGGTCTTGCCGAAGCCGAGCTGCGACCAGCGCAGCTTCGCACGCCCGAAGGCGATGCGGCTGAGGTTGCGGATCGCGTGAACGGCCACCTGAGGGTCATCCGCGCAGGCCTGGATGCAGAGATCGCCGTGGGACGTCTGCGGATCCAGGTCGTCGCCGAGGAAGGCGGGCAGACGCTCGAGGGCGGCCGGGCGTCTCGCCGCGATGCCGTACCGGTCGCCGTCCTCGTTCTCGAACAGTCCGGGCCCGAAGCCGATCGTGATCGTCAGACCTGCCGCGGGCAGCCCGAGCGCCTCCCCCGTGTCGTCGGGCGGAACCTCGGCATCGCCGCCGACCGCACCGGTCGCGCTCACTTCGAGCCCCTGGGTCATCCGGGAGGCGGCGTACGTCCAGTCCTGCAGCAGCGTGATCAGGTCGTCGCGATCGGTGCGGGGCATCATGTCGAACGATGCGAAGTGCAGATGCTCCTGCACAGGGGTGGTGATGCCCGCCTGATGCGCGCCGAAGAAATCGTACGCGTGCTCGGCGTCGGCGTGAGCCCTGGCGCGCCCGAGCGCGACCCCGCCCGTCAGCCCGGCTCCCACTCCGACCGCGAGCGAGGCGACTCCTCCGCCGAGCGCCAGGCCGAGGAGTCCTCGTCTGCTGAGACCTGTCGGCGGGGTCGCCGCGACCGCCTCCTCCGTCACGGAGTCGGCGGCCACGGCATCCTTCGAGCGTTCGTCCACCTGCGAGATCGTACCCGTCTTGTCAGTCGAGGACCGTGCCGGTGAGCTGCGACAGCGGCTCGGCGAGGGCGTTGATGAGGTCGGTGAACTCGCGCTTGTCGGCGTCGGTCAGCGCGGCGTATCCGACGAAGCCGTCGGCCAGCGAACCGTGAGCCGCCAGGGAGGCCTCGAGAGCCGCGTACCCGTCCTCGATCTCGGTGACGAGCGTCTCGCCGTCATCGCCCTGCGCGGCGGCGAAGTCCTGCACGAGCGAGAACGCCATCTTGGAGCCTTCGACGTTGGCCGCGAAGTCGTAGAGGTCGGTGCCGGACCACCAGTCCTCCTCGCCGGAGATCTTTCCGGTGGCGACCTCGTCGAGCAGCGCGATCGCGCCGTTCGAGATGCCGCCGATGCCCTGGTCGTCGAGCGCCGTGGTGAAGTCGTCGGAGTGCACGTAGTCGTACAGCTCCTGCACGTCGGCGAGCAGCTGGTCGCCGTACTCGGCCCGCTCCTCGGTCGTGGACGGCGCCCAGTCCTGCCAGGCAGGGGTCTCGCCGTCGGCGTTGAGCGCGTCCTGTGCTGGTACCCAGAGGTCCTTCTCGATGCGGTGGAAGCCCGTCCAGTCCAGCCCCTCGGCCACGGCGTCCACCTCGCGGTAGTCGATTCGCGGGTCGAGTGTGCCGAGAGCCTCGGCGACGGGCTCGATGCGCTCGTAGAAGGCGCGCGTCTGCGGGAAGAGGGCGCGTGCCGTCTCATCATCGCCCGACTCGTAGGCGGCGACGAGTTCGTCGACCGACGGCACGAGCTGTCCGACCTGGTCCTTCACGAACGCGGCGTACAGATCGACGGCCTGCTGCTTCTGCTCGGCGTCCTCGCCTGCGACCGCGACGCGGTCTCCGGTCACCGTGAACTCCGACTTGCCGACGCCTTCACCGATCATGCCCGGCTTGCAGAGCGTGAAGTACGTGCCGGGCTGAGCCACGACTGTCAGGGTCCGCGACGCGGAGGGGGCGATGTTCTCGACCTCTCCGACGATCCGCAGTCCGTCGTCGGCGAGCAGATAGAACTCGGACGTCTGTCCGCTGTCGTTCGTGACGTCGAACGTCAGAGTTCCGCTCTTCGCGGTCGCGCCGGACACGGCGCACTCCGAGTCGGTCGACGAGACGTCGAAAGCCGCGCCGGCCGCGACGTCGCTCTTGGCGACGCAGCCGCTCAGGAGGAGTGCGGCAGCTCCGGCGGCTGCGACGGCACCGAGGATTCGTCGAGAGGTGGTCATGCTGCTCCTTGCTGGGTGAGAGTGGATGCCGACGCGTCCTCGTCTGCGGAGGTCGGCGGACGAGGCGTGACGGCCCGACGGGTGCGGAGCCCCCGAACGAAGAAGAATCCGACGACGGCCAGATACAGGGCCCACGCGGTGACCTGGAGCCACGTCATACGAGGCATGAACCCGACGGTCGCCTGGAGGATCGTCGCCCAGACGCTGTCAGGGGCGATGACGTTCGTGACATCGAACGCCCACCCGAACGGGAAGGCCGCCCAGCCGAGGGCGACCGCACCCGTCGCGGCATCGATCGGGGCGACGGCGGTGAAGGGCCCTGGCAGCGCGCCGGCCTCCTGCAGGTCCATGACCGCGTAGGCGAGCACTCCCGCCGCGACGATCACGAGGAAGCCGCTCGTCCACGTGAAGAAGCGACGCAGATCCAACCGCACGGCGCCACGCGCGATCAGCCCCCCGATCACGACGGCGGCGAGAAGACCCAGCACGGCACCGAGCAGCGCCGACGGAGCGTCCCCGAAGGATTGGACCATCGACCACAGCAGCAGCGTCGTCTCGATCCCCTCCCGCGCGACCGAGACGAAGCCGATCGCGATCAGGGCCCAGATTCCGCCCCGTGTGAGAGCGCGGTCGAGCCCGCCCTCGAGCGTCGCCTTCATCGTGCGGCCGGCCTTCTGCATCCAGAAGATCATCCAGGTGACCATGCCCACGGCGAGCAGCGACAGCAATCCTCCGATGAGCTCCTGCGCCTCGAACGTCAGCGAGTACGCGCCGAAGGTGAGAACCGCTCCGATGCCCAGAGCGAGGGCGATCGCGAGCACGACACCTGCCCAGAGCCTGGGCAGCGCATCGCCCCGACCGAGGCGCCGGAGATAGGCGACGAGGATGCCGACGACGAGCGCGGCTTCAAGGCCTTCGCGGAGACCGATGAGGAAAGTGGCGAGCACGGAGGGAGACTCTCTGGGAAAGAATGAGGTAAGGCATCCCTTACCTAAGAGAGATTAGCACCCCGTCAGCGGTGGCATTTCACCCTCCGCACGATCAACGGTAATCCGACGCAACACTCGACCGCGCGACCCCGCAGTCGATCTACGCTCGGTGAATGGCTGATCTCTCGCTTCCCATCCTCGACCTGTCCCAGCTCGATGCCGGCCCTGAGGCCGCAGCACGGTTCCGCGACGAACTGCGGGCAGCCACCCACGACGTGGGCTTCTTCTACCTCACCGGCACGGGGATCTCGCCGGAACTCGAAGCGCGCCTGCATCGGGCCGCGCTCGATTTCTTCGCCCTGCCGGACGAGGACAAGCTCGCGATCGAGAACGTCAAGAGCCCGCACTTCCGCGGGTACACCCGCATCGGCGGCGAGCGGACCCAGGGCAAGGTCGACTGGCGCGAGCAGATCGACATCGGTCCCGAGCGCGAACCCGTCGACGGCGGACCGGCATTCAACCGCCTGGTGGGCCCCAACCTGTGGCCGGCAGCGCAGCCCGAGCTCAAGGCGGTCGTCACCGAATGGCACGACACGCTGACCGAGATCGCGCGGAAGCTGCTGCGTGCCTGGGCCACGACCCTCGGCGCCGAGGAGACGTACTTCGACGAGCCGTTCCGCGACCCATCCACGCTGATCAAGATCGTCCGCTACCCGGGCACCCATGAGCCGGAACCCCAGCAGGGCGTCGGTGCGCACAAGGATTCCGGCGTGCTGACCCTCCTCTGGGTCGAGCCGGGCAAGGGCGGGTTGCAGGTGGAGCGGAACGGCGAGTGGGTGTCGGCTCCCCCGGTGCCCGGTGCGTTCGTGGTCAACATCGGCGAACTGCTGGAGTACGCGACCGGCGGCTACCTCAAAGCGACGAATCACCGCGTGATCTCCCCCCGGGCGCCGGAAGAGCGCATCTCGATCCCGTTCTTCTTCAACCCGGCGCTCGACCAGCAGCTGCCGCTCCTCGAACTGCCGGCAGACCTGGCCGCCGAGGCGACCGGCATCACCGAGGATCCGAGCAACCCCATCCATGCGACCTATGGCGAGAACGCGATGAAGTCACGGCTGCGCGCTCACCCCGACGTGGCCGCGATCCACCACCCCGACCTCGTCGGAGCGAAAGCCTGACACCCGTCGCACCGCCTGACCGCGGTCACAGCGCGGGACCGCCCCCGAGCGCGACGATCTCGCGCAGGGCCTGGAGATGTCCGGCGAAGGCTGCGCGGCCGGCAGAAGTCGAATGGACCCACGTGCGAGGGCGACTGCCGAGACTTCCCTTGCGCGCGACGATGTATTCCGCGGCCTGAAGATGCGAGATGGCCTTGCTCAGCGGCGAGTCACCGCATTGGAGGATCTCGCGCAGCGCCGCGAAGTCGAGCTCGACGCCGTCACTGAGGGACGCCATGAGGGAGAACCGGATCGGCGACGCGAAGTTGTCGTCGAGGCGGGTTCGCGGGTGCGGCGCCGATGGGGTGTCAGTCACGCAGATCACGTCCGCGGACGAATGAGACTGCGATGAACAGCGCGATGATCATCAGGCCGCTGAATACGCCGACGAGCCAAGGAACACCGTCGACGAGCACCGCCAGCGACAGGGTGCAGGCCGAGGCGGCGAAGGCGCCGAGGTGCGGCCAGCGCCACGAGGCACCGACGGAGGGAAGGCCCATTTCGCTGCGAGCAGCCACGAGCCAGACGAAGGTCATGAGCATGACCAGCAGAATGAGGGTGCTCGCGAGCACCCCGTCTGGTGCAGAGCCGAGCATGGCCATCACTCCGAGAACCACTCCCACGCCGATGGTTCCCCACCGCATCGCCCGCGGAAGCGGCTTCGGCGTGGGTCGCGGGGGGCGCGGGTCACCCGACGCACGCGCGAGCTGAACTGCGCCGTAGCCACCGAATCCGACCAGCATGAGGCCGGCCGGGATCCAGACGCCGATGGCCGGGAACCCGGGATCGAAGACCGCGAAGCCGAAGACGACGAGCACCGCGACGGCCAGAGCACCGCCGGCCAGCAGTATGGGCCAGCGCGACCACACCAGGCGCAGCTGCATCCCGCTCCGCTGAGCCATGCCTGTGGAGAGCTGCCCCCATACGAGAAAACTGAAGACGAAGACCTGCGGCGTCACACCGCCGTGGCCACGTATCGCGGTAGCCAGAGCGACGAGATACGCCGCGGTGACGGCCGCACTGGCGATCTGCAGCCACGCCAGCGCCCGCCCGTCGACGGCACGCCCACGCCGATGCACGACAGCATCTGCCTCGTCGAGGTAGCGCTGGGCGATGTCCACGCTCGGCGGCGCGAGCGCTTCCTGCCCCTGGACCGGCTTCTGCTCCATCGGACGACCCCCTTCGCTTTCCATCTGGAAAGCTCACTACTTTCCTAACGGAAAGCGTCCGGGCGGTCAACCCCTGCAAAGACGAAGGCCGCCCCACACCTGGGACGGCCTTCTCAAGAATGTTCTGCGCGATTGTACGCTGGCTCGCTCCGCGTTATCGGCGGAGACCCAGGCGTGCGATCAGCGAGCGGTAACGCTCGATGTCGACGCTCTGGAGGTAGCCGAGCAGACGACGGCGCTGACCCACGAGCAGGAACAGGCCACGACGCGAGTGGTGGTCGTGCTTGTGCTCCTTCAGGTGCTCGGTGAGGTCCTTGATGCGCTGCGTCAGCATCGCGGCCTGCACCTCGGGGGATCCGGTGTCACCGGGGTGCGTCGCGTACTCTTCGATGATCGCCTTCTTGACGTCTGCTTCCAGTGCCATAGATTCGATCCCCTCTCTGCTTGTTGCGCGGTGCCCGACGCCTGATGCGTGAGCTCTCTTTATCCGCGGCCGATCAAACGGCAACCTGAAGAGTCTACCAGGACTCCGTTGCCCTGCGTGACCGCCGTCGACGCCTCCTCACGAGCGGTGATGCTCGGCCCCCGTTCCACGCAGAGAACCCCGAGCCCTTGGGGCCCGGGGTTCTCGAGATCACGCGATCATCAGTCCTGCTGCAGCGCGCCCTGCAGGTCGAGGCTGATCGTGACGTCCTTGCCGACGAGCACGCCGCCGGTCTCGAGCGCCGCGTTCCACGTCAGGCCGAAGTCCTCGCGGTTGATGACCGTCTTCGCCGAAGCGCCGGCCTTGTAGTTGCCCCACGGGTCAGAGCCGAAGCCGCCGAAGTCCAGCTCGAAGCTGACCGGCTTGGTGATGCCGCGGATGGTCAGGTCGCCGTCGACGAAGAGCTCGCCGCCCTCGGCACGTGCACCGGTGGAGACGAACTCCATAGTCGGGAAGTTCTCGGTGTCGAAGAAGTCGCCCGAGCGGAGGTGCGTGTCGCGCCCCTCGTCCTTCGTGTCGATCGAGGTGACGTCGACGCTCGCCTCGACGCGAGCCTCGAGGGGGTTCTCGGGGGCGATGAGCGTCGCGCTCTTCACGCCGAAGGTGCCGCGCACCTTGGAGATCATCATGTGGCGCACACTGAAGGTGACCTCGCTGTGCGACGGGTCGAGCACCCAGGTGCCTGCGCGGTAGCCGGGAATGTCGATGCTGGTCATGGTTTCTCCTCTGGAGACATCAGCCGCACTGTGCGGCAACGGATGAGGGGCCGCGTTCACGGCGTCACGAGTTACAACTTACATGCATATGCATGTATTCCCCTGAATGCGGAAGTTCTTCGCCGACGCACGACGAAGGCGCCGAGCCCCGAGGGGCACGGCGCCTTCCCGTGTCGAGCGACTCAGCCGACCGCGACGAGGTCGATGATGAAGATGAGGGTCTTGCCGGACAGGAAGTGTCCGCCACCGACGGGCCCGTACGCCAGGTGCGGCGGGATGACGAGCTCGCGGCGTCCGCCGACCTTCATTCCGGGGATGCCGTCCTGCCATCCCTGGATCAGGCCGCGCAGCGGGAACTGGATGGTCTCGCCGCGACCCCACGAGGAGTCGAACTCCTCGCCGGATTCGAACTCGACACCGGCGTAGTGCACGGTCACGGTGTCGCCGGGCTTCGCCTCGGCGCCGTCTCCCTCGATGATGTCGCGGATCACGAGCTCCGCGGGGGCGGGGCCGGTGGGGGCGTCGAACTCAGGCTTTGTGCGATCAGTCATGGTTCCATCCAACCCGAGTCTTCGGGCACCGGTCAACGCGGTGACGACTGCTCAGAGCGAACATGAGGCTTCCCCGGGAAAGCCGGAGCCGACCAGCGGCTTCCCCGAAGGTCTTGACAGTCGCGGATGCCGGGTGCACCCTGATTACAGATCAACTCAGCGCCCGGTAGACATGCAGGCATCGCCGCAGCACCGGGCGCTGAGTCTGTCACGAGGCGGTGCTCCTGGCCTCGTCAGACTCCGGTGGGACCGACCTCGTTCGCATACCCGATGAGGATCGACGCGAGTGCCTCCGGCCGGCTCAGCGCGACGCAGTGGCTCCCTCTGATCTCATCCGCGACGATGCCGAGGCGCGTCCGCGCCGCTGCGGACGGATGCGCACGCTCCCGCCGCATCGCCTCCTCCGCAAGAACGCGGGCAACATCGTGATGGCACCCCACGAACGGATCACTGTTTCCGGTGAGCCCGCGTCACGAGCGGCCTGCTCTTCGGCGGCCGCGCCGTATCCGGTGTTCTCCCACCACTCGTCGGGCGACTCCCCCGGCGCCGGGATCATCGCCGCGAGCACCACGAGGGCGTCAGCCGACAGCCTGTCGGCGACTATCGGTGCCGTGAACCGGATCTACCGCCTCAGTAGGCCAGCAGCGCAGCTCTCGTGGCACGCGTGCGGGCGAGGAGAGCCTGCTCGTCTGCCGGAGCCATCGGGTCGCGTCCCGTGATGGCGCGCTGGCGGACGGATGCGAGAGTCGTCGCATCCTTGATGAACTCCCGCATGAGCGGGCGCCGATCTCCGCGCAGCTGCGAGGCCCAGCCGAGCCCGGTCTTGCGACCGGCCGGCGTCGCCAGCATGGTGACCTCTTCAGGGGTGAACCACCCGGCGGCGGCGTAGTCCCCCAGGCGCGCCTTGGTGAGGCGAGACTCCTCGCGCCGGAGAGCGATGATCCCGAGGATGAATCCGACGAACAACGGCACCTGGAGCACGAAGTACAGAAGGAAGAAGTTGGCGAACGAGGAGCCGTTCCAGAGACCGTGCAGGAACATCGCCCCCAGCATCCCGAGCAGTCCGAAGCCGAGCACGGCGCCGGTGGACGCGTGACGTCGGGCCGCCAGACCGATCGCGAGGCCCGTCAGCGAGGTGAACATGGCATGGGCGAACGGCGACATGATCGCGCGCAGGATGAAGGTCACTGTCAGCTGCTCCCCGCCGCCCTCGATGAGACTGATCGCGAAGTACTGGATGTTCTCGGTGAATGCGAAGCCTGCACCCACGAGCGCGCCGTATACGACCCCGTCGACCGGACCGTCGAAAGCTCGACGGGCGATGAGGAAGATCAGGAAGAGGCCGAAGCCCTTCCAGAACTCCTCGACGATGGGCGCCTGGACGACGGCTCCCGCGACCTCGCCCCGGAAGCCGAAGACCGCGGTCAGTCCGAGATCGACGAGGAGCGTGAGTCCCACGGCGGCGATCGCACCCCATGCGATCGCGAAGAACACCAGGGATTTCGGCTCTGGTTCCCACCGGTCGATCATCCGGACGACGAAGAAGACGATCGCGAGCGGGACGAGGGCGAGAACCAGGCCGATGATCGATGCGAGCGGGCCGAGGAAGAGTCCGAAGTAGGCGATCAGAGCCAGCAGCAGGAGTCCGAGGAAGCCGAAGAGCGAGTAAAGGGCTATGCGGCCACCGCGACGTGCGGACGGCAGCGCGGGCAGCCCCTGCGCCGGGGAAGGGGCCGAGGGCGCGGGCGGCGAGTACGGAGTCGGCTGTGCGAGTACCGACGCATACGCGGGACGCTGCGCGAACTGCGCGGGCATGTAGTTCGACTGCGCGTACTGCTGGGTGGAATACTGCTGCGGGGCCGGCGGCTGATATCCCGGCTGCTGCGGGTATCCCGGCTGCTGCGGGTACGTCTGCTGCGGGGGATACGCCTGCGGCTGCGGCGCGGCAGGAGGCTGCCCCGGCGTCGGCGCGTGCTGAGCCGGAGGCTGTTGCGGCGCAGGCGGCGGCGTGTAGGGCGATGGCTGGGACGGTCCTCCGGAACTCATAGGCAAAAGCATATGGGGAACAACCAACTTCCCCACGGTCTGGTGACTTCCTCCAGCAAATCCCCCGCACCACCGGATACCGTAGGAGCATGCGGTTCGCTCATCTGCGTCGTGCCGACTCCCCTACTGCGCATCTCGCAGTGGTGGAGGGTGCCGAAGCCATCCTCGTCTCCGATCTCCTTCCCGACCCCCCTGCTTCCCTGCAACAGCTGATCGAGGGCGGAGAGCAGATGCTCGCCGCGCTGCGGTCGGCCGTCGCGGGCAGCGACGCCCCTCGGCATCCGCTCGACGGCTGGGAATTCGCCTCCGCGGTCATCGCTCCCCCCGCAGTCCTCGCGGTCGGGCTCAACTACGCGGCCCACTCGAGCGAGCTCGGTCTGAAGACCGACGCGGCGCCGACCGTCTTCACCCTGTGGCCCAACTCGCTCGCAGGCCACGAGCAGACCACCTCGTGGCCGCGCGCGCTGAGTGAAGCGGTGGACTACGAGGCCGAGCTCGGGGTCCTGATCGGCACGCCGGCCAAGGACGTCACCGAAGCTGAGGCCCTCTCGCATGTCTGGGGCTACACGGTCGTCAACGACATCACCGCAAGAAACGTCCAGTTCTCCGAAGCGCAGTGGTCTCGCTGCAAGTCCTTCGACGGATTCACACCGACGGGGCCCTTCGCCGTCACGGCCGACGAGATCTCCGACCCGCAGGATCTGCACATCTGGGCCGTCGTCGACGGCCAGACCGTGCAGGACGCGAGCACGGATCAGATGGTGCGATCGGTCGCGAAGCTCATCGCGCACCTCTCGCAGTCGCTGACGCTGCTGCCGGGCACGCTGATCTCGACCGGAAGCCCCGGCGGTGCCGGCTACTCCCGTGATCCGCAGATCTTCCTCCGCGATCGGTCGACGGTCACCGTCGGCATCGACGGCATCGGGGAGCTGACCACCCACTGCCGCGTCCTGGACTGAACCTCGCACGCAGACAGAGCGAAGGGGCCCCGGCGGACATCCGCCGGGGCCCCTTCTGTGTGTCTGGTCAGATCTCGATGAGATCCTCGGAGGCGATCACCGGGATCGCCGCCGTGATCGCCTCGAGGCCGGAGAGGCGCGCGGGTGACAGCTGCTTGATGACCTCGTCACGCGACATCAGACCGGCCTCGACGACCAGGTCGGCCACGTTGCGGTTGGTGAGAAGCGCGGTCTTGGCCAGCGCAGCCGCCGCCGCGTAACCGATGAACGGGGTGAGGGCGGTGATGACGCCGACCGATGCTCCGACCATCGCCCCGAGCCGGTCGCGATTCGCGGTGATGCCGTCGACGCAGTTCACGCGCAGCGTCCACATCGCCTGGCGCATCCAGGTGATCGACTGGAAGATCGAGTGCGCGATGACCGGCTCGAAGGCGTTGAGCTGCAGCTGACCGGCCTCGGCCGCCATCGTGACGGTCATGTCCGCACCGGCGACGGCGAAAGCGACCTGGTTGACGACCTCGGGGATCACCGGGTTGACCTTGCCGGGCATGATGCTCGAGCCGGCCTGCATCGCGGGCAGGTTGATCTCGCCGAAACCGGCCTGCGGCCCCGACGACAGCAGACGCAGGTCGTTGCAGATCTTCGAGAGCTTCATCGCGTTGCGCTTCAGCGTCGACGAGAACGACATGAACGAGCCTGTGTCGCTGGTGGCCTCGACGAGGTCGGCGGAGGTGACAAGGTCGAGCGACGTGATCTCGCGCAGGTGCTTCAGCACGGCTGGCGCGTAGTCGACGTGGGTCGTGATGCCGGTGCCGATCGCCGTTGCGCCCATGTTGATCTCGAACATGAGCGAGGCGTTCTCCGTGAGACGCGTGTGGTCGAAGCCGAGCGTCGACGCGAAGCCATGGAACTCCTGGCCGAGCGTCATCGGCACTGCATCCTGCAGCTGCGTGCGGCCGACCTTGAGCACGTCGTGGAACTCATGCGACTTGTTGAGGAACGACACGCGCAGCAGATCGAGTTCCTCGAGCAGCGAGCGCAGCGTCAGCGACAGGCCGATCTTCACGGCAGTCGGGTAGACGTCGTTGGTCGACTGGCTGCGGTTCGTGTGATCGATCGGCGAGAGGAACCCGTAGTCGCCCTTCTCACGCCCGGCGAGCTCGAGGGCGATGTTGGTGATGACCTCGTTGGCGTTCATGTTCGTCGAGGTGCCGGCACCGCCCTGGATGACACCCACGGTGAACTGGTCGTGGAACTCCCCGTCGATCACGCGCTGAGCTGCGCGGTCGATCAGGTCGGCCCGCTCGGCATCCAGGACTCCGATCTCGCGATTGGCGCGAGCGCTGGCCTGCTTGACCATCGCGAGGGCGACGATCAGGTCAGGATAGACCGAGATCGGACGCTTGGTGATCGGGAAGTTCGCGTCGGCGCGAGCGGTGTGGATCCCCCAGTACGCGTCGGCGGGAATCTCCATGCTCCCGAGCGAATCGGTCTCGGTACGGGTGAGGGCAGGCGCGGCAGAAGCCATGTCACATCCTTGTGGGTAGTGGCGAGTGTGTGATGCGGGGGATGCACCCATTCTACGCCCGCCCGCATGCGCCGCCAGGGATACGACGGCGCGTCAGCGTTTGCGCGAGAAGGCCTCGAGGCGCTCTTGCGGGCTGAGCCTCGACATCCGCTCCAGCCATGCGGGTGAGAAATGGTCGCCCGTCGGGGCGTCGGTCACCGGAACCACGGTGTGCGTGATCGAGCCCGGCCGCACATGAACGATCTGGAACGCCTGAGCCGCGTCCATCCCGTTCACGTCGGCTGCCGGACGGGCGACGTTCATCGTGTAACACGTCGCCGACGAGACGCTCACCGGAACCCCGGCGAAGGTTCCATGAGCCGAGTAGTGCAGGTGTCCGGCGAGGATGCCGCGCACATCGCTCCCCCGGATGACCTCGGCGAGTTCGTCCTGATGCTGCAGCTCCAGGATGTCGAACAGCGGGACGTGGCTCGGGAGGGGTGGGTGATGCATCGCGAGCAGCGTGCCGTGCGGTGCGGGTTCGCGGAGGATGTCGGCGAGCCACGCGAGCTGCCCGTCGTCGAGGTCTCCGTGATGCCAGCCGGGCACGCTGGTATCGAGAGCGACCAGCCGGAGTCCGTCGAGATCCCAGACACCGGTGATCGGCTCCTGCGTCGGCTCCTGGTCGAGTAGTCCTTCGCGCATCGCCGGACGTTCGTCGTGGTTCCCCGCGACCCAGACCACGGGTGCACCGAGTCCCCGGGCCACCGGCTCGACGGCATCGCGCAGGCGCCGATAGGCGTCGGGCTCCCCGAGATCCGCCAGGTCGCCCGTGATGACGATCGCCGCGGGATGCGGATGCACAGCCCTGATCGCGTCGAGCGTGCGAGCGAAATTCGACTCCACGTCGTATCGATCACCGAGCTTCGCACCGCCGGCGAGGAAGTGCGGGTCACTCACATGGATGATCACGTGGGACGCGGGCTGGTGACGGCCGAAGACGAACTCGGAGTCGGAGTGCGCTGACATGATCTCAGCCTAAGCGCGGCGACGACACCAGCACGAGGAGCGGCACCACATCAGGTGTAGTAGTCGAGATAGGGTTCCTGCATGGCGAAGAACGAGACCAGACGACGACTGATCGCGGATGCCGGGCTCACGGTCCTCGCGACGGACGGTTCACGCGGACTCACGCATCGGGCCGTCGACCTCGTCGCCGGCGTCCCCGTAGGCACGACGTCGAACTACTTCCGGAGCCGCGATGCCCTGGTGGAAGGACTCGTCGAGCGCATCGGCGAGCGTCTGGCTCCGAGTGAGGAAGATCTTGCTCGGCGGTCGTCGGAGCCTCCGAGCAGAGAACTGTTCGCCGACTACATCCGCGACATCGTCCGACGCCTGACCGACGATCGCGACGTCACGCTCGCACTCTTCGAGTTGCGTCTCGAGAGCAGTCGGCGCCCCGAGGTCGCTGCGCTGCTGGGAGCGTGGCAGCGAGCCGGTTTCGCCGGAGACGTCGAGTTCAACTCGTCTGCGGGCCTGCCGGGCGGTCGACGTGAGATCGCACTGTTCCACTACGCGATCGACGGCCTGCTGCTCGACCGGCTGACGACGCCGATCGATCCTGACACCTCGACGGACGACATCGTCGACGACCTCGTGGCAGGGCTCCTGAGCTGAGAACGCCCGGCTCTCGGCTCCGAGTCAGTGGCCGACGACGATGATGAGGATGCCGGCCACGACTGCCACCGCGCACAGGGCGAAGCATCCGTAGGCGCCCAAGAGCGCAATGCGCCGCTGCCCGTCTGTCAGAGGACTCTTCTTCGCAGCCTTCGCAGCCTGCTTCGCGGCGCGCTTGAGCTCCTTCTCGGTGATCACGGTGATCGCATCGGTGAACTCGGCAGGACTCACGACAGGCGCACGACCGCTGCGGACCAGCAGACGGAGCCCGAAAGCGTAGAACGTCACCACGGCGCAGGCGCCGACGAGCGCTGCGAGGAACACCTGGACGAATGCGATCCAGTCGATGTCGACGTTCACTTCGACTCCTCCCTGCTCGCCGTGTCGGCATCCTCGATCGTCTTCGCGGGCTCCCCGCTCTTCGCTGCCTTCTTGGCGGCCTTCGCCTTCGCGTCGGCCTTCGCCTCAGCTTTGGCCTTGGCCTCGGCCTTCGCCTGGACCTTGACCTGCTCCCGCGCCTCCGCGCGAGCCTTCGCCTCCGCCTTCGCATCGGCGATTCGCTGCTGACGGCGGGTGAGCGGCGTCGTGTCGGGCTGCTCGATCGCGAGACCAGATTCCGCCACATCGCTCATCGCGTTGGCGTGCGTCACCGCATCCTTGCGCGAACGCAGGAAGAGGCCGATGATGACCGCGAGAGCGAGCACCGTGTCGATCGCGATGCCCCAGTTGCCGAGCCACGTGATCAGGAGCGCCGCGAGAGCTCCTACGGCGCCGGCGGCCGGAAGGGTCAGCAGCCAGCCGATCGCGATGCGTCCGGCAGTGCGCCAGCGCACGGTCGAACCGCGACGGCCGAGACCGGAGCCGATGACGGATCCCGATGCGACCTGCGTGGTCGAGAGCGCGAAACCGAAGGCGCTGGATGCGAGGATCGTCGCAGCCGTCGAGCTCTCCGCCGAGAAGCCCTGAGCGGGCTTGACGTCGGTGAGCCCCTTGCCGAGGGTACGGATGATGCGCCAGCCGCCCAGATAGGTGCCGAGCGCGATCGTGACCGCACACGCGATGATCACCCACAGGTACGGATCGGCCTGTTCGCTGTTCTGCCACCCGACCGTGATCAGCGCCAGGGTGATGACGCCCATTGTCTTCTGGGCGTCGTTCGTGCCGTGCGCGAGCGCGACCAGCGAGGAGGTGAAGATCTGCCCCCAACGGAAGCCGTCGCGCCCGTCGGGCTTGCCGTCGTACCGCCGCGTGATCGAGTACGCGAGCTTGGTCGCCGCGAAGGCGATGATGCCCGCGGTCAGCGGGGCGATGAGCGCCGGGAGGATGATCTTCGACAGCACCATCCCGAAGTCGATTCCGCCTACACCGACTCCGACCAGCGTGGCCCCGATGAGTCCGCCGAACAGCGCGTGAGAAGAGCTCGAGGGCAGGCCGAGCAGCCAGGTGAGCATGTTCCATGTGATCGCGCCGATGAGACCCGCGAATATCATCGGCAGGAACACATCGCCTTGGATGGTGTCCTCGCGGATGATCCCGTGCGACACGGTCTTGGAGACCTCTGTCGAGAGGAACGCACCGACCAGGTTCAGGACTGCTGCGAGAAGCACCGCGGTCTTGGGCTTGAGCGCACCCGTCGCGATCGGCGTGGCCATCGCATTCGCAGTGTCGTGAAACCCGTTGGTGAAGTCGAAGAAGAGTGCCAGCAGGATAACCAGCACGACGATGAGGGCTGCGGTTTCCACCGTTCGCTTTCGGTCGTTGAGGAAGAGGGAGGTGTCGACGAGATCGACGTGACGAACGAAGAGTTCACCGTGGGTTTGACTTCCGTTAACCGGCCCCGGGCAATCCTCCCACCCTGTCGAGTGCCGGTCAACTCGACCTGAGCTAGCGTGGGAGGCGTGACTGATGCCCCGATCGCAGACCGCCGCTCGACACTCCGCACTCATCACGGAGACACTTTCGACGACCCGTACGAATGGCTGCGCGAGAAGGACTCCCCCGAAGTGATCGCGCATCTCGAAGCGGAGAACGCGCACACGGAGTCCGAGCTCGCGCATCTCGCCGAACTGCGCGAGACACTCTTCCAGGAGATCAAAGGTCGAGTGCAGGAGACGGATCTCTCCGTGCCGACTCGACGTGGAGACTGGTGGTACTACAGCCGCACCGAGGAGGGATCCCAATACGGCATCCACTGCCGCACCGCCGCAGCCGAGGGCGACTGGACTCCCCCGGTGCTCGAACCGGGCGTGCCCGTGCCGGGCGAGATCGTCCTGCTCGACGGCAACGTCGAGGCCGAGGGCCACGAGTTCTTCTCACTCGGCGCCTTCGACACCTCTGACGACGCGACCAAGCTGCTCTGGGCGACGGATTTCGAGGGTGATGAGCTCTACACCGTGCATGTCCGCGACCTCGTCACCGGCGAGACCCTCGCCGACGTGATCCCCGACACGGGAGGCGCATTCTTCACCCCTGACGGCACCGGGATCCTGTACACGACGAGGGACGACGCCTGGCGCCCCGACACCCTCTGGCTGCACCGCCTCGGCACGCCGGTGGCCGAAGACGTGCAGCTCTTCCACGAACCCGATGAGAAGTACTGGCTGGGCGCCGGCATCACCCGCAGTCGCAGATACCTGGTGATCGCCGTCGGATCCAGCATCACGAGCGAGGAGTACCTCGTCGATCTCTCGGGAGATCTGACTGCGCCGCCCGAGATCGTCTGGCCTCGACGCGAGGGCGTCGAGTACTCGCTCGAGCACGCGGTGGTCGACGGGGAGGATCGCCTGTACATCCTCCACAACGACGGCGCGCTGGACTTCGAGCTCGTCTCGGTCGCCGCATCCGCCCCGCAGGGCGAGCGTCGGGTCGTCCTGGCGCACGAACCGGGCCGTCGACTGCTCGGCATGGACGCCTTCCGCGATTTCGCCACGGTCGAGTACCGCCGTGAGGGTCTCGAGCGCGTCGGGCTCCTCGACTACTCGACGGATGCCGTGGAGGACATCGTCTTCGACGAGCCGCTGTACTCGGCGGGTGTCAGCGGCAACCCGGAATGGCACTCGCCGTATCTGCGCCTCGGCTACACCTCGTTCGTCACTCCCGGCACGGTGTACGAGCTCGACCTCGCGACGCGCGAGCTCGAACTCCGCAAGCAGGTCGCGGTCCTCGGCGGCTACGACCCTCTCGATTACGGCCAGCAGCGCGCCTGGGCCACGGCAACCGACGGTACCAGGGTGCCGATCTCGCTCGTCTGGAAGCGCTCGTTCGGAGATCCGGGTTCCGAGACCCGTCCCGTGCATCTCTACGGCTACGGGTCGTACGAGCACTCGATCGATCCCGGTTTCTCGGTCGCCCGGCTGTCCGAGCTCGACCGAGGAATCGTCTTCGCCGTCGCACACGTGCGTGGCGGCGGCGAGATGGGGCGACAGTGGTACGAGGACGGCAAGCTGCTGAGCAAGCGCAACACGTTCACCGACTTCGTCGCGTGCGCCGAGCACCTCATCGAGCAGGGCATCACGACGCCCGAGACTCTCGTCGCAGAGGGCGGCAGCGCCGGAGGACTGCTCATGGGTGCCGTCACGAACCTCGCCCCCGAGCTCTTCGCCGGAGTTCTGGCCGCCGTGCCGTTCGTCGACGCGCTGACGACGATCCTCGACCCCTCGCTCCCTCTGACGGTGATCGAATGGGACGAGTGGGGAGACCCGCTGCACGGCGCTGACGTCTACGAGTACATGAAGTCGTACTCACCATACGAGAACGTGCGTGAGGGCGTCGAGTACCCGCGCATCCTGGCGGTCACCTCGCTCAACGACACCAGAGTGCTCTATGTGGAACCGGCCAAGTGGATCGCGGCGCTGCGAGTCGCAGGAGCATCGGACGCACTGCTCAAGTGCGAGATGGTCGCCGGTCATGGTGGGGTCAGCGGACGGTACAACTCATGGAAGGAACGCGCCTTCGAACTGGCGTGGATCCTCGACACGGTCGGGCTCGCCTCGCGCTGACCGCGCCTACGCAGAGAACGGGCCGATCCGGTGAGGATCGGCCCGTTCGCGTTCGGGGTGTCCGGCTGACGGCTCAGCCGAACAGTGCGGCGGCCTCGTCGTAGCGGCTGCGGGGAACCGTGTTCAGCTCGCCCAGGGCCTCGGCGAACGGCACACGCACGATGTCGGTCCCCTGCATGGCGACCATCTGGCCCCACGCGCCGTCGACCAGGGCGTCGGCCGCGTGCAGGCCGAGTCGCGTGGCGAGCACGCGGTCGAACGCCGAGGGCGATCCGCCGCGCTGGATGTGACCGAGGATCGTGGCGCGAGTCTCGATTCCGGTGATCCGCTCGATCGCCGGCGCGAGCTGGTCACCGATGCCGCCCAGACGGGGGCGGTTGAATGCGTCCAGCCCCTTGTCGCTGTAGGCCTCATCCATGCCGAGCAGCTTGAATCCTTCGGAGACCACGACGAGCGGCGCGCGTCCGCGATCGTGGGCGCTCGAGACGAGCTCGGTGATGTCGTCGATCGACATCGGTACCTCGGGGATGCAGATGGCGTGCGCGCCCGCCGCCATCCCGGCGTGGAGCGCGATCCAACCGACGTGGCGACCCATGACCTCGGCCACCATGCAGCGCTGGTGCGAGTCTCCGGTGGTGCGCAGACGGTCCATCGCGTCGGTGGCGATGTTGACGGCCGTGTCGAAGCCGAACGAGTAGTCGGTGGCGCGGAGGTCGTTGTCGATGGTCTTCGGCACACCGATGACGTTGATGCCGTCCTTCGCGAGGCGGTCGGCCGCTGCAAGGGTACCCTCGCCGCCGATCGCGATGATGCCGTCGATCTTGTGGCCGTAGAGCGTCTTGGCGATGTTCTCCGCACCGCCGCGCTCACCCTCATAGGGGTTCGTGCGGCTGGTGCCGAGGATCGTTCCACCGACCTTCGACAGGCCCTTCACCTCGTGCCGAGTGAGGGGGAAGAAGTCTCCGTCGACGACGCCTCGCCAGCCGTCGCGGATGCCGACGAACTCGAGGTCGTAGGTCGTGGTGCCCTTGAGCACGATTCCGCGGATCACCGCGTTGAGTCCGGGGCAGTCGCCACCGCTCGTCAGAATGCCGATCTTCATGCTTGCCTCAGACGGGTTCAGGGAAGGGGGAAAAGGCGACGTTGCCTGCGATCGACACTAGTGCCCCGATGCGCGCACGCGCCATTCGAGGCGTCGAAAACCGGGGATCTTGCGCTCACCTCGGGACGATTCGTAAGAAATGCCTCGACTCAGCGATGAGAACGAGAAATCGGCGCCAAGAATCGTGATTCTTAACACCGATCTCTCGAGAGTCCCTCTCGTCAGGCCGCCCCGAGGGCCTCCCGCAGAAGGTGCATGAGCGCCCCGAGCTGCACGGGCTCCGCGGCCGCGTCATCGACGGCCTCACCGTCGAGCGCGCGCGCCGCGAGACCCTGCTTCTGGTCGATGAGCTCGGCGATCTTCGCGTCGACGGTGTGCGCCGCGATGATCCGCCACGCCGTGACCGGCTCGTCCTGACCGATGCGGTGCACACGGTCGATCGCCTGCGTCTGCTCCGCAGCAGTCCACGAGAGCTCTGCGAGGACGACGTTCGATGCCGCCTGCAGGTTGAGGCCCACGCCGGCTGCGGTCAGCGAGCACACCGCGATGCCGACATCCGGATCGCTGTTGAAGTCGTCGATCGCCTGCTGACGCGCGGTCGAGGTCTGGTCGCCACGGATGGACACCGAACGGATGCCGACTGATGCGAAATGCGCCTCGGCCTGATCCATCACGTCGATGTGCTTCGCGAAGAACACGACCTTGCCCACCGATCGCTGCAGCTGCGCCGCGTAGTCGGCTGCGAGCTGCGCCTTCGCCTGCCCGATGCGACGCACCATGGTGAAGACGTTGTCGCCACCGGTTCCTGCAGCCTTCGACTCCTCGAGCTCGTTCTGAGCGACAAGGCGCACGATGTCCTCGTCGATCTCGCCCGGTGCGAGTCCGCGATCCCCGCGTGCCTCGATGATGCGGCGGTAGCGAGCGGCGAGACGCTCCCCGAGCTCGCGCTCCGCCTGACGGATGCTGCGCCCGAAGTCGTCGTCGAGCTGGACGGGCAGATCGGCGATGAGCTTGTCTGGGAGGTCGGCGGCGACGTCCTTCTTCTTGCGGCGGACGATGCCCATCGAGATCACCGCTTCACGGGCCTCGGGATAGAAAGCCTTGTCTGCGGGTGTGAACCCCGTCGCGTCGAGCTTCTCCATCAGTTCAGGGCCGGGCTTCTCGCCCGTCGTCCAGCCGAGGAAGCGCCAGATCGCGTCGAAGTCCTCGACATCGTTGATCAGAGGCGTTCCCGTGAGTGCGAGCATCAGCGGGTTGCCCCCCGGTGTGCGCTCGCGTACCCGGTTGGCGAGCGAGAGCACGTTCTGCGATCGCTGGGAGCTGAGGTTCTTGATGAAGTGCGCCTCGTCGACGACCATTCCCCGAAGTCCGATCGACGCGAGCCACGACATGTGACGATCGAGGATCTCGTAGTTCACGATGAAGATGTCGGCGAACGCGTCGATGTCGGCACCATCGCCCTGGATGACCGTCGCTCGGCGCTGCGGCGTCCAGCGCTCGACCTCGCGCGCCCAGTTCATCTTCACGACGTTGGGCACCACCACGAGAAGCGGGTACGCGCCGGCGACGGACGCGGCGAGCACGGACTGAGCCGTCTTGCCGAGGCCGGGCTCGTCGGCGAGGAGGAAGCTCCTGTGCCCCTCGCGCACGGATTCGAGGAAGCGCGACTGGTGCACCATCACCTCGAGCCCCTTCGGCGAGAGGTGATCGTACTCTGGTGCGGGCGGGAGATCCATGCTCGCCGCGCCGCCCCCGGCGCCCGTCTCGAACGCCTTGTAGAGGGGCCCCATGAGCTCCCAGCCGTCGAGGCGACGACGGGGAGTGGTGCGTGCTCGCGGAGTGAGATCCGGAGCGAGGAACGGGTTCGCGAGCTGGCGCGATTCGACCGACGGGGGCGTCACCTGACGTTCGGCGATCGCGGCAGACACGACGGACGTCTGCACGGGCGCGATGTCGGCGATGATGAGCTCTTCGGGCGCGAGTTCCGCGCCCGACTCGAGCAGCCAGTCCCGACGCATGCGTTTCGCCACCGGAGACGTCGCCTGATCGGCTTCGAGCAGCTGGATCAGCGATGTGTCGCGTGCGGCGGTCTTGGCGAGGATCGTCGCGACGCCGTCGAGCCGCTTGAGCAGTTCCGCGCGGGCGGCATCGGCGATCTCGGTGTCCGCTTTCACCCTGGCACGCTCTTCGCGCACCAGGAACGCGATCACCTGGAACTTCACCCGGTTCGTCGGGCCCAGCTTTCCGCGCTGCGACTTCGCCTCGATCTCGCGCACCTTTCGCGCGAGGATCGGGATGAGGGGCGCCTCATCGTCGCGACGAGACGTCTTCTTGCGCCGCGTTGCGGCAGTCGCCGTGGTCGGCATGCTCCTCCTGAGCGTGAAGGCCGAGCATCCACAGGATGCGGCAGCCGTTCTCGATGTCCGCGTGTGGCGTGAGCCAGGACCGTACGAACAGTAGTTCCGGTGGTCATCGGCGCGCGACTCAGTCGCGAGATTCGTCGACCACCGAGACCCATTCTACGCCATGCCGACCATCGGACCGAGATCACGTCACGGAGAGTTGGCTCGGAGTTCAGCTGTTCGGAGCTGCGAGCACCCGTTCGGCATCCGTGACGTCGGTGGCCATCTGAGACTTGAGCTTGTCGATGCCCTCGAAGGCGACCATGCCACGCAGACGCTCGACGAACTCGACGGTGACATCGTGCCCGTACAGGTCGAGATCCGTCTCGCCGAGCACGTGCGCCTCGACCTGGCGCTCGAGGACGTCGTCGAAAGTCGGGTTTGTGCCCACCGAGATCGCCGCTCGGTGACGGATCCCGGTTTCGTGGTCGACGAGCCATCCGGCGTAGACCCCGTCGCCCGGGACGAAGGAGTCGACCGAGGCCGAGAGGTTGGCGGTCGGGAACCCGAGTTCCCGTCCTCGCTTGAGGCCGTGCACCACCTCGCCGCGCACGTCGACGTTACGGTCGAGAACTCGTGCGGCGGTGGTGACGTCGCCGTCCATGAGCAGTTCCCGGATCCACGTGGACGAGACTCGTCGATCAGAGCCGTCCAGGAAGACGTCGTCGACGACTTCGACGCTGAACCCATGCTTCGGGCCCAGTTCGCGCAGCAACGCCGGCGTTCCCGCTCCCCCGCGCCCGAACCGGAAGTCTTCACCCACGAGCACCGTCGACACACCGAGCGCTCCGACCAGGATGCTCGTGACGAACTCCTCGGCGCTGCGCGCGGCGAACTCGGCATCGAAGGTCAGCAGCAGCGTCGCGTCGAGCTCGAGCTCGCTCAGCAGCTCGAGTTTGCGCTCGACCGTGACGACATTCTCGGGGCAGCGATCGGGTCGCAGCACGGCAAGAGGATTGCGATCGAACGTGACGGCCACTGTGCGGAGGCCGGTTTCGTCCGCGACCTGCTTGAGCCGACGGATGACCGCCCGGTGCCCGGCGTGGACACCGTCGAACTTGCCGATCGCGACCACGGAATGACCGAAGTCCGCCGGGACCTCCAGCGGATCGCGGAAGACGATCATGCGGACACCTCAGCGGCGGGCGCCGCCTGCACAGCGCGCGCCGGGCGATGAGTGCGCAGCCACCAGATCCCGAAGATCGGAAGCACCAGCGGGATGAACACATAGCCACGCCCGAACATCGACCAGACGGTGTCATGAGGGAAGAGGTCGGGGAAGAAGACGCTGAGGGTACCGATCACCAAGACGCCGGTGAGCTCGAAGACGATCGCGACCCATGCCATGACGTACCAGCCGCGGCGGTCGGCGAGCACGAGCGCCAGGGTCGCGAGGATGTAGACGACGGCCGCCAGCGCCGACAGCGAGTACGCCAGGGGCGCCTCGTCGAACTGCCGGAAGATCTGCACGAAACTTCGACCGGTCGCCGCCAACGCCATGACGGCGTAGACGATCACGAGGACACGGCCGATGCCGGTCATGCGGGAGGTGGGGACGGTGGTGCTCATAGCTCCCCCCATTCTAGATCGGGGCAGGGGATCCCGGACGCTCAGGCGATCTGGATCGTCCAGATGACGTGCATCCGCCAGACCATGATCGCGACGGCCAGCCCGGCGACTCCGAGGATGACCGTGCTCCACCTGCTTCTCTCCATGAGCGCCCACAGCACCGCGCCGATCGGCAGCAGCACAGCGGAGACGAGATAGACCCAGTACTCGAGCAGATCGCCGGTCGGGGGGTTGCCGACGACGGGCGCCACGATCGCCACGACGACCTGGACGACCAGGAGCAGCTCGACGAGAGCGAGGGCCCCGACCGAGAAGTCGCTCGGACGCCGCCCGGCGAGACCGAGGATGATGCAGAACAGTCCGGCGGCGGTCGCGACCGCGACCTGAGCAATCGTCAGCCACAGGATCATCGGGCCACCTCGGGCATGTTCATCGCGCTCTTCAGGTCGACTCCCCGTCGCTCGACGACGCCGACGAGCACGCCGTCCTCGTCGATCGCGGCGGCCAGAACACCGCTCAGTCGAGAGGCCTGGTCGGTGAGCCGTTTGCCGTGCCGGAGATCCCTGGCGTCCGCGGCCGAGACAGGGAGCGGGTCGAGCACCCGCACTGCCGCAGCGGCCGGAGTCAGAAGTGCGGTCTCGACGATGTCCTCGATCATCACGGCATCCGCGACGTCGAAGTCGCCGACGCGAGTGCGTCGTAGAGCGGTGAGGTGTCCTCCGACGCCGAGGTCTGCACCGAGATCGCGGGCCAGAGAACGGATGTAGGTGCCGGACGAGCAGTCGACCACGACGTCGAGATCCAGGAAGCCCTCGCCCGAGCGCTCGGCGACGATCTCGAACCGGGAGACCGTGACATCGCGCGCTGCGAGCACGACCTCCTCTCCCGCCCTCACCCGGTCGTAGGCGCGTCGGCCGTCGACCTTGATCGCTGACACCGAGCTCGGCACCTGCGAGATCTCCCCTGTCAGCGCGGCGACTCCCGCCGCGATCCGCTCGGGTGTCACCGCACGCCATGCCTGCTCGGGCGCACGGGTGAGGATCTCGCCGTCGGCATCGTCCGTGCCGGTCGTCTGCCCGATCCGGATCGTCGCCTCGTACGTCTTGTCCGCGCCGACGATGTAGGTCAGCAGGCGCGTTGCTCCCTCGACGCCGATCACGAGCAGGCCGGTGGCCATCGGATCGAGGGTTCCCGCGTGCCCGACCTTGCGGGTTCCGAGCGCACGACGGGTGCGCGCGACCACATCGTGGCTGGTCAGTCCAGCGGGCTTGTCGACGAGGAGGATGCCGGGCGAGACCATCCCTCAAGCCTACGGTGCGACGGGATGCTCGGCGTCCCGCCTCCGGCGTGAGCGCCGATTCGCCTAGGCTGTCGAGGTGCCTTCGACGTCTCATCCAGCCGCTGCGACGATGGCTCCCCTGACGGCGTGGTATCGAGAAGCCGCGCGAGATCTGCCGTGGCGACGCGGCGAGTTCCAGGACGAGTTCGGAGCCTGGGGAACACTCGTCAGCGAGTTCATGCTGCAGCAGACGCCGGTGGCCAGGGTGATCCCGCACCTGGAGGCGTGGCTCTCCCGATGGCCCACTCCCCGAGCGCTCGCAGAGGCCACCCCTGCGGAGGTCGTGCAGCAGTGGGCGAACCTCGGCTATCCCCGGCGTGCTCTATGGCTGCACCGGGCAGCCATCGAGATCACCGATCGGCACGGTGGAGTCGTCCCCAGGGACGTCGAGCCGCTTCTGCTCCTCTCGGGCATCGGCGATTACACCGCCAGGGCGGTCGCCGTCTTCGCATACGGCGACCGGCATCCCGTCGTCGACACGAACACTCGTCGAGTACTCGCGCGGGCGGTGCTCGGACAGGCGCAGCCCGGCTCGCCGTCTCGCCGGGACCTTGACCTCATGGATTCGCTGCTCCCCACGGACGACGCCGAGTCTGCGGTGTTCAACGCGGCCGCGATGGAGCTCGGCGCCACCGTCTGCACGTCGCGCTCTCCTCGCTGCGAGATCTGTCCGCTGATCGACGACTGCGCCTGGGTCGCGGCCGGGCGCCCAGACACCGGTGACACGCGACGGCGCCAGGCGGCCTTCGAGGGCTCCGACCGTCAGGCCAGAGGAGCGGTCCTGCGTGTCCTTCGCGCTGCCGCCCCGGATCCGGTGCTGCTTCAGGGGGTGCTCCCCGACTGGCCGGATCCGCTGCAGCGCGACAGGGCGATCGATTCGCTCATCGCCGACGGTCTCGCCGAAGCAGACGGCGAGACGCTCTCCCTCCCCCGCTGACGCCACCCGCTCAGACGAACTGACCGATGCGGTGAGCCATCACCGTGAGCTCGACACGGGTGCGCACCCCGAGCTTGGCGAACACACGCCCGAGATGGACCTCCACCGTGCGCACCGAGACGTGCAGCGTAGCTGCGATGCCACGGTTCGACGAGCCTTCGACGACCAGCATCGCCACTTCCAGCTCGCGGACGGTGAGGAGCGGCTCCCACACTCGCCGGCAGGGCGCGAGCAGGTCTGCCGAGCGTACCGACAGGTGCTCTCCGGCATCCAAGCGATCCAACCTGACGCTGACGGCGCGCGCCCACGCCGTCGCCCCCGACAGTTCCAGCAGACTCAGTGCGGTGGTGAGATGTTCGCGACCGATCTCCAGATCTCCCCGGATGAGCGACCGCGTGCCGATCATGGCCTCGACGCGTCCCCGTGAGAACGGAGATGCGAGTGCCCTTGCCTCGGCTGCCACCTGTGCTCTGTCGGTGCGCCAGTCCTCGTCAGAGCATCTCGTGATCCGCAGGCGGAGCAGCTGGGCGAGCGCGATCTCAGGCGGTTCGATGCGTTGCGGGTGGCGCGGGGCCGGCTCCGCGCGGACGATGGCCTCTTCCAGCCCGGGCACGGACAGTGTCGACTGCGGCGCGCCTCGTTCGCGCCAGAGCCGCATGAAGGACACCGCTTCGTCCGTCGAGCCGGCCAAGAACGCTCCGATGGCGCGGTCGACGAGCTGATCGAAGCGGACGGGTGCGGGTGACGCCGCGGTGAGAGCGCGGGAGAACGGCCCGAGCCGTCCGAGAACCGCCAGATCGAGACGACGGGCGATGACGACGCCGAGTCCGGCGAAGGGCAGCGCCACGGGGAGTTCGAGGGCCGCCCGCAGCATTCGGTCTCGGGCCGTACCGATGTCCCCTCGCCACATCAGCAGCAGCACTTCGACGATCGCCCGATACGCGCTGACGAGAGGGCTGCGCTCGAACCCCGCGACGAACGGATCGACTTCTATACCGATACCGGAGTCCGCGACGCCGAGCAGCCGCAGTCCACGGTCGACGTCGCCGTCCATGGCCGCGCGCAGAGCCTGGAGCATCCCTCCGGTGAGGGGCCCGGTTCCTCGCACATCCTCGAGGTCGCGATCACCCAGAACGAGCCAGGCCAGTGCGACGACCGGGTCACGGAGATCACTCTCCGCGCTCACCCTCGCGCTCCCTTCCCGCAGAGCATCCAGCCACGATCGCATGCCCTGACGATCGCCGCGCTCCGCGCAGAGGACGGCAGCGAACGCTGACGCGCGCGCCCAGGAATACCAATGCTCGGGATCGTCACTCCGAGGCTTCAACGTCTCCACATCGACCTCGGGAACGCTGCCCCGCAGATGCGCCTGCGCGACGAACAATCCACCGAGCCCCTGCAACCGGTACCGCTCGTCGCCCGCGGGGAACAGGCCGGAGAGCTGGTTGACAGCCTCCACGGCATAGCCCGCGGATATCGCCGCGACGCCCGCCACGACGGTGGCCTCGTCTTTGCGGACTCCACTGGTGTGCGATGCGGCTTCTGCCGCGAGATGGAACGCGCGCTCACTCAGACCGGACTCCGAGTGCTCTCTCGCGATGCGCGTCAGCTCCCCGGCGGTGTCGGGGTCGCCGTAGAGAGATGCGCGGGCACGGTGCCAATCCGCGTCGACCCACTCGCCCCGGCTCCGGAAGATGACGTGCAGGCGATCGTGCACGGCTGCCGCCGCCGATGATGACGTCGTCGCTCGAAGCCAGATGGCCAGGCGTGGGTCGGCGAGGCGCACCCGCCCCGCGTGGATGTCGAGCAACGGACCGAGCGTTCCCGCCGAGAGGTAGTCGGCAGAGCGCCCCACGAAGTCGAGAAGCGGTTCGAGCCTGTCGTCGAGGCGCAGAGAGACCGCGACGAGGATCTCACGATCGCGCTGATCGAGCACGAGGTGCGCGTACAGCGCTTCGATCGCCTCCACCATCGGCACCGGGGTCGGGAGGGGCCTCAACCCCTGCCGCTGCGCAGCATCCAATCGTGCGGCGACCGCTCTGACTGTCGCTCGATCCGCCGTGACTTCAGAGATGAGCCGCGCGACGACATGTGGCGCGCAACTCAGATCGTTCTCGAGAAGATCGTCGAGAATCTCCTCGATCACCCCGGAGGCGACCGAAGCCGCCCCATGCGCACTCAACACGTCGATGCCGAACCCCCCAGCCCGTACGAGCATCCACTCGCTCAGCCGAGGTTAGCAACGCAGGCACGCCCACAGAGGAGCGCGCCGATATTCAGGACTCCGTGTCGTCGTCGTCCTGGCGGATGTAGGGGTCTGCGTCGCCTGCGTGTGATGCCGACGACGCGAGCTTCGCCACATCGGCGTCCCGCTGCTGCGCCTCACGGAGGAGGGCCGAGATGTGGTCGGCGTTCTCCGGAAGCGCGTCGGGGATGAACTCGAGCGTCGGGACGAGCCGGGTGCTCAGCTGCTTGCCGACCTCGCTGCGCAGCATCCCCGTCGCCGACGTCAGAGCCGCCCCGCTGGAGAGACGCTCCTCTTCGGTGCCGAGCACCGTGTAGAACACCGATGCGTGCTGCAGGTCGCCGCTCACGCGGACGTCGGTGATCGTCACGAAGCCGAGGCGCGGGTCTCGCAGCCCCTTCTCGAGTCGCTCAGCGAGGATCACACGAATGCGATCGGCCAGACGTGCCTGTCGTTCACCAGCCATTGTTCTCTCCCTCTACGTACCCTTCGGGCGAGGATGCATGACGCATCCTCGCCCGAAGACATATATCTGACGTGATCAGCCGCGAGGCTTCTCGACCAGCTCGGTGGTCTCGATCTCGTCACCGATCTGGATGTCGTTGAACTTGCCGAGGCCGATACCGGCCTCGTAGTCCGTGCGCACCTCGGTGACGTCGTCCTTGAAGCGACGCAGCGACTCGATGGCGAGGCCATCGGCGATGACCACACCGTCGCGGATGACACGAGCCTTGGCGTTTCGCGTGATCGTTCCCGAGCGCACGATGACACCGGCGATGTTGCCGAACTTCGAGGAGCGGAACACCTCGCGGATCTCGGCGACGCCCGACTGGACCTCTTCGTACTCCGGCTTGAGCATGCCCTTGAGCGAGCTCTCGATCTCGTCGATCGCGTTGTAGATGACCGAGTAGAACCGGATGTCCACGCCTTCACGCTGAGCACGCTCGCGCGCCTTCGTGTCGGGGCGGACGTTGAAGCCCACGATGATCGCGTTGTCGATCGTCGCGAGGTTGACGTCGGACTCCGTGATCGCACCGACACCGCGGTGGATGATGCGGAGCTGCACCGAGTCGTCGACCTCGATCTTGAGCAGCGACTCCTCGAGTGCCTCGACGGCACCGGAGACGTCACCCTTGATGATGAGGTTGAGCGACTCGACCTTGCCCTCTTCGAGAGCACGGGTGAAGTCCTCGAGCGAGATGCGCTTGCGGGCCTTGGCCAGCTGGGCGTTGCGCTCGACCGCTTCACGCTTCTCAGCGATCTGACGGGCCATGCGGTCCTCTTCGGTGACGATGAAGACGTCGCCGGCACGCGGCACGGAGTTCAGACCCTGAACCTGCACCGGACGCGACGGGTAGGCCTCGAGGACCTGCTCGCCGTTCTCGTCCGCCATCGCACGCACTCGGCCATAGGCCGTTCCGGCCACGATCGCGTCTCCGACGCGGAGCGTTCCGGACTGGATCAGCACTGTGGCGACCGAACCGCGACCCTTGTCGAGCTTCGCCTCGATGGCGACACCGCGAGCGGCCTTGTTCGGGTTCGCCGTGAGGTCGAGGCCAGCGTCGGCCGTGAGCAGCACCGCGTCCAGGAGTTCCTGGATACCGGTGTTGGCGCGAGCCGACACGTCGACGAACATGACGTCTCCGCCGTACTCCTCGGCGACCAGACCATACTCGGTGAGCTGCTGACGCACCTTGGCCGGGTTGGCGTCGGGCTTGTCGACCTTGTTCACCGCGACCACGATCGGCACGTTCGCCGCCTGGGCGTGGTTGAGCGCCTCGACCGTCTGCGGCATGATGCCGTCGTCGGCCGCGACCACGAGGATCGCGAGGTCGGTGACCTGCGCTCCACGTGCACGCATGGCGGTGAACGCCTCGTGACCCGGGGTGTCGATGAAGGTGATGGCACGCTCGATGCCCTCGTGCTCCGTCCACACCTGGTACGCACCGATGTGCTGCGTGATGCCGCCGGCCTCACCGTCGATGACGTTGGTCTGACGGATGGCGTCGAGGAGCCGGGTCTTACCGTGGTCGACGTGACCCATGACGGTGACCACCGGAGGACGGATCTCGAGGTCGTCCTCGCTCTCCTCCTCGAGCTCCTGCTCGAGGTTGAGACCGAAGCCCTCGAGGAGCTCCTTGTCCTCGTCCTCGGGCGAGACCATCTGGATCTTGTAGCCGAGCTCGGCACCCAGTACCTCGAACGTCGCCTCGTCCAGCGACTCGGTGGCCGTGGCCATCTCGCCGAGGTTGAAGAGGATCGTCACGAGGGTTCCGGGCTGGACCGTGTAACCGGTCAGCGTCTCGATCTTGTCGGCGAAGTCCGCGATCGACGCGCCGCGGCGCATGCGGATGATCTCCCCGTTACCGCGGGTGACGTTGACGCCACCGACGACCGGGGCGCTCCGCATCTCGAATTCCTGCCGCTTCGCCCGCCGCGACTTGCGCTGCTTGCTCTTGCCGCCGCCCTTGCCGAAAGCACCTGCGGTACCTCCACCGGGGCCACGACCGCGGCCACCGCCGCCACCGGGACGACCTGCGAAGCCACCACCGGGACGAGCACCGGGACCCGCACCGGGTCCACCGGCACCGCCGGGACGACCGGGGCCACCCGGACGCTGCTGGAACGGTGCACCGCCGGGACGACCACCCTGACCACCGCGCGGAGCGCCGGGACGGGGCGAACCGGGACGAGGTGCACCCGGACGCGGTGCGCCGGGACGCGGAGCCTGCGGACGCGGGATGTTACCCGGCGTCGGGCGCTGGCCCATTCCCTGCGCCGAAGCGAAGGGGTTGTTCCCCGGACGCGGACCGGTGGGACGCTGTCCCATACCCTGCGCGGAGGAGAACGGGTTGTTGCCGGGACGAGGGGCGCCGGGCTTCGGAGCTCCTCCGTCGTTCGACTTCGGAGCCGCGGGGCCGGGTGTCGCCGCTGCCGGAGCAGCAGGCTCGGCCGGAGCTTCGGCTGCCGGAGCAGCAACGGGCGCCTCCGGCGCGGGGGCCGGCTTGGGCCCGGGCTTGGGACCCGGAGTCGGTGCACCGGAACCGGGCTTCGCAGCAGCGGGTGTCGCAGCGTCGGAGGTTTCCTCTGCCGACTTCGCAGCACCAGGCTTGGCAGCACCAGGCTTGGCAGCACCCGGCTTGGCAGCGGGCTTCGCTGCAGCAGCGGGTGCGGCGTCGCCGGACGACTTCAGGGAAGCGTCCGACTCGATGGCAGCGCGCAGCTTGCGCGCCACCGGAGGTTCGATGGTCGAAGAGGGGCTCTTGACGAACTCTCCGAGTTCCTTGAGCTTTGCAAGTGCGATCTTGCTGTCGACGCCGAGTTCGGCGGCGATCTCGTGTACGCGTGGTTTACCAGCCACAATTCTCCTGTCTGGGGTCGGTCCACCCAGACAGGGCAGACCACTAGTCGCGGACGGGTCTCATTTCGAGCCGTTCACTTTGTTTCCATAGCCGTTCAGCCTTTGTTTCTTGGTGGGTGCTGTTCGATGTTCCGCGTGTCCAGATCGCTGGAGACGCGCAGTGCTCTTCCGAAAGCCCGACGCCGCAGAGCGGCATCCATGCATTCCGGTGTCGGATGAACCCACGCGCCTCGCCCCGGCAGGACAGCACGCTCATCGATGATGAGCGTCTCGTTCTGGGACACCACTCTGAGAAGAGCGGCGCGGGGAGCACGCGTGCGACAGCCGACGCACATTCGTACGGGTTCCATCTTACACCTGTGTTCCCGTCCGACTCGCGCGAAGGGCGCGAGTCGGACGTGACGAGCGGTCAGTCCAGGACGCTGTCCGGCTGAATGTCGATCTTCGCGCCGGTGAGCTTGGCGGCGAGACGGGCGTTCTGCCCTTCCTTGCCGATCGCGAGCGAGAGCTGGTAGTCGGGCACCAGGGCACGCACCGCCTTGGTGCTCGCGTCGAGGATGAACGCACTGGTCACCTTGGCCGGCGAGAGGGCATTCGCGACGAAAGGCGCGAGTTCCGGATCGAAGTCGACGATGTCGATCTTCTCCCCCGCGAGCTCCTCGGTGACGGCACGGACACGACGACCCATCTCGCCGATGCAGGCTCCCTTGGCATTGATGGCCGGGTCGTTCGCCCGGACGGCGATCTTCGTGCGGTGGCCGGCCTCGCGGGCGAGCGAGACGATCTCGACGAGACCGGCGGCGATCTCGGGGACCTCCAGCGCGAACAGCTTGCGGACGAGCCCGGGGTGCGTGCGCGACACGGTGATCTGCGGCCCCTTGAGCCCCTTCGCGACGCTGGTCACGTACACGCGGAGGCGCGACCCATGGGTGTACTCCTCGCCCGGCACCTGCTCCTCAGGAGGAAGGATCGCCTCGACGGCTCCGAGGTCGACGTGGATCATGCGGGGATTCGGACCCTGCTGGATCACTCCCGCGACGATGTCGCCTTCCTTGTCCTTGAAGTCGCCGAGCACGACGTCGTCCGCGATGTCCCGCAGGCGCTGGCTGATGACCTGCTTGGCTGCGAAGGCCGCGATACGTCCGAAGTCGTCGGGCGTGGCATCCTCTTCGCCGATGATCGCGCCCTCTTCGTCCTTGACGACCTGCAGCACGGCGACGTGCCCGGTCCGACGGTCGAGTTCGACGCGGACCCCCTCGGGGGTGGCTCCGTCTGCGGAGACGTGCTTCGAGTACGCGGTCAGGATGGCCTGTTCGATGATCGAGACCAGTTCATCGAAGGGAATCGCCTTCTCCTTCTCGATCCCACGCAGCAGACTCAGTTCGATATCCATGACGGCTCCCTATTCAGCTCTCGTCGCGCGGGTGTGCTCGCACGACATCCGTACCACGATACCCTGTGCCCACCGCCCCATGCCACGGCGGCCGCCGCACCGTCGCGGTGTCAGGATCGCAGGAGGACTCAGTGACCACGTACGACACCATCGTGATCGGAGCCGGGATGTCGGGAGTGACGGCCGCACGCATGCTCGCCGATGCCGGCCAGCGGGTCCTGGTGCTGGAGGCTCGCGATCGCGTCGGCGGCCGGATGAACACCGACCGCACCGCCGGTTTCCCCGTCGATCTCGGGGCATCCTGGGTGCACGGGATCGAGGGGTCGCGCCTGTGGGATCTCGTGCAGGCGCTGGACATCCCCACGATCGAGTACACGGTCGGCAGCTTCCAGGCCGGTGGCCGTCCCATCGAGAACTTCGACGGGGACGGCACGCCGATGGATGCTGCGAGCACGGCGCAGTGGATCGAAGACGTCGCGACAGCCGATCGTCTGCTGGTCGAGAAGATCGCCGCGTCCTCCCCCGGCGACACCTACCTCGTTGTGACCGAGCGCGCGCTCGACCGCTCCGGATTCGAACCGGAGCGCATCGACGAGATCCGAGAGTTCTTCCGACACCGTGTCGAAGAGCAGTGCGGAGCATGGATCGGCGACCTCGACGCGCACGGACTCGACGAGGACGCGATCGACGGCGACGAGGTGATCTTCCCTCGCGGATACGACGAACTCCCCCGCCGCATCGCCGCCGGACTCGACATCCGGCTCGATCACATCGTCACGCGGGTCGCTCGGACGCCCGACGGGGTGGTCGTCTCGACCGACGCCGGGGACTTCTCCGCCCGCAGCGGGCTGGTCACGGTGCCGCTCGGCGTGCTCAAGGGCGGTTCGATCGACTTCGCCCCTCCCCTGCCCGAGGCCGTCGCGGGTCCCGTCGAGCGCCTGGGGATGGGAACCTTCAACAAGATCTTCATCCAGTTTCCGGAGCGCTTCTGGGACGAGGGCAGTTATGCGGTCCGTGCGCTCGGCGAGGCGGGTGAGCACTGGCACTCCTGGTACGACGTGTCCGCGGTCAGCGGACTGCCGACTCTTCTCACCTTCGCCGCCGGCCCCTTCGGACGTCGGATGCAGGAACTCACCGACGAGGAGATCGTCGCGGACGTGGTCGCCGCGCTGCACACGCTGTACGGCGACCACGTCGGAGCGCCGACCGCGCACTGGATCACCCGCTGGGGACACGACCCATTCGCGAACGGGTCGTACTCGCATCTTGCTGTCGGGTCATCGCATCATGATCACGACGATGCGGCCGGTCCCGTAGACGGCGTGCTGCACTTCGCGGGTGAGGCCACCTGGGGCGACGAACCCGCCACAGTGGGTGCCGCCTACTACTCAGGCCACCGAGCCGCCGAGCGCATCCTCGGGCACGATGTCGATCTCGCCGCGTTCGCGGCAGGGATCAGAGCGCGGGAGCAGAATCCAGCGAGTTGATCGCACCGATCAGACGGAACAGGTTGCCGACCTGGCGCTGGTCGAGGTGAAGGGCTAGCCGCGGCAGGTGCAGCACGTCGTCGTCCGCGACCTCGGGTGACCGCGGCGCAGATCGCTCGATACGGCCGCTCACCAGCATCCCCGCGAACTGCTCGTTGAGCCGGTCGAGCTCGGCATCGGTCGGGTCGATACGCAGGCGGAGCACGAGGGTGTCGCCCACCCAGCGCAGCGAATCGTAGTTGCGCCAGAAACCGGCGATCACCGAGGCCGCCGACTCCACCGAGTCCGTGATCACGACGCGGTCGAAGTCGCCCTCGGAGATCACCCCCGTCGGCGCGAGATCCTCGTCGATGAACCGCTTGAGCCCGTTCCAGAACGTGCCCCCGGGTTCGTCGAGCAGCACGATGGGCGTCGGCTCGGCCTTGCCCGTCTGCTGCAGGGTCAGCAGCTCGAACATCTCGTCCAGGGTGCCGAACCCGCCCGGAAGGCAGATGAAGCCGATCGACTCCTTGATGAGCATGAGCTTGCGGGTGAAGAAGTACTTCATCGCGACGACGTGGTCGCTCCCCGCGACGAGGCTGTTCGCCTTCTCCTCGAACGGCAGTCGGATCGAGACGCCCAGCGAGAGCGCGGGACCTGCGCCCTCAGCCGCCGCCTGCATGATCCCGGGGCCGGCGCCCGTCACGACCATCCAACCGTCTGCGGCCAGGGCCTCGGCGATGGCTCGCGCCTGGACGTAGAGCGGGTCGTCCTGCCGTGTGCGAGCAGACCCGAAGACGGTGACCTTGGGCACTCCCTCGAAGGGCGCGAAGAGTCGGAAGGCGTCGCGCATCTCGGCCAGAGCCGCGGATGCGATCTTCAGATCGAGCCGGTTGGTGCCGTCCTCACCGAGCAGGATCGCGGTGCGCATCATGCGCATCACCAGTCGCCGATCGGTCTTGACCCCGGCGTCGTCCAGCACGGCGTTGATCTCGGAGCTGAGCGATTCCGGCAGCGATTCCTCGGTCATGTCTCCAGACTGTCATGCGCGATCGGCCCCGTGTGCGGCGCAACGCCGCCCGCGATCATGTGGCGCTCCTCCTGTCAATCCCCGTGCCTCTGCGTCGCGCCCGTACGAAGGTATCGACATGACAGAGATCACCGGACCTGAAGCCCTGGCACGTGTCGCCGAGCTCGTGGAGGACATCGACTTCACGATGCTGACGACGACCGACGATGACGGCAATCTCGTGAGCAGACCGATGTCGACGCGGCAGATGGACGACGCCGGCGACATCTGGTTCTTCACCGCGGAAGACACCGAGAAGGTCGACGAAGCGCGCAAGCACCACGATGTCGGATTGTCCTACTGCGATGCCAAGGGGATGCGCTACGTCTCGGTCGCCGGCAAGGCGACGCTCGTGCACGACCGCGCGAAGATGGAGGAGCTCTACTCCCCGTCGCTGGAGATCTGGTTCGCGGACGGCCTCGACACCCCAGGCATCGCGCTCTTGAAGGTGACCCCCACCGTGACCGAGTTCTGGGAGCCCGCGAAGGGGAAGATCGCCATGGCTGCGGGAGCGCTGAAGTCGCTGGTCACGCGCGACACACCGGATGACGACATCATGAACCACGGTCGCATCGTCTGCTGATCTCGACCCCGCTCATGAGAATGCCGCGCAGTCCCGGGAAGGGGGTGCGCGGCATTCCGCACCACGGCGATCAGCCCCTGCTGAGCCTTTCGATGGCCTCGGTGACCGAGACCGCGTCGCGCTCACCCGTGCTGCGATCCCACAGTTCGACCTGACCGTCGGCCGCCCCGCGGCCCACGATGACGATCTTCGGGACGCCCACGAGCTCGGCGTCGCCGAACTTGACTCCCGGCGAGACCTTGGGTCGGTCATCGTAGAGCACGTCGAGTCCGGCCGACTCGAGCTGCGCCGACAGGTCGGCGGCCACATCGAACGCGACCTGATCACGACCGGCGGCGACGACCTGCACGTCGAAGGGGGCGACGGATGCGGGCCAGATGAGCCCCTTCTCGTCGTTGTTCAGCTCGGCGATGATCGCGAGGATTCGCGTCACGCCGATGCCGTACGACCCCATCGTGACGGTGACGAGCTTGCCGTTCTCGTTCAGGACTTTGAGTCCGAGCGCGTCCGCGTACTTGCGACCCAGCTGGAACACGTGGCCGATCTCCATACCGCGTGCGAGCTCGACCGGACCGGAGCCGTCGGGCGCCGGATCGCCCGCGCGGACGTTCGCGATCTCGACGATGCCGTCGGCGAAGAAGTCACGCCCGGCGACGACCGAATGCGCGTGCTTCTCGTCCAGGTTCGCACCGGTGATCCAGCTCGTGCCCTCGCTCACACGGGGGTCGACCAGGTAGCGGATGCCGGTCGCCGATTCCTCGCCGAGCACGGCTCCCGTGGGAGACCAGGGGCCGATGTAGCCCTTGACGAGCAGCGGGTTCTTCTCGAAGTCGTCTGCCGTGGCGGTCTCGACCTCCGCAGGCGCGAATGCGACTTCGGCGCGCTTCTCGTCGACCTCGCGGTCGCCGGGGATGCCGACGACGACGAGTTCACGGGTTCCGTCGAGGTGGGTGAGCGCGAGCACGACGTTCTTGAGCGTGTCCGCAGCCGTGTAGTCGCCGTCCAGGTGCGCGTTCGAGTGCGCGACGAGAGTCTCGATCGTGGGCGTGTTCGGCGAGTCGAAGATCACCGGCACCGCATCCGCGTCGAAAGTGATCGCGTCAGGCACGGCAGTCGTGAACGCCTCCACATTGGCGGCGTATCCGCCGGCGCTGCGGACGAACGTGTCTTCGCCGACGGGAGTCGGGTGCAGGAACTCCTCGCTCCGCGAACCGCCCATCGCTCCGGCATCCGCCTGGACGATGACGTACTCGAGACCCAGGCGCTGGAAGATGCGCTCGTAGGCATCGCGCTGAGCCTGGTAGCTGGCGTCGAGGCCCTCGTCGGACGAATCGAAGGAATAGGCGTCCTTCATCGTGAACTCGCGTCCGCGAAGCAGGCCTGCCCGGGGACGGGCCTCATCGCGGTACTTGTCCTGGATCTGGTAGAGCGTGAGGGGAAGGTCCTTGTACGACGAGTACAGGTCCTTCACGAGCAGCGTGAACGCCTCTTCGTGCGTCGGGGCGAGCAGGTAGTCGCCGCCCTTGCGGTCCTGGAGACGGAACAGCAGGTCGCCGTACTCGTCCCAGCGCCCGGTCGCCTCATACGACTCGCGCGGCATCAGAGCCGGGAAGTGCACCTCCTGCGCTCCTGCTGCGGCCATCTCCTCGCGGACGACGGTCTCGATCTTGGCCTTGACGCGGAGCCCCAGCGGGAGCCACGCGAAGATGCCGGCAGCCTGCGGCCGGATGTACCCGGCGCGGATCAGCAGCCTGTGGCTCGCGACCTCTGCGCCTGCAGGGTCTTCACGGAGCGTGCGGAGGAAGAAATTCGAAAGACGAGTGACCACGGGCCAAGTCTACTGACCGGTGGTCACTCGTCTCGCGATGCGTCAGTTGAGGGCAGGGAGTCCGTTGGGGATCACGCCGCCGGCGTACAGGCTCGCTGCGAGGTCCTGCACGGCGGTCAGGGCGACCCGCTGCGGCAGCGGGCCGTAGGAGATGCGGGCGACGCCGAGCTTCTCGTACTCCGACGCCGCGAGGGTGCCGGGCAGGCCGATCACGCTGAGCTTGCCCTCTCCGAGGCCCTCGACGAGCTGACGCGTGATGTTGGCGTCGAGCATGCCGGGGACGAAGACAGCCGTGGCACCGGCGTCGAGGAACGCACGGCCGCGCTGGATCGCATCGGCGACGCTCTCGGCGACCGGTCGGTGACCTGCGCGCACGAACGCGTCGGTGCGGGCGTTGAGAGCGAACGGAACGCCCTCTGCCTCGGCCGCCTTGACGATGGCCTCCACCACGGCGACGGACTCGTCGAACGGCTTGAGGCGGTCCTCGACGTTGGCGCCGACGACACCCGCGCCGATCGCGAGACGCGTGGTCTCTCCTGCGTCGCCGTAGCCGTCGTCGAGGTCGGCGGTCACCGGGACGGAGACGGATGCCGCGATGCGTCCGACCATGTCGATCATGATGTCGCGGGTGATGGTGCCGTCCTCGAATCCGAACGACGCGGCGATGCCGTGGCCGGCGGTGGCGATCGCCTTGGTCTCCGGGAGCTTCGCGACAGCTCGGGCGGAGACGACGTCCCACACATTGACGACGCGGAGGATCTCGGGCGCTTCGTAGAGTCCGATCAGGGTCTGGGCTTTCGCAGCAGTGGTCATGCCCCCACGCTAACGCCCTGTATTCCGGTCGGGGCCGGACGGACACGCGAATCACAGGTTTCCGGAGGGTGCGCCGAGGGGGTCCGACGCTCAGCCCCGATCCCCTCAGCGCCGTCGTATCCGGGGTCCGCCGTCATGGTCCGGCGCGCCTCGACGCCTAGTGTGGGGTCATGCCTCAGCGCCGATCCCACGTTGCTCCGTCCGCCGCGCAGACGGAACTCGCCGCGGCGCTGGCCGCCCTCAAGGAATCTCTGGAGGCTCCCGCTGATTTCCCCGCCGCGGTGCTCGCCGAGGCTGCGGCATCGGATGCTGCAACTCCCGAACTCGATATGCGCGACATCCCGTTCGCCACACTCGATCCCCGCGGGTCTCGCGATCTCGACCAGGCCTTCCACCTCGAGCGGCGGGACTCCGGATACACGGTTCGCTATGCGATCGCCGATGTGCCCGGATTCGTGGCTCCCGGCGGTGCGGTCGACGCGGAGGCCCGTCGTCGAGGCCAGACCCTGTACGCGGCGGACGGCACTGTCCCCCTGCATCCGAAGGTGCTGAGCGAGGATCGCGCATCGCTGCTGGCGGATGTGGATCGCCCAGCGCTGGTCTGGACCTTCGCCCTCGATTCTGCGGGAGTGGTCGAGGACGTCAGGCTGGAGCGGGCCCTGATCCGCTCGCGCGCGCAGCTCGACTACGTCAGCACCCAGGCGGCGCTCGACCGGGGCGAGGAAGGCCCCGCCGCGCTGCTCCCGGAGATCGGTGCTCTGCGGATCGCACAGGAGAAGCTCCGCGGCGGCGCGAGCCTGAACCTCCCGGACGAAGAGGTCGTGCGAGGACTCGACGGAACCTATTCGATCGAACGTCGGCACCCGCTGCCTGTCGAAGAATGGAACGCTCAGCTGTCCCTCATGACGGGTATGGCGGCAGCTTCCCTGATGATCGAGGCCGGCATCGGCATCCTGCGCACGATGCCCCAGCCTGACGAGAGATCCTTCGATGCGTTCCGTTATCAGACCGAGGCGCTCGGTCGGCCCTGGACGACGGGCCGGTACGGCGACTACCTGCGCGAGCTGGATCGCGCAGACCCCATGACCCTCCCGATCCTCGAGGCGGCAGCGTCACTCTTCCGCGGAGCGGGCTACGTGACCTTCGACGGCTCAGTGCCGTCCGACACCGAGCAGGCGGCGATCGCCGCACCGTACGCGCACGCCACGGCGCCTCTGCGTCGTCTCGTCGATCGCTGGTCGCTCGCGATCTGCCTCGCCGTGTCCGAGGGGCGAGAGGTGCCGGCCTGGGTCCGCGAGTCCCTCGCTGATCTCCCGGCACTGATGCAGGAGTCCGGTCAGCGCGCGTCCAACCTCGATTCCGCAACGATCAACTGCGTCGAGGCTGCGCTGATGACTCCCCTGGTCGGCTCGACGATCGATGCGACCGTGATCGAGATCCGCGGCGAGCGGGCGACGGTCCAGATCGCCGATCCTGCCGTCACCGCCTCTGCCCCGATTCCGGACGGTGCCACCCCCGGAGCCGTCGTGCCGCTCCACGTCGTGCGCGCGGACATCACCCGAGGCGAGATCGAGTTCTCTCTCTGACGCCCTAGGCTCGAGGCCATGCCGATATCGCCGTACCTGAGCGACCTCCGCAAGATCGTGGGGCATGATCTCCTTCTGCTCCCCGCGGTCACTGCGGTGATCCGGCGAGGCGATCGATTTCTGCTGTGCCGGCAAACGCACTCGCGCGAGTGGGGACTCCTCGGCGGCGGAATCGAGCCGCTCGAGAAGCCGGAGGATGCGCTGCTCCGGGAGGTGCACGAGGAGATCGGAGTCGCCGCCACCGTCCACGGGATCGTGGGGGCGTACGGAGGCGAGGATCTGCTCGTGAGCTATCCGAACGGCGATCGTGTCGGATACACGACGATCGCCTACTCGTGTTCGATTCCGGTCGACGCCGGGTTCATGTTCACAGACGGCGAGCTCATCGAGACGGGGTGGTTCACCAGGGCGGAGATCGCGCGGCTTCCGCGCGATCGGTGGGTGGACAGAATCATCGGCGATGCCGGCCGTCCGGGCGAGACGGCCGTCGCGTCTCAGATCACCGTTGTCGAGAAAGCCGTGTGCTATGTCATCGCAGAGGATCGCCTGCTCGTCTTCACCCACGACGACACCGACATGCTCGCCACCGGCGTTCAGGTTCCCGCGGGCACCGTGCGCGACGACGAGAGTGCTGCTCAGGCCGCTGAGAGAGAGCTGTTCGAGGAGACCGGGCTCCGCGGCACGGTGACGCGCAGCCTCGGCGCCGAGTTCTACGACCTCGCCCCGTTGCGCGATGAAGTGGCGCTCCGACACTTCTTCCGGTTGGAGGTCGTCGATCCCGAGGTCTCCGCGGTCTGGCAGGCCGGTGAAGCCGATCCGGCGACCGGCCGCTCGCCCGTCTCGTGGACATGCCGGTGGATCCCGCTCACTCAGGCTCATGTGCTCGCCGGTGGCCTCGGCTCTCGACTCGGTGCAGCGCTCCGCTGACGCCGGAACGCGCACGGACGGTCGTTACTCTTGCGACGTGGACAACTTCGCTGTCGCTGAACGATTCGTCGCCGCCCGCTACCCCGGCGCAGATGTCGCCATCGTGGCGGGGAGCACCGCGCGCCGTGAACGGACCCCGACGAGCGACATCGACCTGCTGCTCCTCGGAGACGGCCTCTTCGACGCCGAAGACCAGACGAGCGAGGCCTCGACTCACGAATTCGAGGGCGAGATCTTCGAGGTGTTCGCGTACACGCCGGCAGGTTTCGACGAGTGGGCCGACCGAGGCGTCGCACAGCACCGACCGGTGACCGTGCACATGCTCGTCGAAGGCACCGCGATCCGAGACGACGGCCGCCTCGCCGCTCTCCGCCGTCGGTGGCAGACGGTCCTCGACAGGGGCCCCGCACTCAGCGCGCAGGAGTCCGCGTTTCGCCGCTACGTCATCACCGACGTGCTCGACGACCTCAGAGATGCGGCAGACCCTCTCGAGCAGCACATCGAGGCCTTCATCCTGTTCGAGAGGATCGCAGAGCTCATGCTTCTCAGGGAGGGACGCTGGATCGCGACGGGCAAATGGCTTCCGAGGCGGCTCCGGAACCTCAGCAATGAGCGCGCCGAGCTGCTGAGCACCCCACTGCTCGACCGCGACTACGCGACGTTCGCCGCCCGCGTCGAAGACGAGCTCGACCGTGCAGGCGGAAGGGTGCAGAGCGGCTTCGTGCGCTGAACGTCCTCGTGCGGTGACCTTCGTCAGGAAGCGGGCACGGCCCGTGTCGTCATGACCAGCAGCTGCGGATCCGTCAGGTCGAGCGTCACCGAGATCGAGACGAATTCGGCGAGAGACGCCACGTGCGTGCCGCCGCACAGGATCTCCGCCGTACCTTCGGGAAGCTCGCAGTGCCAGCTTCGACGGTCCACGATCGTCGGGCCTTCCGTCACCACTCGGCTCGACGCACCCGACGCGACCCAGTCGGCCAGCCGTGCGTTGATCGACGCCTCACGATCCGCGATCGTCGCTGCGAACGTCTCGGTGTCGAATCCGGCCCTGCGCAGGCTCTTGCCCAGGCGGTACTCGTCGACCGCGCCGTCCGCATGGATGCGGCTGGACTGATTGGCCTTGCCCTCGAAGTTCGGGGTGCCCAGAGCATCCTCGCCCGGATCCTTGCGCCACAGATCCGCAAGAGCGAGATCGAGCGCGAGAGACGCCAGGTGGCAGGCGGTGTGTCCTCGGCTGAGACCGGCCCGCCGGGACGAATCGACCGACAGCTCCACGCGTGCGCCCTCCACCAGCCAGGACGGGGTCTCGCCCTCGAGCGGATGCCCGACGAGCCAGGTCCACCCCTCAGCACCGCGCTTCACGGGGATGTCCGAACCGACCGCGAACTCGCCCTCGTCGGACACCGCGGCCATCAGAGCCTCGGTGATGCGGACGGCGGCCCCCTCGACAGCGATCTCGCCGCTGTCGCCCGGTTGATCCGGCCACGTGTGATCGACCGGGTGGAACGGCGTCGCGTCCACGACGACCACGGCGCCTGCGGATGACGATTCGACCCGGGCGACGGTGCTCGATCCCGAGACATCGCCGCCGGCGAAGGACACGACGGTTGACGAGGACATGGGGCTCCTTGAGATGTTCATGGCGAGCGCCGCTCCCTCGCAGGAGGGAACGCACGACCGAGTCGATGGGAGGGCGCGCCCCGAGGTCAGACCGTGACGACCTGCGCGGTGCCGAGCGGCGCCTCGGGCCCCATGTCTGCGGCGATCCGGTTGGCCTCTTCGATCAGCGTCGCGACGATGTCGGCCTCGGGCACGGTCTTGATGACTTCACCCTTGACGAAGATCTGTCCCTTGCCGTTGCCGGAGGCGACTCCGAGGTCTGCCTCGCGAGCTTCACCCGGTCCGTTCACGACGCAGCCCATGACCGCGACGCGCAGCGGCACTGTCATGTCCTTGAGGCCCTCGGTCACGTTCTCAGCGAGCGTGTACACGTCGACCTGCGCGCGTCCGCACGACGGGCATGAGACGATCTCGAGCTTGCGCTCGCGGAGGTTCAGCGATTGCAGGATCTGGTGCCCGACCTTGACCTCTTCGGCGGGCGGCGCCGAGAGGGACACGCGGATCGTGTCGCCGATGCCCTCGCCGAGGAGGATGCCGAACGCCGTGGCGCTCTTGATCGTGCCCTGGAACGCCGGCCCTGCCTCGGTCACACCGAGGTGCAGCGGCCAGTCGCCCCGCTCGGCGAGAAGGCGATAGGCCTTCACCATGACGATGGGGTCGTTGTGCTTGACCGAGATCTTGAAGTCGTGGAAGTCGTGCTCCTCGAACAGCGACGCCTCCCACACGGCGCTCTCGACGAGGGCCTCAGCCGTCGCCTTGCCGTACTTGGTGAGGATGCGGCGGTCGAGCGATCCGGCGTTCACGCCGATGCGCAGCGAGACGCCGGCGGCCTTGGCGGCCTCGGCGATCTTGCCGACGTTGCCGTCGAACTCGCGGATGTTGCCCGGGTTCACCCGCACGGCGCCGCACCCGGCGTCGATCGCGGTGTAGATGTAGCGCGGCTGGAAGTGGATGTCCGCGATCACCGGGATCTGACTCTTCATCGCGATGATCTTCAGCGCGTCGGCGTCATCCTGATGGGGGACGGCGACACGGACGATCTCGCATCCGGACGCGGTCAGCTCGGCGATCTGCTGGAGAGTCGCGTTGATGTCCGTCGTCTTCGTGGTCGTCATGGACTGCACGGTGACGGGTGCGTCACCGCCCACGAGCACCTTGCCCACCTTGATCTGGCGAGACTTGCGGCGCGGGGCGAGGACTTCGGGGATCTTCGGCATCCCAAGATTCACTGCTGGCACAACCCCCAGCCTACGCCGCCTGGATGCACGCAGGCTGGATGTCACGCGGCTCGGGCGCGCGTCATCCGGCCGGGGCGACAGTGCGCGGTGTGATAGTTTTCAGCCCATGCTCGCGAACTTCACCTGGTGGCCCGCCTCCTAGGCGGTGTGTTCGCGTTCCCACGAATCCAGACCGCCTCCGGGGCGGTCTTTTCGTTGAGCCGAGCCGGAGCCATGCACAGGAGACACCGATGACCCTCTCACGTCTTGCCGAGCTCGCCGCAGATCCCACTGCGTCGTTCGTGCTGATCGCGCGCGACGGCGCCGACACGGTCGAGCTGCTGACCGGTGAGGTCGTCGACGTCGATCTGCTCGCCGACATTCCGCTCACGATCGACGGGACTCCGCGCGAGATCTTCGCGATGGTCCCCTACCGTCAGGTGCGCGAGCGCGGATTCGTCGCCCAGGACGACGGAGCGCCGCTGCGCTGCATCGTGGTCGACGAGCACCTGCACCTGCCTGCTCCTGAGCTGGTCGCAGAGCTGCCGTCCTCCGCCGTCCCCCTCAGCGCCGGCGGATTCGACATCGCCGATGAGGAGTACGCCGAGATCGTCGAGACCGTGATCGCCGACGAGATCGGCCGAGGCGAAGGCGCCAATTTCGTGATCCGCCGCGACTTCACGGCCGAGATCGACGTCGACGACCGCACGGCCGCCCTCACATGGTTCCGAGCGCTGCTCACGCACGAGCGCGGGGCCTACTGGACATTCGCCGTCGTCACCCCCGGGCACATCGCCGTCGGCGCGAGCCCTGAGGCGCACGTCGTCGCCCGCGGAGGCGTCGTCACGATGAACCCGATCTCGGGCACCTTCCGGCACCCCGCCGGCGGTGCCACGAAGGAGACGCTGGTCGACTTCCTCTCCTCCACGAAGGAGACAGAGGAACTGTTCATGGTCGTCGACGAGGAGCTCAAGATGATGAGCGCCGTCTGCTCCGACGGCGGACGCATCACCGGGCCGCACCTCAAGGAGATGTCGCGCCTGACGCACACGGAGTACATGCTCCGCGGGCGCAGCGCGCTCGATCCGCGCGACATCCTCCGCGAGACCATGTTCGCGCCCACCGTCACCGGCTCGCCGATGCAGAACGCGTGCGCGGTCATCCGCCGCCACGAGAAGAAGCCGCGCGGGTACTACTCCGGCGTCGCAGCACTGTTCACTCCGAACGCCGAAGGCGGACACGATCTCGACGCCCCGATCCTCATCCGCACGGTCTATCTGAAAGACGGCTCGCTCAGCGTGCCCGTCGGAGCGACGCTCGTGCGGCACTCCGATCCCCACGGCGAGGTGTCGGAGACCCACGGCAAGGCGGCCGGAGTGCTCGGTGCGATCGGCGCGATCGACCGAGACAGCGCCGCTGAGGCCCGCGAGGACGCGGATGCGCCGGGCGCGCCGCAGTCCCTCGCCGCTGACCCCACAGTCGCGGCACTGCTCTCTTCGCGCAACGCGCGACTCGCGGACTTCTGGCTGAACCCGCAGGGCGACGACCTCACTGGCCCGTTCGCAGGGAAGACGTCGATCGTGGTCGACGCCGAGGACCGATTCACGACGATGCTCGCCCACCAGCTCCGTCACCTGGGGCTGGACGTCACCATCCGGGCTTGGGGCGAGGTGACTGACGCGGAGCTCGACTCCGCAGACCTCGTCGTCGCGGGCCCCGGTCCCGGCGACCCTCGCGACACCGACAGCGATCGCATCGCCCGGATGCGACAGATCGTCTCGCGCCGCATCGATGCAGGCGCGCCGCTGCTCGCGGTCTGCCTCAGCCATCAGATCCTGAGCCACAGCCTCGGCATCGACCTCGCACCGCTCGGCGCACCGCATCAGGGTCTGCAGAAGGCTGTGCCCGTCTTCGGCGAAGACGCGTCGATCGGCTTCTACAACACGTTCACCGCCAGGGTCGCACCGGGGACCACATCCGCGGGTGCCGCCGAGGTGTCCGCAGACCCCGTGTCAGGAGACGTCTACGCACTCCGTGGCGAGCACTTCGCATCGGTGCAGGGCCACCTGGAGTCGATCCTCTCGCGGGACGGCATCCGCACTCTGGAGCGTCTGGTCTCGCACGCGCTCGACTGAGCGAGCACCCGGGCTGATCCGCGGATCGGCCGATCCGCTCAGCCTCCGAAGAGCTTCACCGGGTTGAACACATCGGCGAGCAGCAGCACGGCTCCCATGACGATGAGCAGCGTGGCGACGACGACGGTCAGCGGCACGAGCTTGGTGGCGTCGACCGGCGCAGGAGGAGGGCGACGGAAGAGCTTCGCCCAGGCGCGACGGATGCCGTCCCACAGGGCGACGACGACGTGACCTCCGTCGAGCGGCAGCAACGGGATCAGGTTGAACACGAACAGAGCCACGTTCAGCGAGCCGAGGAGGCTCAGCAGAATGGAGAAGCGATTGAGGATCGGCGCGTCCGTGGCTGCGACTTCGCCGGCGATGCGACCGACGCCCACGACGCTCAGCGGTCCGTTCGGATCCCGCTCGCTTCCCGTCACCAGAGACACGCCGGTCTCCCAGATGCGGACGGGGAGGGTCAGGATCATCGACCCGACGCGCGCGACGGTGTCGCCGGCCATCTGCGGGCCCGCTGACAAGGGCTGCTGCACGAAGCCCATCTGAGCGCCCATGCCGACGTAGCCGACGTCCTTGACAACCGGCTGGCCGTCGTCCCCGATGATCGGCTGGCCGCTCGCATCCGTGATGGTGCGCTCAGCCTCGATCGGCGTGATGCTCAGGGTCTTCTCCGCGCCGTCGCGGAGGACGACGAGGTCGAGAGTCTCGCCCGGAGCCGCCTGCACGATCGCAGTCGCCTCCGCGAAGGTCGACACCGGCTGGCCCCCCACGGACACCAGCACGTCGCGAGGCTTGATCCCCGCCTCCGCCGCGGGCGTCGCCGGGTCATCGGCCGAGCACTCCGTCGCTGTGGACCCGGCCGGGAGCACGCACTCGCTGACCGATGCGATGGTCGTGGTCCCCTGCTGGACGCCGATACCCGACACCAGGACGGTGAAGATCACGACCGCGAGGAGGAGGTTCATCAGCGGGCCGCCGAGCATCACGACGACGCGCTTCCACACGGGCAGGCGATAGAAGACGCGATCCTCGGCGCCATCCGCGATCGTCTCATCGTTCGCCGAGCGTGCGTCCTGCACGAGCGCCCGGAAGACGCCCTTCGCGGGTCCCGATGCGCTGGATGCCGGATACATCCCCGACATCGAGATGAAGCCGCCCAGCGGCAGGAGCTTGAAGCCGTACTCCGTCTCACCGATGCGCTTGGACCAGAGCCTCGGCCCGAAGCCGATCATGTACTGGCCGACACGAACGCCGAACAGCTTCGCGGGCAGGAGGTGGCCGACCTCGTGCAGGCCGATCGAGAGGCCGAGGCCGATCAGCATGAACACGATGCCACCCAGATAGAGCAGTGCTTCCACTCCCCCAAGCTAGTGCTCGCAGCCTAGGAATAAGCCCCACGCCGCGGCCGGGCCCGCCGAGCACGCCCAGTAGGCTTGTCGGGTGACCTCCCGCCAGCTGCGACTCCTGCGCGCGGCTTCGGCATCGGCGGTCGCCACTCTCCTCGCGGCGACGTCCCACACGGTCGCCGGCGGCCCAGCGCCGCATCCGCTGCTGGTCATCGCGGTCATGACGCTCGTCGTCCCGATCGCCTCTCTGGTCATCGGCGGGCGCGCCTCACTGCTTCGAGTCGCGGCGACCGTGCTGGTCAGCCAGGCAGCCTTCCACGTCGTGTTCCAGCTGCTGGGCACTCCGACCGGGACCACCGTGCTCTCCGGACACCAGCATCATCTGGATCTCTCCACCCTCGGCCCGATGGCTGCGGCGACCGCCCCCGACCTGCTCATGGTCATCGGTCACCTCTGCGCCGCGGTGATCACGATCGTGTTCGTCTGGCATGGCGAATCGATGGTGCGTGCGGTCGCCGGCTGGGTGAAGGCGCGGCTGCGCCGCGCGGCCACCGCGTTCCGCGCGAGTCACCGGCTTCCGGCCCCTCCCGTCGTCGCGCTCCCGCTGCTGGTGGATCGCGCCCTGTCCACCTCCCTGTCACGTCGAGGACCGCCGGCGATCGCCTGATCACCCGTCGCCTCATCGAGGCGTTTCCTCACCCCGCGGATGCCGCGCTCTTCTCTGCGCGCCCGCACGACAGCAATCAGGAGTTCCACCATGCGTTCCACCACCCGTCGCAACACCACTCGCCGCAACCTCGCCACCGGACTCATCGGAGGCGCGGTGCTCGCCCTCGCGATCCCCGCGATGGCCAGTGCACACGTCAGCGTCAGCCCCGACGAGCTCACCGCGGGAGACCACGGCGTACTCACCTTCTCGTTCGCCCACGGCTGTGACAACTCACCGACCACCTCGCTCAAGGTGACGATGCCCGAGGGACTCGCCTCTGTCGCTCCCACCATGGACAGCGACTGGACGATCGACATCGAGAAGGGCGACGACGGCCTCGTCAGCGCCGTGACCTACACCGCCGTGACGCCGGTGCCGAACGAGCTGCGCGGCGCCGTCAGCATGTCGGTAGGGCTCGACGAGAAGACCCCGGAATCGCTCGCGTTCCCCGTGATCCAGACCTGCGTCGAAGGCAGCACCGAATGGACGCAGCTCGCGGAGGACGGCGAGGACCCGCACAGCCTCGACACGCCCGCTCCCGTGGTCGAGGTCGCCGCCGCGGCCGCAGACGGCCACGGCGAGCACGACTCTGCGGACGACGCCGATCCCACTGCCGCCGATGAGTCCGGGGCTTCGAACACGCTCGGCACGGCACTCGGCGCAGGCGGCCTCGTCGCGGGCGTCGCCGCGCTCGTCGTCTCCGTGCTCGCCTACCGCCGCAAGGCGTGACATCCTGGCGCGTCTCCTCGGCTCGATGGGGCCGAGGAGACGTGCCGCACCCCGTGATCTCTCCGGAGCCGTGCGATCATGGATGCGACATGTCGATTGAACAACAACCGAGCCTGCCTCCCGTGCTCCGCCCCGCGAACCCGCCCCGGCGCGAGCTGTCCGAACTCGCCTCTCGATTCGCGCGCGACGTCCGCGGGGAGGTGAGCGGTGTCACCCTGTCGGGGGTCACTCTCGCCACCGCCGACCTCCGCCCCGGCGAGGCCTTCGTCGCGATCCGAGGCGTGAACCGCCACGGCGCCGAATTCGCGATCACCGCCGCCGAGAAGGGCGCCGTCGCGATCATCACAGACGAGGCAGGCGCCGAGATCGCGGAGCCCGCGGGCCTGCCCGTACTCGTCGTCGATGACCCGCGCGCGGTTCTCGGCGCGTTGAGCGCCTGGGTCTACGGCACCGGAGCAGGCGAGCCTCTCCCGCTGCTGTTCGCGACCACCGGGACGAACGGCAAGACCAGCGTGTCTCACCTGCTCGAGGGCATCCTCGACCAGCTCGGCGTCGTCACCGGACTCTCTTCGACAGCCGAGCGGCACATCGCCGGAGAGGTCATCGTCTCGAGACTCACCACCCCCGAGGCATCCGAGATGCACGCTCTGCTCGCGCTGATGCGCGAGCGCGACGTCGAGGCCGTGGCCGTCGAGGTCAGCGCGCAGGCGCTCTCGCGTCACCGCGTCGACGGCATCCGCTTCGATGTGGCCGGATTCACGAACCTCAGCCACGACCACCTCGACGACTACGCCGACATGGAGGAGTACTTCGAGGCGAAGCTCCCGCTCTTCCGCCCCGACCGCGCGACGCGTGGTGTGGTCTGCCTCGACTCCGCCAACGGCGCGATCGTGGTGGAGCGCGCGGAGATCCCGGTCGTCACCGTCGGGACGCCGTCCATCGCGGCCGACCCCGCTGCCGCCGCGAACGCCGACTGGGTCGTCGAGATCGACGACGAGCGCGCGTCAGGAACCACCTTCACGCTGACGGGTCCTGCCGGATCCCTCACGACCACCGTTCCGGTGATCGGCCCTCACATGGCTGCCAACGCCGCTCTGGCGATCGTGATGCTGCTCGAGGGCGGCTACGAGTGGGACCGTATCGTCGCAGCCCTCGAGCGCGACGGCGGCATCGACGCCCACCTGCCCGGTCGCACCCAGCTCGTGTCCGGCGACACGGGCCCCGTCGTCTTCGTCGACTTCGGGCACTCCCCCGACGCCTTCGAGAAGACCCTCGCGGCCGTGCGCCGCGTCACCCCGGGCAAAGTGCTGATGCTGTTCGGCGCAGACGGCGACCGCGACGCCAGCAAGCGCTACGACATGGCTCGCACAGCCGTCGAGGGCAGCGACATCCTCGTCGTCACAGACCACCACCCTCGCTTCGAGGACGCGGAATCGATCAGGGCCACTCTGGTCGCCGGCGCCCGCCGAGCACGCCCGGACGCAGAGATCCACGAGTACTCGCCGCCCGAGGCGGCCATCGTCGCCGCCGTCGGCCTCGTCGGCGAGGGCGACTCGATCCTGTGGGCCGGCCCCGGACATCAGGACTACCGCGACATCCGCGGAGTGCGCACTCCGTATTCGGCGCGCGAACTCGCTCGCCGCGCTCTGCGCGCTGCAGGATGGCCGGTGCCGGACTCGCGCTGGCCCGTGCCCTACCCCGACGAAGACTGATGCGATCGACGGCCGCAGCGATCCGCTGCGGCCGTCGTCGCGTCAGGCCTTCGCGATCAGCTGATCGGCCTTGCGGCGAGCCCAGTCCTCGGCCTCCGCCAGCGACTCGACGGTCAGGGTCTGCGGCGGCTCATGGGCGTCGACCACCCGTGCGATCGTGTCGACGATCCCGAGGAACGGCAGCCGTCCTTCGTGGAACGCATCGACCGCCTGTTCGTTCGCCGCGTTGTAGACGGCGGGGAACGTGGCTCCCGCGCGTCCGACGGCCTTGGCGAGGTCGACGGACGGAAAGGCGTCGTCGTCGAGCGGCTCGAACGTCCAGGAGGTCGCCTGCGTCCAGTCGAGCGGGCGCCCGACGCCGCCGATGCGGTTCGGCCAGTCGAGTCCGAGCGAGATGGGCAGACGCATGTCGGGTGGAGACGCCTGGGCGATCGTCGATCCGTCGATGAATTCGACCATCGAGTGCACGATCGACTGCGGATGAACGACCACCTCGATGTCGTCGTAGGCGACGTCGAACAACAGGTGGGCCTCGATGACCTCGAGCCCCTTGTTCACGAGGGTGGCGGAGTTCGTGGTGACCATCCGGCCCATGTCCCAGGTGGGGTGGGCGAGGGCCTGCTGCGGGGTCACCTCGGCCATCTCGTCACGCGAACATCCGCGGAACGGTCCGCCGGATGCCGTGACGACGAGACGTCGCACCTCGGCGTGGGTTCCGCTGCGCAGCGCCTGCGCGATCGCGGAGTGCTCCGAGTCGACGGGGACGATCTGATCGGGGGCCGCAGCCGCGAGAACGAGCTCGCCGCCGACGATGAGCGACTCCTTGTTCGCGAGAGCGAGAGTCCGCCCCGCCTTCAGCGCCGCGAGAGTGGATCCGAGCCCGATGGATCCGGTGATCGCGTTGAGCACGACATCGGCATCGACGTCCCGCACCAGCTGCTCGGCCTCGGCGGCGCCGAGCGCCGTGCTCTCGACCTGGAACGCCTGCGCCTGCTCAGCCAGCATCTCCGCGTTCGAACCGGCGGCGAGGCCGACGAGTTCGAATCGACGGGGATTGGCGCGGATGACGTCGAGCGCCTGCGTGCCGATGGAACCTGTGGAGCCGAGGACGATGATGCGACGCATGCCGCCAGCCTATGGCAAGCCCTCGGCCCCTCAGCCCTTACGGGGCCTGCTCGATGGGCGTGGTCGCGAGGATGTCGACGACGAAGACCAGGGTCTCGTTCTGCAGCTCGTTGCCCTCGGATGCACCGTAGCCGTCCTTCGGGGGCATCGCGACGACGACCTGGGATCCGACCTGCTGGCCTTCGAGCGCCATCTTGAAGCCGGTCACGACGCCGCTCGTCTGGAACTGCGAGGGCTCTGCGTCGCGGCTCCAGCTCGAGTCGAACTCGGTGCCGTCCGACCATTTGACTCCGCGATACTGCACGGTGACCAGGTCACCGGCGCCGACGACGGCTCCGTCACCCTGCTTGAGGACGGCGACCTCGGTCTCGGTGGGGGCTTCGGAGTCCGGGATGGTGATCGTGGGAGAGCCCGCGTCGTCGAGCTCGACGGTGGGCATGCCCTCGGTCGCATCGACATCCGAGCCGGAAGCGGTCTTCGGGAGCTGCTCGATGGTCTCGACGTAGAGAACGCTCGGGTTCATGCCCTCCTGTGCGGCCGGCAGCGTCAGCACGATGCTCGAGCCGATCGGGAGGCACTCCGCGGCGACGGTGAAGACGGTCGACTGGGTGGGGTCGACGATCTGCTGCGGCTGCTGCACCGCGAGAAGTGCGGAAAGCACGCCGTCGGGGCCGCGCTCCGACGTGCTGAGCACCTCGTTGGTCGTGGCGTCCACGAGCTGGTACCGAAGCGAGACGAGATCGCCGGGCATGACGTCGTCGCCGTCGCCCTCGACCACGACGGAGCGCTGGGCTTCGGCGAGATCGGCATCTGCGGGAACAGTGACCTTCGCGTCGGCTCCGGTGCCCTCGACGGACACGGCGTCGGAACCTGCGCCCGAGGCGAGGTCAGCGAGGCAGGAGCTCTGCGCCGACGGATCGGGCGTTCCCGTCGACTCGGGCGCCGCATCGCCGGCGCAACCGGCCAGCAGCAGGGTCGCCGCAGCGACGGTGGACAGAACGATGAGCGGACGCTTGCGCACAGTAAGACCTCAGGATCGCGGGCGGGACACCCCATCATCCCCCATACCTCTTTGTCGATGCTGGGAGGCGCGCTCTGGCGCTTCATTCCCACCAAGGCATGGATCCGGGGGTAATCTGCTCTGATGACGTCAGAGCAGTCCGTGGAGCCCGAATCCTCGCCCGCAGAGACTGAGAAGCCTCGTCACGCCGGCTTCGCCTATGCGCTCGGACGCAGCCTCATCACTCCGCTCGCACGCACGATCTACCGACCGCGAATCGAGGGCAGGGAGAACGTGCCGAAGGACGGCCCCGTCATCTTCGCGAGCAATCACCTGTCCTTCATCGACTCGATCGCGATTCCGGTCGCGGCGCCGCGCCCTGTGCACTTCCTCGCGAAGTCGAGCTACTTCGAAGGCCCGGGGCTCAAAGGCTGGTTCAGCAAGACCTTCTTCGAATCCATCGGGGCGATCTCGGTGCGCCGCGGCGCAGGCAAGGCCGCTCTCGACGCACTCGACGTGCAACGACAGCTGCTCGACGAGGGGCTCGCCGTCGCCCTCTACCCCGAGGGAACGCGCTCGACCGACGGACGTCTGTACAAGGGCCGCACGGGGGTCGCCTTCCTCGCGCTGCAGACCGGCGCCCCAGTGGTCCCCGTCGGACTGATCGGAACCGACAAGGTGATGCCGGTCGGCGCCAAGGTGCCGACTCTCAAGGAGCGCATCACCGTGAGGTTCGGTCAGCCGCTGGACCTCTCCCCTCACGGCCCGGCGACGAGCGGTCGCGCACGTCGGCTCGCGACCGACGAGATCATGGCGGCGATACACGCCCTGTCCGGGCAGGAACTCGCCGACGCGTACAACGAGGCTCCGGCTCAGGGCACGATCGAGAAGATCAAGCAGGCACTCCCGCACGAGCGCCGCTGAGGCCCTGAACCTCCGGATCAGCCGGAACAGGCGGTCGCGCGGCGTCGTCGCCGATCATCCGATCGAGGCCCGCATCCTGGCGAGGGATCATTCTTCAGCGCGGACCCTCGCTTCGTGACGCACCGGGAAGTTCATGGAGTTCGCGATGAAGCACCACGCGTTGGCCTGTGCGTGTGCACGCTCGGCGGCGTCGATCATGGACGCATCCGCGACCACGACCTCGGGCCGCAGCATCACCTCGACGAAGGCACCGCCACCGGCGCCGTCCTCGCGCATCACGCCCGAGGCGGTGTCGCGGTAGGAGACGACCACCACGCCGGCGGTGACGCAGGCGTGCAGATACGAGAGCAGATGACACTCGGAGAGCGAGGCAAGCAGGAGGTCCTCGGGATTCCAGCGCGAGGGATCACCGCGGAACGGCTTGTCGGCGGATGCCAGGACGTCCGGCTTGCCCGCCACCTCGAGCGTGACGTCGCGGCGGTAGTCGCGATAACCGCTGGTCCCCGTGCCGGAGTTCCCGGTCCAGGTCGAGGTGAGTGTGTAGCGATGCTCGCCGAGAGGCGCGGAACGATCTGCCATGCCGACAGTCTGCCAGCCGCATCGAACCCCGGGAACCGCGCCGCCCTGGCACAGCCCCATGCCGAACCGACGATATCCTGGGGAGGTGCTGGAGACTCTCACCGTTCAGGATGCCGTAGAACTCGCCGTTGTCGAACGGAGCGGGTTCGTCGAATCCCGCCACGCGGGAGCGGCGGTGGTCCTCTCCCCCGACGGCGACGTGATCGCGCGTCACGGCAATGCGGATGCCTTGATCCTGCCCCGATCGAGCCTCAAGCCGCTCCAGGCTGTGGCGTGCATCACGGCCGGCGCCTCTCTCGAAGGCGAGCAGCTCGCCATGTCGACCGCGAGCCACAGCGGCACGGACCGGCATGCATCCGTGGTGCGCGATGTGCTCACCGAGGGCGGACTCACCGAAGACCACCTCGCCTGCCCGCCGGCTTGGCCCGGAGACACGTCCGCTCGCGACGAGCTGGTGCGCGAGCACGGGGCACAGACCCGGATCCGCATGAACTGCTCCGGAAAGCACGCGGCGATGCTGCGCGCCTGCGTCGCGACGGGCTGGCCCACCGACGGGTACCTCGATCCTGCGCATCCGCTTCAGGCGCACATCCGAGACGTCATCGAGCGCCTGACGGGCGAGAAGGTCGCACACACGGCGATCGACGGATGCGGCGCTCCGGTGTATGCGCTCACCTTGACGGGCCTCGCCCGGTCGATCCATCGGATCGGGACGGCCTCCGACCGCTCCCCCTTCGCTCTGCACCGTGTCGCGGGCTCGCTGGTGCGCGCCGTCCGCGAACACCCCTGGACGATCGACGGTCCGGGTCGCCCTGACACGATCGCCATCGAGACGCTCGGTGTGTTCGCGAAGGGCGGCGCTGAGGGCGTCATGGTCATGGTCGCTCCGAACGGCACCACTGTCGCCCTGAAGATGCTCGACGGCGGTGCCCGCGCCTCCACGATCGTCGCTGCAACCCTCCTCGCACGAGCAGGCGGGCTGACCGACGCCGACGTCGCGACGCTCGGTGCCGCGCTCTCGCTCGAGGTGCTCGGCGGGGGCGAGGAGGTCGGCGTCATCCGCCCCGGCAGCGGGATCTGACGCCGCATAACCGGCAGGCGCGTGCTTCGTCCCCGGGTGCGCCCGACAGTCGTCCTGTGAGCCGAGGTCACCGCCGGTCCGCAAGCGCCGGAATCACCACGCGTCGCGGCGCAGAATCTCCTGACAGCGACCAGGCGCGTCCGGCGTGCGGCTTCGCGTAGGGCGGGATCTCACGGACACCAGCCAGTTGCCGCAGGTCCGTTGCGCTCTCGGCTCTCACGAGCACCTCGCCCTCGCTGCGAATCCGCTGCCACAGGGCCCAGTGACGCTGCCACGCGTCCGACTCTCCGATCAGGATCATCGGACGACCGGAGTCGGGAAGTGCGGGCGCCTCGCCCGAGAGCGACACGACATCGCACTCGGGGTACGCCCGAGCCACGACCTCGGCGACCACCGAGGAAGCCGGTGTGACGAGCGCGGTCGCCGCTGACCGTGGATTCCAGGCGAGCCGCTCGGCCGACTGAGGAACCCCAAGAACCCCCGTCGAGCGGAGCCGTTCCTCGGGAACCCACACGATCTGCACCTCACGATCCCCCAGCCGCAGGCGGCCGGGTGGGCGATCGCGGTCGTATCCGTCGGAATCGCCGCCGGCCGCAAGGTGATCGATTCGGCTCGGCATGCGCAGCAGGCCGCGCCTCGGCAGCGAATCGAGCAGCCTGCCCACCTGCCCTGCAGCCCGCGTCGCCGTCACCACGAAGGTGGTACCCGTGCCGTTGCGCAGGATCTGCTCCCACAGCTGGGCGAGGTGCTGGCCGTATTCGATCGGCAGCTCGTTGATCTGGGCATCGATGTCGTCGCACAGCACGAGTCCCGACCTCGGCGCGCCTCCCGACGCGAGCGAGAGGACCGCGTCCCAGGCCAGCTCCGGATCACGAGACACCCATAGCGAATCCGAGTGCTGCCTCGCCAGCGCACGCAGAGCCGAGGTGCGACCGGAACCGGGAGCGCCGATCAGCGCGATGCCGCGATCCGACCCCACGGAGAGAACCTCGAGCGGCTGACGCTGGTGATCTGGGTCGTCGGCGCGCCCCAAGACCAGGTCCCCATGCCCCCTCTCCGCACGACTCAGCTCGGCGAGCGGAAGGACCGACGGCAGCGCAGGAAGCCACGGGCTCTGAGGAGCCTCCGCCCCGGCCCAGGCCATCGAGACGGCCCGGAGGTCTGCGGCGCCGGTGAGCGCGACCCTCAACGGCACCGGTTCGGTGTCCTGTGGGCGACGCGCGAGAGCGAGCCCCCTGGACTCCACGCCACCGGGCAGATCGGCCGCCGCATCCGTGCCGATCACCGCGCGACTGTCAGCGGCCTCACCGACGCGCAGACTCAGTCGAAGCGGACAGTTCGCTGCGAGAGCATCGCGAATCACTCCGGATGCGCGCTGAGTTCCGAGAATGAGGTGCATGCCGAGCGCTCTGCCGCGAGCTGCGATGTCCGTGAACACGACACCGAGGTCGGTGTGCTCCTGCAGCAGTGCGGCGAACTCGTCGACGACGATCACCAGCCGCGGCATTCCGACCTCTCGGATGTCGCGTGCCCCGGCTGCCGCGAGGACGGTCTCGCGGCGTCGCAGCTCCGCCGTCAGACTCGATACGCCGCGCCGGGCACCGTGCTCGTCGAGGTCGGTGATCACCGCCGCGACCTGCGGGAGGATCCGCAGAGGCTCGAAGGCGGTCCCGCCCTTGAAGTCCGCGAGCACGAAGATCACGCGCTCCGGACCGTGTGCGCTTGCGATGGCCGTCACCCAGGACACCAGGAGCTCGCTCTTCCCGCTGCCGGTGGTTCCCGTGACGATGGCATGAGGCCCGTCATCGACGATGTCGAGGATCAGATCATCACGCTCACCCCGACCTATCGCGGCCGGCAGCCCGGTCTGCGACACCGGTTGGACGAGATCTTCGAGCCGTACCCCGGCGGGCAACACGTCGAGCTCCTCGGCGGCGTCGGTGCGAGACTCGGCCACCACGACCGTCTGCGCGTGGGAGAGGCACTCGGCTGCGACCTCGACGATGCCCTCGGGGGTGCGGACGGTCGCGCGGTGCGGCTCGACGACATCGATCACCGTGGTGATCCCCTCCGGTATTTCGTCGCCGCGCGCGAGCAGCCAGATCGTCGCCTCCGTCGTCAGTCTCGTATCACCGACCCGAGCCATGCCCAGGCGGAACGACCCGCGGCGCGCGGCCCGGGCGTGAGGGAAGCCCGACACGCCCCATTCTTCGAGGTGATCCCCGATGAGCGTGAGTTGGGCGGTCCCGAACCGCAGACACATCTGCACTATCACTGCTCGTGCGGCGGCTTCGACGATCGGACGAGCCCCGCGCAGCGCGACGCCGCTGCCGAGAGGCACGGCGATCGGCACGTTCTCGAGCCGCCCGCATCTCGAGCGGAACTCGCGCTCACGCTCCCCGTCTCCTCCCATCGCTCTCACTCCGCTTCGCGCCGTCCCGCTGCCCACGACGATCTCGGTGCCGGCTTCGGGCGCGTCGAGCCCACGCAGCGGGGACTGGACCAGACACGATGCAGCGTCGGGTCGCCGGTGCCAGTGGATCTGACGCTCATCATCGTGAAGCTGTGCGAGAAGGGCTTCAGCCGATGACCAGGCCTCGGCGCTCTCCGCCTCCGCGAGGCGGTGCGCCCTGCGTCGGGATCGCGCACCGTCTATCAGCGACGCGACGATCATCAGCGGTCCGAGCGCCGCGAAGCACAAGGAGAACAGCGAGCCGGTCACGAGCCAGAGGACCACGCCGGCGACCACCGGCACGAGTGCAGCGACGAACGGTGTCGGCGGTCGGCGCGGCGGTGCGGGTTCAGCAGGGATCGCGATCGGAAGGGAGTCCATGCCGCTCAGTGGACATCACCGGAGGCATGTGAAGGTCGTACTCCACAGCCGAGGAGAGCTATTCCGCGGGAGCGTCCGATGTGGAGGACGACTCGTCCGCCACCTGCACGACGACGAGGGTCACGTTGTCGCGCCCACCGTTCTCGAGGGCAGCGGAGAGCATCGCGTCCACCGCCGCCGCCGGGTCGGCGTTCTCACGGAGGAAGTGCTGGATCCCGTAGTCCGTCAGCTCTTTCGTGAGTCCGTCCGAGCAGATCACGAAGCGGTCGCCTGCGCGCACGTCGAGAGTGACGTAGTCGGGAGCGGTCAACTCGCTCGCCCCGACGGCACGAGTGATGACGTTGCTGTAGGGGTGCCCTTCGGCTTCCTCCGGGCTGATCTTGCCCGCGGCGATCAGCTCCTGGACGACCGAGTGGTCGGTGGTCACCTGGACGAGGCGGTCGTCGCGAAGAAGATAGACCCGCGAATCACCGATGTTGAGTGCGGCCCAATGCGGCTCGTCGTTCTCGAACTCCAGGAACACTCCGGTGAGCGTGGTTCCCGTGCCCTCGTCGGTCGTCTCCGGGTGGTCGGCGATATCGCCGACGGCCAGCTCGAGCGCGCCTTCGATGGAGCCGCGCTCGACGGACCCCGACGCGACGACGGCCTCGAGCCTCTTGACCGTGCTGTGGCTCGCGATCTCACCTCCGGCATGACCGCCCATACCGTCTGCGACGATGAACAAGGGGTAATCCGCGAAGAACGCGTCTTGATTCGTCTCGCGTCTCCGGCCGACGTCGGTGACGCCCGCCCAGGAGAGCAGCAGCGGGCGCTGCGCAACCGTGACGCTGCGCGTCTTCGTCGTCGTGTCAGACACTCGTCGCCTCCGAAAGTCCTGCGGGTCGGGCCTCGCCGGGATACTCACACATCGTAGTGGACACCGAGACGCTCGAACTCGCGCCCACGGGTCTCGGCGTCGCGAGCAGAGCGGCGGCGCCGTCCCGGCGTTGCGAAGTGAGCATTCCCCCACGCTATCGCCTCGACCCGATGCACCTGGAATCGGCGGAACACGATCACGATACGCAACAGAGCCCCCGACCGGAGTCGGGGGCTCTGCATCACGTGATCAGGCCGGAGGCTGCGTGGGGTTGGTCGGCGGCGCGGGCGGGGCTGCGGGCGGCGCCGGCGGGACCTGCGGAGAGGCAGGGGGTGCCGACGGGGCTGCCGGCGGAACGCCAGGAGCCGACGGAGCCGACGGAGCCGCGGGAGGCGCGTAACCGGGCTGAGCAGGCGGCGCGTAGCCGGGCTGAGCCGGAGGCGCGTAGCCCTGAGGAGCGGGAGGTGCGTACCCCTGAGGAGCGCCGTAGCCCTGCGGTGCACCGTAGCCGGGGCCGGCCGCCGGACGCGGCTGCACGGGGATGCCCTGCCAGACCGTGCGGTCGGCGAGGAAGCCGTTGTTCGCCCACGATGCCGGAGCGATGTTCGGGTTCCAGCGCGACTTGTCGAAGGCGTTGATTCCGAGCCAGACGAGAGAGAGGAAGACGTACAGGATCACCCAGACGGAGTCCTTCTGCAGCTTGAGACCGACGCGCCACGCGGCGAGGACCGCGACGATCGCGAATCCGATGGCGACCAACCAGCCGAGAACCGGGATCCAGGTCAGCAGGCTGGCGAAGACGAGCCACGGGCTCACATCGCCGAGCTTGAAGAAGATCATGAGGTTGTAATACGGAACCCAGGCACGCCACTTGCCCTCGACGCCGGCCTTCTCGAAGATCTTCATGAGGAAGAGAGCGCTGAGCACGTAGCCGCCGATGGCGAACACGAAGATGAAGATGCCGTAGATGACCCAGAAGGCGGCCGCTGCGGCTCCGCCTCCGTCGTAGTTATACGATGACGCGATCGCCGCGCTTACGTCGCCGATAAATGAGAACATGAACCCCTCCGGATCCGATGGAGCAGACGCCTTGCGCGCCGCGACACCCACCATAGCGGGGTCCCGATATACGGGGCAACGACACACGCAGGAGAGCCCTCCTGCGTGACACTGCGTCACTCCGCGACGACGAACTCCAGGATTCCGGGCTCCCGCGCGTCTCGGAGCACGATATCGCGCGACTCGGCCCACCTACGAAGGGTGCTCAACGAGCGTACGCGCGGACGGTCTTCGGCAAGCGCCCTGGTCAGCAGCCCTTTGGACTTCTTGTTGAAGTGGTTGAGCGCACGCCCATGCTCGGTCACCACCCGCACGTAGGCGGAGGGGACGGAAGCAGGCACCGGCCCGAGTGCGACGTAGGCCTCGCTGCGCAGGTCGAGGACGAACGCCGGGTCCTCCCCTGCGATCGCCGCGGTCGTCGCGTCTGCCCAGTGGCGGCGCAGCGCCGGTAGCCCGGGCAGCGACGTGCCTGCCGCCAGCCGGTAGGCAGGGATGGCATCGAGAGCGCCGATCGGGCCGAGCGGCGCAGAATGGATCCACGCATGCGAAGCGAGCCACCGGCGAGACGACGACGAGAGCGTCTGCGCGTCGAGCGCGTCGTAGAGCACTCCCGTGTAGCGATCGACAGCGGGCATCGTCGAGGCGGAGCGCAGCATCCGGTTGTGGACGATGTCACCCGCCTGCCTCGGGCTCAGCTTGAGCACTTTGAGCGCACCTGCCTCGTCCGCAGCGAGGTCGACGAGCGCGTCGATCACGGCATGACGCTCGTTGTGCAACCCGGGAAGCGCCAGTGCGCTGACATCGAGGGGTGCACCGTTCCCGCCGGGGCGCTTCGTCTCTGACGGGGGAAGCAGGATCTTCATGGGACCTCGGGAATGCAGACGCGTCCGCCTCGGCTCCCCTGGGGGCGCCGAGGCGGACGCGATGAGCTGAACTGATCAGGCGATGAGAGCCGCGTTGCCCGCCACGATCGTCAGGACGTCGCTCTCCATCGAGAGGAAGCCGTCCTGTGCGTTGGCGAGCACCTTGGTGCCATCCGTCTGCGTGATGCGGACCTCGCCCTGGGCGAGGATCGCCAGAACCGGCTCGTGGCCGGTCATGAAGCCGATCTCACCTTCGACGGTCTTGGCGACCACGAGGCTCGCCTCTCCCGTCCAGACCTCCGCGTCCGCGGAGACGAGGCTGACATGCAGCGCCATGGTCAGCCGTTCTCCTTCTGGATCTTCGCCCACTGCTCTTCGACGTCGGAGATGCCACCGACGTTGAAGAAGGCCTGCTCGGCGACGTGGTCGAAGTCACCGCGCGTGATCGCATCGAAGGACTCGATGGTCTCCTTGAGCGGGACGGTCGAACCCTCGACGCCCGTGAACTTCTTTGCCATGTAGGTGTTCTGCGAGAGGAACTGCTGGATGCGACGTGCACGCGACACGACGATCTTGTCCTCTTCGGAGAGCTCGTCGACACCGAGGATGGCGATGATCTCCTGCAGTTCCTTGTTCTTCTGAAGGATCTGCTTGACCGTGGTGGCGACGCGGTAGTGATCCTCGCCCAAGTAGCGGGGGTCCATGATGCGCGACGTCGAGGTCAGCGGGTCGATGGCCGGGTACAGACCCTTCGACGCGATCTCACGCGAGAGCTCCGTGGTGGCATCGAGGTGGGCGAACGTCGTCGCCGGGGCCGGGTCGGTGTAGTCATCGGCGGGCACGTAGATCGCCTGCAGCGAGGTGATCGAGTGGCCACGGGTCGAGGTGATGCGCTCCTGGAGGAGGCCCATCTCGTCGGCGAGGTTCGGCTGGTAACCCACGGCGGAGGGCATGCGGCCCAGCAGCGTGGAGACCTCGGAGCCTGCCTGCGTGAAGCGGAAGATGTTGTCGATGAAGAGCAGCACGTCCTGCTTCTGCACGTCACGGAAGTACTCCGCCATCGTCAGAGCCGAGAGGGCGACGCGCAGACGCGTTCCCGGCGGCTCGTCCATCTGGCCGAACACGAGGGCCGTCTTGTCGAAGACACCCGCCTCTTCCATCTCGTGGATGAGGTCGTTGCCCTCACGGGTGCGCTCACCGACACCGGCGAACACCGACACACCACCGTGGTCCTGCGCGACGCGCTGGATCATCTCCTGGATGAGGACGGTCTTTCCGACACCGGCGCCACCGAACAGACCGATCTTCCCACCGAGGACGTACGGCGTCAGGAGGTCGATCGACTTGATGCCGGTCTCGAACATGGTGGTCTTCGACTCGAGCTGGTCGAAGTTCGGAGCCTTGCGGTGGATCGGCCAGCGCTCGGTGACTTCGATCGTCTCGCCGGGCTCGAGGTTCAGGACCTCGCCGATCACGTTGAAGACCTTGCCCTTGGTGACGTCGCCGACGGGGACCGAGATGGCCTCACCGGAGTCGCGCACCTCCTGGCCGCGGACGATGCCGTCGGTCGGCTTCAGGGCGATGGCGCGAACGAGGTCGTCGCCGAGGTGCTGAGCGACCTCGAGCGTGATCTCGACGGACTCGTCGCCGATCGTGATCGTGGTCTTCAGCGCGTTGTAGATGTCGGGGATCGAGTCGTGCGGGAACTCGATGTCGACAACCGGACCGTTGACGCGTGCGACGCGCCCGACGACCGCGGTCGCCGGCTGGTCAGCCGTGGCGGTGGTGGTCATTTTCGTCTCTTTCCTGATGGTCTATTTGCTCGACGAGAGTGCGTCGGCGCCGCCGACGATCTCCGCGATCTGCTGCGTGATCTCCGCCTGACGCGCGTTGTTGCGCAGACGGGTGTAGTCGGTGATGAGCTTGTCGGCGTTGTCGCTGGCCGACTTCATCGCCTTCTGCGTCGCAGCCTGCTTGGCAGCAGACGACTGCAGGAGAGCGTTGAAGACGCGGCTCTGGATGTACACCGGCAGGATCGCGTCGAGGACTGTCTCGGCATCCGGCTCGAACTCGTACAGCGGGTAGACGGCGCTTCCCGCTTCCGAGTCATCGGCTTCCGCGATCTCCAGCGGAAGCAGGCGCACGGATTCCGGCGACTGCGTCATCATGCTGACGAAGCGGTTGTACACGAGGTGGATCTCGTCGACGCCGCCCTCGTCCGCACCGCGGGAGAAGTCCTCGAGCAGCGTGGCCGAGATCTCCTCCGCCGTGTGGAACGACGGGGTGTCGGTGTCGCCGGTCCACTCCGCGGCCGCCGCGATGCGACGGAACTGGAAGTATCCGACGGCCTTGCGACCGACGAGGTAGAACACCGGCTCCTTGCCCTGCCCGCGCAGGAGCTCCGCCACCTCGAGACCCTCACGGAGGATCTGCGAGTTGAAGGCTCCGGCGAGACCGCGGTCCGACGAGAAGATCACGACCGCGGAGCGGCGGATCGTCTCGGGCTCGCGGGTGAGCGGGTGGTCGACGTTCGAGTGCGTCGCGACGGCGGACACGGCCCTCGTCACGGCTCGCGCGAAGGGGCTGGACGCCTTGACGCGTGCCATCGCCTTCTGGATGCGCGAAGCCGCGATGAGTTCCATCGCCTTCGTGATCTTCTTGGTCGTCTGAGCAGAAGAGATCTTCTGCTTGTAGACCCTGAGTTGAGCGCCCATGAAATCAGTTCCTCACGCGATTACGCGCGACGACCCTTGACGATCTTCTCCTGGTTGACGTCCTCAGCCTCGGCTGCAGCGTGCTCCTCGTGACCGGGAGCGCCGATGGCCTGCCCCTTGCCACCCTGGAACTCCAGGAGGAAAGCGTCGGTGTGCTTCTCGAGCTCAGCCACCGTGTCGTCGTCCAGGACGTTGGTCTCGCGCAGGGTGTCGAGGACCTTCGTGTTGCGACGGAGGTAGTCGAGCAGCTCGCGCTCGAAACGCAGGACATCAGCGACCTCGATCGTGTCGAGCTTGCCCTTGGTTCCGGCCCAGATCGAGACGACCTGCTCCTCGACGGGGTACGGCGAGTACTGCGGCTGCTTGAGCAGCTCGGTCAGACGCGCACCACGGGAGAGCTGACGACGCGACGCCTGGTCGAGGTCGGACGCGAACATCGCGAAGGCCTCGAGCGAGCGGTACTGAGCGAGTTCGAGCTTGAGCGTTCCCGAGACCTTCTTGATCGACTTGACCTGAGCGTCACCACCGACTCGCGACACCGAGATACCCACGTCGACCGCAGGACGCTGGTTGGCGTTGAAGAGGTCGGACTGCAGGAAGATCTGGCCGTCGGTGATCGAGATCACGTTGGTCGGGATGTACGCCGAGACGTCGTTGGCCTTGGTCTCGATGATCGGAAGACCGGTCATCGAGCCTGCGCCGAGCTCGTCGGACAGCTTCGCGCAACGCTCCAGCAGACGGGAGTGCAGGTAGAAGACGTCACCCGGGTAGGCCTCGCGGCCCGGCGGACGACGCAGCAGCAGCGAGACGGCGCGGTAGGCCTCTGCCTGCTTCGACAGGTCGTCGAAGATGATCAGGACGTGCTTGCCTCCGTACATCCAGTGCTGGCCGATGGCCGAACCGGTGTAGGGAGCCAGGTACTTGAAGCCGGCGGGGTCGGAGGCGGGAGCTGCCACGATCGTGGTGTACTCCAGGGCGCCGGCCTCTTCGAGCGCGCCCTTCACCGAGGCGATGGTCGAGCCCTTCTGGCCGATGGCGACGTAGATGCAGCGCACCTGCTTGTTGACGTCGCCGGACTCCCAGTTGTCCTTCTGGTTGATGATCGTGTCGATCGCGATCGCGGTCTTGCCGGTCTGGCGGTCGCCGATGATCAGCTGACGCTGGCCGCGGCCGACGGGGATCATGGCGTCGATCGCCTTGATGCCGGTCTGCATCGGCTCGTGAACCGACTTGCGCTGCATGACGCCGGGCGCCTGCAGCTCGAGCTCACGCGAGCCCTCGGTGACGATCGAGCCGAGGCCGTCGATCGGGTTTCCGAGCGGGTCGACGACGCGCCCCAGGTAGCCGTCACCCACGGGAACGGAGAGGACCTCACCCGTGCGGGTGACCTCCTGTCCTGCTTCGACACCGGTGAAGTCGCCGAGGACGACCACACCGATCTGGTCCTGGTCGAGGCTCAGCGCGAGGCCCTTGGTGCCGTTCGCGAAGGCCACGAGCTCGTTGGCCATGACGCCGGGCAGGCCCTCGACGTGCGCGATTCCATCCGCTGCGTCGATGACGGTGCCGACCTCGGTCGCCGCTGCCCCGGTGGGCTCGTAGGCGGCGGCGAAGTCCTTCAGCGCGTCACGGATGACGTCGGGGCTGATCGATAGTTCTGCCATTGTCTTCCCTTTGTATCTGGGTGCGCGGTTCCCCGCGCGAAGTCGTGTTAGCCCGCGAGCTTCTGGCGAAGGTCGGCGAGTCGAGCGGAGATGCTGCCGTCGATGACGTCATCGGCGATCTGCACACGCAGACCTCCGACGACGGCGGGGTCGAAGACCTCGTTGAGGGATACGTTGCCGTCGTAGCGGCGCGAGAGTGCGGCGCTCAGACGCGTGCGCTGCGCGTCGGTCAGCGGCTTCGCGGTGTGCACCGTCGCCACCACCCGATCGCCCTGGTCAGCGACGATGCGCGTCGCCCGCGACAGCATCTGCCGGATGCGACGCTCACGCGGCTGGCGGACCAGCGACGAGACGATCAGCGCGGCGGCGTCGCTGACGCCGCCGGCCAGAAGCCTCTCGACGAGTGCGCCCTTGGCGTCCTCTCCCCCGAGGCGGGTTCCGAGCGCGAGCTCGAGATCCGCGTTCGCGGCGATGACCCGGGAGAAGCCGAACAGCTCTCCCCCGATGTCGGCCTGGGGACTGGAGATCGCCGCGGCACGGATGGCGAGTTCCTCGACGCCGTCGACGAGCTGCGACGTGGAGGACCAGCGCTGAGCGACGACGGTCTTCAGGACGTTCTGCACGTCCTGGGAGAATCCGCCGAAGACCGCGGACACGACGTTCTGTCGCGCGTCTGCCGGAGCCGAGGGATCGGTGAGCGCGCCGCTCAGCTGAGACGACTCCGCCACGGTCCTGGCAGCTGCGAACAGCTCCCTGGCCGAGTCGAGAGTGACGTCCTTCGCTGCGGCAAGCGACTGAGTGGATGCCGCGAGTGCCTGAGTGGTCGCGCTGCCCATTACTGAGCCGCCTTCTCGGATGCTTCGAGGTCGGCGAGGAAGCGGTCGACGACCGCCGTCGCGCGAGCATCGTCCGAGAGCGTCTCGCCGACCACGCCACCGGCGAGGTCGATGGCGAGCGAGCCCACCTCGCTGCGCAGCGACACGAGAGCGGTCTGACGCTCCGCCTCGATCTGCGTGTGCGCGGTCGCCGTGATGCGAGCGGCCTCGCTCGACGCGGTGTCCTTGGCTTCGGCGACGATCTTCTTGCCGTCCTCACGGGCGGCCTCGCGGATCTCTCCGGCCTCGGTGCGCGCCTCGGCGAGCTGCCGGGTGTACTCCTCGAGCGCGGCCTCAGCCTGCTTCTGGGCCTCGTCGGCCTTGGCGATGTTGCCCTCGATCGCGGCGGACCGCTTGTCGAGCATCGCCGTGAACTTCGGAAGGGCGACCTTCCACACGACGACGAGGATGACGAGGAACCACAGGCCCGACCAGATGATGTCGTACCACGCAGGGATCAGCGGGTTGTGTGTTTCACCCTCTGCTGCGAGGTTCGTGACAAGAGCGTTCAGCATCCTGTCTCCTTCAGAAGTCGGTAGAGATTACGGGAAGGGGATGAATCCGACGGCGATGCCGACGAATGCAAGCGCCTCGGTGAAGGCGATACCGATCCACATGAGGACCTGGAGGCGGCCGGCCAGCTCGGGCTGACGAGCGACACCCTCGATGGTCTTGCCGACGACGATGCCCACACCGATGGCCGGGCCGATTGCGGCGAGGCCGTAGCCGACCGAAGCGAGGTGACCGTTGATGTCTGCGAGAACCGTAGTAGCGTCCACGGGTTTTTCCTTTCGTTGGGTGGGACGGCAGTTGCCGACCCGCTCAGTGCTCTTCTGCGACCGCGAGCTGGATGTAGACCGCGGTGAGGACGGTGAAGACGTATGCCTGGAGGACGGCGACCAGAATCTCGAAGAGAGTGAAGGCGCCGCCGAAGGCGAGGGTTCCGACACCGAGGGCGGCCCAGCCGCCACCTGCGGTGAAGAAGAAGAACTGGGTGGCTGCGAAGCACAGCACCAGGAGCATGTGACCGACGACCATGTTCATCAGCAGTCGGAGCATCAGCGTGACGGGCCGGATGATGAAGGTCGAGAGGAACTCGATCGGCGTCACGATGATGTAGACCGGCCAGGGCACGCCCGCCGGGAACAGCGCGTTCTTGAAGAAGCCCAGCGGGCTCTTCCTGATGCCCGCGTAGATGAAGGTGATGTAGCTCACCAGTGCGAGCGTCAGCGGCACGGCGGCGATGCTCGTTCCGGCGATGTTCAGGAACGGGATGATTCCCGTGATGTTCATGAACAGCACCATGAAGAAGATCGTGGTCAGGATCGGCAGGAACCGGTTTCCGTCCTTGCGCCCGAGGAGGTCGTGCGCGATGTTGGAGCGGACGAAGTCCAGCCCCATCTCGACGACGCTCTGGAAGCGGCCGGGGACGATCTTCATCCGACGGGTTCCGAGAACCAGGATCAGCACGACGGCGACCACCGCGATGAACTGGACGAGGTGGATTCGATGGACGGGGATACCCGCCACAGTGAAGAGGATCTCCGGGAAGAACTCGTCGATCGAAGGTCCGTGGAACTCGCCGTCAGTGGCGAGTTTGGGCATCAGGGTCGCAGCAAGATTGAACAGCGCGGGCTCCAGCTTCGGGGCACCGGTCAGAACCGGGGCGACGATGGTCGGTGTGCTTCAAGCGCAAGCGCTCGCGAACGAGCGGCGGGCACGTCATAACACTATCAGAATCTGAGGGTGTCCTAAGACCGCGGGGCGTCTTCTGCCGACCCTTCTTCGTCGTGGGACTCGGGGATCAGGTTGTGGCGTCCGGGGGCACGATCCTCGGGCACGACGGTCGGCAGCGGGATGCCCGGGGCATGGTCGGCCGGCGCCTGCGTGGGCAGCGACGCGTCGCTCACGTTCGGCAGCCGCATCTTCGTGATGACGATCACATCGATGACGAGGGTCGCCACGACGCCCGTGACGATCGAGAGGAAGAACACCATCGGACTGACCCACGGCTGACCGCTCAGAACGATCATGATCACCACGAACAGCCCGAGCTTGAGCAGCCAGCCTCCCAGGACGATCGCGAAGAACAGCTGCACGTAGAGCGGGTCGCCGAACCAGCGGTTGGCGATCAGGATGCTGAGCGCGGTGATCCCGAGGAACAGCATGGCGAGCACGACCCCGAGCAGGCCGCTCACGAGACCCTCCACGCCGTCGACGAGAAGACCGATCCCGCCGGCCACGAGCGCGAGGACCACCATCGAGAAAGCGGACCAGAGCAGCGTCCTCCGCAGGATCGGATTGCTGGAAACGGGGCTCGGGCTCACGGGGACTCCACGGGTGTCGGGTCGGGCTCAGCAGACGCCGCGGACTTCCGTCGGCGCAGAGGATTCAGGGTGATGACGAGGCACGCGGCGATGCCGACGACTCCGAAGGCGACGCCGGGGATGTACTGGCCTGGCCAGTCCTCACGGGCGCCGACGTACATCAGGAGCACGGCGAGGGAGATCACCGCAGTCCAGGCGTAGAAGATCAGGACGGCATCGCGGTCGCGGTGTCCGAGGTCGAGCATGCGGTGGTGCAGGTGCTTGCGATCGGGCGAGAACGGCGACTTGCCGGCGTTCATGCGTCGGAGCACCGCGAGGCCGAAGTCGAGAAGCGGCAGCAGCACGACCAGCAGCGGCAGCAGGATCGGGATGAAGGCTCCGAGGAGCTGGGAGCGTCCGAGGCGCTCAGGATCGAGCGCCGACGGCTCCAGCTGACCGGTCACCGCGATCGCCGAGGTGGCCATCAGCAACCCGAGGACCAGAGCGCCGGAGTCTCCCATGAACAGCTTCGCCGGACTCCAGTTGAACGGCAGGAATCCGAGGCACGCGCCGATCAGGACCGCTGCCAGGAAGGAGGCGAGGTTGAAGTAGCTGGAGGCGCCGGTGTCGCGGGTCAGGATGTAGGAGTACGCGAAGAAGACTCCGTTGGCGATCAGGCAGACACCGGCGACCAGCCCGTCGAGGCCGTCGATGAAGTTGACCGCGTTCATCACGATGACGATCGCGAACATCGTGATCGTGATGCTCAGCCAGCTGGAGAACACGATCAGGTCGCCGAACGGCAGAGACAGGATCTGCAGCCCGCCGCCGACCGTGATGATCCCGGCGGCGAGGAACTGCGCGCCGAGCTTGATCATCCAGTCGAGATCCCAGAGGTCGTCGACCACGCCGACGATCGCGATCAGCAGCGACGCGGCGAGGATCGACCACATGGTCTGGGGCGGCATCCACATGTTCGCGAAGAACGGGTTCGCCGCCGACACCCCGATCGCCGCCGCGATGCCGAGGAAGATGGCGACGCCACCCAGACGCGGGGTCGGCGTGGTGTGCACATCCCGCTCGCGGATGCTCGGGTAGAGCTTGAACCGCAGGCTCAGCCGCCAGACCGCCCAGGTCAGCGCGAACGTGATCGCGGCGGTCAGGATGATCGTGAAGAGATACTGCTTCACGAATCCCCGTCCGATTCCGCAGGCTCTTCAGCGGGCTCGAGCAGATCGCCGAGCACCTCCTCGAGCCGCTCGCGGCTGACCGCGCCGGTGCGGAGGATGCGTACGCCGCCCGTGGTCGGCTCGGCTCCACGAGGGACGAGGGATGTGGCGTCGACGATGGTCGAGGCGATGCCGTCGCGGCTCACGCCGTCGGCGAGGTAGACGGACACGCTGTCACCGAGCATCCGCTCGGCATCGAACGCCGAGATCGCCGCATCGCGACCGGTCAGGTTCGCGCTCGACACCGCGAGCGGACCGGTCTCGGCGAGCAGCTCGAGAGCGACACGCCCTTCGGGCATGCGCACGGCGACGGTGCCCTGGGTCTCCCCCAGGTCCCAGACGAGCGACGGCTGGGCCGGCAGCACGATCGTCAGGCCGCCGGGCCAGAACGCGTCGACGAGTCGTTGCACGGGCTCCGGCACCGACTCCGCGAGCGCGTGCAGGGTCTCCTTCGTGCCGACGAGGACGGGCGGTGGCTGATCTCGTCCGCGGCCCTTCGCGTCGAGGAGTCGCTGCACCGCGGCGGGCGAGAAGGCATCGGCGGCGACGCCGTAGACGGTGTCGGTGGGCATCACGATGAGTTCGCCGCGGGCTATGGCCTGGCGGGCGTGGCGCATGCCGGCGAGGAGCTGGGACTCGTCGCCGCAATCGAAGATGGAGGACATGACGATCCGATTCTAGTTGGGGATGCCTGGGCGGTTCGTGTCCGCTTTCAGGGGCGCAGAGCGGTCGTGGCCCGATCCCGCAGGGTCAGGTCGCGGTGCGTAGCCGCTGCGCGCCATCCGTCGCGGGTGAGGATGCTGCGGATCTCCTCCCCCTGCAGCTCCCCGTGCTCGATCACGAGCAGTCCGCCCGGATGCAGGAGCTCGAGGGCGCGGACGCTGAGGACACGCACGATGTCGAGGCCGTCCTCTCCCCCGTACAGCGCCATCGTCGGATCGTACAGCCGCACCTCGGGGTCGCGGGGCACGGCGGCGTCAGGCACGTACGGCGGGTTCGAGATCACGACTGACGCCGTGCCGTCGAGATCGCCGAAGGCGTGGGCGAGGTCCTCGTTGACCAGCGTCAGGTTGTCGACTCCTGCGGTGTTCCTCGCCGCCCACGGATAGGCATCGGGAGACAGCTCCGTCGCGAAGATCCTGGAGTGGGGCACCTCGGTCGCCATGGCCAGCGCGATGGCCCCGCTTCCGGTGCCGAGGTCGACGCCGATGGGCTCGGGCGACGACGATCCCAGAAGGGCGTCGATCGCGTACTGCACCACGGTCTCGGTCTCGGGCCGGGGGACGAAGACGCCGGGTCCGACCGCGAGCTCGAGGTGCCGGAACGGCGCCGTCCCGGTGATGTGCTGCAGCGGCTCCCTCGCCGAGCGGCGAGTGACGGTCGCGTCGAAGGCGACCGCAGCGTCGTCGGCGATCGCATCACCCCTGATCACGGCAGCCTGCACCTCGCCCCGCCGCACACCGAGGATGTGTCCCGCCAGGAGCTCCGCATCGACGAGCGGATCCGGGACCCCGGCCTCCGCGAGTCGTCGGGCGGCGGCGTGCACCGCGGAGGCGAGGGAGAGATCAGGCATGAGCACAAGCGTAGAGCGCGGGAAGGTGTCATATTGCCCGACCCCCAAGGGTGCTCGCCTAGGCTGGAGCCGCAGTCACCCCGCACAGGAAGGCTCTCCCCATGCCCGGTATCCACTCCGACATCACCAGCGCGTTCGGCAACACTCCTCTGGTTCGCCTCAACCGGGTCACCGAGGGTCTCGGCGCGACCGTGCTCGCCAAGCTCGAGTTCTACAATCCGGCGTCGAGCGTCAAGGACCGGCTCGGCATCGCGATCGTCGACGCTGCTGAGGCGTCCGGCGAGCTGAAGCCCGGGGGCACGATCGTCGAGGCGACCAGCGGCAACACCGGTATCGCACTGGCGATGGTCGGTGCAGCACGCGGCTACAAGGTGATCCTCACGATGCCCGCGTCGATGTCGAAGGAGCGGCGCATGCTCCTCAGGGCTTTCGGAGCCGAGCTCGTCCTCACCGACCCGACGAAGGGCATGACGCACGCGATCTCCGAGGCTGAGGCCATCGCCGCCCGGACGCCGGGTGCCGTGCTGGCGAAGCAGTTCGCCAATGAGGCGAACCCCGCCATCCACCGCCGGACCACAGCCGAGGAGATCCTCCGCGACACCGAGGGCTCCGTCGACTACCTCGTCGCGGGCATCGGGACCGGCGGAACGATCACCGGGGTCGGCCAGGTGCTGAAGGAGCGCGTCCCGGGCGTTCAGATCGTCGCCGTCGAGCCCAAGGACTCCCCCATCCTGACCGAGGGACACCCAGGACCGCACAAGATCCAGGGCATCGGACCGAACTTCGTGCCGCCGATCCTCGACCGCGACGTCCTCGATGAGGTCATCGACGTCACCTTCGACGATGCCATCCGGGTCGCACGGGAGACAGCGAGCAGAGAGGGCATCCTCGTGGGCATGTCGAGCGGTGCCGCCATCTGGGCCGCTCTGCAGGTCGCGCAGCGTCCGGAGGCCGCGGGGAAGACCATCGTCGTCATCATCCCCTCGTTCGGTGAGCGCTACCTCTCGACCGCTCTGTACGAGCACCTGCGGGAATCCTGATCCGTCGATGGGCATGATCGGCCGAATGCGCGAGGACATCGCGGCAGCTCGACTTCGCGACCCGGCTGCTCGCAGCGCAGCAGAGGTGGCGCTCCTCTATCCCGGACTGCACGCCATCTGGGCGCACCGCGTCTCGCATGCGCTCTGGCGTAAGCGCCTCCGTCTGCTCGCACGCGCGACGTCGCAGGTCGCGCGCTGGCTGACGGGCATCGAGATCCACCCCGGTGCGCAGATCGGGCGGCGATTCTTCATCGATCACGGCATGGGCGTGGTCATCGGAGAGACCGCCGAGGTCGGCGACGACGTGATGCTCTACCACGGGGTGACGCTCGGCGGCCGGACAAGAGACTCCGGCAAACGGCATCCCACCCTCGGCGACGGCGTCGCCGTGGGCGCGGGGGCGAAGATCCTCGGACCGATCACGATCGGCGAGGGATCGGTGGTCGGGGCGAACGCCGTGGTCACCCGCGATGCCCCCGCCGACAGCGTCCTGGTCGGGATCCCTGCGAAGGCTCGGGCGCGCATCCTCGGCGAGGACACCAAAGCGATGCTCACCGCGCCCGACTACTCCATCTGAGAGTGCGTCCGGCGTCGGAACGGACGCCTCAGCGAGCCCGCGACTTCTCGACCTTCTTGCGCAGGAAGATGAGAGGCAGCAGCACGCTGCCGAGCGCCGTGACGAGCCACACGATCACGGCGCCGAGCAGCCAGCCGGTGAGATCGACGATGCGCAGGCCGCCGATCGGCAGCAGCACGACGACGACCAGGGCGATCAGAGTCGACACGATCCCGATGCCGCCCATCAGCACCGGCGCATAGCGGTCGGCGATCTTGCTGACCCAGGGAGCGAGCACGCTCTGCACGATCGCGAAGATCAGGATGCAGATGACGAAGCCCCACCACTTGTCCCACTGGATCTGGAAGCCGTCGAGCACCAGATCGGCGACGATGAGGCCGAGACCTGCGGACACGACGTACAGGAGCGCGCGGAAGAGGAACGTGATCACGGGCTGAGCCTAGCGCCAGGGCGCGGAACCACCGGGAACCGCAGTGCGATCGTGACGAGCGCGCGGAATCCTTCGGAGCACTGCCGCGGGGAGCCGGAGCATCCGGCTCCCCACGGCCTCCCTGTCACTGCGCCACGAAGAAGGGGATGGCACCGGACAGGATCCCGACTCCGAGCATGACCAGCGACACCACCGTCGCACGCCACAGCACCTTCCGGTGATGATCGCCGAGGTTGACGCTCGCCAGCGAGACGAGCAGCAGGATCGCCGGCACGAGCGGGCTCTGCAGATGCACGGGCTGTCCGATGATCGACGCGCGCGCCATCTCTACCGGGTCGATCCCGAACGCCGCAGCGCTCTGCGACAGCACAGGGAGGATGCCGAAGTAGAACGCGTCGTTCGACATGAAGAACGTGAACGGGATCGACAGGAGGCCCGTGATGGGCGCGAGGAACGGTCCGAGCGCCGGAGGGAGAACGTCGGTGATCCAGGTCGCCATGGCGTCGACCATGCCGGTACCGGACAGGACCCCGACCAGCACGCCCGCGGCGATCACCATCGACACGACCCCCACGATGCTCGGCGCATGAGCGACGATCTCGGACGCCTGATCCTTGATCCCGCGGAAGTTGACGAGGAGGGCGACGGCGGCGCCGACCATGAAGACGTACGGGAGCGGCATGATGTCGAGAACGAGCAGCACCATCACGGCGACCGTGAGCGCCAGGTTGAACCAGATCAGCTGGGGTCGGAGCGTAGGCCGGGCAGGGTCGAGCATGGTGTCGGCCATCGCGGTGTCCGCGAGGTCGACGCTCGCGGCGGCGACGGGGCCGCGTCCGCCGGACACCACGACGATGTTGCCGGTGCGCAGCGCCGCGCGGGCACCGGGTGTCGCATCGGAACCGCGGAAGAGCTTCGGAAGCGTCGAGAGCGCCCCGCCGTCAGCTCCGGTGAGCCGCCCGTCGGAGTCGAGCCGTCCGAGCCGTCGGCGCTCCTGCAGCCCGAGCATCCACGCGAAGCCCAGCGTCACCAGGATGCCGACGCCGAGTGCGGGGAGCATCGGCACGAAGATCTCGGTGGGCTGCAGACCGAGGGCCGTCGCCGCTCGCACGGTCGGGCCGCCCCACGGCACGATGTTCAGCGTGCCGTTCATGAGTCCGGCCACGCAGGTGAGCACAACGGGGCTCATGCCGAGCCGCAGGTAGATCGGGAGCATGGCCGAGGTCGTGATGATGAACGTCGTCGATCCGTCCCCGTCGAGGGAGACAGCGCCCGCGAGGATCGCCGTGCCCAGCACGACCTTCGCGGGGTCGTCGCCCAGCAGACGCGTGATCATCCGGATGAGCGGATCGAACAGGCCGACGTCGATCATGATGCCGAAGAACATGATCGCGAACATCAGCAGCGCGGCGGTCGGCGCCATGGTCGCGATCGAGTCCAGGATCATGTCCCCGAGGCCGAGGCCCGCACCGGCGAAGAGGCCGAAGACGGTCGGGACGAGGATCAGCGCCACCATGGGCGTCAGACGCTTCGTCATGATGAGCGTCATGAACGCCAGCACCATGGTGAAGCCGAGGAGGACGAGAACCCACTCCGGCGGCACGAAAGCCACGTCGTACGTGGGCGCCTCTTCTGCGGCCGCGGGCAGGCCGATGAGCATGTCGGGCATACGGTGACTCCTTCGTCGTCGCTCCGTCATCTGCGACGGATCCTGACGAGACTAGGGAATACGTCGACTGCAGGTGCGGTATCCCGCATTCCCGGACGTTATGCGCGTAGCGTGGGTTCTGCGCATATTGCGCGAAGGGAGAACCGTGTCGAAGACGACGACGATCAGGCCGCGGTTCGCGACGCGCACGCTCCTGCTGCACCTCGCCACCGTCGCGCTCGTGGTCGCGCTGTGCACGGGCGTGTACCTCGCTGTCGCCGTGCAGCAGCTGCGCGCCGAGGCCGAGTCGACCGCTCTCGGCATCGCCAGGACGCTGGCGGAGGATCCGCAGGTCCGGGCAGATGTCGCGCTCATCTCCGCAGCGAACGATGCACCGGATGCCGAGGCGCTCAGAGACGGAGACCTGCAGCGCATCGCGATGGGCGTGTCGGCCCGCACGGATGCACTGTTCGTCGTGATCACCGATGAGGACGGCATCCGCCTCGCCCATCCCATCAGCTCGCGCATCGGCGAAGTCGTCAGCACGCCGTTCGAAGAGGTCCTCAGAGGCAACGAGGTCGTCGATTGGCAGACCGGCACGCTCGGCGAGTCCGCGCGTGCCAAGGTCCCCGTCCGCGACGACGCAGGGATTCCCGTGGGCGAGGTCAGCGTCGGCTTCGAACGGACAGGGGTCTTCGACGACCTGCCCCCGCTGCTCGCTGTGATCGGCGTCACCGCGCTCGGCGCACTCGCACTGGCCGTCCTCGCATTCCTCCTCCTCCGCCGACGCTGGGAACGCCTCACCCTCGGCGTCCAGCCGGAGGAGCTCGTCGCACTCGTGCAGAACCAGACGGCGGTCCTGAACGGCGTCGACGACGGCGTGCTGGCCGTCGACGCCGCCGGGATCGTCAGGGTGAGCAACGACGCCGCAGATCGGATGCTGGGGCTCGACGCCCCCGTCGGCCGCCCCTTCGCCGACCTCGGACTCCCTGCAGCCGTGCTCGAGACCGTGACGGGTGACCGAGCACGGTCCAGCGCCCTCGTCGACGACCGCGTGCTGTACCTCGACTCGAGGCCCGTCGTGCGTGACGGACGGGCCCTGGGCGATGTGCTGATCATCCGCGATCGCACCGACCTCATCGCTCTGACCGAGCGGCTGGAGACGGTGCGCACCATGACCGCCGCGCTGCGCGTGCAGAGGCACGAGTTCGCCAACCGCATGCATGTCGCCGCAGGACTCATCGACGCGGAGCGGGTGGATGATGCCCGGGCCTTCCTCGGCGAGCTGGTCGAGCGCGGCTCCGTTGCCTTCCCCGTCGCCGGCCTCGACCTGCTGGGCGACTCCTTCCTGCATTCGTTCCTCGGCGCCAAGGGCGTCGAGGCGGGCGAGCGCGGCGTCGCGCTCCGCATTGCAGACGAGACGCAGCTGATCGGCAGCGTGGCAGCACCGGAGGACGTCGCAGCCGTGCTGGGCAATCTGGTCGATAACGCCGTGACCGCCGCCGTCGAGGGCCAGAGCTCGCCCCGCTGGGTCGAGGTCGCCGTGCTCGGTGATGGCGATGCACTCGTGGTCACGGTCGCGGACTCGGGAGCGGGTCTCGGAGGCGTCGATCCCCTGTCGCCGCATTCTTCCGCCGATGCCACGGATGACCGAGTGCACGGTCACGGCATCGGGCTTCCGCTCGCACGCGAGATCGCACGGCGGAGCGGCGGGGAGCTCTGGGTCATCGACCCCGGAGGAGCGCAGCACGGCGCCGTGTTCGCCGCGCGCCTCAGCGGCGCCGTCTCCCCCGTCGCGCCAGCTCAGAAGGAGAGTTCATGACAGACCCCATACGCGTCCTCATTCTCGACGACGACTTCCGTGTCGGCCAGCTGCATCGCGGAATCATCGACGAGCAACCCGGCTTCGTCGCTCTCGAGCCCGTGCGATCGATCGCCGAGGCACGGGACAGCATCCGCTCGTCTCGTCCTGATCTGCTGTTGGCCGACGTCTTCCTGCCGGACGGAGACGGTATCGCACTCGTGCAGGATGCCGGGGTCGATGCCATCCTCATCTCGGCGGCAGACGACACCTCGACAGTACGCCGCGCACTGAGATCGGGCGCCGTGGGGTATCTGCTCAAGCCGTTCGACCGACGCGCACTCACCGGACTTCTCGACCGGTACGCGCGCTATCGCAACCTCCTCGCCGGAGACCGTCCTCTGCGGCAGGAGGACGTCGATCGGGCGCTGGCGATCCTGCACGGCTCGGGAGAGCCCGTCTCGGTCTCTCGGTCGGCCACCGAGCAGCTGGTGCTCGCCGCGCTCGGCGACGGAGAGGCGTCGGCGGCGGAGGTCGGAGAGCGGGTCGGGATTTCCCGCGCCACGGCGCAGCGCCATCTCGCCGCGCTCGCTGCGCGGACCGTGGTCGAGGTGAGCCTGCGATACGGCGCCACCGGACGACCCGAGCATCGTTACGCGGCGCGGATCTGAGGACGCGCGACACCCGAAGGCCGGCAGCGGAACAGGCCGCCCGTCCGACTCCGCGCGGGACGCCGGTCAGGAGCCCGGTCAGGACTCCGAGCCGACGGCGGCGAGACGCGCCTCTTCGTCGGCCTGGATCGCGCTCTCGATGATCGGCTCGAGAGCGCCGTCCATCACCTGATCGAGGTTGTACGCCTTGAATCCCGTGCGGTGGTCGGCGATGCGGTTCTCGGGGAAGTTGTACGTGCGGATGCGCTCGGAGCGGTCCATGCCGCGGATCTGCGACTTGCGCGCGTCGGATGCCGCGGCATCCAGCTCTTCCTGTTGCTTCGCGAGCAGTCGCGCACGCAGCACGCGCATCGCGGCCTCGCGGTTCTGCAGCTGCGACTTCTCGTTCTGCATCGACACGACGATGCCGCTCGGAAGGTGCGTGATGCGCACGGCCGAGTCGGTCGTGTTCACCGACTGGCCGCCAGGGCCCGACGAGCGGAAGACGTCGATCTTGAGATCGTTCTGGTTGATCGCGATCTCGTCGGGCTCATCCACCTCGGGGAACACCAGGACGCCGGTGGTCGAGGTGTGGATGCGCCCCTGCGACTCGGTCGCCGGCACACGCTGCACCCGGTGCACGCCGCCCTCGTACTTGAGATGCGCCCAGACGCCCTGAGCCGGGTCGGTCGACGATCCCTTGATCGCGACCTGGACGTCCTTGTAACCGCCGAGGTCGGACTCGTTGCGCTCGAGGAGCTCGGTCTTCCAGCCCTTCGACGCCGCGTACTGGATGTACATGCGGAGCAGGTCAGCGGCGAACAGCGCCGATTCGGCACCGCCCTCCCCCGCCTTGATCTCCATGATCACGTCGCGCGCGTCGTCCGGATCCCGCGGGATCAGCAGGCGCCGGAGCTTCTCCTGCGCGGCCTGAACGCTCTCTTCGAGACCGGGCACCTCATCGGCGAACGCCTCGTCCTCGCGGGCGAGTTCTCGCGCCGCGTCCAGATCGTCGGATGCCGCCACCCACGCCTCGTGGGCGGCGACGATCCTGGACAGTTCGGCGTAGCGGCGATTGACGCGCTTCGCTCGAGCAGCATCAGCGTGCACCGCCGGGTCGGAGAGTTCCTCCTGCACCCGGCGATGCTCGTCGATCAGAGTCTGGACGGACTCGAACACAGCGGCTCCGCTCAGCGGATGTTGTTGTCGTGACCGTGCGCACCCGAGGGGAGCGTCGGAATCGACTTCTGCATCTGCACCAGGAACTCGACGTTCGAGTGGGTCTCCTTGAGCTTGCCCAGGACGACCTCGAGAGCCTGCTGCTGGTCGAGGCCCGCAAGAGCGCGACGCAGCTTCCAGGTGATCTTGACCTCGTCGGCCGACAGCAGCATCTCTTCACGGCGGGTGCTCGACGCGTTGACGTCGACGGCCGGGAAGATGCGCTTGTCGGCGAGCTGACGCGACAGGCGCAGCTCGCTGTTGCCGGTGCCCTTGAACTCCTCGAAGATGACCTCGTCCATCTTGGAGCCGGTCTCGACGAGAGCCGTGGCGAGGATCGTGAGGGATCCGCCGTTCTCGATGTTGCGTGCGGCGCCGAAGAAGCGCTTGGGCGGGTACAGCGCCGACGCGTCGACGCCACCCGACAGCACGCGTCCGGATGCCGGAGCCGCGAGGTTGTACGCACGGCCGAGGCGGGTGATCGAGTCGAGCAGCACGACGACGTCGCGGCCCAGCTCGACGAGACGCTTGGCGCGCTCGATCGCGAGCTCAGCCACTGTGGTGTGGTCTTCCGCCGGGCGGTCGAAGGTCGAGGCGATGACCTCGCCCTTGACCGTACGCTCCATGTCGGTGACCTCTTCGGGGCGCTCGTCGACGAGCACGACCATGAGGTGGACCTCGGGATTGTTCTGGGCGATCGCGTTGGCGATCTGCTGCAGGACGATCGTCTTGCCGGCCTTCGGCGGCGCGACGATGAGACCTCGCTGACCCTTGCCGACAGGCGCGACGAGGTCGATGATGCGCTGGGTCAGCTTCTCAGGTGCCGTCTCGAGACGCAGGCGCTCCTGCGGGTAGAGCGGGGTGAGCTTGCCGAACTCGACGCGGGTGGCCGCGTCGTCGATGGACAGGCCGTTGATCGAGTCGACCTTGACCAGGGCGTTGTACTTCTGACGGCCCTGCTGCTCGCCCTCGCGAGGCTGCTTGATCGAGCCGACGATCGCGTCGCCCTTGCGCAGGTTGTACTTCTTGACCTGTCCGAGCGAGACGTAGACGTCGCTGGGGCCGGCGAGGTAGCCGGTCGTGCGGACGAAGGCGTAGTTGTCGAGCACGTCGAGGATTCCGGCGATCGGGATCAGGACGTCGTCCTCGCCGATCTCGGTGTCGAACTCGTCGGTCGGCGCTCCGCCGCGGCGCTTGTTGCGCTGACGGTTGCGGCCGTTGCCGCCCTCGTCATCGGAGGCGTTCTGCTGCTGCGGCTGCTGCTGCGCCTGCTGCTCGCCGGCCTGGCCGTTGCCGTTCTGGCCGCGTCCGCGGTTGCGGCTGCGGTTGCGGTTGCGACCGCGGCCACCCTGCTCGTCGCCGCCGTCAGCGGAGTCGGAGGAGGAATCGGCGGCGGGAGCGGAGTCTGCAGGGGCAGACTCGGCAGGCTTCTCGGCGGCCGGGGCCTCGGCGTCGGCCACGGGCTTCTTGGCGGTGCGGCGTCCGCGACCGGTGGTCTTCGCAGGCGTGTCGGACGAGTCGGCGGCAGGAGCCGCATCGGCAGCCGGAGCGGCGTCAGCGACCGGAGCAGCAGACGACTCGGCTGCGGGCGCCTCGGCGGCGGGCTCGGCGTCGGCCTTCTTCGCGCGGCTGCGACGAGGAGCCTTCGCCTTGGGTGCGGCCTCGGCGGCAGAAGCGTCGGCGGCGGGCGCCTCGGACTTCGCGGGAGCCTCGGACTTCACCGGTGCCTCGGACTTCGCCGGTGCGCTGTCGGTTGCGGCGTCGGCTGCAGCCGCCTTCTCAGCCTTGGCGGACGCCGTCGCGGTGGTCGCACGGCGCGGTGCGCGCTTGCGGGCCGGAGCCACTTCGGTCGCAGCGGTGGTCGCGGCGTCGGAGCTCGCGGCCTTGGCCGGAGCAGCGGCGGCGGGTGCCGCCTGGTCGTTCTGGGTCTCGGAGAAATTCTCCACGAGTACTCCCTCTTTGGTCTCGGAGACGTGAGCGGTACGCGCACAACGGGTGCTGCGCGCGGTCGCACGGGCTGACGCTCGGCGTCAGCCAGCCTCGGCACTGGGTTCTCGAAAAGAACGAGTTCTCGGTGAGAGCAGTGCCACAGGGGTTTGCGTGCGGGTCTTGCAGAGTTGCAATGGGGCCAGATTCACGCAGTTACGTGGAGCCCTCCGCTCGATTCCCCACTGTACCACCACGCACGTCGACCGCGAGCAGCAGCGCTTCCCACGGGGTGTCGGTGGTGGATTCGGCGAGTTCCACGGCGTCCTGACGACTGCCGGGTCCGTCGGCGAGCACGAGCACACTGGGTCCGGCGCCGGACACCACAGCGGCGAAGCCTGCAGCGCGCAGAGCCTGAACGAGGCGCTGCGTCTCGGGCATCGCCTCGGCGCGGTAGTCCTGATGAAGGCGATCCGCCGTCGCGTCGAGCAGCAGCTCGGGGCTCTGGGTGAGAGCCGCGATGAGCAGCGCCGAGCGCGAGAGGTTGAAGACGGCATCCGCGGTCGAGACGTGGGGCGGCTGGAGCGAGCGGGCCTTCGACGTCGACATCGTGTACGACGGCACGAGCACGAGAGGTGAGACACCGCGGTGCACGAGCAGCTTCTTGTGCTGCGCGCCCCGCTCGCCCATCCACGCGATCGTGAGTCCGCCGAAGAGGGCGGGGGCCACGTTGTCGGGGTGCCCTTCGATCTCCGTCGCGAGGCGCAGCATGTCGGCGTCGCTGATCTCGACGTCGCCCTCGAGCAGGCCCTTGGCCGCGAGGATGCCCGCGGCCACGGCCGCGCCGGAGGAGCCGAGACCTCGGCCGTGCGGAACGCCGTTCTCCGCGACGATCCGCAGACCGGGAAGCGCACGATCGACGTCGGCGTAGACATGCGCGATAGTCCGGACGATCAGGTTCGATGCGTCACGCGGGATCTCGGCCGAGCCGGAACCCGAGACCTCGATCTCGAGCTCGCCGACGGGCAGCTCCGTGACCACGAGGGTGTCGTAGACGCTCAGCGCGAGACCGAGCGTGTCGAAGCCGGGGCCCAGATTCGCGCTGGTGGCGGGTACGGTCACCTCGACCGTGCGCGCCTCCGCCACCGTCATTCGCCTTCCACGCGCAGCACCGAGACGACTCGCTCGACGACCGAGCTGTCGGCGAGTGCGTCGACGGTCGCGCTGAGAGCCGCATCTGTCGCACGGTGCGTACCGATGACGAGGCGGGCGGTGGGCTCGTCTTCGCCCTCTACCGTCTGGACGACCGTGGCGACCGAGACGTCGCCGTCGCTCAGGATGCCGGCGACGGTCGCGAGGACGCCGGGGGCATCCGAGACCTCGAGAGTGATCTGGTAGCGCGTGGTGACGTGGCCGATCGGCACGACCGGCAGGTTCGCCCTGGTGGACTCCCCCACGCCGACGCCGCCGGCGATGTGGCGGCGGGCCGCCGAGACGACATCGCCGAGGACTGCGGATGCCGTCTGCACACCACCCGCGCCCGCGCCGTAAAACATGAGCGAGCCTGCCGCCTCCGCCTCGACGAACACCGCGTTGTTCGCGCCGTGTACCGACGCGAGCGGGTGGGTCTTCGGGACGAGCGCCGGGTAGACGCGCACCGAGATCGACTCCGCGCCGTTGGCCTCGATGCGCTCGCAGACCGCGAGCAGCTTGATCACGAATCCCGCCGCCCGAGCCTCGTCGATCATCGATGCGGTGATCGAGGTGATGCCCTCGCGGTACACGGCGTCGAGCGGGACAGCCGTGTGGAAGGCGAGGCTCGCGAGGATCGCGGCCTTCTGCGCGGCGTCGTACCCCTCGACGTCGGCCGTGGGGTCGGCCTCCGCATAGCCGAGTCGCTGGGCGTCGGCGAGCACGTCTGCGAAGTCGGCGCCCTCGGTGTCCATGCGGTCGAGGATGTAGTTGGTGGTGCCGTTCACGATGCCCATGATGCGGACGACCCGGTCGCCGGCGAGCGAGTCGCGCAGCGGGCGGATGATCGGGATCGCACCGGCCGCAGCGGCCTCGTAGTAGACGGAGGCGCCGACACGGTCGGCAGCCTCGAACAGCTCGGGGCCGTGCGTGGCGAGCAGCGCCTTGTTGGCGGTGACGACGTCTGCGCCGGAGCCGATCGCCTGCAGGATGCTCGTGCGTGCCGGTTCGATGCCGCCGATCAGCTCGATCACGATGTCGGAGCCGAGGATCAGCGACTCGGCGTCGGTCGTGAACAGCTCCTTCGGCAGGTCCGTCTCACGGGGCGCGTCGAGGTTGCGCACGGCGATGCCCGCCAGTTCGAGCGAGGCCCCCGCGCGGTCGGCGAGCTCGTCGCCATGGCGCAGCAGGAGGTCGGCCACCTGGGAGCCGACCGCGCCGGCGCCCAGAAGCGCCACCCGAAGTCGTCGGTACTCAGTCGTCATTGCTACTCCTTAGGAGGGTGGATCAGTCGTGTGTCGTCGGCTGCCGCGTCGCGTGACGCGCGGCTCACCGGTGGGTCTGGGGCGCTTCGATGCCCGCATCCCGAGAGAGGACGTCGGCGATCGTCTCGCCGCGGACGATGACCGTCGACCGACCGTCGCGAACGGCGACGATCGGAGGACGGGGAACGTGGTTGTAGTTGCTCGCGAGAGGCGCGCAGTAGGCACCCGTCGCCGGCACCGCCAGGAGATCGCCGGGCGTGACGTCGGCCGGAAGGAACTCATGGTCGACGACGATGTCGCCCGACTCGCAGTGCTTGCCGACGACGCGGCTGAGCTGCGGAGCACCCACGCCGACTCGTGAGGCCAGCCGGGCCGAGAACTGGGCTCCGTAGAGTGCGGGACGGGCGTTGTCGCTCATGCCTCCGTCGACGCTGATGTACCGCCGGGTCGCACCCGACTCCAGCGCCACGTCCTTCGTCGTGCCGACCTCGTAGATCGTCACACCGGCCGTGCCGACGATGGCGCGTCCGGGTTCGAACGACAGCGCCGGAATGGCGATGCCCCGTGCCGCACAGCCTTCGGCGACCGCTGTCACGATCTCACCGGCGAGCGTCTCGATCGGCGTCGGGTCGTCGACGCTCGTGTAGGCGATGCCGAAGCCGCCGCCCAGGTTGAGCTGCGGGACGGGTCCGCCCTCGAGGAGTGCGGCATGGAGTTCGAGCACGCGGGACGCGGATTCCCGGAAGCCGGCGACACCGAAGATCTGCGAGCCGATGTGGCAGTGGAGACCGCCGAAGTCGATGCCCGGGATCTCTCGGATGCGCGCGACGGCCCGCTCCGCCTCGGCAAGCGGGAAGCCGAACTTCTGGTCTTCGTGGGCGGTCGCGAGGAAATCGTGCGTCTCGGCGTGCACACCGCTGATGACCCGAACCAGCACGCGCTGGGTCGCGCCGGTGCGAGCGGTGATCGCCGCCAGCCGCTCGATCTCGATATCGCTGTCGACGATGATCGTCCCGACACCCACCTCGACGGCGCGTTCGAGCTCGGCGACCGACTTGTTGTTCCCGTGGAAACCCATCGATGCCGGAGCGACTCCCGCCGCGAGAGCGACCTCGAGCTCTCCCCCGGTGCAGACGTCGATCCGGAGTCCCTCATCGACCACCCACCGGGCGATCGTCGTGGTCAGCAACGCCTTGCCCGCGTAGTAGACCTGAGCGGTCGTGCCGTGCTCGGCAGCAGCCTCGTCGAAGGCGAGTCTGAACGCCCGTGCACGGGTGCGCACCTCGTCTTCGTCGATCACGAGGAGCGGCGTGCCGTAGGTCTGGGCGAGTGCCGTGGCGGCGATGCCGGCCAGCTGGACGACCCCGTCGGAGTCGCGGGTCGTGGACGCGGGCCACACGGCGGTCGGAAGATCGTTCGCGTCGTCGGGCTCAACGAGCCATTCCGGGGCGAGCGAATCGGCAGGGGAAAGCAAGGAACACCAATCGTGGGACGGGTCTCGGGCGGGAACGCGCACTGCGAGGTTGCCCCCGATTCTAGGGCACCCTCCATGCCGCATCCGTCATGGTGACGCCCGGCGTCAACCCCCTGAAAGCACTTGTCGGCCACTCGTAAGGTGGTGGCATGAGCACCGACTCCGCAGCACCCGACGCCGACCGTCCCGGCCTGATCGCGCGCGTGAGCGCGGCGGCCATCCGCTGGGCGCTGACGCGGCGGCCGGTCCGCGCTTTCCTGCTGTACTCGGAGCGCCGAGGCCCGATGCTCGCCGACAGTGTGACGTACCGGGCGCTGTTCAGCGTGTTCGCGGGCGTCCTGCTCGGGTTCTCGATCGCAGCACTGTGGCTCGCCGGCAATCCCGACGCGTGGAAGGCGATCATCGCGGCGGTGCAGTCCGTGGTGCCCGGGCTCATCGGCGAAGACGGGATCATCGACCCGTCCGACCTCGAGGCCCCCGTCTCGCTCTCGATCGCCGGTGCGATCTCGGTCGTCGCTCTCACCGGGTCGGCTCTCGCCGCCGTCGGCTCCCTCCGCACCGCCGTGCGGCTCCTCGCCGGCACGGCCCAGGCCGACATCCTCTTCATCTGGGTCATGCTGCGCAACCTCCTGCTCGCGATCGGCATCGGCCTCGCATTCGTGGCCGCAGCCGCAGTCACGTTCATCGGGCGTATCGGCATCACCTGGATCTCAGGCCTGCTCGGCATCGCCGACGACTCCCCCGCGGCGACCTGGAGCATCCGCATCGTGTCGCTCGTCGTCGTGCTCGCGCTCGACACCGCCCTGATCGCCGGTGTCTTCCGGCTGCTCTCGGGAACGCATCCCTCGGCACGGTCCCTCTGGACCGGCGCGGTGCTGGGTGGCATCGGGCTTCTCATCCTGCAGGAGCTGTCGGGTCTCTTCATCGGAGGCGCTACGAGCAATCCGCTGCTCGCGTCGTTCGCCTCGCTGCTGGCGCTGCTGATCTGGCTCAACCTGTCGACCCAGGTGATCCTGATCTCCTGCGCGTACATCGTCACGTCGGAGGAAGAGCGTCACGACCGCGTGCACGCCCGATTCGGTGCGACGACGTTCCCGCAGCGGCGCGTACAGCGCGCCGAGGCCGAAGTCGCGCTCGCGACCACCGAGCTGCGCGCTGCCCAGAAGGCTGAGAAGGAGTTCCGTACCGGCTCGACCGCCGACTGACCTCAGCCCTGGGGGCACACGCCCTTGTCGAGCAGGCTCGCGTCGGTCGCGATCGCACCATCGACGTCCACGTCGATCACCGCCTCCGTGCCGTCGATCTCGAGCCCCGTCAGGGTGATGCCGGCGGGAAGCTGGTCGGCGATGCACACACGCTGCGTCTCGGTGAGCCGATCGCCGAGCGACCCGAGAGAGGATCCGACCTGATCGGCGTCGACCTCGAGGCCGCCGATCGTGAGCCCCACGGGGGTCAGCTCCAGGTCGCCCTCGGCGATTCCGGGCGTCACGGTGAGCGAGACGGGGATCGCGATACCGAGGACGCTCACGGTTCCGGCGACGGTCGCGTTCGGAGCCTCGAGAGTCACGGTGTCGACGGGAAGATCGGTGCCGGCGAGCAGGGTCGTGAACTGCGACTCGTCGATCCGGATCGTCCCGGTCGCCCCGGTGAGGTCGCCGCCTCGCAACGGCACCCCGGTCGCGGTGACGTCGACCGCGCCGGTGATCCCCTGCAATGTCACAGAATCCGACGAGAGATGAAGGGTGTCGAGCGTTCCGCCGATCAGCTGCGGGATCAAGATGCCGTCGGCCTGCACCTCGAGCTCCTGGTCGGCGGGCAGATCGAGCTGATCGATCACGATTCCGCGGACGATGCCGGGAAGGACCGAACGCACCACGAGCTCCGCTGCGACGGCCAGCAGCGCCAGCACGACCACGATGATGAGCAGCACCCACGGCCACCGCGTGCGCTTGCGCTTCGCGGGTGCGACGGCGACGGCATCCTTCTCCCCCGGGATCACGAGCGTCGGATGCTCGGAATCAGCGGCGGGATAAGGGAGGGTGTGGTTGTCGTCGCTCATGCTGCCATCCTGCCCTACGGCGCGGATGGCAGCCGAGTCACATCCGCTCGGGAGCGGACACGCCGAGGAGGTCGAGACCGTTGCGGAAGACCTGTCCCGCGGCGTCGTTGAGCCACAGGCGAGTGCGGTGCACGGTCTCGATCGGGTCGTCGCCCTGGGGGATCACGCGGCAGTTGTCGTACCAGCGGTGATACAGGCCGGCGAGTTCCTCGAGATACCGCGCGACACGGTGCGGTTCGCGAACCTCGGCAGCGAACGCCACGATGCGCGGGAACTCCTGCAGAGCACCGAGCAGTGCGCCCTCCGTCTCGTGCGTGAGCGTCTCGGGAGCGAACTCCGAGCGGTCGACCCCGGAATCGGCGGCATTGCGCGCGACGTTGTGCGTGCGGGCGTGCGCGTACTGCACGTAGAACACGGGGTTGTCGTTCGTGCGCTTCTGCAGCAGCTCCGGGTCGAGCGCCAGCGGAGAATCCGCGGGCGAGCGCTCCAGCGAGTAGCGCAGCGCATCGGTGCCGAGCCATTCGCGCAGGTCGTCCATCTCGATGATGTTGCCGGCACGCTTGCTGAGGCGCGCGCCGCCGACCGAGACGAGTTGGCCGATCAGGACCTCGACGTTCTTCTCGGGGTCCTCGCCCGCTGCTCCCGCGATCGCCTTGAGGCGATGGACATACCCGTGGTGGTCAGCACCCAGCAGGTAGAGCTTGTACTCGAAGCCGCGGTCGCCCTTGTTGAGGTAGTACGCGGCGTCGGCGGCGAAGTAGGTGTACTCGCCGTTCGAGCGGCGGATCACACGGTCCTTGTCGTCACCGAAGTCGGTGGTGCGCACCCACACGGCACCCTCGTCGTCGAAGACATGCCCCTGCTCGCGGAGTCGATCGACGGCCTGGTCGACCAGACTCGTGCCGTCGGCGCCCTTGGCGTGCAGCGTGCGCTCCGAGAACCAGACGTCGAAATCGACGTTGAACTTCGACAGCGACTGCTTCTGCTCATCGAGCTGGTACTCGTAGGCGAGCTCTCGCGTGACGATCACCTGCTCGTCGTCGGGGAGCTCGAGCAGGTCGGGGCGCGCGGCGAGGACTCGCGCAGCGAGATCGCCGATGTAGCTGCCGGCGTAGCCGCCCTCGGGCGTGGGCTCGCCCTTGGCCGCCGCGAGCACGGAGTTCGCGAACCGCTCCATCTGCACGCCGGCGTCGTTGATGTAGTACTCGCGGGCGACGGTCGCACCGGATGCCGCGAGAACCCGCGCGATCGCGTCACCGAGGGCCGCCCAGCGCGTGTGCCCGATGTGCAGCGGGCCGGTCGGGTTCGCGCTCACGAACTCGATGTTGATGCTCTGCCCGGCCTGGGTGTCGTTGTGGCCGTACTCGACGCCCGCGTCGACGATGACCTTGGCCAGCGCGCCGGCGGCGGCGGCGTCGAGGCGGATGTTGATGAACCCGGGGCCGGCGACCTCGGTGCTCGCGATGCCGTCGACCTTCGAGAGCCCGTCGGCGATCTGCTGAGCGAGTTCGCGGGGGTTGGTGCCGAACGGCTTCGCCAGACGCATCGCGATGTTCGAGGCCCAGTCGCCGTGGTCACGGTTGCGCGGACGGTCGAGCACGATGTCGGATGCGGCGAGTGCGAGCGGCTCGCCCGGACGTCGTTCCTCGGCGATCGGTGCGAGGACGGCGAGGAGGGCTGAGGCGAGCGTTTCAGGGTTCATAGGCCTCCCAGTTTACGGCGCGTCACGCCCCCGAATTTGCGACGGCCGGATCGTGATCTACAGTCATGCCATGAAGGCCGCATCCGCCCGCTACCGCCTGCCCGTCGCGGGCCTCGCCGTCGCTGTGATCCTGGCTCTCGCCGCGGTCATCCTCGGCGTCTGGCGTCCGTGGGTTCCGGTGCCGTCTTCTGCGCCCGTCGGAGCCGCTGCCGCAGACGATGAGGCGGTCGTGATCGCCCCGGAGCCGCTGCTGCTCCCCGAGCATCCGACGGTCCTCGTGTTCGGTGACTCCTGGACGTACGGCTCGGCCGCGAACGAGCCGACCCTCGGCTACGCATATGTGCTCGCCGACCTGCTCGACGGCGAGACGATCGTCGACGGAGTCCGAGGCAGCGGGTATCTGAGGCCCGGACTCGACGGTCCGGTCTTCGGCGAGCGCATAGCCGGTCTGGACCCCACGCTCGCGCCGGACCTGATCATCATGCAGGGTTCCATCAACGACCGGCGTGACGGCGAAGCCGGTTACCGCGAGGCCGTGACCGCCGCGTGGGATGCGATGTCCGCGAAGTACCCCGACGCGACCATCGTCATTCTCGGCCCCGCACCTCACGAGCTGCCGGTAGGCGCCGGAACCGCCCGTATCGACAAGGATCTCGGAGAGCTCGCAGCAGCCCGCGGGTGGTCGTACATCTCCCCCATCGCGGGGAACTGGATCACCGAGCAGAACTATCTGTCGGTGATCGACGTCGAGGTCGGACGCAAGCACCCCTCCACCGACGGTCACCGGTATCTGGCGGAGAAGCTCGCCGCCGCGCTCGCCGAACTCGGCGACGCGCCGGTCACCGAGGCCGGTGGGTCGGAGACCACTCCCGAGCAGTGATATTGTCGATCGGTACGCCTCCGTAGCTCAGTGGATAGAGCGCCGGTTTCCGGTACCGTAGGTCGCTGGTTCGATTCCAGTCGGGGGCACACGCACATACGAAGAACCCCGCCCGAATGGGCGGGATTCTTCGTTTTCTCCGGCAGCTGAGTCCGGGGCTCAGCCGATGGCTGCGCGGAGCTCGGCGGCGGCGACGCCGACGTCCGGGGCGCTGTAGATCGCGCTTCCGGCGACGGCGATCTGCGCGCCGGACTTCTGCACCGAACCGATGCTCGTGGCGTTCACGCCGCCTGCGACCGAGAACGGCACTCCCGAGGCCTCTCCGTCACGTAGCAGCGTGTCGAAGGTGAAGCCCTCCTCGGCCTGCTCGTCGAGGCCCGCGTGCATCTCGACGAACTCGGCTCCCAGTTCGACGACTTCCTTCGCCCGCGCGGGCTTGTCCTTCACTCCGATGAGGTCGACGACGATCCCCTTGCCATGCTTCTTCGCTGCCTTGACGGCTCCCGCGATGGTGCTGTCGCCCGCGGTGCCGAGAACGGTCACGAGGTCTGCTCCGGCTGCGAAGGCGATGTCGGCCTCGAGCTCGCCGGCATCCATGGTCTTGAGGTCGGCGAAGACGATCTTGTCCGGGTGGGCCTGCTTGATCGCGGTGACCGCGCTGAGCCCTGCGCTCTTGATCAGCGGAGTGCCGAGCTCCAGGATGTCGACGTGCGGGGCGGCCGCCGCGGCCAACGCGAGTGCGGCCTCCGTCGTGAGAGTGTCCATTGCGAATTGCAGCTTCATCATGTTCCTTTCGTTACTGCGGTCATTCGAGGTTCGAGTGACGAGGCCAGAGGTCGTCGGCGTCCTGACCGCTCCGTGCCCACAGAGCGTGGAACAGCGCGTCACCGATCAGCACGACGGCCTGTTCGAAGAGGCTGCCTGCGTACTGGGCGGAGGCCGCACCCGAACGATCGAGCTTGCCCGCCGCCGGCACGACGATGGTCGCCGACCCCGACAGCGCGGCGAGCGGTGAGGAACCGTCGGTGGTGATCGTCGCCACCTTCGCACCGACGTCCACCGCGGTCTCCGCCGCACGCACGATGCCCGGCGTCGTTCCCGAACCGCTCGCGACGAGAAGGAGGTCGTCGCGCGAGATCGCCGGCGTCGTCGTCTCCCCCACCACATGGACGTCGAGCCCGAGGTGCATCAGCCGCATGGCTGTCATCTGCAGTGCCAGGCCGGAGCGTCCGGCACCGAGCACGAAGACCCGGGGCGCCTCGGCCACCAGGTCAGCGACGCGTCCGAGAGCGACCGGGTCGGTGCGGATGACCGATTCGAGAACGACACTGACCTCATTCGACACGAGCCCCAGGGAATGCCCGAGGCCGACCTCCATCACGTCCATTCCTCCATCGTGCGCCCACGCTGCCACGGCCGCCCCCGCCCGATCGCATGGGTCCTCCTACCCGAAAGGATGGGTGGGGCATGATGGGTAGGTGACCATCATCGACGCGACTCCGACGATCGACTCCCCTGCTCTCCGGCGCGCGCAGCAGGAGAGCGCCCGCGCACTGTCCGAGCTGAGTGATCGGCATGCCGTGACCCTGGAATCGCTGCTCGCGATCCTGCGTTCCGATCGACTCGATGATCGAGCGGCACGCAACCTCGCGATCGAGGCGGCCGCGAGCGCGCTGGTGCAGCTGCGCGTCTCGAGCGATCAGCACAAGGATGCCGTCTTGGAACCGGTCGTCGGCGCTTTCGCCCGCCTCCAGTCGGATCTCCGCCCCCTGGAGCGGTTCGGGAACCTCGACCTCCAGTTCATCGAGCCGCCCACGACCGGACGCGCGCTGCCGAGCGAGGTCGCTCACGCGGCGCGGGCGATCGTGCGCAACTCGGTCCTCGCGATCGTCGACGACGGAACCGCGCGTCGAGTCCGCATCCAGTGGGACTGCGACGGCCTGAACCTGCTGATCGGCGTCAGGGATGACGGGCGAGGCGAACTCTCGGTGAGCGACGATGCGCTTCGTCCGGCGGCCGAGAGCGTCGTCGCGTTGAACGGAGATCTCGCCGTGTCGTCCACTGAAGGATGGGGGTCCGCGATCGATATCCGCCTCCCCCTCGACCCGCCCGCCGCACCCGAGCCCCTGGGCGACGTGACGGAGCTGTCCGCCCGAGAACGTGAGGTGCTCCGCCTCGTCGTCGGAGGGGCACGGAACCGCGAGATCGCAGGGACGCTCGGAATCAGCGACAACACGGTCAAGTTCCATGTGTCGAACCTGCTGCGCAAGACCGGATGCCGGACTCGCGGGGAGCTGGCGTCACTCGCTCGGTGATGCCTCGGTGACGGCGTCGGACGCCATCTCGTCATCCTCATCGTCGCGACTCCGAGCTCCTGAGCCGAGGGAGATCGTCGAGAGCAGACCGAGTGTGAGGAAGCCGGCAGCCGTCCACGCGGCGAAGCGCGTGCCATCGGAGAAGGCGGCCTTCGCATCGTCGGCGATGGCCGCGGTCTCGGGGTTCGCCTCGAGCCCGCTGATCGCCGCGCCGGCGCTGTCGACGACCGACGACACGACCTGGTCTCGCTGATCGGCCGAGACGCCCCTCTCGTCGAGCGAGGAGGCGAGTATTCCGGCGGTGCTGGTGAAGAGCACCGTGCCGAGCACGGCGACACCGAGCGCCGCACCGAGCTGGCGAGACGTCGACTGGGTTCCGGATGCCGCACCGCTGTCGGCGACCGGCACATCGGCCAGCACGACGCCGGTCAGCTGAGCGGTCGCCAGCCCCACACCGAGTCCGTAGACGAACAAGAACGGGATCAGAGGCACCCACGAGGCGTCGGGCGCGATGACGAAGCCGACGCCGGCGACCCCGACGATCTCGGCGATCAGCCCGGCACGCACGACGCAGACCGGAGCGATCTTTCCGCTGGCCGCACCGGCAGCACCACTGGCGACGAACGACCCTCCGGCCAACGCCAGAAGAAGCAGTCCCGTCTGCAGCGCATCGAAGCCCAGCACGAACTGCAGCCAGAGCGGCAGAGCGAGGATGATGCCGAACTCACCGAGCGAGACGACGGTCGCCGCGATGTTGCCGTTGCGGAACGAGGGTATGGAGAACAGCTTGAGGGCCAGCAGGGTGGACTTCCCCGTGCGTTCACGATGCACACCCCAGGTGATGAAGGCGATCAGCGCCACGACGGCGAGCGCGAAGGCGACCGGGATCGGCGAGAGGTCCAGCGGCCATGTCCAGTCTCCGATCTGCGGACGCTGATCCACGAGCCACCACCCGTACGTGCGCCCCTCGATCAAGCCGAACACGAGGCTTCCCATGGTGACCACCGACAGGAGCGCCCCGACGGCATCGATCTTCGAGGCACGATCACTGCGCGACTCGGCCACCGTGAGCAGCACCCCGATGACGATGATGATCCCCAGAGGGATGTTGATGCCGAAGGCCCATCGCCACGAGAAGGCGGTCGTCAGCCATCCGCCGAGCAACGGTCCGACTGCGGCCATGCCGCCGATCGTCGACCCCCACACCGCGAAGGCGATGCCGCGTTCGCGCCCGCGGAACGTGGCGTTGATGATCGACAGGGTCGTCGGCAGGATCATGGCTCCGCCCACGCCCTGCGCGAGGCGGGCGAGGATCAGCATCCCGCCGTCCGGCGCGAGTGCCGCGAGCACGGACGACGCCGCGAAGACCGCCACGCCGATGAGCATCACCCGGCGACGGCCGAATCGATCGGCGAGGCTGCCGAACACCAGAAGCAATGCGGCGAAGACCAGCGTGTATGCCTCCTGCACCCACTGGACCTCGGTCGAGGTGATGCCCAGGTCATCGACGATCGCGGGGATCGCGACGTTGACGATCGTCGAGTCGACGATGATCAGCGAGACCGCGATGCTGATGAAGACCAGGCCCACCCACCGCAACCGAAAGTATCTTTCCATGACTACTAGCTTAGCTAGCAAAGAGAAAGGCTGGGAGAAATCCTCCGAGATCACACGCGACGAGACGGAGGCTCGAAGATCCTGCGCACACCGCCTCGCGCCAGCATCAGCACGATGATGAGCGCGGTCACCTGGAAGAAGCCGCCCAGATAGACCGCGTCGCCGAAGACCCGATCGACGAGTTCGAGCACGAGGAACTTGCTCCCCGGGAGCACCAGAAGGAGCATGGCGATGTTCAGGACGCGGATCCAGGGATTGCGCGCTCCGCGGATCCGCGCAGTGATGCGCTTCTTGACCAGCAGAACCCCTTCGAGCACCAGCTTGAGCAGGATCGCCGTGAGCAGCGCGAGCAGGAACGACTCGGAGATGACCTCGGGGAAGAGCTGCGTGAAGGCGCCGAGCACGACGAGGTAGACGAACACGTCGACGAGATCGACCGGGCGCACCTTCACGCTCGGAGCCTAGCGCTCGCCCGCACGGTGCCGGCAGCATCGCCCGCAGCGTCACCGAGGTCGAGACATCGCCGTGCCACCTTCTCGTCGCGATTAAATTGTGCACAATCTAATCGCGTGCAATACTTAAGAGATGGCCGTGACCGATGAGATGGTGTGCTTCTCCCTGTACTCCGCCGCCCGCGCGACGACGCAGGCCTACCGCTCCCTGCTGGCACCGTGGGGGTTGACCTATCCCCAGTACCTGGTGCTCGCGATCCTCTGGATGGAGGGCGAGCAGACGGTCGGCTCGCTCGGCGAGGCGATGCAGCTCGACTCGGGCACCCTCTCCCCGCTCGTCCGGCGCCTCGAGCAGGCGGGCTACGTCGCACGGGCGCGGAGCTCGGCCGATGAGCGGGTCGTCACCGTCGGACTGACCGACGCGGGAACCGCGCTTCGCTCCGAGGTCGCACCGGTGCACACCGCGATCGCCACCCTCGCCGGAATGCAGGACGACGACCAGCGTCACCGCCTGATCGCCGAGCTTCACGAACTCACCGCACGACTGCAGAGTTCTGCAGCCATGCCGGCACCCTCTGCGCGCACGCCGCACGCCGACTGACCCCAATCCCGGAAGGAATCCACACGATGGACGCTCTCTACACCGCCGAAGCACTCGCCACCGGAGCAGGACGGAACGGCCGCGTCGCGACCGGCGAAGGCCGTCTCGACCTCGATCTCGCAATCCCCAAGGAGATGGGCGGCAGCGGCGACGGCGCGAACCCCGAGCAGCTGTTCGCCGCCGGCTACGCCGCGTGCTTCCACTCCGCGCTTCAGACGGTCGCCCGCGCACAGAAGGTGAAGATCACCGATTCGTCGGTCGGCGCCCGCGTGCAGATCGGCTCGAACGGCGAGGGCGGATTCGGCCTCGCCGTGCAGCTCGAGGTCGTCATCCCCGACCTCCCGCACGACCAGGCCCAGGCTCTCGCCGATGCGGCACACCAGGTCTGCCCCTACTCGAACGCCACGCGGGGCAACATCGACGTCGCGATCACCGTCACCGACGACTGATCCGCTCGACACCATCCACCACGACCGATCCCACAAGGAGAACATCATGCGCGCTCTCACCCACGACAGCTTCGGCGATCCCGAGCAGGTTCTGACCGTCACCGACCGCCCCACGCCCGAGCCCGGCCCCGGCCAGGTGCGGCTGCGGATCGTACTCTCGCCGATCCACAACCACGACCTCTGGACGATTCGGGGCACCTACGGCTTCAAGCCCGAGCTGCCCGCGGCATCCGGCACCGAGGCCCTCGGCATCGTCGACGCTCTCGGCGAGGGCGTCGACAGTCTGACAGTCGGACAGCGGGTCGCCACGGGCGGCACGTTCGGCGCCTGGGCCGAGTACGTGGTCGCGAACGCCGCGGGACTCATCCCGGTTCCCGAGTCGCTCAGCGACGAGAGTGCGGCGCAGCTCGTCTCGATGCCGTTCAGCACCATCAGCCTGCTGCAGTTCCTGGGCGCCGAGAAGGGCGACTGGATCGTCCAGAATGCGGCGAACGGCGCGGTCGGACGCATGCTCGCCCAGCTCGGTGCCGCTCGTGGCGTCAACGTCATCGGACTCGTGCGCCGCTCGGCCGGTGTCGACGAGCTCCGCGAGCAGGGCATCGAGAACGTCGTCTCGACCGACGACGACGGCTGGCGCGAGCGGGTCGCCGAGATCGCCGGCGGAGCGCACATCGCCTTCGGCATCGACTCGGTCGGCGGATCGTCCGCCGGCGACGTGCTGTCGCTCCTCGGCGAGGGCGGCACACTCGTCGCCTTCGGCGCCATGAACTCCCCCACGATGGAGATCGCCTCCGGAGACGTCATCTTCAAGCAGGCGACCGTCAAGGGCTTCTGGGGCAGCAAGGTCATCCAGACGATGGATGCCGCCACACGCGGCGCCCTGTTCGGCGAGCTGATCCAGCGCGTCACGGAGGGCACTCTCACCCTTCCTGTGGCCGGCGTCTTCGACGCCGCGGACGCGGCAGACGCCGTGCGTGCGAGCAACACGGCCGGCCGTGTCGGCAAGGTGCTGCTGAAGTTCTGATTCGAGTGAGGCGCAGCGCGTCGGACATTACTTGACAGCGGCAATTAATGCCGCCTACGCTGACGGTGACATCGAGATCGATCGAACACACCGGAGTGCGATGACCGACACACTGCGCCTCACCTGGGACGCCCCCGCCACCCTGTGGGAGGAGGCGACCCCGCTCGGCAACGGCCGCATCGGCGCCATGGCTTTCGGCGGTCCGGGCGGCCGTTATCAACTCAACGACTCGACCGTCTGGTCGGGCAGCCCCGACGGGCCTGCCCGCGCCCTGCAGAACGTGCGTGCCCGCGGAGCCGGGCCCGAGCGCCTCGCTGAGGTACGGGCAGCGCTCGCCTCCGGCGACGTACGGCTCGCCGAGGATCTCTTGATGGCATTCGAGGGTCCGTACTCACAGGAGTTCCTCCCGCTCGCGGATCTTCACGTGCGGATCGACGGCATCGAGGCCGACCCCGAAACTCCCGCCAGGATCCTCGACCTCGACACTGCCACGCTCAGCGAGACCCTCCGCATCCCCGGCGGGGGCCTCACGCGTCGCTCCTGGGTGTCTGCGCCGGCCCAGGCGCTGATCATCGAGCTCACCTCCGATGTCGAGTTCGACACGGTCGTCGAGCTGTCCACGCCCCTGCGCGGTCGGCTCGTCGACTCACCCGACGCACTGCTGCTCGATGTGCAGGCCCCCGTAGACGGCGCTCCCCTGCACGAGGAATCGGTCGATCCGCCCCTGCGCTATGCGCAGGACGACGCGGACTTCGATGCCTACGCGGCCGTGGCAGTCGCACTGAACTCGGACGGTGAAGTGCGTCGCTCCGACGACCGCGTCGTCGTCCGCAAGGCCCGTCGCCTGCTGATCGCCCTGTCCACATCGTCGCGCGCCGGGTCGTGGTGGGCCGACGCCGACGGGGACTGGCGGACCGCCTCGCGAGAGGCGATCCGGGATAGCGCACGAGAGAGGGCGGATGCCGTGGCTCAGCGCGACGTCCAGGACCTCCTCGCCGAGCATGTCGCCGATCGGCGACACGTCACTCGCGCGCGATTCGCGATCGGCAGTCGACGTGAGGGCACCTGGAGCGTCGACAGAGATGTGCTCCGCGGATCCGATCCGCTGCTGCGTGCGACCGTCGCGGCCGAGTACGGCATGTATCTTCTGGCATCGAGTTCCCGGGCCGGGAGCCCGGCGGCAAACCTCCAGGGCATCTGGAACGATCAGCTTCAGCCGGCATGGTCGTCGAACTACACGATCAACATCAACACCGAGATGAACTACTGGTCGGCGCCGGTGCTCCTCAGCCCCGATGCGTTCGAACCGCTCCTCGCTCTCGTCGAGCATCTCGCCGGCACGGGCACGGACGTCGCGCATGAGCTCTACGGTGCACGCGGATGGGTCGCGCACCACAACAGCGATGTGTGGGGGTGGAGCCTCCCCGTCGGCGATGGCCACGGTGCCGCGAGCTGGGCGATCTGGATGATGGGCGGCGTCTGGCTCACGCACAACCTCTGGGATGCATACGAGTTCAGCGGCGATCGCGACCTCCTGCGCGAGCGGATCTGGCCCGTCATGCGCGGCGCCGTCGAATTCTGCCTCGACTGGTTGGTCGCTGACGCCGACGGCGTGCTCCACACCTCACCGTCGACTGCCCCGGAGAACTCGTATGTCGCCGCCGACGGCCTTCCCACCGCCCTCGGGCTGACTGCGACGTCGGATCTTGCGCTCATCGGCGCGCTGTTCGAGCGCGCCCTCGTGGCGATCGACGACCTCGAGATCGACGACGCTCTGGAGGCCGAGGTGCGCGAGGCCCTGGCCGCCCTCACCCCGCTGCAGGTCGGCTCCGACGGCAGATTGCTGGAGTGGTCGGCCGAGGTCGAAGAGCACGAACCCCTGCACCGGCACCTCTCCCCCGTCGTCGGCCTGTACCCCCTCGACACCGTGACCCCCGAGGGCACGCCCGAGCTGTTCGACGCCTCGGTTCGCCTGATCGACGCGAGAGGTCCAGGGGCCATGGGCTGGTCCTGGGCGTGGAAGATCGCGCTGCGTGCCCGCGCACGTCAAGGAGACGTCGCCGCGTCGCTCCTCGAGGAGGCGCTGACGCCGTTCGACGGCGACGCCACCCGCCACGGACCGGTCGACGGCTCGGAATGGGGAGGGCTCCTTCCCAACCTGTTCAGCACGCACCCGCCGTTCCAGATCGACGGCAACCTGGGCTTCCCTGCTGCTATCGCCGAGATGCTCGTGCAGAGTCACGGCGGACGGGTGCATCTCCTCCCGGCCCTCCCCCGGTCCTGGCGCCTGGGCGACGTGCACGGCATCGCGGTCCGCCCGGGCCTCGTCCTCGACCTCTCGTGGAGCGATGGGCAGATGGCGTCCGCCGCACTCCACAACCACGGTTCGGAGGACAGGACGGTGCTCGTCACGCTCGCCGACAGCGAGTCGATAGTCGATGTCGCAGCGGGCTCGACGGCCGACATCGGGCTCGCTCTCGCCTCGGATGCGACTCCCGTCGCGCAGGATGACCGACGTGCACGGTGACCTCCACGTCGTCGATGCGGCGACCACACAGACCGAGCCCGACGACTTCGACGCCTTCTGGGCGGATACGATCGCCGGGACCAGAAGCCTCCCGCTCGACCTCACGGTCACTCCTCACACCACGCGGCTCACCCAGATCGACGTGTTCGACGTCTCGTTCCGCGGCTTCGGCGGCACACCGATCCGCGCCTGGCTCCGTGCGCCTCGCGGCGCCTCCGGGCCGCTGCCCGGTCTCGTGCAGTTCTTCGGATACGGCAACGGCCGAGGGCACGCTCTCCGAGATCTTCGGTGGGCATCGGCCGGATACGCGCACCTCGTCGTCGACGCCCGAGGCCAGGGCCACGGCGACACGGATGACGACCACGCCGACGGCGGTCCCTCGGCGGGAGGGTTCCTCACCCGCGGCCTCCGCTCGCCGCAGGAGTACTACTACCGTCGCGTCTACGCCGACGCCGTGCGCGCGATCGACGCGATCCGTTCGATCGAGCTGGTCGACCCGACTCGTGTCGGCACGGTCGGAGCGAGCCAGGGCGGCGGTATCGCCCTGGCGATCGCCGGGCTGGTCCCGGACATCGCCGTCGCGATCATCCAGGCACCGTTCCTCTGCGAACTCGACCGCGCGGCGACGCTCAGCTCCGAGCATCCGTACTCGCTCCTGACTCAGTACTTCGCGGACCGCCGCAGCGACGCCACCACCGCGCTCGACACGCTGCGCTACTTCGACGGAATCAACCACGCCAGACGGGCCACGGCTCCGGCGTTGCTGAGCACGGGGCTCCTCGACGGCATCGCCCCGCCGGAGACCGTGCTGCCCGCGTTCACCGCCTACGGCGGCGAGAAGCGCGTCGTGCTGTGGCCTCACAACGGACATGAAGCCGGCGGCGACCTCGACGAGGAGAATGCGCTGGAGTTCGCAGCCGAGCATCTCATGACAGGCATCCCGGCCCGCAGCGCAGCGGATTCGCTACGATAGCCGACACGACCCGAAGGACCTGATGGACCACGACACCGCCGCGCGCACCACCCTCATCCGCTCGGCGTCCGACGCGGGATCCAGGGTCTTCGAGACGATCCTGACCCGCAGCCCCATCAGCCGCATCGACATCGCCCGCCAGACCGGGCTGTCGCAGGCCGCGGTCACCAAGGCGGTCGCACCTCTCGTGGCCGCCGGGCTGGTCGACGCCCCTCCGGCCTCGCAGCGCGACGGGACTCCCGGCCGGCCGGTGAGCCCGGTGTCGATCGTGCTCGAGTCGATGGTCATGATCGGCGTCAAGGTGAACGTCGACGAGATCATCGCCGTCGCGACGGATCTCGCGACCACCGTGCTCACGAGCACGAGGCAGGCCCTCGCCGCCGACGATCCGCACTCCGTGATCGATGCCATCAGCCAGGTCGTTGCCGAGCTCGAGCAGAATCTGGGCCTCGGAGCATCGGCGATCGCCGGCATCGGCGTCTCTGTGTCCGGCGACGTCGACAGTTCCACCGGAGTCGTGCGGGAGTCGAACATCATGGGCTGGACGGATGTCCCGCTCGGGGATCTGCTCCAGTCACGATTCCCCTGGCCGGTGACCATCGAGAATGACGTGCACGCTCTCACGATCGGCGAGCACTGGTTCGGCGTGGGCCTGGGCACAGCCTCCTTCGCGATCGTGACGATCGGTCGCGGCATCGGCAGCGGCCTGCACCTCAACGGCGAGGTCGTGAGCGGCGCCTTCGGCGTCTCGGGCGAGATCGGCCATCTCCCCCTCGCCGACCCGGCTCTCGTCTGCCCCTGCGGCCGGCGCGGATGCGTCGAGGCTGCCGCCTCGACCGGAGCCATCGAAGCGGCCGTCTCGGCAGCGCTCGGTCGGCCCGTCGCGATCGACGAGGCCGTGGCACTCGCACACGCGGGTGACGCAGATGCGGAGACGGCGTTCCGTGAAGCCGCGCGCCTCATCGGCACGGCGATCGCGACTCTCGTGAATCTGACCGGGCCGGAGCTCGTGATCATCGGCGGAGAAGGCGTGTCCGACTTCGATCTCTTCGAGAAGACGCTGCGTGACGCGTTCGAGAACCACGCGTTCGGGGCTGCCGTGCGCTGCCGCATCGTCACCCGCCCGCACACCTTCGAGGACTGGGCGCGCGGCGCCGCCGCCACCGCCATCCAGGCGCTCGTGCGCTGAGGCCCACGACAGAGACTCCGGCAGAGGCGGATGCCGCGAAGCATCCGCCTCTCTGCATGCTCGCCGCAGATACTGCGCCGGTCACTCGTCATCGGAGACGCGGAGAGGCGCGGGGCGGATCACTCCGCCCCGCGCATCCGTCGAACGGCGCTCAGAGCGCGTCGTAGAGGTCCTGCTGCAGCTCGAGGTAACGAGAGAGCCCGAGACCCTCGAGGTCGGCGGCGTAGGCGTCCCACGCGGCGTCGTCATCGATGTCGCGCTGACCGGTCACGAACTCCGCCTGCGCCTGCGTGATGTAGGTCGCGATGTTCGTCTGCAGCTCGGCGAGCTCCGCCGAGGTGTCAGGGTCCGGCCACAGCTTCTCGACGGGGAAGAGCATGCTCTCGTCTGGAGCGTAGGGCTCGTACTCCTGTGACGCGTTGAGCAGTCGACGCTCATATCCGTCGGGTGAGTACACATCCTCCGGCACGACCTGCGAGTTGCGGTACTCGAGCGAGTCCCAGTACTGACCCATCGAGCGCCATGAGGCGTTCGAGGTCTCGTCGTACGTGAGCGGCTTGAACGTCGGGTCGAGCTCGGGGTCGAGAGCGACGTCGCCCTCGACGGCCGGCACCCACGCCTCGCCCTCGGGACCCATTGCGCCGAGACGGTCGCCTTCCTCTGTCACGAGGTAGTCGATCACCTTGATGGCCTGGATGCGCTCCTCCTCGGTCGACTTGTTCGTCAGGGCGAACATGCCGAGCGGGCTGACCGGCGAACGGTAGGTGGCGAACTGCGTGCCGTCGGGCCCCTTGACCGGGGGCACCGCGTCGTAGTGCGTGTCTCGGCCGTCTGGCGAATCGGCTGTCACGATCTCGTACGGGTGCAGAACGGCCGCGGCCCCGAGGATCTCGCCGTCTGCGTTGTCACCGAGGGCCCGCAGAGCCTCCCCGTTCTGAGTGAATGACGCGGTGTCGATGAGCCCCTCGTCGGCGAGCGACGAGATGTACTGGAGGCCGGCACGCCATCCGTCGGTCGTCGCCGACAGAGTGACCTTGCCGCCGTCGAGCACCATGGGCGGCGGGCTCGAGGGCGAGCCGTACGGCGCGTACGTGAACGCATTCATGAAGTAGTTGATGACCGGCTCCGAGGCCGAGGCGCTGAGCGCCACCTCATCGGGGCGGCCGTTGCCGTTGGGATCGTCGTTCTTGAAGGCGCGCAGAACCTCGCGCAGCTCCTCCGTAGTCGTCGGCTGCTCGAGCCCCAGCTTGTCGAGCCAGGTGGTGTTCATCCAGAGCTTCGACGGATAGCTGCAGTGGTAGCACTCCGTCCACTGCGTGATCGCGTAGATGTGCCCGTCGGGCGCGGTGACAGATTGCTCCCAATCCGGCTTCTCCTCGAACCGCTCCTTCAGGTTCGGCGCGTACTCGTCGATGAGGTCCTCGAGCGGCAGAAGCACTCCCTGCTGCCCGTACTTCAGGATCTCGCTCCGTGAGAAGGCGTCGACCCACGGCACGAGGAAATACGCGTCGGGGTAGTCGCCGCTCGCGAGCGACACCTGTCGCTTCTCGCCCGCGACGCTGCCGTCGTAGGTGGTCGTCTGCCAGTCGAAGTCGATGTCGAACTTCTTCTCGAGCAGCTGGGTGAACTCGTTCTCGGCGAGTGAGCCGTTGTCACCCTGGGGCCCGAAGGCGACGAGCTGACCGTTGTCGTCGCTGGGCGGCGTGCAGGCGGCGAGCGCCAGCCCCGTCGCGACGACGGTGACCGCTGCGATCGCGCCTCGTGTGATGCGTTTCTTCATTCCGGAATCTCCTTTGACCGGTTGAGGGGGTAGTGATGCGGATGGGTGTGGACGTGTGGGGTCTCGACGGCGGGTCAGCCCTTGACGGCGCCGACCATGATCCCCTTGTTGAAGTACTTCGCGACGAAGGGGTAGGCGACGAGCATCGGCACGGTGGCGATGACGACGGTCGAGTACCGCAGCAGATCGGCGAGTTCGCGTCGCCGCAGCTGCTCTGCGACATCGCCGCCACCGCCCGAGTCGTTCAGGATGAGCAGACCTCGCAGCACGAGCTGGAGCGGCTGCAGGTCGGCGTTGCGCAGGTAGAGCAGTGCGTCGAAGTACGAGTTCCACTGCATGATCGCGTACATCAGGGCGATCACCGCGAGCAGCGGCTTCGCGAGAGGCACGACGATCGTCCAGAGGATGCGCAACTCAGACGCGCCGTCGAGCTGGGCTGCCTCGTACACCTCATCGGGCACGGACGACCGGAAGTAGACGATCGCGATGATCACCTGCCAGACGCCGATCGCGTTGGGCAGCAGCATCGACCACCGGGTGTCGAGCAGTCCCAGCGACTGCACCACGAGATACATCGGGATGACGCCGCCGCTGAACAGCATCGTGAAGACGACTCCGCCGGTGATGACCTTGCGTCCGAACAGCTGGGCACGCGAGAGGGGGTATGCGATCGCAACAGTGCCGAGCACGCTGATCAGCGTGCCGACGACCGTGTAGAAGAGCGAGTTGCCGAATCCGCGGAGGATGGCGGGGTTGGCCAGCGCCTCTGCATAACCGCGGAACGTGAATTCCACCGGCCAGAACAGCACCCGACCCGAGGACACGGCCTGCGGGCTCGAGAACGAGCTCGCGACGATGTTGAGCAGCGGCAGCAGCACCACGAGCAGGAACACGGAGAGCAGGATGTAGGCCGCGACGATGAAGACCCGGTCAGCCTTCGTCTCCTTCACCTTGACGCCTCGTGCGAGCGGGTCCCGCTTGGGTCGACGCGACCTGCCCCTCGCGACGTCGCTCTCCTGAGTGAGGAGCGCCTCGGTATCGATCGTGGTCACCACAGTCCGTTTCCCGTCACTCGCTTGGACACCGCGTTCACCACGAGCAGCAGCACGAGACTGATCGCGGCGTTGAAGAGTCCGATCGTCGCTCCGAGGCTGAAGTTCGCATTGAGGATGCCCGTCTTGTACACGTACGTCGGGATGATCTCGGACGTCGAGAGGTTCAGCGCGTTCTGCAGGAGGAAGGCCTTCTCGAACCCGATCGCCATGATGTTGCCCACGCCGAGGATCAGGATGATCGATGCCGTCGGCAGCAACGCCGGGATGTCGACGTTCCAGATCTTCTGCAGTCGCGAGGCGCCGTCTATCTTCGCGGCCTCGTAGAGCGACGTGTCGACCGAGGCGAGGGCCGCGAGATAGATCACGGCGGAGTATCCGGTGGTCGTCCAGATGTCCGTCGCGACATAGATGTGGCGGAAGAAGTCCGCGTCGGCGAGCAGGTCGACCTGGCCTGCGCCGAAGAAGCTGAGCGTCCGTCCGAGCAGGCCCACGCGCGGCGACAGCAGCAGGATCGTCATGGAGACCACCACGACGGTGGAGATGAAGTACGGCGCGTAGGTCACCAGCTGGACGGTGCGAGTGAAGAAGCGCAGCCGCACCTCGTTCAGCGCGAGCGCGAGGATGATGGGCAGCGGGAAGCTCGCGATCAGGGTGTACGCCGCGAGAATGAAGGTGTTGCCGACGAGCCGCGGGAAGACGGGGTTGCGGAACAGATTCGCGAAGTTGTCGAACCCTACCCAGGGGCTCCCCCACACTCCGTCGATCGGGTTGTAGTTCTTGAACGCGATGATGGCGTTCGCCATCGGCACGTACCGGAACACGATGAACCAGATCACCGGGATCAGCAGAAGAAGGTAGAGCTGCCAGTAGCGGCGCAGGCTGCGTGCGAATCGGGTTCGGACGGTGGAACGACGCGCGGTGGCGCCGGGAGGCCTCGGCTTCGAGACCTCATCGGAGAGTGCTTGCTCAGCACTGAGCTTCATGATCGCCCTCCCAGGGCAGGATTACTTTACGTCGTAATAAAATCACGACCCCGGCCAAAAGTAAACGACGGATTTCGTGGGGCCGATTTCTGATCCGCGCTTGCACACCCCTCGCAAACGTGATTTATTGACGTTGTCAAGTAACTATCCGGAGGGTCTTCATCCCATGACTTCCCGTGTCGACACCGTTGTCGCACTCCGCGCCGCTGGCGTCGCCTTCGTCCTCGAGATCGCACAGCCGATCCCCCGCATCCTGCACTGGGGCGCCGATCTCGGCGCACCCACGCCGACCACTGCATCCGCGCTCCTCCTGACCGCGGGTCCAGCACAGCTGAACAACTCCCCCGATGTGCCCCGCACCTTCTCCGCGCTGCCCACCGAGTACGAGGGTTGGTCTGGTACACCCGGGCTCGCCGGTCATGCACAGGGGCGCGCGACCACTCCACGGCCGCGCCTCAGGGCGCACGACGTCGAGATCGATGATGTGCGTGGCGGCGGGAGCATCGCGCTGCGGTTCGAGGACGCTGTCACCGGACTCCGCACGACTCTGCGCTATCGACTCGACGAGCACGGAGTCCTGGCCGTCGACACGTCCGTCGCCCGAGACGCGCGCCTCAGCCCCCGGCTCGGATCGACCGCCTACACGGTGGATTCCGTGCTCGCACTGATCCCGCTGCCCGAGCGTGCGACGGAGATCCTCGACTTCACCGGAAAATGGTGCCGCGAGCGCTCCCCGCAGCGGTCGCCGTTCGGCTTCGGCACGCATCTGCGCGCGGCGCACCGCGGTAAGCCGGGACATGACTCCCCCTTCCTCGTGGCTGCCGGCACCGCAGGGTTCGGCTTCGGACACGGAGAGGTCTGGGCGGTCCACCTCGCCTGGAGCGGCGAGCAGCGCTACCTCGCCGAGCGGCTCACCGAGGGCGCCGGGGCGTTCAGCTCGATCATCGGCGCAGGAGAGGAACTGCACCCGGGCGAGATCATCCTCGAGGACGGCGACCACTACGACTCGCCGACCGCGCTCTTCATCTGGTCGGATCGCGGCCTCGACGCGATCAGCGATCGGCTGCACCGGCGCCTGCGGGCGCGGGCATCGCACCCCCGCTCCCCGCGACCGCTCGTGCTCAACACCTGGGAGGCCGTGTACTTCGATCATGATCTCCCCCGCCTGACCGCGCTGGTCGAGCGCGCCGCCCAGGTGGGCGTCGAGCGCATCGTGCTCGACGACGGCTGGTTCCGCGGGCGCCGCGAAGCAGACGCCGGACTCGGCGACTGGTACGTCGATGACGCGGTCTGGCCGCACGGACTCGGCCCGCTCGTCGACGTGGTGCGCAGCCATGGCATGCAGTTCGGGCTGTGGTTCGAACCCGAGATGATCAACCTCGACTCCGACCTCGCGCGCGCGAATCCCGAATGGGTCCTGGGGCCGGCCGAAGGTCTCGGCCCCGAATCCCGCTCGCAGCACGTCCTCGACATCGCACGACCCGACGCGTACGAGTATCTGCTCGGACGCATCGACGCGCTCGTCCGCGAGCACTCGATCGACTACCTCAAGTGGGACCACAACAGAGATCTCCTCGAGGCGGTGAGCCGAGGGGACGACGGCGATCGTCCGAGCGTGCACCGTCAGACACTGGCGCTGTACCGGCTGCTCGACGAACTGCGCAGGCGTCATCCAGGACTCGAGATCGAGACCTGCTCGGGCGGGGGCGGCCGCGTCGATCTCGGGATCCTCGAGCGCACCGACCGTGTCTGGGCGTCCGACTGCAACGACCCGGTCGAGCGCATCCAGATCGAGCGGTGGACACGCAGCATCGTTCCCCCCGAGCTGATCGGCTCACACCTCGGCGCCGCGCGTTCGCATACGACCTCGCGAACGACGGATCTCTCGTTCCGCCTGATCGCCGCGCTGACGGCGCACGCGGGGATCGAGCAGGATCTGACGGCCGTCGACGAGACCGAGCTGGCGGTGATCACGCGCTGGGCCGGCCTCTACCGCGAGTTCCGCGGACTGCTGCACAGCGGCAGAGTCGTGAACGCCGATCTCGCCGATCCGTCGACGTCACTCGCCGGCGTGGTCGCCCACGATGCCTCCGCGGCGCTCTTCACCTGGAGCCGCTTCGCCACCTCCGCCGCAGGACAGTCCGGGCGCGTGCGCTTTCCCGGACTCGATGCGACGGCGACGTACACCGTCAGGATCCGCGAGGATCTCGGAGCCGCGAGCCGACACCAGGGCAACGACCCGGAGTGGGTCGCGGATGCCGTCGCCGACGGCGTCGAGATCCCCGGCTCAGTGCTGGTCGTCGCGGGTGTTCCGCTGCCGACCCTCAACCCGCAGCAGGCGATGCTCGTCGAGGTCCGACGCTCCGACAGCTGACACTACCCACTCTTCCTTCCCATCCCCACGACAGAGCAGTCGAACGAGAGGAAAAGCAATGAAGACCCATCGACAGAGAAGACGAGCGGCCTCGGTCACCGCGGCGCTCGCCGCGACCGCGCTCGCGCTCACCCTCGCCCCCGGCGCGGGCTGGGCCACCGAGGCGACCCCGGAGCCCTCGGCCTCGACCGCGCCCGAGCCCGAGGCGACCCCGACCGAGGCCGTGACACAGCCACCGGACGTCGAAGACACCGAGAGCCCCGCTCCCGGCGAGTCCCCGACGCCGACGGCATCGACGACCTCGCCCGAGCAGCCCCCGGCGAAGGAGGCTCGACGCACCGCGCCGTCCGACGAAGGCATCTCGCCTCTGTCTGCCAAGCCCTACATGGGCTGGAGCAGCTACAGCATGCAGGTGTACGAGGGCGGCCAATGGATCACGGCCGACCAGATCATGGCGCAATCCGACGCCATGCACGACAAGCTTCAGGAGTTCGGATACGAGTACATCAACATCGACGCGGGCTGGAATGGAGGGCAGGACGAATACGGTCGCCCGACCCCCAGCACGACTCTGTTCCCCGATGGGCTCGATGCGGTCATCGATCATGTGCACGACAACGGCCAGAAGGTCGGGCTCTATCTGATCCCCGGTATGAGCCTGGAGACGGCGCAGAAAGCCCTCCCGATCTACAACGCCCCCGGCTGCACGACCGAGAACCTCCTCAAGCAGCCGCTGCAGCAGGGCGACTACTGGGGATTCGGCTACCGCCTGGACTTCGACAACCCGTGCACCACGAAGTACATCGACTCGATCGCCGATCTGCTCGGCGAATGGGGCATCGATTTCATCAAGTTCGACAGCGTGACCCCTGGATCGGGAATCGGCGACCTGTCGATGGATGCCCGCGAGGAGGTCGCGGCCTGGTCGCAGGCGCTCAAGCGCAACGACATCTGGTTCGAGCTGTCCTGGGCCGTCGACATCAACTACGCCGAGTATTGGAAGCAGTACGCCGACGGATGGCGCATCGACTGGGACGTCGAGTGCTATTGCGGCGATGAGGCACTGACCACGTGGGAGAACGTCGCTCGCCTCTTCCCGCGACTCTCAGACTGGTGGCGGCACGCCGGTCCGGCCGGATGGAACGACCTCGACTCCCTCAACGTCGGCAACGGCAAGATGGACGGGCTCACCCGCGACGAGCGTCGCACCGCGACCACGCTGTGGGCGACGTCGGCTGCGCCGATGTACCTGGGCAACGACATGACCGACCTCGACCAGTACGGTCTGGAGCTGATCACGAACCGCGAGGTCATCGCCGTGAACCAGGCGGGCGTGCCCGCGCGTCCGGTCTCGACGGCGACGAAGCAGCAGGTCTGGTACTCGCTGAACCCTGACGGCACGTACACCGTCGCGCTGTACAACCTCGGCCGCGCCGACGCCGACATCACGGTCGACTGGTCCGACATCGGACTCGACGGATCCGCGAAGGTGCGCGACCTCTGGGCCGGCAAGAACCTCGGCTCCGAAGCAGACGGCTTCACTGCCGAAAGCGTGCCGATCCACGGAGTGCGTCTGCTGAAGGTGACCCCCGAGAAGCAGTCCGTCCTCACGGTCAACGACGACTCGCTTCGGGTCGGCTACGCCGGTGACTGGGTGCGCAACAACGGCAACGAGGTCCCCGCGACCTCCCAGCCGTTCACGGTCGCAGTGTCCGACACCCCCGGCGGCGGAACGCCCACACCTCCTGCAACCGGTCTCACGGTGACGCTGAACGACAACGACTCCCGCATCGGCTACAGCGGATCATGGGGGTACAGCAACAACCGAGGGCTCGGCGATCACGCAGACGACGTGCACTACGTCGAGACGAACGGCGCGGCCTTCGAGTACACCTTCCAGGGCACCGGCATCCAGTACGTCACGGAGAAGCACGAATCCCAGGGTGAGGTCGAGGTGTATCTCGACGGTCAGCTCGTCGAGACGGTCGACACGTCGCTGCCCGCCGCAGACGGGCGGCTCTCGCAGCAGGTCGTGTACAGCGTGGCCGATCTGCCGAGCGGAAGCCATACGCTGCGTGTGGTGAAGAAGTCCGGGTCGTTCATGCTGCTCGACAAGCTCGTCGTCACGCTCGACAGCCAGCTGAGCACCACCTCGGGGGCGTTCAACAAGGCCGCGCCCGCCGACGTCACGGTCGATGTGCTGCGCGACCCGAGCGAGCTCGTATCGATCAGCGTCGGCGGCGAGGCGCTCGAGCGCGACGTCGACTACACGCTGTCGGGAGCCACGGTGACCCTGACGTCGTCGTACCTCGCCACGCTCCCCGTCGGGGACGCGACGCTGGACTTCGGATTCGCCGGAGACCACCTCGATGATGTCCACGCCACGACCGCGGACGGCGATTCCGTGTCGTTCACGTTCCGTGGAACGGGCGTCTCGTGGCTCGGCCCGAAGGGACCGGACCAGGGCGCGGTCGATGTCTACATCGACGGCGAGAAGGTCGAGAGCATCGACACCCACGCCGACTCGCGGATCTCGAATCAGGAGCTGTTCGCGGTCTCGGGGCTGAAGGACAAGGAGCACACGATCGAGATCGTGAAGGCGTCGGGAGACGTGCTCCGCACGGATGTCTTCCGGTACACGGTCAAGAAGGTCGGCTGAGCGTTGACGGGGCGGGCTCCGAGCCCGCCCCGTCACTTCCCTCGCACCACGGTGGGGATGTCCGGGTCCGGGTGCAGAATCGGCGCATGGAGATCACACTCGCACAGCCGGCAGGACTCGTCGTGAGTCCCGCCTTCAGCCATGTCGCCGTCATCCCTCCAGGGGCGACGACGATCCTCGTCGGCGGTCAGAACGGCGTCGACGAGACCGGAGCGCTCGTCTCGACGGATGCCGCCGAGCAGTCGCTCAGGGCCGTCCAGAACGCTCGCACCGCCCTGGAGTCCGCGGGCGCGGGCCTCGATGACGTCGTCAGCTGGACCGTCCTCATCCACCAGGATGCCGACCTCCGTGCCGCCTACGGTGCCGTCGCCTCGACGCTCGCGCGAGACGGCGCTCCTCCCCTGGTCACCGCCGCACTCGTCGCAGGGCTCGGTGTGCCGGGGGCTCTGATCGAGGTGAGCGCGGTGGCCGCCGTCATCCGGGAATGATGAGCGCGGGCTGGCGACTCAGATCCTGCCGCGCACCGGCGTGCGCTCAACCGAGTCGCCGCTGTCAGGCATCGTCATCTCCGCGCGCACGCCGAGAAGTCTCACCTCTCGCTGCGGATCGAGAGTGGATCCGAGGGCGAGCGCCACGGCGATCACGTCGTCGCGCTCTGTGGTCGGTGCCGCGAGCTTGCGCCCGAAGGTCTTCGTCTCGAACGGCGCGTACCGCACCTTGAGGTGCACCCGCACGACCGGCCGCCCCTCGTCGGCGCAGTCGTCGAAGGCGTGACCTGCGAGCTCAGCGAGCGCGGCGTGGACCTCGGCCGGCGTGGTGAGGTTCTGCTGATAGGTCGTCTCACGGCTATGGCTCCGCGCCACCCACGGAGTCGGATCGACCACGGTCGGCCCGAGCCCTGATCCGAGTCCGTGGTACCAGACGCCCATCCGCGGGCCGAACTCGGAGACGAGCTGATCCTCGTCAGCATCCGCGAGCTCCCGCACCGTCGTGATGCCGTGAGCCGCGAGCCTCTTCTGCACCTTCGGCCCCACTCCCCAGAGATCCCGGGTCGGCTTGTCCCCCATCACCTCGAACCAGTTGTCGACGGTGAGCCGGAAGACCCCGCGCGGCTTGCCGAACTCCGTCGCGATCTTCGCGCGCACCTTGTTGTCGCCGATGCCGACCGAGCAGTGCAGTCCTGTCGCCTCGAGCACGGCGGCCCGAGCCGAACGTGCCACGCTCTCAGGGTCGTCGGTCTCGACCCCGAGGAAGCACTCGTCCCAGCCGATGACCTCGAGCACCGCACCGGGCAGGGCACGCAGCGACGACATCACCTCGGTCGATGCCGATTCGTAGGCCTCGTGGTCGACAGGGAGGAACACGGCATCCTCCGGCGCCTTCCGCGCCGCGATCTTCAGCGGCATGCCCGACCCGATGCCGAACGCTCGGGCCTCGTACGACGCCGTCGACACGACGGCACGCTCGGTGGGATCGCCTCGGCCCCCGATGATCACGGGCAGACCGGCGAGCTCGGGCCTGCGCAGCACTTCGACCGCAGCGATGAACTGATCCATGTCCACGTGCAGCACCCAGTCGGCCATGCCTCGAGTGTGGCCCGACTCCGCCGGATTGTCACCCCTCGCGAGCGCTGAGCAGAGCGCTCACCAGAGCAGTCTGCTGAGCAGCGGCGGAGCGGTCAGCCGATTGCGACGCCGATGGCCGTCGCGATCACGGCGAGCAGCGGCAGGGTGCCCTGCATCGCCGCCGCGCGCAGCTTCGACGGGTCGGAGAGCACGAGCACGAGCGCTGCCGCCAGCATCATGCCGGTACCCGCGAACACCAGGGTCAGGCCGACGGTGGCGAAGCCGATGATCACGAAGCCGACACCGAGCAGGGCGGTCAGCGCCAGGAAGAGGTTGTAGAACCCCTGGTTGAAGGCGAGCGCCTTCATCGTGATGGCATCGGCCTCGCTGGCGACGCCGAAGATCTTCCTCGTCTCGGGCTCGGTCCACTTCAGCGACTCGAGCGCGAAGATGAAGACGTGGAATGCGGCTGCGGCCGCGGCGAGGACGAGTCCGACGATGAGCATGAGTCGATCGTATCGACCCTCGGACGCCTAGAGCAGGAAGATCGGCAGGAGTCCTGGGTTGTGTGCGTGCACGAGTACGGCGAACACGACCGCGTCGAAGAGCAGATGCACCGTCACGACGTAGGCGAGCGAGTGAGTGCGCATGAAGATGAACCCCTGCAGCAGCGCGAACGGGATCGTCAGCAGCGGCCCCCATTCGCGATACCCCAGCTCCCACAGGAACGAGACGAACACGATCATCTGCAGCCCGTTCGCGAGCGCATCCGGGAAGTGACGACGCAGCAGGGCGAAGACCGTGCAGATGAAGAACAGCTCGTCCCAGATGCCGACCGCGCCGACGCCGACGAAGAGACGGGCGATGAGGTCGGGCGAGTCGACGACCGGCCAGTTCTGGTACACCCCGCTGCTGATGAAGTAGAACGGCAGGATCAGCCAGCCGAGCACCAGCACCGCGACCAACCACCCCCACTGCAGGCGACCCCAGCGGCGATGCGCACGCCAGGGAAAGCTGATGGCGCGGTCGCGGAACACGAAGCGCGACACCACGTACGGCACCGCGACCGCGCCACCGAGAGCGAGCGTGAAGCGCAGCATGGCGAGGTTGTCGAGCTCGGCTGCGAGCGGGATCACACTCACGATGAGCATGCCCAGGGCGATCAGGGAGAGATCACGGGTGAGTGAGGGCTGACGGCTCACCCCGATGACACGAGCCGTCTCGCGTCGGGATCCGACGCTCACGGTCTGGTCGGCGACGACGGGACGTCCGCGTTCGACGAGCCATGCTCCCCCGACACCGAGTGCGAGCAGAGCCCAGCCGAGCCAGGCGGTCTCGAGGACGAAGAAGGCCGGCGCCGCCGCGCAGACGAGAAGTGCGGGGATCACAGCGGGCCAGGTCGCTGACCTGCGCTGCACGTCGGTCACGCGCGCGACTTCCGCCGATACACGAGATCGCGGATGTCGCGCCCCTTGGCGATCCCCTTGCGCTCGAAGGCGGTCATCACCCGTCCGTCGAAACGCTCGGCCCATTCGCCGTCGAAGGCGCGCTCGAACAGCGGATCGGCATCGAGCACCTCGCGCATCTGCAGCGCATAGTCCTCCCAGTCCGTCGCGAGTCGCAGAAGGCCGCCGTCGCGCAGCGCCCGCGCGGCGGTCTCGCCGAATCCGGATCGCACGAGCCGACGCTTGGTGTGCTTCTTCTTGTGCCAGGGATCGGGGAAGAAGATCCAGACCTCGGCGGCCGCCGCCTCAGGCAGGTACGACGAGAGCACCTCCGGCGCGTTCGCCTCGACGACGCGCACATTGCGGGCGCCCTCGCGATCGGCATCGAGCATCGTGCGGGCGAGTCCCGCGCGGAAGACCTCGACGGCGAGGAAGTCGTCATCCGGACGAGACGATGCGGCAGCAACGATCGCGTGTCCCTGCCCGGAGCCGATCTCGACGTACAGATCGGCATCTCGGCCGTACTCGGCGCTCGGGTCGAGTCGCGCCTCAGGATGCACCGAGGTCCAGGCGACGTCGCGCGGCACGTCGAGCAGGTAGCGCGGACCGAGCTCGTCGAAGGCGCGTTCCTGCGCGTCGGACATACGCCCGCTGCGGCGCACGAAGGACACCGGTTCGTCACGGAAGGTGCGGGGTTCGGGCATGCTTCCAGGGTAGTCGGCGGCGCCCCGAGTCACTGACCGGGATCAGTCGGCCGGAGCGGTCACGAAGTCGATGAGCTCTTCGACCCGACCCAGCAGCGCGGGTTCGAGATCTCGATACGTGTGCACCTTCGACAGGATGTGCTGCCACGCACGACCCGTGTCGCCCTGTGTCTCGTACGGCCAGCCGAAAGCCTTGCAGATCCCGGTCTTCCAGTCGGTGCCCCGCGGGATCTCCGGCCACTTCGCGATCCCCAGCGCACGCGGCGTCACGCACTGCCAGACGTCGACGAAGGGATGACCGACGATGCGCACGTGCCGGCCATGCGGACCGCGGGCGACCGCGTCCGCGACGCGCGACTCCTTCGAGCCGGGAACCAGGTGGTCGACGAGCACTCCATAGCGCCGGGAGGCGGTCGGCGGCTCCGCGGCGAGCAACTCGTCGAGCAGGTCGACTCCCTGCAGGAATTCGACGACGACGCCCTCGACGCGCAGGTCCGCTCCCCAGACCTTCTCCACAAGCTCCGCGTCGTGCTTTCCCTCGACGAGGATGCGGCTGGGCAGCGCGATCCGTGCACGCTGATCGGCGACCACGAACGATCCCGACGCGGTGCGCCTGGTGCCCTGCTCCTTCGGGGCGGGGGCGGTGAGCCGCACCGGTGCCCCGTCGATCAGGAATCCGCCGCCGAGAGGGAAGAGCCGCTTGCGACCTAGGCGATCCTCGAGCTCGACGTTCCCTCCCTGCACGCGTGTGACCGCACCGCAGTAGCCGTCGTCCGCGACCTCGACGACGAGATCGACCTCTGCAGGCACCTGTGGCACCGGCTTCGCCGCGCGCTCCCGCCAACCAGTCGCGAGCACATCCGATCCGTACCTGTCGTCCATGCCCTCCAGCGTATGTGTCTCCGCTGAGGGCGAACGGCTATCGCCGCTCGGATGCTGTCGCGTGTCGGCCTGTGTGCATAGACTCGTGCCATGGGGCTCGGCTGCCGGTCGGAGGGAACACGATGAAGACACGGTGGCTCGCGCTGGCCGCACTCACCGCGGCTGCAGCAGTGGGGGCCTTCTCCGCATCCGCCGCCTCCGCGACCGACCCGGTCACGCTCGATTCCGGGTACGTGACCGATGACGCCGGGGTCCTCTCTCCCAGCGAGGAGGATGCGGTCGAGGCGCGACTCCAAACCCTCAGCGACAACTCCTCCGCCGACCTCTTCGTGGTGCTGGTCGACGATTTCACCTCCCCCACCGACAACGTCGAGTGGGCCGACACCGTCGCCGAGAACAACAATCTCGGGTCCGAGCAGTATCTGCTCGCCATCGCGGTCGAGGGCCGGAGCTATTACATCTCTGCGGCCCCCGACGGTCCGCTCAGCGACAGCAAGCTCGACGACGTCGAGAACGAGATCCAGAGCCTGGCCGCCCAGAACGACTGGGAGGGGGCGATCATCCTCGCCGCCGACGAGATCCAGGGCGACGGCGGGGCCGGCGCGCTCCGCACCACGCTCATCGTCGTCGGCATCATCGCTCTCGGCCTCATCGTCTGGCTGATCGTCGCGCTCGTGCGTCGCTCTCGGCGCAACGCCGAGATCCGTCGCCGCGGTGCCATGCCCGAGAAGCCGGACCCGAGCGACCCGTTCTCCACCCTCACCGACGAGCAGGTCCGGACCCAGGCGGGTGCCGCCCTCGTGCAGGCCGACGATGCCATCACGTCGAGCAGGGAAGAGCTCGGCTTCGCCGTCGCCCAGTTCGGCGAGGCGGCCACCTCGACCTTCAGCGGAGCCGTCGAGACCGCCAAGGCGAAGATGTCCGAGGCCTTCGACCTCAAGCAGAAGCTCGACGACGAGATCGAGGACACCGTCCACGACCGCCGCGCGTGGCACATCCGCATCATCCAGCTGTGCGACGAGATCGACGACGTCCTCGACGACAACACCGAGGCTTTCGACGCACTTCGCAAGCTCGAGCAGAACGCCCCGGCGGAGCTCGAACGCGTGCGGGGCGAGCGGGCAGCCCTCGACACGCTGCTCGCGAGTGCTGATCCTGCTCTCGCGGCGCTCTCGAGCACGTTCGATCAGGCATCCCTCGTGACCGTCGCCGACAACCCGGCACAGGCCCGCGAGCGCGCCGCGCTCGCGGACCGCTCCATCGAGGCCGCCGCACAGGCGATCGGTGCGGGGCGCTCAGGAGAGGCCGCGTTCGCGATCCGCACCGCCGAGCAGTCCGTCGCACAGGCGACCCAGCTGGTGAACGCGATCACGGCGCTGGGCGCCGAACTCGCCAGCATCGAGGCGCAGGCCCAGGCTCTGGTCGCTGAGCTGCAGGCCGACATCGCCACCGCGCAGCATCTGCCCGACACCGGAGGCGTTCTGTCTTCGGCGGCCGCGGCGACCTCGCAGCAGCTGCAGCAGGCGCAGGCCGCTCTCGCCGGCAACTCACGCAGCCCTCAGCGGGTGCTCGAGGCGCTCACGGCGGCGAACGCCCAGATCGACGCGGCGATCGCGCAGGGAACCCAGGCCGTCGAGCGAGCCCGACGAGCGCAGCAGATGCTCGAGCAGACGCTGACGCAGGCAGGGTCCGAGATCCGCGCCGCGCGCGAGTACATCGAGACGCGGCGCGGCTCCGTCGGATCCACCGCGCGCACCCGCCTCTCGCAGGCGGAGGCCACCCTCACGCAGGCACTGAACCTGCGTGCCACCGACCCCGAGGCGGCGCTCACCGAAGCGGGCCGTGCCCTCGATCTCGCCCGCCAGGCGACCTCTTCGGCGCAGGCCGATGTCGCGGCGATGAGCCCGAGCAGCTATCAGAACGGCTGGGGCGGCGGTGGCGGCAGCATCTTCGGCGGAGGTGCCGGTTCGGGAGGTTCCGGCCTCGGCGGCGACATCCTCGGCGGCATCATCGGCGGCCTCCTGTCCGGCGGCGGCGGAGGCGGAGGCTCCTCGCGGAGCAGCAGCTGGCGATCCAGCGGCGGCGGCGGATTCCGCAGCTCCGGTTTCGGCGGAGGCGGCGGCAGCCGCTCCAGCGGCCGCAGCGGCCGTTCGGGAGGGCGACGCTTCTGAACCGCACACATGACGACCCCAGAACATCGAGTCCGACCCTCTGAAAGGAACCACGCATGACCAAGCAGTCCATCTTCGGACGTATCTCGACCCTCGTCCGCGCGAACATCAACTCGCTCCTGGACTCTGCGGAAGACCCGCAGAAGATGATCGACCAGCTCGTCCGTGACTACACGAACAGCATCGCCGACGCCGAATCGGCGATCGCCGAGACCATCGGCAACCTGCGCCTCCTCGAGCGCGACCACGAAGAGGACGTCCAGGCGGCCACGGAGTGGGGCAACAAGGCCCTCGCCGCGAGCCGCAAGGCCGACGAGATGCGCTCGAGCGGCGATGCCGCCGATGCGGACAAGTTCGACAACCTCGCCAAGATCGCACTCCAGCGCCAGATCAGCGCGGAGCGCGAGGCCACCGGTGCCGAGCCCCAGATCGCCGCTCAGACCGAGATCGTCGACAAGCTGAAGTCCGGCCTCAACGGCATGAAGGACAAGCTGGGCGAGCTGAAGAACAAGCGCAGCGAGCTCCTCGCCCGCGCCAAGGTCGCCGAGGCGCAGACCAAGGTGCAGGACGCGGTCTCGTCGATCAATGTCCTCGACCCGACCAGCGAGCTGGGTCGTTTCGAAGACAAGGTCCGCCGCCAGGAGGCTCTCGCTCAGGGCAAGATCGAGCTCGCAGCCTCCAGCCTCGATGCGCAGTTCGAGAGCCTCGAGGACCTCGGCGAGCTCACCGAGGTCGAAGCACGTCTCGCCGAGCTGAAGGCGGGCGGCTCCGCCCCCCGTCAGGCCATCGAAGGTTCCTGACACACCTCGCGGGTGCCCCGGACCAGCGCGTCCGGGGCACCCGCTCTTTCATAGCTGGAGGCACCCATGGTGCGATTCCTCGTCGTCCCGCAGTGGCAGGGCTCCCCTGCACCGCGCGCGATGCTCCTCGTCGACGGCGCATCCGCGATCGCCGGTGATCTTCCGCGCGCGTCGACCACCGTGCTCGATGTGCCGGTCGAGGCCGGAGAGTCCCTCGGCACGGGCGTCCGCCGACTCAGCGCCCTGTTGCGCACTCGTGAGCTCGTCGATGGGGCGATGACGGCCGACACGGTCGTCGTGGGCGGAGACTGCAGCGTCACTGTCGCCGCGCTCGCCGCCCTTCCGGGCGGCACCGACGATCTCGCGGTGGTCTGGTGCGACGCGCACGCCGACATGAACACACCCGAGACGTCGCCGTCCGGTGCGTTCTCCGGCATGGCCCTGCGGGCTGTGCTCGGAGAGGGCGAACCGCAGCTCGCGCTCTCCCCCGGCATCCCGCGCGACCGCGTGATCACCGTCGGGATGCGCGATCTCGACGACGCCGAGGTCGCTGCGCTCGACGGTCTCACCCCGCTCTCGGTGGCAGACCTCGACGATGCCGATGCTCTGTCCGCCGCCGTCGTGGCCACCGGCGCGAGCCGGGTCTGGGTGCACATCGACGTCGATGTGCTGGATCCGGCCGAGATAGCCGGCGTCTCCTCCGCGTCACCGTTCGGACTCGCTCCTGCGACCCTGAGCGCGGCGATTCGCGCTCTCCGCACGCGCGTTCCGCTGGCGGGCGCGACGATCGCAGGATTCGCCCCGCGTTCACCGGCCGACGCGGTCGAGGATCTCGGGGCGTTGCTGCGCCTGGTCGGAGCGGTGGCATGACCGGGGACTGGCGCCCTGCGGCAGAACGTGCCCTCGAGCGGGGTCGTCGATTCGACCGCCGCATCCCGTCATTCCTGCTGCGATCGCCGATCAGTCGCCTCGGGTACTGGTGGGGAACCGCGGTCGGCTGGGTGTGGGGATCGCTGTGGAGCACCGGTCCCGTCGAGCGCCGGTCGGGCCTGTGGGTCTTCCGCGGCATGCCGAACTGGACGTTCAACCGCGGCGGGGTGTGCGTGGGCGGGTGCTTCCTCACCGGCGATGCTCGTCCGACCGATGCCGTCCTTCGCCATGAGGCAGTGCACAAGGCCCAGTGGCTCCGTTACGGCATCCTGCTGCCGGTGCTGTACCTGTTCGCCGGGCGGAATCCCCTCCACAACCGCTTCGAGATCGAGGCGGGTCTGGAAGACGGCAACTACGTGCGCCGGTCGACCGCTTCTCAGCGCTCGGAGGGAAGCAGCCCGAAACGCTCCGGCGCGTAGATCTGCGCGGGCTGGAGGTCGAGCACTCCAGTGAGGTGCTCGACGATGTCGGCGGTACCGAGGTATCCGCCCAGCAGCGTGATGTGGGTCTCGAGTTCGTCGTCGCAGAGCATCTCGTCGGCCCAGGCGCACGTCGCGCGAGCGAGCGCCTGTCCCGGTGCGCACGCACGGCCCGTTCCGGGGGCGCCGGAGCGTTCTGCCCGAGCGAGCCACGTCACGGTCATGCGGCCGGGCGCGTCGATCACGCCGATGTCCGAGGCCTCTGCGACCTCGATGAAGATCCGACCGGATGCGCACAGCGGCAGAGTCGCGAGGAAGACCTCGAGTTCGGCGAGCGAGTGCTCGTCTGCCGTCACCAGGTGGTGTGCGCGACGACGCGCGGCGCGGCGCTCTGCTCGCGTGCTGCGGGTCTCGAGGAAGGTCTCCATGATCCTTCCATGGTACACCACGTGAAGGGTTGCCTAACCTTGGTCGGCGACTGATTCCACGAGCGCGGTGTGCAGCGCATCCAATTCGGCATCCGACATCCCGTTCGCTCGGAGGTAGCCTGCCGCTGACCCCCATCGCGCGTCGACGCCGTCGAGCAGCGCCCGCATGACCGGCGCAGGCGACTGCGTGGCCAGCGCCACCGCGTGCACCGCTTCAGGATGCTGAGAACGGAGGTAGGCGGCGATCCGCTGCGACCTCTCAGGAGGAAGCTGCGACTCCGTGAGCGCGTAGTCCGCGATGATCGCGTCGCGGTCGGCGCCTACGGCTGCGAGAGCGAGTGCCACCGTCACCCCGGTGCGGTCCTTGCCCACCGTGCAGTGCACGAGCGTCGGCTCCCCCGCCGCGATGATGCGGATGGCCGCGACGAGCCTCTCACCACTCTCCTCGAGAAGGTGCAGGTAGAGATCCTCCAGGCTGGTGTCCGTCTCGAAGAACGAACGCACCGACCCGAGGAACAGAGGAAGGTGCGTCGTCTCCGGGCCGTCGATCTCGGTCGGCTCGGCCGCGACCTCCTCGCCGTCGCGCAGATCGACGATGTGCGCGATCCGCTCACGGACCGCCTCGACGCCGACATTCGTCGCCCCGGACAGCTGGCCAGAGCGCAGGAGGATGCCGGAGCGGATGCGTCCGCCGTCGGCGGGCATGCCTCCGACGTCCCGGACGTTGTTGACGCCGTCGAACTCGAGGACGGTCATTCCTGCGCCTGCGAAGCGCGAGCCGGAACCGGGTAGCGGCCGGCGATGACGACGCGGTTGAACGCGTTGATCGACACGCAGGCCCAGCTCAGAGCGGCATACTCCTTCTCGGTGAAGACAGCACCCACGCGGTTGTACAGGTCATCCGAGATCCCGTCCTCCGAGATGAAGGTGAACGCCTCGGCCAGCTCGAGAGCCGCCTCTTCCCGTTCGCTGAAGACGCCGCTCTCCCGCCAGGTGGCGATCTGCATCAGCGTGTCCGTGTCGATCCCCGCCTTGACTGCGCGGTCGACATGGATTCGCGTGCAGTAGCCGCATCCGTTCAGCTGCGAGCAGTGGATCATCACGATCTCCTTGAGGCGATCGTCGATGCCGTTCGTCGCGCAGATCTCACCGACTGTCCTCGAGAACGCATCGAGCGCCTGATAGGCGGCAGGCTCGGTCTTGGAGAGGTGCACTCGCGTCTCGCTCATGCCTCAATGATATTCCGTTGCATCGGCATCGCGGCGAGCCCTCCGAGCAGGGCGAGAATGCAGATCGCCATACCACTTACGCCTGCGAGCGATTTAATGCACGTTCACACCGTGCAATCTCTTGTCATTCTGATCTCGCATTTCCCGCTCACGTGTTCTTCAGAGCAGAATATGGAGGTGGCGATCGACATCACCGAGTTCAGCTATCTTCCCGCACAGGCCGAGGCGCTGGGCGTTCCCGTTCCCCCGAGTGAGCGGCTGACGCTGCCACTGCCGGACGGTCGCCGTGTGAGCGGCGTCCGCTACGGCAGCGGATCGCCGCAGATCACGCTCCTGCACGGGGCCGGCCTCAACGCGCACACCTGGGATACGACGGTGCTCGCGCTGCAGCAGCCCGTGCTGGCGATCGACCTCGCGGGCCACGGCGACTCGTCCTGGCGCGACGACGCCGACTACACCCCGCGAACGCTCGCGGTGGATGTCGCGGCGGCACTCGACGCCTGGACCGACCGACCGCAGGTCCTCGTCGGACAGTCCCTCGGCGGACTCACCGGGGCGGCGTTGGCCGCCGCGCGTCCCGACCTCGTCGCCGAACTGATCGTCGTGGACATCACTCCCGGTATCGACACGTCGGCGGGCCCGGCAGCTCTGCGCGAGTTCTATGCGGGCCCGACAGATTTCACGACCCGCGACGAGCTGGTCGATCGGGCGATCGCCTTCGGGTTCGGCGGTGCACGCGCCGACACGGAACGCGGTGTGTTCCTCAACACGCGAGTGCGCCCGGACGGCCGCGTGGAATGGAAGCACCATTTCGCTCACCTAGCCGCGCAGGCGCTTGCCGCGCACGACCCCGGCGACGTCTCCGCTCCCTCGGTCCTCAACGCCACGGGGTGGCAGGACCTCGATCAGGTGACGGCCCCGGTGACGCTCGTCCGCGCGCTCGACGGCTTCGTCAGCGCTGCCGACGCAGATGACTTCGCCCGCCGTCTCCCCGACGCGAGCGTGGTTGCGATCCAGGCGACGCACAACGTTCAGGAGACCGCTCCCGCACAGCTCGCCGCGCTGATCACGGACCGCATCGCGACCATAGGTATGTGACGCTCCGTTCCACATCCCGCCCCCACCCGCCCGACACATCCCTAGGCTCGTTTCACCGGCACACAGCAACTGCCGCACCGAGAGGAATCAACCCATGTTCCGACGTACGCGACGGCTCGCGCTCTTCTCCGCGATCGCGGCGAGCGCCGTCATCCTGAGCGCCTGCACGGGCACCGCGGCCCCCGAGACCACGGCGCCGATCGGCGAACCGGATCCGGACGCAACGCTGCAGGTGGGGCTCGTCCTCGAGCCCACGAACCTCGACATCCGTCGTACGAGCGGTGCTGCTCTCGAGCAGATCCTGATCGACAACATCTATGAAGGTCTGGTCAGCCGCAACCAGGCGAACGAGATCATCCCTCGACTCGCCTCCGACTACGAGGTGTCCGAAGACGGACTCACGTACACGTTCACGCTGAACGACGGCATCACCTTCCACAGCGGCACCGCCCTCACGTCCGCCGACGTCGTCGCGTCGTTCGAAGCCGTCCGCACGGACGCCACTCTGCAGGGCAACGCCGAGTTCGCCTCGGTGGCTTCCATCACCGCGCCCGACCCCACGACCGTGCAGATCGTGCTGACCGAGCCGAACCAGGATTTTCTCTTCTCCTTGACCGGGCCCGCAGGGCTTGTGTTCCAGGCGGGCGACACCACCGATCTGAAGACCGCAGAGAACGGCACGGGCCCCTTCACCCTGACCCGTTGGAACAAGGGCAGCACGATCACGTTCGCTCGCAACGATGCCTACTGGAGTGAGCCCGCAGGAGTGGCCGAAGTCGAGTTCCAGTACATCCCCGACTTCACCGCCGGGGTGAACACCGCGCTCGACGGTGGCGTCCAGGTACTCACCGCCGTGGATCCCAACCTCGCATCGCAGCTCGAGGGCGACTTCACCCTCACGACGGGTCGCACGACCGACAAGGCGACCCTCGCGTTCAACAACGCGAAGGCTCCCCTCGACGACGTCCGGGTGCGCGAGGCGCTGCGTCTCGCGATCGACCACGAGGCTCTCGTCGAGGCCGTCGGTGCAGGCTCGACCCTGTACGGACCCATCCCCGAGCTCGACCCCGGATACGAAGATCTCGCAGACGTCGTCTCCTACGACCCGGAGAAGGCCAAGGATCTGCTCGCCGAGGCCGGCCAGGAGGATCTCGAGCTGACCCTCACGATCCCGAACTTCTACGGCACGACCGTTCCGAAGGTCCTGATCTCCGACTTCCAGAAGGTGGGAGTGACACTCGACGTCGACTCGGTCGAGTTCCCCACCTGGCTGGAGGACGTCTACACGAACCACGACTACGACCTCAGTTTCGTGCTGCACGTCGAGCCCCGCGACTTCGGCAACTTCGCGGACCCCGACTACTACTTCGGCTACGACAATGCCGAGGTGCAGGGCCTCTACACCGACGCACTCGCCGAGGTCGACCCCGACAAGTCGGCGGAGCTGCTGGCGGAGGCCGCCCGCATCGTCTCTGAAGATCATGCGGCCGACTGGCTCTACAACGGTGCGACGATCACGGCGGTGAGCCCGCTCGTCTCCGGATTCCCCCAGGACTCGATCAACTCGCGCATCGACCTGGCAGGCGTCACCGTCGCCACCGAGAAGTGATGACGCCCACTTCGTGATCCGCTACGCGCTCGTCCGAGGGGCCCTGCTCGTGGCAGGGCTCCTCGTGTCGAGCGCGCTGATCTTCCTGACTCTCCGGGTGTTCCCCGGCGACGTCGCTCAGCTCATCGCCGGCACGCAGGCCTCCCCCGCCGAGGTCGAGGCGCTCCGCGAGTCGCTGGGCCTCAACCGTCCTCTGCCGGCGCAGTACGCCGAGTGGATCGGGGGGATCTTCCGCGGCGACCTCGGCACCTCCCTCCTCTCCGGTGCATCCGTCGGGGAAGAGCTGCTGCTCAAGGCGCAGGTGACCGTGCCGCTCGGCATCATGTCACTGCTGATCGCCGTGCTCATCGCGGTCCCCTTCGGAATCCTCGCCGCTGTGCAGCGCGGCCGTCGCAGCGGCACCGCACTCAGCGTCGGCGCGCAGGCCCTCGCCGCCGTGCCCGTGGTCTGGGCGGGGATGATGCTGATCGTCGTGTTCTCGGTGTGGCTCGGGTGGCTCCCCCCGCAGGGATTCCCCCGCACAGGGTGGAGCACGCCTCTCCGGGCGATCGAGTCGCTGCTGCTCCCCGCGCTCACGATCGGCATCGTCGAGGGCGCCATGCTCATGCGCTTCGTGCGCAGCGCCACGCTCCAGGCCGCAGGACAGGACTTCGTCCGCACGGCTGCGGCCAAGGGGCTCACCCGCACCCGAGCGCTCATCTCCCACGGCATCCCCGCTGTGGGCCTGTCGATCATCACGGTTCTCGGGCTCCAGATCGCCGGGATCATCGTGGGCTCCGTCGTCATCGAACAGCTCTTCACCCTGCCGGGCATCGGACGGATGCTGGTCGCCGATGTCGGGACGCGTGACCTGATCAAGGTGCAGAGCGAGCTGCTGGTGCTCACCGGCTTCGTCCTCGTCGTCGGCTTCCTCGTCGACCTGATCCATCGGGCGATCGATCCCCGCCAGAGGGAGGCATGATGCCAGGTTGGCTCCCGAGGCTGTGGCGCACCTCCACAGGGCGCTTCGGCCTGATCGTCGTCGCCGTCATCGCGGTCACCGCGCTCGTCGCGCTGTTGTGGACGCCGTTCGACCCGCAGGAGTCCGACGTCCGCAACCGCTGGGCGGTTCCCAGCTGGCCGCACCTGCTGGGCACCGACGACACCGGGCGCGACATCCTCAGCCTCCTCATGGCAGGCGCGCGGACCACGGTGTTCGTCAGCGTCGGAGCAGGGATCATCGCGACTCTCGTCGGCATCGCCCTCGCCGGTCTCGGCGCGCTCACCGCTCGGTGGCTGCGCGAGACGGTCGCCGTGCTCGTCGACATCCTGATCGCATTTCCCGTGCTGCTGATCGCCATGATGATCTCCTCGGTCTGGGGCGGTTCGCTCTGGGTCGTCATCTGGTCCGTCGGCATCGGCTTCGGTGTGAACATCGCGCGTGTCACCCGCCCCGAACTGCGCCGGGTGCAGCAGAGCGACTTCGTGCTCGCCGCCCGGGCGTCAGGACTCACGACCTCGCAGAGCCTCGTGCGCCACCTGCTGCCGAACGTCGCCCCCGTGTTCATCGTGCAGCTCTCGTGGTCGATGGCGGTCGCCGTGCTCGCCGAGGCCGGACTCTCGTATCTCGGCTTCGGCGCCTCGGTCACCGAACCGAGCTGGGGGCTGCTCCTCGCCGACCTGCAGCGCTACATCGGCGTGCACCCGCTCTCGGTCATCTGGCCGGGGCTCGCCATCACGCTGACAGTGCTCGCGCTCAACCTCCTCGGCGACGGCCTGCGCGAGGCCACAGACCCGACGCTCCGACACCGCGCGGCGGAGATCCACACACCGGCGGTGGTCGCATGAGTCTCGTCGTCCAAGACCTCGTCATCCGGATCGACGGTCGCCCCGTCGTCGACGGCGTCTCGTTCGAGGTGCCGGACGGCGCCAGGGTCGGCCTGATCGGCGAATCGGGCTCCGGCAAGTCGCTCACCGCGCTCGCGGTCCTCGGACTTCTCCCCGACGGTGCGACGGCGAGCGGCAGCATCCGCTGGAACGGCACGGAGCTGATCGGCATGCGCGACCGAGAGCTCGCCGAGCTCCGCGGCGACGAGATCGGGATCGTGTTCCAGGAGCCGCGCACAGCCCTCAATCCCATCCGAACCGTCGGCCGGCAGATCGCCGAGTCGATCCGCATCCACGAGGACATGGGCCGGCGCGAGGCGCGCGAACGCGCCATCCAGGAAGCCGCTCGCGTGCGACTCCCCGATCCGGAGTGGATCGTCGACCGGTACCCGCATCAGCTCTCAGGCGGCCAGCGGCAGCGCGTGGCGATCGCGACGGCCCTGGCCTGCCGCCCTCGACTGCTCATCGCGGATGAGCCGACGACCGCGCTCGACGTCACCATCCAGGCCGAGATCCTGTCGCTGCTGCTGAGCCTCGTCGACGAGCAGGGCATGTCGCTCGTGTTCATCACGCACGACCTCGCCGTGCTCGCACAGGTCGCGACTCGGGGTGTGGTGCTCGAGGACGGCCATGTGGTCGAGGCTGCACCGGTGAGCACGCTGCTGAGCGCTCCCTCGTCTCCGGTGACGCAGGGTCTCCTCCGCGACGCGACCGCCACGCTCTGGCGCCCGGACGGGGGCATCGGATGAGCCTGATCGAGGCGCGATCCCTTCGCCGCGACTTCGTGGTGCCCAAGCGTTCGACGTTCGAGCGCACCAGGATGCAGACCGCGCTGGCGCCCACAGACCTCGACATCGCCGAGGGCTCGTCGGTCGGAATCATCGGCGAATCAGGATCGGGCAAGTCCACGCTCGTCCGGCTGCTGCTCGGACTCGATCGTCCGACGTCCGGCACGGTCGAGGTCGACGGCAAGGCGGTGGATGCCACGGCATCCGCCCGTTCCCTGCACTGGCTGCGGAGACAGACCGGCCTCGTGTTCCAGGACCCGTATGCCTCACTCGATCCGCGGATGACGGCCGCCCAGATCATCCGCGAGCCGCTGTGGGCCCTCGGCATCGACGGCGACCACGGAGCTCGGATCCGAGAAGTGCTGCAGCAGGTGGGCCTCGAGCCGGCCATGGCCGACCGGTATCCCCACGAGTTCTCGGGCGGGCAGCGTCAGCGGATCGCCCTGGCGAGGGCGATCGTGCACGGGCCGCGCATCCTCGTCGGGGACGAGCCCCTGTCCGCGCTCGACGTCACGGTGCGCGCTCAGATCCTCGACCTGCTGATCGAGCTGCGCCGTTCCTCGGACCTCACCCTGATTCTCGTCTCGCACGACATCGGAGTGGTGCAGAACCTGTGCGACACGGTCGTCGTGATGAAGGACGGCAGCATCGTCGAGCGGGGCTCCACCGAAGAGGTGCTTCTACACCCGACGCACGATTACACGAAGACCCTGCTGGCCGCGATCCCGGTCATTCCCGCTCCTCCGGAATGACCGCGGCGATCACCGACCCGAACTCGTGCTGAAGAATCGGCGGCGCCTCGTGGGGCGCAGCGCGCGGCGCATGTAGACGGTGCCGAGCTCGCGACCGAACTTGTGCCCGACACGGCCCATGCGCCCGGCCTCGACGAAACCGAGCTTGGCGTGCAGTCGGATCGACGCGTCGGCCTTGGTGTCGCTGATCACGGCGACCATCTCGCGGATGCCGAGCTGCTCGCACGCGTCGATGAGGGCCTGCAGCAGAGCCGCTCCGAGTCCCTTGCCACCGGCTCCCGGGCCCAGATAGATCGAATCCTCGACCGTGTAGCGGTAGGCGTTCTTCCCTGCCCACGGCTGGGCGAGCGCATAGCCGATCACGACGCCCGCCGGCGAGACCGCGACGAGGAAAGGCAGGCCGAGCTTGCTCAGCAGGGCGAACTTCTCGCGCCAGTACGGGATGCTGCTGCGCCTCTCGTCGAGGGTCACGACGGAGTTGCTCACGAAGTGGTTGTAGATCTCGCGCACGTACGGGAGGTCTCCTGCACGCGCAGCGCGAATCGAGTACGAGAACACGTCGGGCTCGGGCTGCGGGCGCAGATGGCGCGGCAGCACACGGCGGCGATCACCGGGCTCGAACTGCATGCGATCAGCTTAGACGCGGCTCCCCGTCGACGTGCCAGTCGATGGGGGTCGCGCCCTGACGTTCGAGCAGCTCGTTCGCACGCGAGAACGGCCGGGAACCGAAGAAGCCACGGCGGGCGGACAGCGGCGAGGGGTGTGCTGAGGCGATCACGGGCGTGTCGCCCAGCAGCGGCTGCAGGTTCTCGGCGTCCTTGCCCCACAGGATCGCGACGAGGGGCCTGTCGCGCGCGACCAGGCTGCGGATCGCCAGCTCGGTGACCGCCTCCCACCCCCACCGACGATGCGAGCCCGCCTCACCGGGGCGCACGGTCAGCACCCTGTTCAGAAGCAGCACACCCTGGTCGCTCCACGCCGTGAGGTCGCCGTGAGGCGCGGGAGTGATGCCGAGGTCGCTCTCGCGCTCCTTGTAGATGTTGCCCAGGCTCCGAGGCAGCGGACGCACGTCGCCGTCCACCGCGAATGACAGCCCGATCGGATGACCGGGAGTCGGATACGGGTCCTGACCCGTGATCAGCACCTTGACCTCCGACATGGGGCGTCGGAACGCGCGCAGCACATGCTCCCCGGCCGGAAGATAGCCGCGACCCGCAGCCTGTTCCTCACGGAGGCGCTCGCCCAACGCCGTGATCGCCTCCTGGGCCGGAGCCAGAGCAGCGGCCCACTCGGGGTCGATCAGGCCGTCGGCGGCGAGTTCGACGAGAGTGCGGGCAGCCATCGATCAGTCGATCGGGCGAACCCGCAGCGGGCCGCGCGCGAGCAGGTGGTTCGCGGACTGCGCGACGGGGCGCATCGTGATGAGGTCGAGGTTCACGTGACCCGGCGCATCCAGGGCGTAGGCGATGACATCGGCCACATCCTCGGCGAGCAGCGGTGCCTCGACCCCCGAGTACACCGCCTCTGCGGCAACCGCGTCGCCACCGAGACGGTTGAGCGTGAACTCCTCGGTGTGCACCATCCCGGGAGCGATCTCCGAGACACGGATGGGCTCGCCGTTCAACTCGAGGCGCAGGGCATGCACCAGCATCGACTGCGCAGCCTTCGCCGCGTTGTAGCCACCGCCTCCCGCGTAGGCCACCTGCGCGGCGGTCGAAGTCACGAACACCGTATCCGCGTGTCCGTCCGCCGCTGCCGCGCGGCGCAGCAGCGGCAGCATGCCCGCGACCAACCGCTGGCTGGACAGGACGTTGGCGTCGTACATCCACTGCCAGTCGTCGGTGGATGCGTTCTCCACACGGTCGGTGCCGCGGGCTCCACCGGCGACCTGCACGAGCGCGTGCACGGGCCCTGAGGCCTCGAGCTCTCCGATCAGCGCCGCCACGGCATCCGGATCCGTCAGGTCGCAGGCGATCGCCGACGCTCCGGTCTCCTCCGAGAGCACGGCCAGACGGGATGCACGTCGGGCGACCCCGACCACTCCCCAACCTCGCGCGCGCAGAGCACGCACGGTCGCCTCCCCGATCCCGGAACTCGCACCGGTCACCACTGCACGCCTGTTCACCATGCCTCCACCGTACGATGTTCCGGCCGTGAACGCGGGTGCACGCCGTCGGGTCGCGGTTTCCGGTCATGATCGTCGGGGCGGGAGTCGCCGATGAGGACGACGGCGACCCCGATTCCGCACAGCACGAATCCGATGACGGTGACGAGGGTGAGCGGCTCCCCGAGCAGCATGCCGCCCGCGAGTGAGGTGGTCGGCGCGATCAGGAACAGCAGCGCCTGAAGCGCGGTGATGCCCACCCGCCGCAGAAGCCACCAGTAGAGGCCGTACGCCGCCAGGGTGGGGAACACGGCGGTCAGGACGACCGCGAGCCAGAACGACGCCGACGACGGCGGGGTCAGGGCACCTGCCACCGCCGCGATCACCACCAGCAGCGCCGCAGTCACCGTGACGTGGACCGTGAGGGTCAGGAGCACCCCGGTCTCCACCGACGACTTCCGCTGCAGCAGCGTTCCGACGATGAGGCACACCATCGCGACGGCAGGCAGCAGATAGGCGATCAGCGGAGCAGCCGAGGATCCGAACTGCGAGCGCACGACCAGGAGGACCCCGACCGCCCCGACCACGAGTCCCACCCACTGCGAACCTCTGACGCGCAGACCGAGCACCGGACCCACGAGGACGGCGACCACGAGCGGCTGCACGGCGTCGATCAGAGCGACCGTCCCCGTCGCGATGCCCGCGGCGACGGCCCCGTACACCGCGACGCAGTAACCGAACTGCGCGAAGAGTCCGATCGATGCCTGAGCGCGCAGATCACGGCCGCTCACTCCCCTGCCCGCGCCGGTGATCAGGACGACGGCGAGGAGGACCACGGCGAGCGGCACGAAGCGCCAGACGAGGAGCGTCAGCGCAGACACCTCGACGGTGGCGAACGCCGGGATGATGAACCCCGAACTCCAGGACACGACGAAGGCGGCTGAGGCGGCGACCGCCCCCACGGCACGAAGTACACCGATCTGTTTACTCATGGGAACCACTATACAGACTGGTATAGTCGTTCCCATGACGCAGCCGGTTCCGGAACTCGTCCCCCTGACCCCGGGAGGACGACGCGTCCTCGACGCGGCTTCGAAGCTCTTCTACGAGCGAGGCATCCATGCCGTGGGCGTCGACACGATCGCCGAAGCCGCCGGCGTGACGAAGAAGACTCTCTACGACCGGTTCGGATCCAAGGAGGCCCTCGTCGTCTCCTATCTGCAGCACCGTGACGCCCGGTGGCGCGACCATGTCGCGTCAGAACTCGCCCGAGTGCCGGAGCCCGGACCCGAGCGCGTGCTCGCGATCTTCGACGCCGCGATCTCATGGTCGGACGAGAACAGCCCCAAGGGATGCAGCGCCATCAACGCCCGCGCCGAGATCGGCGAGGGCAACGACGACCACCCGGTGTTCCCCGAGGTCTCCCGACAGAAGATCTGGCTGCTCGACGTCTTCGAGGAGCTCTGCGCCGAGGCCCGCGTGCGCGATCCCCGCGCGACGGCCCAGGCGATGATGCTGCTCTACGAGGGCGCGATCGTCACGGTGGGCATGGCGACTTTCGCCGAGCCGTTCGCGATCGCGCGTACCTGGGCGGCAGCGCTGCTGGCGCAGGACTGAGCGGTCGACCTCCTCTGGCCGCGCGCGGCCGTGTTCATTACGTCACATTTCCCACTCACTGTTGACAACGTCCGATTTTCCGTACTGTCGCTTGCAACGACATCAGTCGAATCGACCTTTCAACAGTTCCAGGGGGAACACATGTCCGCACCCGAGACCTGGCGTTTCGAGACCAAGCAGATCCACTCCGGCGCTGCTCCCGACCCGGTGACCAAGGCCCGCGCCACTCCGATCTACCAGACCACGTCCTACGTGTTCGACAGCGCCGACCACGCGGCGAACCTGTTCGCCCTGGCCGAGTTCGGCAACATCTACACACGCATCCAGAACCCGACCCAGGACGTCCTGGAGCAGCGCCTCGCCGCGCTCGAGGGGGGCACCGGCGCCCTCGTCCTCTCCAGCGGCCAGGCGGCATCGACGTTCGCCGTCCTGAACATCGCGCAGGCCGGCGACCACATCGTGTCGTCGAGCTCGATCTACGGCGGCACGTACAACCTGTTCAAGTACACGCTCGCGAAGCTCGGCATCGAGGTCACGTTCGTCGAGAACCAGGACGACCCCGAAGAGTGGCGCCGCGCGATCCGCCCGAACACGAAGCTGTTCTTCGCCGAGACCATCGGCAACCCGCAGATCAACATCCTCGACATCCGCACCGTCGCCGACGTGGCTCACGAGGGCGGCGTGCCGCTGATCGTCGACAACACGATCGCGACCCCGTACCTGATCCGTCCGTTCGAGCACGGCGCCGACATCGTCGTGCACTCGGTCACCAAGTTCCTCGGCGGCCACGGCACCACCATCGGCGGCGCGATCATCGACGGTGGCACGTTCGAGTGGTCGAAGAACATCGAGCGATTCCCCGGTCTCACCGAGCCCGACCCCTCGTACCACGGTGCCAGCTACACGGCGGCCGTCGGCGACCCGCTCGCCTACATCATCAAGGCGCGCGTGCAGCTGCTGCGCGACCTCGGATCGGCCATCGCACCGCAGAGCGCCTGGAACCTCATCCAGGGCATCGAGACGCTCTCGCTGCGCATCGAGCGCCACGTGCAGAACGCCCAGGAGATCGCCGAATGGCTCGACGGCCGCGATGACGTCGCCTCGGTCAACTATTCGGGCCTCCCCTCCTCCCCCTGGTATGCCAAGGCGAACCATTACGCGCCCAAGGGCGTCGGCGCGGTGCTGTCGTTCGAGCTGAAGGGCGGCGTGGAGGCCGGTCGCGAGTTCGTCAACAGCCTGTCGCTGTTCAGCCACCTCGCCAACATCGGCGACGTGCGCTCGCTCGTGATCCACCCCGCGTCGACCACGCACGCGCAGCTCACGCCCGAGCAGCAGCTCACGGCCGGCGTCACGCCGGGCCTCGTGCGCCTGTCCGTCGGCATCGAGAACATCGAGGACCTCAAGGCAGACCTCGACGAGGCTCTCGCCGCGGCTCGCCGCGTGTCGGAGGCCGCTCGCGCCTGATCCGGCGCTCAGAAGTCAGGAGATGCCCCGGGCTGCGGCTCGGGGCATCTCCGCGTCCGGGGCCGACCCTCCCTGCGCGCGGGGGGCGGGGGGGCCGAGCGCTCGGCTGGCGCACAGACGTCTGCATCGAGAATGGGAAGCCTGCCCGGAGGAGCTCATGATCGACGTCACCTCGACACCGACCGCACGTCGGCGCTCGTCCGCGCGTGCGGGCCGCATCATCGCCGTGGCCGGTCTGGTGCTTCTCGTCGGCATCGTCTGCACCTGGGTCCCCGGTGTCGTCGGCACCGCTGCCGCCGCTGCCCTGCCGTGGTGCGGGCTCGCCCTCGCCGTGCTCGTCGTCTTCGCGCTGATCCTGGCGCATCGCGTCACGCTGGTCCTGCTCGCACCCGTCCTCGTGTGGACCCTCGCGATGCTGCCGTCGGCTCCCGGGCTCGCCGCAGCCGCGCCTCCGCAGAGCGCGCCGATCGAGATCGTCAGCCAGAACGTGCGCGCCCACTCGGGTGGAGCGGCGGCCTCGGCAGCGGAGCTCGCCGACATGTCCGCCGACGTGATCGCCCTGACCGAGCTCGACGGCGACAGCCTCCAGGCCGCGCGCGAGACTCTCGCCTCCACCTATCCGCACTCGTACGCGATCGGCACGGTGGCCGTCTGGAGCCGCTATCCGATCGCGGACGCGCAGCCGCTGACCCTCGGGCTCGACTGGAAGCGTGCACTCCGAGTCGTCGTGAACGCGCCGGATGCCGACGTCGCCGTGTACGTCATGCACGCGGCGTCCGTGCGTCCCGGCGTGCAGCAGGAGCGCGACACGATGCTCTCGGGAATCGCCGACGCCGTCGCCTCCGACCCCGCGGAGTCGATCGTGGTTGTGGGCGACTTCAACGCCGCATCAGCCGACCCCGCTCTCGGCGCCGTCCGCTCGCGGCTGGAGTGGGTCAGACCGACCGATGGCACCCTCGGCCTCACCTGGCCCGCAGCGCTTCCCCTCGCCCGCATCGATCATGTCTTCGTGCGAGGACTGACGGTGCTCGAATCGACGACGGCCCGCGTCGGGAACAGCGATCACCTCGCCACGGTCACGACGGTGGCCGGCTGAGAGCCATCGCGCCGCGGCCTCCACACGACGCACCCGGGAACCGTAACGTTCGTCCGACGCATCGCCTGCCGGGCGAGAATGGAAGCATGGACTGGCAGACGACCTCTGAAGACACGGTGCCCTCGGCGCCCGTGACGGAGGCCGACGTACGTCTGCTCCGCGCGCGACCACCCGCGACCGGCGCCTGGCGCGACGGAGACCCCGCCGGCGGACGCCGCTTCGCCTCCTTCGGTGCCTTCCCCACTGAGAGCGGCTCGGAGCTCCCCGGCATCCGCCTCGCCTACGAGACCTGGGGAGAGCTCAATGCGGCGCGCGACAACGCGGTCCTGATCCTGCACGCTCTCACCGGCGACAGCCACGTGCGCGGCGCAGCCGGGGCCGGGCACCCCACGACCGGCTGGTGGGACGACATCGTCGGACCCGGTGCGCCGATCGACACCGACCGTTGGTTCGTCATCGCTCCGAACATGCTCGGCGGATGCCAGGGGTCCACGGGACCCGCGAGCATCGCGCCGTCCGGATACGAGTGGGCATCGCGCTTCCCGTACCTGACGATCCGCGACCAGGTCGCAGCCCAGGTGCGGCTCGCAGACGCTCTCGGCATCGACGTCTGGGCAGCCGTCGTCGGCGGTTCGATGGGCGGCATGCACGCACTCGAATGGGCGGTCTCCCACCCCGAGCGCGTCGAACGCCTCGCCGTGCTCTCGTCGCCCCCGGTGACGACCGCCGACCAGATCGCCCTCAACACGGTGCAGCTCGAGACGATCCGCATGGATCCGCGCTTCCAGGGCGGCGAGTACTACGACTTGGCGGACGGAGACGGTCCGCACCGTGGCCTCGCTCTCGCTCGACGCATGGCGCTGCTGAGCTATCGCAGCCCCATCGAACTCAATCAGCGGTTCCAGCGCTCGTGGCAGTCAGGTGTGTCGCCTCTCGGGCACGGCGGACGATTCGCGGTCGAGTCGTACCTCGACTTCCACGGCAACAAGTTCACCCGGCGTTTCGACGCGAACAGCTACGTCACGGTCGTCGAGGCGATGAACTCGCACGACGTCGGACGCGACCGCGGAGGGGTCGAGGAGGCGCTCCGCACCGTGACCGCCACCACCCTCGTGCTCGGGATCGACAGCGACAGGCTGTTCCCCGTCGACGGACAGCACCGCATCGCGCGGAGCATCCCGAACACCCTCGACGGCGACGAGGCGGTCGTCCTCAGCAGCGACTTCGGTCACGACGGGTTCCTCATCGAGACCGAAGCGGTCGGCAGGCATCTGCGCCGACTGCTCGACAGCTAGCTCGGAACGATCCGCCACGGCAGCGAGCCGGTCTCGAGACGCAGCCCCTCCCACTCGAAGGCGGTGCCCAGGTCCGACTCGACGACCCTCGTCGAGAAGTGCCTCGCGACGCCACCCGCAGAGAGCGCTTCTTCGGTGCTCTCGAACCGAGTGAGCTGATGCAGCGTCACCCAGGTCGGGGGAAAGAGCATCCATTCTCCGGCGGAGTGCTTCCGCAGCGCGTCAGCGGGCGTGACCCACGCCGCATCCACCACCTCATCGGCAGAGATCCGCAGCGCGCTGTCCTGGGCGTCCGGGGCGTCTGCAAGGAAGAACCAGGTCCTGATGCGGACCGGCGCCTCGACTGGCGGCTGCCACCGGGATACGACGACAGGATCGGTGATGACGAGGCCGACCTCTTCGAACGTCTCGCGGACGGCAGCGCGACGCGCGTGGTCCTGCTCATCATCGCCGTCCCGGCGATCGTGCTGCTCGACCTTGCCTCCCGGGAAGACCCAGGCACCGGGGAACGATCCGCGGTCGGGTCGGCGCATCATCAGCACCTCGAAGCCTCGTTCAGCGGCGCGCAGCAGTACAGCCGTCCCTGCCACGGGGAGGTCGTCAGGCTCGCTCACACGCTCACTCTACGACCGCGACACCGGTTCAGGCAGGAGCGAACGCGGGCCTGCGGGCCTCCGCCCGATACGACAGGAGCGCGATCAGCAGCCCTGCCACCGCGAGCGCCGCGCCGGTCCACGAGGGGGCGGTGAAGCCCCATCCGCCAGCGATCACGACACCGCCGAGGAAGGCACCGAGGCTGTTGCCGATGTTGAGCGCCGAGTGGTTCATGGCTGCCGCGATCGACTGGGTGTCTCCCGCCACGTCCATCAGCCGGGTCTGGATGGTCGGGCTCAGCACCGACGACACGAAGCCGACGACGAACACGAGCAGCGCGAGCGTGATGATCCAGAACGAGAACACGGCGAGAAGCGCGAACACCACCGCCATCGCAGCGAGCCCGAACAGCAGCGTGCGGCGGAGGTCGATGTCGGCGAGATGTCCGCCCACGAGGTTTCCGGGCGTCATCCCCAGCCCCATCAGCACCAGGATGATCGGAACCGCCCACTCGGGTGAGCCGGCGACATCCGTCACGAGCGGGGCGATGTAGCTGTAGACCGCGAAGAATCCGCCGAAGCCGATCGCCCCCACCCCGAGGGTGAACCAGACCTGCGGGATGCGGAAGACACCGAGCTCCTCACGCATCGTCCGCCCGGGCGAACCGGGGTGCTCCGGCACGAAGAAGACGATGCAGACCGTCGCGAACGCGAACACGAGAGTGACGACGGCGAAAGCCGCCCGCCATCCCCACATCTGGCCGAGGAAGGTTCCCAGCGGCACCCCGACGACGTTCGCCACGGTGAGACCGGTGAGGATGAAGGCGACACCCTTCGCGCGGTTTCCCGGTCCCATGACCTCGGCGGCGACGAGGGCCCCGATGCCGAAGTAGGCACCGTGCGGCAGACCTGCGAGAAAGCGAGACGCGCCGACGAGCTCGAACGTCGGCAGGACCACCGTGAGCGCGTTGAAGACGGTCAGCGCCACCGCGAGGCCGATCATCACGCGGTGCCGCGGGTATCGCGCGACGAAGCCCGCGATGGTCGGCGCGCCGACCACGACGCCGAGGGCGTAGAGCGAGATCAGCCAGCCGGCCTGGCTCAGCGCGTCCTCGGGGCTGCTGGCCCACAGGGTGGGCAGGAGCTCGCTTGCGATGTTGGGCAGCAGGCCCATGACGACGAACTCGGTCATGCCGATGCCGAAACTGCCGATGGCGAGGGAGAGGAGCGCCCACTTCGCCGCACCCCTCGATTCAGTCGAGGGATTCACCCGTCGAGTCTACGGGGTGTCGGACTCGTCGATCGCCGCTTCGAGTCGCTCGATCTTCGCATCGAGCTCTCCGGAGTAACCGGGGCGGATGTCGGCTTTGAGCACCAGCGACACCCGCGAGCCGAACGGCATCACGGCTTCCGTCGCACGCTTGACCACGTCCATCACGCTGTCCCAGTCCGGTCCTTCGATCTCGGTGAACATGCTTGTCGTGCGGTGCGGAAGGCCCGATTCCCTTACGACGCGGACTGCGGCGGCGACCGCGTCGTGCACGGAGGCGTCCGAGCGCTCCGATCCGTCGGAGGGGGTGCCGCTCGGGGCGACGGAGAAGGCGATCAGCATGGGTTTCACTCCCGGTTCGTTGAGGGTCGGTGTGCGGGCACTCGGACGACGGCGCGGATGCCGACGACCAGGGCCACGACGAGCAGGATGTTCCGCAGAGTCAGGATCGCGACGGGGAGCATCTCGGCTCGCAGCAGTGCGTCGTAGTTCAGCGGGTAGACGAGGCACGTGAGCGCGCAGAGAGTGAGCACGAGGACGGCAGGAACGGCGGCTCGCGCGCGGTCGAGCACGAGCCAGAGGATCACCGGCGGGATCAGCCAGGTCTGGAACTGCGGCGAGCCGACCTTGTTCATCACGATCAGCGCAGTGACGAGTGACAGCGCGAGCGGCGGGAAGAGGCGAGGGAAGGATGCTCCTCGCATCGCCTTGACCGCGCCGACGACCGTGACGACGACGACGAGAACCGCCATCAGAGGTGTGAGCGCCGCGCCGACGGCATCCGCTCCCTGCGCGTCGATCTGGAACGTGAGGATCTCGAAGCTGTACTCGATGCGAGCGGAACCGACCGCCGCGAGCCACAGGAACGGCGTGGCTGCGACCGCCTCGATCTGCAGGCCGCGTCCGGTCTGCTGGGTCAGGAATCCGAGGATCTCGGTGTCGGCACCGAGCAGGAACAGAAGCGCGACGACGCCGGCCGTCACGGCCGCAGCGGTGAGCAGGATCCGCATGCGGCTTCTCGCCGCCACGAGTGCCGCGAGCAGCAGCGCTCCGGGCCAGATCTTGATCCAGGCGCCGATCGCGAGCAGCGCGGCCGCGGCAGCCGGTCGACGGGTGAGCCAGAGCCCCGCGATCACCGCGAGGGGCACCGTGATCGCATCGATCCGGTAGAGCGCGATCGGTCCGAGGAGCAGCAGTGCGGCGGTCCAGAACCACGCGGCTGTCTCTCGCGGCTGAGAGTGCGAACGCCCGATCAGCGCGGCGAATGCGATCGCGTCGAACACGGTGACGAGGACGGCCCAGGCGATCAGGTACGCCTCGGAGACGCCGAGCACCGTGATCAGCGGCACGGAGAGGATCTTCGCCAGAAGCATCGGCACGAGCGCGAGCTGGGGATACACCCACGTCTCGGTGATCCCGACGATCGGACCGCCCGAGAGCGCCGCCGATGACCAGGGCTCGTACACCAGCACGACATCGCCCATCGGCTGGCTCGGGTAGAACCATCCCGCCACCGCGACGACGACGTGCACGAGCACGAAGGCGCTCCAGAGCGCGAGGGGGCGCATGGCCCTGCTGCGGCTCACGCGAGGACGTCCGCGATCGCGAGAGGAAGCGCCTCCGCCACATCGAGGGCGACGATCGGATGCCCGTGCCCGCCGCCGTGTGCACCGATGCCTGCGGCGATCCGCCCCGCGTGCCCGTGCAGCCAGGCTCCGGATGCCGCGACCTCCGCGCGCGGAGCATCAGGGTTCGCGGCGAGCAGCGCGCCGAGCACGCCGCCGAGCACGTCGCCGGTGCCCGCCGTCGCCATCCACCCGGTGCCCGCATCCACGCGGATCACCGAGCCGTCGGGGTCCGCGATGAGCGTCTGCGCGCCCTTGAGAAGCACGACCGCGCCGAGCCGTATCGCGACATCCGCCGCCGCGCGCGCACGGTCCTCTTGCGGAGCCGATCCGATCCGCTCCTGCAGCCGGGCGAACTCGCGCCCGTGCGGGGTCAGCAGCAGCGGCGCTCGCGATCCTGCGGCAAGATCCAATGCACCGGCATCGACCACCACCGGCCCCTCGCCGTCGAGGATGCCCCGCAGCTCACGCTCATCGTCGGCCGTCCGCATCGCCGGGTCCGTCCCCGATCCGATGACCCACGCTCCGACACGCGCGCCGGCCGCCTGGGGGCTGACGACGGTCTCTGGGCGACGCGCCATCACGGCGTCCGCCGCACGCCCGTCTCCGATGTACCGCACGAAACCCGCGCCCGTGCGCCACGCGGCTTCGACGCCCAGCACCGCGGCGCCGGGGTAGGTCGATGAGCCGGTACGCAATCCCACGACACCGCGCGAGTACTTGTCGTCCTCCGGCCCCGGAACCCGCACGCACCGCACGGAGTCGTGACGGGACCATTCGCGCACATCGGACATGACTCCACGTTAGTGCGACGACCCTCCCCACCTCATCTGCGCAGTAGCGTCGGAGGGTGAGCATTCTCTTCTCCCCCGTCAGCATCCGATCTGCCACGTTCCGCAACCGTCTCTGGGTATCACCCATGTGCATGTACAGCGCCGTCGACGGCGTCGTGCAGGAGTGGCACCACACGCACCTCGCCCAGTTCGCGTCCGGCGGCGCCGGCCTCATCGTTGCCGAGGCGACCGCCGTGGTGCCGGAGGGCCGAATCTCCCCGCGCGATGTCGGGCTCTGGAACGACGAGCAGCGTGATGCGTGGAAGCCGATCGTCGAGGCGATCCACGCGCGCGGCGCGTCCGCCGGGATCCAGCTCGCGCACGCCGGACGCAAGGCGTCGACGTGGTGGCCGTGGGCCGACGAGCGCGGGTCCGTGCCCGAGAGCGAGGGCGGCTGGACCACGACCGCACCGTCCGCCGTCGCCTACGAGGGCTTCGCCTCCCCGGTCGCGCTCGACTCCGACGGCATCGAGGCCGTGGTCGACGGCTTCGCCACTGCGTCGCGCAGGGCATTGGACGCCGGCTTCGACGTCCTCGAGATCCATGGGGCGCACGGTTATCTCCTGCACCAGTTCCTCTCCCCCCTGTCGAACCTCCGAGAGGACGAGTACGGAGGGACTCTCGAGAACAGGGCGCGCCTCCTCCTGCGCGTGGTGGAGACCGTGCGCGGCGTCGCCGGCGACGATGTGCCCCTGTTCGTGCGCATCTCCGCGACCGATCACGCCGACGGCGGCTTCACGCCAGACGAGGCCGCGACCGTCGGCGAGTGGGCGTCCGCGCGTGGGGCCGACCTGATCGACGTCTCCAGCGGAGGCCTGGTCGCACATCAGCAGATCAGTGTGTTCCCCGGTTACCAGGTGCCGCTCGCCGAGACCGTCCGCCAGGGCGGACGCATCCCGGTATCCGCAGTCGGGCTGATCACCGCCGCCGAGCAGGCCGAGAAAGTGCTCGCCGATGGCGCAGCAGACGCGATCTTCGCGGGCCGAGAATGGCTGCGCGACCCTCACTTCGCGCTGCGCGCGGCCCACGAGCTCGGCGCCGACGTGTCGTGGCCTCCGCAGTACGAGCGCGCGCTCTGGCGCTGACTGCTCCGGGAAGACGATGAAGCCCTCCGATCCGTACGAGATCGGAGGGCCTCATCGTGATGTCGCGATGTCGTGATGCGGTGGCTAGTGACCGCGGATGCGACGGGTCGCGTCCTGCACCTCTCCGACGAGCTCTTCGAGGATGTCCTCGAGGAACAGCACGGCGGTGGTGCGCCCCTGGGAATCCCGCACCTTCGCCAGATGCCGGCCCGCACGGCGCATGACCGCCAGAGCATCCTCGAGATCGGTGTCCTCCTGCACGGGCACCATGTGGTGGATGCGCTTGGACGGCAGCGGCTCGACGAGCTTCTCGGCGGCATCCGGGCCATCAGAAGCGCGCAGGATGTCCTTGAGGTGGACGTACCCCACGGGTACGTCGTCACCGTCGACGATCACATAGCGCGAGAAGCCGTAGCGGGCGACGGCCTTCTCGATGTCATCAGGCGTGGTCGACTGCGGCAGCGTCACGAGATCACTGAGCGGCACGGCCACATCGCTGGCCTTCTTGTCGGTGAACTCGACGGCCGCCGCGACCGTGCCCGCCGTGTCGGTGAGAACGCCCTCGCGGCGCGACTGATCCACGATCGTCGCCACCTCGTCGAGGGTGAACGTCGACGCCGCCTCGTTCTTGGGCTCGACCCGGAACAGCCGCAGCACGCCGTTGGCAGCCGCGTTGAGCACCCAGATCACCGGCATGAAGATCTTCGACACCAGCACCAGCGGCGGCGCGAGGATCAGCACGGCGCGATCCGGGATCGAGAACGCGAGGTTCTTCGGCACCATCTCGCCGAACACGACGTGCAGGAACGACACGATCAGCAGTGCGATCGTGAACGACACCGCATCGACGACGCCATCCGACCAGCCGATCGCGTGCAGCGGCACGGCGAGCAGGTGGTGGATCGCCGGCTCCGAGACGTTCAGGATCAGCAGCGAGCAGATCGTGATGCCGAGCTGCGACGTCGCGAGCATCAGGGTCGCGTGCTCCATCGCGTACAGAGCGGTCTTCGCGGCGCGCGATCCTCGATCGGCCTTCGGCTCGATCTGCGAACGGCGCGCGGAGATCACCGCGAACTCGGCGCCCACGAAGAACGCGTTCGCGACGAGCAGCACGACCAGCCAGGCCAGTCCTCCCCAGTCGTTCATCGGGAGACCACCTCTCCTGGTTCGCCGGGACTCGGAACGTATCGGATGCGGTCGACGCGGCGTCCGTCCATGCGCACCACCTGCAGCTTTCCGGTGTCGAGGGCGACCTCGTCGCCGACCGACGGCACGCGCTCGAGCACGCTCATGACGTACCCGGCCACAGTGTCGTACACGTCGCCTTCCGGCACCTCGACGCCCGCACGATGGCGCAGCTCGTCCGGTCGCAGCTCTCCGGGGAAGGTGATGCCGTCGCGGCCCCGGACGACGCCGGCTCTCGTCCGATCGTGCTCATCGGACACCTCTCCCACCAGCTCCTCGACCAGGTCCTCGAGAGTCACGAGTCCGGCAGTGCCGCCGTACTCGTCGACGACGACCGCGAGCTGGTATCCGCGGGCTCGGAGTTCCGAGATCAGCGCATCCACATGCACCGTCTCCGGCACCCGCAGCGGATCGGTGGAGATCGCACCGACCGGCACCTCCGCCCGTCGGTCGCGGGGAACCGAGATCGCCGCCTTCAGGTGCACGACGCCCGTGATGTCGTCGAGATCGTCGTCGTAGACCGGGAACCGGCTGTGTCCTGTGCGCCGGGCGAGCTGGATGACGTCGTCCGCTGAATCGCCCGCGGCGAGCGCATGCATGCTGGGGCGAGCGGTCATCACGTCGGCGGCCGTCAGCCGCGAGAAGGTGAGCGTCCGGTCGAGGAGGCTCGCGGTGTCGGCCTCGAGCAGGCCGGCGCTCGCGGAACGCCGCACCAGGGAGGACAGCTCCTCGGCGCTGCGGGCGCCCGAGAGCTCTTCCTTCGGCTCGATCCCCATGCTGCGGAGCACTCCGTTGGCACTGCCGTTGAGCACGACCACGGCCGGCTTGAAGATCGTCGTGAAGGCGACCTGGAACGGGATCACGAGCTTCGCCGTCGCGAGCGGAAGCGCGAGCGCGAAGTTCTTGGGCACGAGCTCGCCGAGGATCATCGAGAGCACGGTGGCGACCAGCATCGCGACGATCGTCGCGATCGGGCCGACGGCCGCCTCGGGGATGCTCCAGGCGACGAGTGTGGGACCGAGCAGGTTCGAGAGTGCCGGCTCCATCGTGTAACCGGTCAGCAGCGTCGTCAGCGTGATACCCAGCTGCGCCGACGACAGGTGGGTCGACGTGTGCTTGAGGGCGCTGATCGTCAGGGAGAGACGGGATTCGCCCCGAGCCTGCCGGGCCTCGAGATCGGCACGGTCGAGATTGACCAGAGCGAACTCGCTCGCGACGAACAATCCGGTGCCGACAGTGAGCAGAAGCCCCACGCCCAGCAGGATGTAATCCATCAACGATTCCCCTCGCGGGCGAGGGGCGGGCAGTGGGGCGATGTACTACAACTGGGAGGGTCGTCCATAGTGAGCACGATTCTACGGGATCGCTCTGCGGGCGAGGGCGGCTACCAGCTGACCGGCAGGGCCTTGCCCAACTACGCGGGAGCGACACGCGTGCGGGAACATACGCGTGTCGGCGCGTGAGGACGATCGGGTCTGCTGCCTTTTGACCGATACGCTCGGCTCATGTCCGGACCTGCCCTCTTCATCCTCGTCTGGAGCGTCCTCGCCATCCTGATGGGGCTTCTGTTCGCGTTACGACCGGACGCAATCGAAGCGTTCGCAGAGAGGCGGGGACAGCGACGCATGATGACGCAGAGGATGCGCCGCTTCCAAGTACACCTCAACCGCGTCGGGGGTGTGCTTTTCGTCGCAGTGGGGCTCCTGTTTCTTGTCCTCGTCACACTCGGCGTGATGCCTCCGAAGGAGTAGTCGGCTTCCTTAGCGGCAGCCGACCGCTACGCGGTTGACACCAAGTCCTCAAAGCTGTCTTCGCCCGGTCGCCAGACCATCCACGATCCGTCGCTGAACCCCATGATCTCCGCAATCTCGACGTAGACGTCGCCCAATGCGGGATCAATCACCACGGTGCCCGTGTCAAGAATGATTCGGATACCCGAGCCAGACCCCTCTGAAGTAGACCTGACAATGCCGGGCGTCAATTTTCTTAGTGCGTCGGCATACCCAAGATCTGTTTCACGCCAAACCTGGCCAGCAAACTCGATGACTGGCCAGACGTAACAGTTGAGCACAACAGGCATGGCTTCTGCGCCTTCAAATCTCAACTGCACATAGTCGTTGACGACGAACTCGACGGAGTACATCCGTTCACCGACAAGCCGTGAAAGCAGCTCATTCGGTACGTACGCTGCCTCGTCCATGATCTCCAACTCTGCCGGAACCCGACGATGCGCGCCGACGCATCTCGGAGCGTGCCCGCCACATTCCTCGTGTTACTAGAACATCATGGGCAGGGCCTTGCCCTCTTCGTACCCGGCGGCGGACTGCAGACCGACCAGCGCCCGCTCGTGGAACTCCGCAACGGACGACGCCCCGGCGTAGGTGAACGACGAGCGCACGCCGGACGTGATCATGTCGAGCAGGTCCTCGAGGCCGGGACGAAGCGGATCGAGGTAGATCTTCGATGAGGAGATCCCCTCCGCGAAGAGCTCCTTGCGAGCCCGCTCGTATGCGTCGAGGCGTCCGAACCGCGCTTGCACGGCTTTCGTGGATGCCATGCCCCACGACTCCTTGAAGACACGACCCTCGGCGTCGCTCTGCAGTTCGCCAGGGGCCTCGATCGTGCCCGCGAACCACGACCCGACCATGACGGATGCGGCGCCGGCGGCGAGCGCGAGAGCGACGTCGCGCGGGTAGCGCACTCCCCCGTCGGCCCAGACGTGCGCACCGAGTTCGCGTGCCGCCTCAGCCGTTTCGAGCACCGCGGAGAACTGCGGGCGTCCGACTGCCGTCATCATGCGGGTGGTGCACATCGCACCGGGACCCACTCCGACCTTGAGAATGGAGGCACCCGCCTCGACCAGGTCCTTGACCCCGTCGGCGGTGACGATGTTCCCCGCCACGATCGGGATCCCGAGCCCGAGTTCCGACACGGCACTCAGAGCGCGGAGCATGCCCTCCTGGTGCCCGTGCGCGGTGTCGACCACGAGCACGTCGACCCCCGCGGCGGCGAGCGCCTCGGCCTTCGCGGCCACATCGCCGTTGATCCCCACGGCTGCGGCGACCGCGAGTCGGCCGTCGCGGTCGACCGCGGGACGATACAGGGTCGAGCGCAGCGCACTGCGGGCGCTGAGCGTACCGACGAGATGCCCGTGGTGCGCGATCGTCACCATCTCGACGCCCGCGTCGGTGATCACATCGAACGCATGGCGCTCGGACCCGATGTCATCCGCGTCGAGCGACGGAGTTCCGGTGTGCACGAGATCGCCCAGCTGCGCATCCGGCAGCGCCGTCGCAAGCCGTGTGGCGGGGAGGACTCCGAGGATCTGATCCACGTGGTGCGGAGCCGACCCCGATGCGACCACGATCCCGTGCCCGGCTGTCGGCGGCATCAGGCGCAGGGCGTCCGACACCGACGCCGCAGGGGGAAGCACGACAGGCGTGTCCCACAGCACCGGCTGCGCCTTGACGTCGCGGATCGCGGCATCGAGATCCTGCAGGGGCATGTCCTGCGGCAGCACTCCGAGCCCGCCCCGCCGTGCGAGGACGGCCGCGAGACGTGGACCCGTGACGGAGTTCATGTTGGATGCCACCAGCGGAAGCGTCGCGGGGGTGCCGTCCTGCGGCGCGAGGTCGACCTGCAGACGGCTGGTGACGGCCGATCGGCGCGGCACGAGGAACACGTCGGAATAGGTCAGATCGACTGTGGGCGACTCGCCGGAGAATTCCATATCTCCACGCTACTCAGATCGGGCGTCGAAGGCGCACGCCTTCGACGATTGCGTGTGGAAACACGTTAGGCTTGGAGATCGAGAGTGTGCGGGCCCGAACGCATCCTGCGTCGTGGCGTGCACATATGGGATTCAGCGATGAAAGAGGGCGATCCAGCGTGTCGAACCAGGTGACCGGCGTCGGGGGCGACGGGGGGTTCGGAGCCAATTCCTGGCTCGTCGAAGAGCTCTATGAGCAGTTCAAGGTGAACCGCGACTCCGTCGACAAGGAGTGGTGGCCGATCCTCGAGAAGTACCAGTCCGATGCCGCGACCGGTACCTCAGCTCCCGCACCCGCTGCAGAGCAGCCCGCGCACCCTGTGACCGCCCCGATCCCCGTCATCGGCGCACAGCCCGTCGCACGCACGACGACGAAGCCCGCTGCGGCGGCGCCCATCCCGGCGCAGGCGCCGAAGCCCGCCCCCAAGGCCGAGGCACCGGAGTCCGCCGAGCCCGTCGAGGAAGACAAGGTCACGCCGCTCCGCGGCCTCCCCAAGACTCTCGCCGCGAACATGGACGAGTCCCTGACCGTCCCGACCGCGACCAGCGTCCGCACCGTGCCTGCGAAGCTGATGATCGACAACCGCATCGTCATCAACAACCACATGGCTCGCACCCGGGGCGGCAAGATCAGCTTCACCCATCTGATCGGGTGGGCGCTCATCCGCACCCTCGACGAGTTCCGCAGCCAGAACGTGTTCTACGCCGAGATCGACGGCAAGCCGTCGGTGGTGGCACCCGCGCACGTCAACCTCGGCATCGCGATCGATCTGCCCAAGCCCGACGGCACGCGCGCGCTCATGGTCCCGAGCATCAAGCGCGCTGACACCCTCTCGTTCAGCGAGTACCTCGTCGCCTACGAAGACCTGGTCACCCGCGCCCGCAACAACAAGCTCACCGCGGCGGACTTCCAGGGCACCACGGTCTCGCTGACGAACCCGGGTGGCATCGGCACCGTGCACTCCGTGCCTCGTCTCATGAAGGGCCAGGGCTGCATCATCGGCGCCGGCGCCCTCGAATACCCGGCGGAGTTCCAGGGAGCGAGTGAGCGCACGCTCAACGAGCTGGCTATCGGCAAGACGATCACGCTGACGAGCACCTATGACCACCGCGTCATCCAGGGCGCGGGCTCGGGCGAGTTCCTCAAGAAGGTGCACGAGCTGCTCATCGGCCAGCGCGGCTTCTACGACGACATCTTCGCAGCCCTCCGCATCCCGTACGCTCCGATCCGCTGGAACCCCGACATCGCGGTGGACCTCGCCGAGCGCGTCGACAAGCAGTCCCGCGTGCAGGAGCTCATCAACTCCTTCCGCGTGCGCGGCCACCTGATGGCCGACATCGACCCGCTCGAGTACGTGCAGCGCTCGCACCCCGACCTCGAGATCGAGAGCCACGGCCTCACCTTCTGGGACCTCGACCGCGAGTTCGTGACGGGTGGATTCGGTGGACGACGCATCGCGAAGCTCCGCGACATCCTCGGTGTCCTGCGCGACTCGTACTGCCGCACGCTCGGCATCGAGTACATGCACATCCAGGACCCCGAGCAGCGTCGCTGGTTCCAGGAGAAGGTCGAGGTCAAGTACCAGAAGCCCGGTCATGACGAGCAGCTCCGCGTCCTCCGCAAGCTCAACGAGGCCGAGGCTTTCGAGACCTTCCTGCAGACCAAGTTCGTGGGTCAGAAGCGCTTCTCTCTCGAGGGCGGCGAATCGCTCGTCCCGCTGCTCGACGAGATCCTCCAGGGTGCGGCCACCGCAGGCCTCGAGGGTGCGGCGATCGGCATGGCGCACCGTGGACGTCTGAACGTCCTGACGAACATCGCCGGCAAGACGTACGGTCACGTCTTCCAGGAGTTCGAGGGCACGCAGACGCCGGGCAACCAGCGCGGATCCGGTGACGTGAAGTACCACCTCGGCACCGAGGGCACGTTCGTCGCCGACGACGGGTCCGAGCTGCCGGTGTACCTGGCTGCGAACCCCTCTCATCTCGAGACCGTCGACGGAGTCCTCGAGGGCATCGTGCGCGCCAAGCAGGACCGCAAGCCGATCGGAACCTTCGCCTGGCTGCCGATCCTCGTGCACGGCGACGCCGCCTTCGCTGGCCAGGGCGTGGTCGTCGAGACGCTGCAGATGTCGCAGCTTCGCGGATACCGCACGGGTGGCACGATCCACGTCGTCGTGAACAACCAGGTCGGTTTCACGACCCTCCCGAACGACTCTCGTACCTCGGTGTACTCCACCGACGTCGCGAAGACGATTCAGGCTCCGGTGTTCCACGTGAACGGAGACGACCCTGAAGCCGTCATCCACGTCGCACAGCTGGCCTTCGAGTACCGTGAGCGCTTCCACCGCGATGTCGTCATCGACCTCGTCTGCTACCGCCGCCGCGGCCACAACGAGGGCGACGACCCCTCGATGACCCAGCCGCTGATGACCGACCTGATCCAGGCCAAGCGCTCCGTACGCAAGCTGTACACCGAGTCGCTCGTCGGTCGAGGCGACATCACCGAGGAGGAGTACGACGAGGCGAAGGCCGACTTCCAGAATCGTCTGGAGATCGCGTTCGCCGAGACGCACGCCGCCGAGACCGGTACGACGCCTGTCGTCCAGGATGCTCCGCCTGCCGACGAGCAGGTAGGCGCCCCCGAGATCACCGGCGTCTCGAACGAGGTCATCCAGCTCATCGGCGACGCGTTCGTGAACAAGCCCGAGGGCTTCACGGTGCACCCCAAGCTGCAGCAGCAGTTGGAGAAGCGTCTCGACATGAGCCGCAACGGCAACATCGACTGGGGCTTCGGAGAGCTGCTCGCCTTCGGCTCGCTTCTCGTCGAGGGAACCCCCGTGCGCCTTGCCGGTCAGGACTCGCGCCGTGGCACGTTCGTGCAGCGTCACGCGACTCTGCACGACCGCGCCAACGGCCAGGAGTGGCTGCCGCTGTCGAACCTCTCCGATTCGCAGGGTCGCTTCTTCGTCTACGACTCCCTCCTGAGCGAGTACGCGGCGCTCGGATTCGAGTACGGCTACTCGGTCGAAGCGCCCGAGGCACTGGTGCTGTGGGAAGCGCAGTTCGGCGACTTCGTCAACGGCGCGCAGTCGGTGATCGACGAGTACATCTCGGCGGCCGAGCAGAAGTGGGGCCAGCAGTCCAGCGTCACGCTGCTCCTTCCCCACGGCTACGAGGGTCAGGGCCCGGATCACTCGTCGTCGCGCATCGAACGATTCCTGCAGATGTGCGCGCAGGACAACATGATCGTCGCGCGTCCGTCGACGCCTGCCTCGTACTTCCATCTGCTGCGTCGTCAGGCCTATGCTCGTCCGCGCAAGCCGCTGATCGTGTTCACCCCGAAGGCGATGCTGCGTCTGCGCGGTGCGACGAGCCCGGTCGAGGCCTTCACGCAAGGACGCTTCGAGCCCGTCCTCGACGATTCGCGCGATCTCGATCGCACTGCGGTCAGGCGCGTGCTCGTGCACTCGGGCAAGGTGCACTGGGATCTGCGCGCAGAACTCGAGAAGAACCCGAACCCCGAGATCGCCCTCGTCCGGCTCGAGCAGCTGTACCCGACGCCGATCGAAGGACTCAAGGCGATCACCGACTCCTACCCGAACGCGGAACTGGTCTGGGTTCAGGAGGAGCCGGAGAACCAGGGAGCGTGGCCGTTCCTCGCGCTCGCCTTCGCCGACGTGCCCGGCGACCGGACCTTCCGTCCGGTGTCGCGTCCGGCATCCGCATCTCCTGCCACCGGGTCGTCGAAGGTGCACGCCGCAGAGCAGGCGAAGCTGCTCCGCGACGCCCTCACCCTGGGCTGAACGACCCCACCGCACGAAGAAGGAGCCTCGACGACACCGTCGAGGCTCCTTCTTCGTAAGCGCGGCGGATGCCGGTATGACGCCGCGTCAGTACCAGATGTCGAGCGCCGGCGCGGGGAACGAGACGAACGCCCGGTCGAGAGCCTCGACGACATCGCGGTGAGCGACGATGCGTCCTGCGCCGTGCAGCGATGCGGCGCGGACACCGCCGGCGTACAGGATCGAGAGCGCGGAGATGTCGAGCTCGGCATCCACCGTGTCCGCGTCGTCGACCGCCTCGATGGACGCAGCGCCCTGAGCATCCACACGCAGTCGCCAGTCGCCCGCGGTGAAGCCGAGCGGGTCGCCGACGCGGATGACCACGTCGAGCGGCGCGGAGTATGTCCTCGCCATGAGCGCGCTCGAGATGTCGAGGATCCGCAGCCAGCCGTGGTCGTGAACGGTCTGCGTCACACCGCGCGGGTCGCGCACGAGCCAGGGAAGAGCGTCGTCCAGCGGACGGAGATCCGCGGTGACCTCGTCGACGAGGTCGTGCTGCAGAGCGAACTGCCAGAGGGCTGCCGTCGCCTCCGGGGTCTCCGCCACTAGCAGCCGGACGTCGAGGGCGAACCGGAACGATCCGCTGCCGTCGCGCAGTGCGATCGCCATCGCTCCGCGCACCTCGCCGTCCCGATCGACGAAGCGGACTCCGCGAACCTTCGCGCCGTCGGTGTTGCCCGGCGCGAGCCCCGCGATCCCCGTCCACCGCGACGGCCAGCCGGGAATCTGTCCGGAGCGCGCGCTCCGTGCGCGGTCGTGCACTGTGCCCAGCGCCTCGGCGAGGGCTTCCCGATCGACATACTCGACACGCCCCTCGACGGCGGGCCCTGCCCACCCGGCGCGGCGCGTGTCCACGGTGAACTTCGCCATCGGCAGCGCCGAGCCGAAGCCGTACCTGCCGTAGATCGTCGCTTCGGAGACGGTGAGACCGGCGATCGGCACTCCCGCGGCCGCTGCGGAGCGCAGTTCGCCCTCGAGAAGAGCCCTGGCGATCCCCCGGCGTCGATGCGTGGCGGAGACGGTGACGCCGCTGATCGCCCACATCGGCAGCTCTCCGCCGCCGGGGAGCGTCACCGGAGTCACCCATGAGTCGATGGTCGCGACCGGCATCGTGTCGGCCGCGGCGGTCTCGTAGACGCCCGTGTTGCGACGGGCGTCGAAGGTCTCCCCTCCGAAGGCCAGCTCCTCCGCCGACGGCTCTGCACCGAGGAACCCTCGCGTGGTCGCTCGCTGGAAGAGCTCAGCGCGAGTCTCGTCGGACGAGTCGACGACGCGATACGTGAGCGAACCAGCCGCGAGACGCTCGGTGGATTCGGTGTCAGCCGGGATGTCTCGTGAGTCGATGACCGTCATACAACCACCCTACGGGCAGCCATGGCTCGGGCGGACTGCCCTCAGTGCTGAGCCGACTGGACCTCTCGCAGTCGCGCGAACACCTGGTCGCGCAGCTCCTCGGGGGCCGTCTCCTTGCATGCTCGGGCCACGACCTCCGTGAGGGTCGTCGCGACGAGCGCCTCGTCCCGGCAGGACGGGCAGTTCTCGAGATGCTCACGGATCTCGGTGTGCTCGGTGTTGCACACCTCGTTGCGGAGGTACTCCTCGAGATCCTTGCGGGCTTTGTCGCAGCCGCAGTCGGTCATTTCTTGCTCCTCGGGTCGGCCGCGGAGATTCCCCGCTCCGCGGCGTACTCAGCCAGCAGCTCCCGCAGCATCCGCCTGCCACGATGCAGGCGGCTCATCACGGTGCCGATGGGTGTCTTCATGATGTCCGCGATCTCCTGGTAGGCGAACCCCTCGACGTCAGCGAGGTACACCGCCAACCGGAAGTCCTCGGGTACAGCCTGCAACGCGTCCTTCACGACGGATGCCGGCATGTGGTCGATCGCCTCAGCCTCGGCCGATCGGCCGTGCGACGCCGTGGTCGACTCCGCACCACCCAGCTGCCAGTCCTCGAGCTCGTCGATCGTGCCCTGGAACGGCTCGCGCTGCTTCTTGCGATAGATGTTGATGTACGTGTTGGTGAGGATCCGGTAGAGCCACGCCTTGAGATTCGTTCCCTGCGAGAACGTCGCCCACGAGCCGTACGCCTTCACGAACGTCTCCTGCACGAGATCCGCTGCATCGGCGGGGTTCCTGGTCATGCGCATGGCCGCGGCGTAGAGCTGATCCATGAAAGGGATCGCCTGCTCCTCGAATTCGCGCCGAGGGTCGCTGACCGTTTCTGCGGTTGCCGTGTCATCCATCACCGGCCAGTCTAGGCCGCTGAGGTCCACGGACTCGCGTTCCAGCGTTGCGAGCATGCTCTCTCCTTCTCATCGAGCGGACGCCATTCTCTCTGGCGGACACTCGCGTTTACTAAGGTGGGAACCGATGAGCGCCAACAGGTATTCCCCCTCCCCTGTCCAGGGCGTCTATGTCGCGCCATCCACCACTGATGCGGTCCGTGCCACCGTGACGATTCCGGGGTCGAAGTCCCTCACGAATCGCGAGCTCATCATCGCCGCGATCGCCGACGGCCCGGGCCGCCTGATCGCTCCTCTGCACTCCGACGACTCCCGTCGCATGGTCGACGCTCTGCGCGCTCTCGGCGTGGGGATCGAAGAGGTCGAGGGCGACGGGGAGTTCGGACCGGACCTCGTCATCACGCCCGCGAAGCTCGTCGGCGGCACGACGGTCGACTGCGGTCAGGCAGGCACGGTGATGCGCTTCATCACCCCGCTCGCAGGGCTCTCGCAGCACGACGTGCATATCACCGCCCATGAGACGGCGCTGCACCGGCCCATGGGCGGGCTGATCAGCGCACTGCGCGACCTCGGGGTCGACATCGACGACGAGGGCACCTGGGCGCTGCCGTTCACCATCCGCGGCCACGGTCGCATCCGCGGCGGGCGCGTCGAGATCGACGCCTCGGCCTCGAGCCAGTTCGTCTCGGGGCTGCTGCTCGCCGCCCCGCGTTTCGACGTCGGACTCCATCTCGTCCACACCGGGTCGCACCTTCCGAGCCTCCCCCACATCGACATGACGATCGAGGCGCTCAGCCGGCGCGGCATCCGCATCGAACGTCCCGCGACCGGAGAGTGGCTCGTCGAGGCCGGTGTCCCCCGTGCCAAGGAGATCGCGATCGAGCCCGATCTCTCGAACGCGGCACCGTTCCTCGCCGCGGCACTCGTCACAGGGGGCTCGGTGTCGGTACCCGGGTGGCCCGTGCACTCCACGCAGCCCGGAGCGCTTCTTCCCGAGATCCTGCAGGCCATGGGCGCGCACGTGGGCCGCCACAGCGGCACGCTGACGGTCAAGGCCGGTTCAGAGATCCATGGACTCGACATGGACCTCTCCGCGGCGAGCGAGCTGACCCCGACGCTGGTCGGGCTGGCCGCGTTCGCCTCGAGCCCCACGACTATCCGCGGCATCGGCCACATCCGGCTGCACGAGACCGATCGGATCGCCGCCCTCATCGGCAACATCCGCGCCCTCGGCGGCGAGGCGGAAGAGCTCTCCGACGGCCTCCGCATCATTCCGCGCTCGCTGCACGGCGGCGGATGGGCGGCGCATCACGATCACCGGATGGCGACGACAGGAGCCCTCATCGGTCTCCGTGTGCCCGGTGTCGAGATCGACGACATCGGCACGACGTCGAAGACGCTTCCCGAGTTCACCCTTCTCTGGGAGCGGATGCTGCGGGGCGCATCCGCGTGAGCTGGCTCGACGACTCCGACGACCTCGAAGACGGCTTCGAGGAGTACGACGAGAGCACCATCCGCACGCGCCCCAATCCCAAGGCGAACAGGCCTCGTACCAAACGTCGCCCCGCACACGACGATGCGCAGATCGGACGCGTCCTGGGCGTCGACCGCGGCCGGTACTCCGTGCTGATCGACGAGGACACCTCCGAAGAGCGCATGATCACGGCGGCACGTGCGAGAGAGCTCCGTCGCAACCCGATCGTCACGGGAGATCACGCGAAGGTCGTCGGTGACATCTCCGGCGAAGACGGGACGCTGGGGCGGATCATCGGCATCGCGGATCGCACTTCTCTGCTGAGGCGCAGCGCCGACGACACCGACCAGGTCGAGCGGGTGATCGTCGCGAACGCGGATCAGATGCTCGTCGTGGTCGCCGCCGCCGACCCCGAGCCGAGAGCACGACTCGTCGACCGCTACCTCGTGGCTGCGCTGGATGCCGGCATCCGCCCCCTCCTGGTCGTCACCAAGACCGACCTCGCCGATCCCACCGCCTTCCTGTCGCACTTCGATGGACTCGACCTGCGTGTCTTCACCAGCGCACAGGAGGAGATGCCAGTCGACGAGATCGGCGCGGCCCTGGTCGGCCACTCGACGGTGTTCGTCGGACACTCCGGTGTGGGCAAATCCACGCTCGTGAACGCCCTCGTGCCGAGCGCGCTGCGCGCCACCGGCCACGTCAACCAGGTGACCGGACGAGGGCGTCACACGTCCTCCTCGACCGTCTCGCTGCGCTACGAAGGACCTGAAGGCACAGGGTGGGTCATCGACACCCCCGGAGTCCGCTCCTTCGGCCTCGGCCACGTCGATCCGGCGAACATCCTCGCCGCCTTCACCGAGCTGGCGCTCATCGCCCGGGACTGTCCCCGAGGCTGCACCCATCTCGCGGATGCTCCCGACTGCGCCCTCATCGAAGCGGCCGAGAGCGGCGAACTCAACGAGACGGGGCGCGCGCGCCTCGACTCGCTGCAGCGGCTGCTGCAGACCTTCGCTGACAAGGCCGAGCAGGCACCCGGCCGCTAGGCTGGGGACGTGACTGTGCGCCTCGAACCCGGAACCGCTGCCCCCGACTTCGCCCTCCTCGACCAGGACGGCGAAACCGTCCGACTCGAGGACCTGCGCGGACAGAAGACCGTGCTGTACTTCTACCCGGCCGCGATGACTCCCGGCTGCACGACTCAGGCCTGCGACTTCCGGGACAGCATCTCCTCGCTGCAGGGCGCCGGGTACCGAGTCGTCGGTGTGTCGCGCGACGAGCCGGCGAAGCTCGCAGAGTTCCGCGAGCGCGACGGACTCACGTTCACGCTGCTGAGCGACCCTGACCACGCCGTGCACGTGGCCTACGGCGCATGGGGCGAGAAGATGAACTACGGAAAGGTCGTCGAGGGCGTGCTGCGCTCGACCTTCGTCCTCGACGAAGAGGGCACGATCACTCTCGCCCAGTACAACGTCAAGGCCACCGGGCACGTCGCGCGTCTGCGCAAGCTGCTCGGCATCGACGCCTGAGCCCTATTCGGCCTGAGACCGGTACTCAGTCGACAGGGCGCTGATTCTCGGCGCGCGTGCTCGCGAGGAGAAGAACGAATCCCAGCAGCGCGGGGATTCCGACCGCGAAGGTGAACACCCACGCGATCGGCTGGAGCGTCAGCGATGCGAGCGCGAGCGCGAGCGCCAGTACTTGGAAGACGATGCCGCCGGAACGCGCCCAGGAGCGACCGGACCGAGTGCCGATCGCGAACGCCACGAGAGCACCGGCCCCGATCAGCGTGAGCACGATCAGCGCGAGCGCTGTCGGCAGGGATGCTGCATCGCCGGCACCGAGGCCGACGAGTTCGATCAGAGCGAAGACGATCAGAGCGGCACCCTCCGCCGCGAGGACTGCCGCAGCTGCCAGAGCAAGGCCGGGTGAGCGCACGATGTGTCTCCTGAGAATCGAATGAGAACCGGCGAAACCCTTGATTTCGCCGGTTTCATGTAACAGAATAGACAGCGTCATGTGCTCCCACAGCGGCGTGGGGCGGGCTTCGTGCTCGCATCACAGAATGCGGGCATCCGTCCGTATCTCATACAGGGTAGCCGAACCCGATCTGCACCCGAAATCCGAGTCGTCGCTTCGCGATGATCTACGCAATCCACACCGAGGAGCCCCCATGGACTGGCGCGACAAGGCCGCCTGCTTGACTGTCGACCCCGAGCTGTTCTTCCCTGTCGGGAACACCGGTCCGGCCGTCGACCAGATCGAGAAGGCGAAGACCGTCTGCGCCACCTGCACGGTGACTGAGATCTGCCTGCAGTACGCCCTCGAGTCCAGCCAGGATTCGGGCGTGTGGGGCGGCCTCTCCGAAGACGAGCGCCGCGCTCTCAAACGCCGCGCCGCTCGCGCCCGCCGCGCTTCCTGAGCAGAGAGAAGCGGCCCGAGACGATTCGTCTCGGGCCGCTTTTTCGTACCCGGTGGCGTGGACCGGCTCGTCTACTTGGTCAGCCAGCGGAGCGGGATGTCGATGACGACCTCGGTGCCCCCGCCATCACTCCCCCGCCACTCGATGGAACCGCTGAGCTCGCCCTGGATGAGCGTCCGGATGATCTGCGTTCCGAGCCCCTGGCCGATCCGCCCTTCGGGCAGACCCTTGCCGGTGTCGCGCACAGTGACCCGGAGGTTCTCCTCGGTGCGGTGCGCATCGATCGTGACCATGCCCTCCTGCCCCGCGAGACCGTGTTCGACCGCGTTCGTGACGACCTCTGTCAGCGCGAGCGCCAGCGGTGTCGCGTACTCGCTCGGCAGCACCCCGAAGCGTCCGGTCGACTGCGTGCGTGCGCGGGTGTTCGGAGCCGACGCGACCTCCGCCACCAGCTTCAGCACACGGTGGAAGACCTCGTCGAAGTCGACCTTCTGCGTCAGCCCCTGTGCCAGGGTGTCATGCACGACGGCGATCGAGTCGACGCGGCGCATGGCCTGGGTCAGGGCGTCGCGCGCCTCGTCGGAGTGCGTGCGCCGAGCCTGGATGCGCAGCAGCGATGCCACGGTCTGCAGGTTGTTCTTCACGCGATGGTGGATCTCGCGGATCGTCGCATCCTTCGTGATGAGCTCCTGCTCCTGGTGGCGGAGCTCCGAGACATCCCTGCACAGGACGATCGCGCCGATGCGCGTGCCGTGATCCTTGAGGGGAATCGCGCGCAGCGACACCGTGACGCCTCGCGCCTCGATGTCGGTGCGCCAGGGGGCGCGCCCTGTCACGACGACCGGCAGCGACTCGTCCACCTGACGAGACGGGGGCACGAGCCGGGTGGTGACCTCGGCGAGGGACTCCCCCTCGAGTTCGTCGTCGAATCCCATGCGATTGAATGCCGAAAGGGCATTGGGGCTCGCGAATGTCGTGATGCCGTCGACATCGATGCGGATCAGACCGTCGGATGCGCGAGGGGCGCCGCGGCGCGGCGAGGTCGGAGCTGCCGGATCGGGGAAGCTGCCGTCGGCGATCATTCGGAAGATGTCGTTCGCGCATTCGTCGAACGTGATCTGCTGCCGCGACGGCGTGCGCGCCTCGCCGAGGTTCGTATGGCGTGTGACCACTCCGATGACGACGGTCGGATGCTCTCGACCGTGACGCTCATTGACGATCGGCACGGCTCGCACACGCGTGGGCGTCTCCTCGAACCAGTCCGGAGACGAGGAGTCCACGATCTCCGCCGACTCGAACGCGCCCTGGACCTGCGTGCGCCACTGCGGACGCACCCGTTCCCCGACGATGTCGCGGTAGAACAGTGTCGCCGCACCACTCGGACGCGCGTGCGCGACGGCGATGAACGAGCCGTCCTCCGTCTGGATCCAGACGACGATGTCGGCCGAGGAGAGGTCTGCGAGGAGCTGACCATCGCCGGCGAGACGATGCAGCCACTCGACGTCGTTGTCGGTCAGACGGCCCTGGGCATGGGCGAGATCACTGAGGGTTGACACCTCACCAGCCTAGAGTGCGTGTGCTCAGAGAACGGCCAACGACGTCGCCCGCCACCGACGGTCCAGTCCCTCCAACCGGATCGCCACCGCGCGTGTGCGCCCAGGTCCTGCGACGACCACGACGGCCTCGACCTTGCCATCCACCGGCTGGGTCGCGCGGATGGACAGTATCTCGAATGTCGGGCGCGCAGGCGAGACCCCCCTCGCGCTGCGCGCCCTTGCCGACAGGTTCGCACGCGTCACCAGACTCCGGTACGCGTCTTCGTTGAACCAGCGTGCGAGCTGATCGACTTCTCTGACCCCGGCGAGAACCTCGAGCACACCCTGCGTGAGACTCCGCAGCAGTGGTTGCGGATCCGGAAGCTCCGCACTCGAGGTGGGCTGGGGCGCGAAATACTCGTGAAGCGTCATCTGTGGCACTCTCGATCGGGGAAGACTGCGCCAAGTAGAGCACGCACCCACAGAGCGATCCTGCCGATTCCGTGATCTATGTGGATAACTCGTACATGCTCGTGTGCACATCATTTACGGTGGGGCGCGTGCACTGGGATCGACTGTTCGAAGACCTCGAAGGCCAGCTCGCGGCCGAATGGGAAAGCGAGCGCGCAGCGCTCGACGCCGAGTCGGAGCGTTTGCGGGTCTCCCGCCTCGAACTCCGCAGTCGACTCCGGGTGCTGTGCGCGGCAGCTGCTCCGGCGACCATCGATCTGCCTGGCGGCACACGCATTCGCGCGCGACTGCATTCTCTGGGTTCCGACTGGGTCGCGGCCACGATCGTCGAGGCGGCGGAGACGAGCATCGCCCGCTCGACGCGCATCCTCCCCCTGCACGCGGTCCGAGGCCTGAGCGTCGACCATGGCTTGCTGCTGGCCAGCCTCGACGACTCAGAAGCCGCGGCCCCGGTGCTCCGAGAGCGCATGTCGCTGGGATTCGTCCTCCGCGACCTCGGTCGTCGTCGAGTGCCGGTCCGGATCATCAGCGTCGACGGCTCCGACTTCCACGGCACCGTCGACAGGGCGGGCGCGGATCATCTGGACATCGCCCTTCACGATCCGGGTGAAGCGCGCACCACGCAGGCAGTGCGGGGCTTCCGCATCGTCCCGTTCACAGCCGTGACGTCAGTGCAGACGGTCGGGGATCACATGCCCTGACTGTGTGAGGTGCCCCACACCTCAGGAAAGCTCGCCTCGTTCGCCTGGCGCCACAGCGCCATACGTCGCGCCTCTTCGGACTGCTCCGCGAGGTACTCCGAGAGGCTCGGCTCCTCGATCCGCCACCGTGCCGGAGAGCCGAGCTGGGAACCACGAAGACGCCCTTGGTAGACGAGCTCGATGACCTCGTCCACGTCGATGCTCAGCAGCTCAGCCACCTGCGCAGGCGCGAGGTAGCGCTGCGCGGTCGGGGACGAGTCATGCATCCTCCCATTGTCCCCCCACCGCGCGGATCCGCCACCACCGGGACCGCGCTGTGGATAAGTCTCGACCAGCCGGCGCGAATTCTGTGACCATGTCGGCATGCACAAGTTCGCCCGTACTCGTCGAGCCGTCTGGGGCGATGTCCGTTTCCTGATCGGCATCGCGCTCGTCGTCCTGTCGATCGGCGGTGTCTGGGCCGTCGTCTCCTCGGCGGGAGCGACCACACCCGTGCTTCAGGCGAACCGCACGATCGTCCGCGGTGAAGCGCTCGTCTCCGGCGACTTCCAGATCGTCGAAGTCGGTCTCGGCGCGATCACCGATCGGTATCTCGCTCCGCAGGATCTTCATCCCGGGCAGGTGGCTTCGCGCACCGTCGCCGCGGGCGAGCTCATGTCCGAGACCGCTGCAGAGGATGCGGACGCCAGCAGAACCACCACGATCGTCGTCGACAGCAGCACCGGCGTCCCTGCAGACGTCGCCACGGGCAGCGTCGTCGAGCTGTGGCACGCGCGTCCCGCCGGCGACGAGAACAACGCTCAAGCCACCCCACGCATCCTCGTATCGGAGGCCATCGTCGCATCGGTCACCCGGACCGACGGAATGCTCGCCACCGACGCCACCATGGTGGAGGTCGTCGTCGATCGCGCTGAGGTGGCAGAGGTGCTCGGAGCGATCACAGGGGGATCCGTGCTGTCGGTGGTCCCGATAGGGGCGCGCCCATGACCTCGGTCGTCGTGGCGATCACCGAGTCACGCGCGACGGACCTGGCCGCCGAACTCGAGATCGAGGGCGTGCAGGTGGTCTCCGTCGTCCCGCCGAGCGGGCTCCTGCCGCTTCCGAGCGGCGTCGATGCCGTGATCGTCGCGGCAACTCGCGCCGTACTGACCCCCGACCTGGTCGCGGCGTGCGATCGGGCGGGGGTTCGAATAGTTTCGCTCGGAGACGGAGACAGCAGGGCGCTCGCCCGCTTCGGCCTCGCTGCCGCGTTGCCGGCGGATGCGAGCGGATGGGAGGTCGCGGGAGTGCTGGCCGCCGAGGTCCCTGATGCCGCCGTCGGCGCTCATTCCGCCCCGCATCGCGTATCCGTCGTCTGGGGGCCGTCAGGGGCGCCCGGGCGCTCGACCATAGCGATCCAGCTCGCCGTCGAACTCACCCGGATCGGCCGACGGACCGCTCTGGTGGATGCTGACACCGTGGCGCCGTCACTCGCGCTGCTCCTGGGCCTCGCCGACGATGCTCCCGGTGTCGCGGCCGCCTGCAGACGTGCCGATCTGGGCGCCCTGGACTCCGCAGAGCTCACCCGCCTGGCGAGCATCCTCGCAACGAGCGCGGGTGAGATCGAGGTGCTCGGCGGCATCAACCGCCCGGGGCGCTGGCCAGAGCTCGGCGCTCAGCGCCTGCAGGCAACATTGCGCGCCTGCCGTGTCTGGGCCGAGGAGACCGTCGTCGATGTGTCGAGCGCTTTCGACGCCGACGACGAGGCCACGTACGACCTCACGGGCCCACGCAGGCACGCCGCGACCGTCGCCGCGCTGCAGGAGGCCGACGAGATAATCGCCGTCGCGGCGGCCGACCCGCTCGGCATCAGCCGATTCATCCGGGAATACTCCGAGTTGCGCCGCCTCACCTCACCGACGCCGATCAGGGTCATGGTCAACCGGGTGCGCCCTGGCCCCCTCGGCATCGATGCTCGTGGACAGGTCCGACGCACCCTCGAACGGTTCGCCGGGATCACCGAGGTCACGTTCCTGCCCTTCGATCAGCGCGCCGCCGATGCCGCCCTGCTCCATGCGCAGCCGATGGCAGACCTCACGCCGCGTTCCAGCCTCGTCGCCGGGGTGCGACGTTTCGCGTCTGCGCGCACCCCGGTGGCGTCGGAGACCGCTACTGCCGATAGCTCGAGAGGAAGTTCCCGAGGCGCTCGACGGCTTCTGCGAGCACGCGTGGCTCGGGAAGAGTGACGAGTCTGAGGTGATCGGGGGTCGGCCAGTTGAACCCTGTCCCCTGCACCAGCAGGATGTGCTCCGAGACGAGCAGGTCGTAGACGAGCTTCGCGTCGTCCCTGATCTCGTGCACGTTCGGATCGAGACGAGGGAACGCGTAGAGCGCGCCCTCCGGTTTGACGCAGGACACGCCGGGAATCGACTCGAGCCCTTCCCAGGCGATGTCGCGCTGTTCATGCAGACGACCGGTCGGAGCGATGAGCGAGTCGATCGACTGCACCCCTCCGAGCGCTGCCTGCACGGCGTACTGCGCAGGCACATTGGGGCACAGACGAGTCGAGGCGAGAAGATTGATCCCCTCGAGGAACCCCTTCGCGTGCGACTGCGGCCCGGTGATCACGACCCAACCGGAACGGTACCCGGCGACGCGATAGGTCTTCGAGAGCCCGTTGAAGGTCAAGCACAGCAGGTCGGGGGCCAGTGTCGCCGTCGGGATGTGCATGGCGCCGTCGAACAGGATCCGATCGTAGATCTCATCCGAGAGAAGCAGCAGCTGGTTCTCTCGCGCGATCTGCACCATCCCCTCGAGCACCTCACGTGAGTACACGACGCCCGTCGGGTTATTGGGGTTGATGATCACGAGCGCCTTGGTCCGCGGGGTGATCTTCGAGCGGATGTCTTCGAGATCGGGCTGCCAGCCGTTGTCCTCATCGCACAGGTAATGCACCGGGGTGCCGTCGGCGAGGCTCGTCATGGCAGTCCACAGCGGGTAGTCGGGTGCGGGGATCAGCACTTCGTCGCCCTCGTCCAGAAGCGCCTGCATCGTCATTGTGATGAGCTCGGACACCCCGTTTCCGAGAAAGACGTCCTCGGGGTCGAAGCGCGGGAATCCCTCGATCTCCTCGTACCTGCTGACGACGGCACGACGAGCGGAGATGATGCCTTTGCTGTCGCTGTACCCGTGCGCAGTGGGGAGCGCGGCGAGCATGTCGTGCACGATCTGGTGGGGCGCCTCGAACCCGAAGATCGCGGGGTTCCCCGTGTTGAGCTTGAGGATCCGGTGGCCTTCTGCCTCGAGCCGCGCCGCCTCGACGAGCGTGTTTCCACGGATCTCGTACAGGACGTTCTTGAGCTTCGACGACTGGTCGAAGTGGCGCGTTGGTCTCATTGCGCAAGCCTACAGCGACAGGAAGAGGGGCCGGATCCACTCGGATCCGGCCCCTCTCGACGCGTCGCGCCTACTTCTTCTTCTTGCCCTGAGCGCGGCGCTGTTCGCGGTTCCCCGCTGCCGGCGCGGGGGCCTCGGTGCGCTGACCGAAAGCACCACGGGCGGCCTCCTGCGCGGGCTCGGCTGCCTCGGTCGGCGCCTGTCGAGCGGCGGCGGCCTGACGCAGCTTGTCGGTCGCGGCCTGCTGAACCCGGCCTCGATCGTCTCGGACCTCGACCTCGCCGGCGTCGTTCGCCGCAGAGTACTCGAGACGCTGCTCTCCTCCGCCGTCCGCCAGCCCCTTGGCCTCGACCTCTGCGGTCTGCGCGTCGCCTGCACGACGGACCTCGACCTCGAGGTTGTAGAGGTAGCCGACCGACTCCTCCTTGATCTGGCCCATCATCGACTGGAACATCGCGTAGCCCTCGCGCTGATACTCGATGAGCGGATCGCGCTGTGCCATGGCACGCAGGCCGATGCCGTCCTTGAGGTAGTCCATCTCGTAGAGGTGGTCGCGCCAGCGACGGTCGAGGACCTGCAGCACGACTCGACGCTCGAGCTCACGGGTGGCCGCGTCACCGAGCGACTCCTCGCGGGTCTCGTAGGCGATCTTCGCATCGGAGAGCAGCTCGCGGGTCAGGCCGTCGGCAGTGATCCCGCCCTTGCGGCCAGCGGCCTCGGAGACGACCTCGTCGATCGTCACGCTGACGGGATAGAGCGTCTTGAGCTCGGTCCACAGCGCATCGAAGTCCCAGCTCTCGTTGTGCCCCTCGCCGGTGTGGTCGCGGACGACCCCACTGATGGCATCCTCGATGAAGTGCTGGACACGGTCGGCGATGTCGTCGCCCTGAAGGATGTGACGGCGGTCGGCGTAGATCGCCTCACGCTGGCGGTTCAGGACGTCGTCGTACTTGAGGACGTTCTTGCGCATCTCCGCGTTGCGGGACTCTACCTGCGACTGCGCACTGCGGATTGCGCGCGAGACGAGACCGGATTCGATCGGGACGTCGTCGGGGAAGTTGGTGCGCGCGAGGATCGCCTCGGCGGCTCCCGACTGGAACAGCCGCATCAGATCGTCGGTGAGGCTCAGGTAGAAGCGGCTCTCGCCGGGGTCTCCCTGACGGCCGGAGCGACCGCGCAGCTGGTTGTCGATGCGACGCGACTCGTGGCGCTCGGTGCCGAGCACGTACAGCCCGCCGGCCTCGATGACCTTCTCGGCCTCCTCGGTGACGACGGCCTTCATGGCCTCGTACGTCTCATCCCACGCGATCTCGTATTCTTCAGGCGTCTCGACGGGGTCGAGCCCCTTGCCCTTGAGCTCCTGCACGGCGAGGAACTCGGCGTTTCCGCCGAGCATGATGTCGGTTCCACGACCGGCCATGTTCGTCGCCACGGTCACGGCACCGAGGCGACCCGCGCGAGCCACGATCTCAGCCTCGCGCGCGTGGTTCTTCGCGTTGAGGACCTCGTGCTTGACGCCCTTCTTGGCGAGGAGTCGCGAGAGGTACTCGCTCTTCTCGACGCTCACCGTGCCCACGAGGACCGGCTGCCCCTTCGAGTGGCGCTCGGCGATGTCCTCGACGACCTGGGCGAACTTGGCGGTCTCGTTCTTGTAGACGAGGTCCGACTGGTCCTTGCGGACCATCGGCCGGTTCGTCGGGATCGGGATCACCCCGAGCTTGTAGGTCGACATGAACTCGGCCGCCTCGGTCTCGGCGGTACCCGTCATGCCGGCCAGCTTGTCGTACAGGCGGAAGTAGTTCTGCAGCGTGACCGTGGCGAGCGTCTGATTCTCGGCCTTGACGGGCACGGCTTCCTTCGCCTCGATCGCCTGGTGGATGCCTTCGTTGTAGCGGCGTCCGACGAGGATGCGACCGGTGTGTTCGTCGACGATCATGACCTCGTCGTTCATGACGACGTAGTCGGTGTCCTTCTTGAACAGCGCCAGGGCCTTGATCGAGTTGTTGAGGAACGAGATCAAAGGGGTGTTCGCCGACTCGTAGAGGTTGTCGATTCCGAGGTAGTCCTCTACCTTCTCGATACCCGGCTCGAGCACGCCGACCGTGCGCTTCTTCTCGTCGACCTCGTAGTCGACTCCGGCCTCGAGAGTGCGCGCGATCTTCGCGAACTCGGCGAACCAGCGGTTGGCCTCACCCGATGACGGGCCGGAGATGATGAGCGGCGTACGCGCCTCGTCGATGAGGATCGAGTCGACCTCGTCGACGATCGCGAAGTAGTGCTCGCGCTGGACGAGGTCGTCCTTGCGCCACGCCATGTTGTCGCGGAGGTAGTCGAAGCCGAACTCGTTGTTCGTGCCGTAGGTGATGTCCGCCGCGTACTGCTCCCGGCGCACGGCCGGAGTCTGGCCGGACACGATGATGCCCGTCGACATGCCCAGGGCGCGGTACACGCGGCCCATGAGCTCGGCCTGGTAGCTGGCGAGGAAGTCGTTGACGGTGATGACATGGACGCCCTCCCCCGCGATCGCGTTGAGGTACGCCGGGAAGGTCGCGACGAGCGTCTTTCCCTCACCGGTCTTCATCTCGGCGATGTTGCCGAGGTGGAGAGCAGCACCACCCATGATCTGCACGTCGTACGCGCGCATGCCGAGCGTGCGCTTGGCGGCCTCGCGGACCGCGGCGAAGGCCTCGGGCATCAGCTGATCGAGGGACTCGCCTTTGGCGAAGCGCTCGCGCAGCTCGACGGTCTCGTTGCGCAGCTCGTCGTCGGTGAGCTTGGAGATGTCCTCTTCCAGCGCGTTGACGGCCTTCACGACCTGGTTCAGACGACGGATGACCCGCCCTTCACCCGCGCGCAGCAGCTTCTCAAGAGGATTGGCCACAGATGTCATCTCCCTGTCGATGGTTCCGGCGGCGCCGCTGGTCGGGCGCATGCCAGGCATACTTTGCCATGTTACCTGTCCGTGACCTGCACGTGGTCTGCATGGCGCACCCGCTTCGCGTTTCCGAGTATGTATATATTGATCCACGACACACGGAGGTACACATGTCGGTACGCCAGAGCCTGCTCGCGATCCTCGCTCAGGGTCCCTGTTACGGCTATCAGCTGCGGCATGAGTTCGATCGGCGCACGGGGTCGGTCTGGCCGCTCAACGTCGGACAGATCTACAACACGCTCGAGCGTCTCGAACGCGACGGGCTCGTGGACCGTGGCGACGCTGATGCACAGGGACACGTCTACTGGGAGATCACCGAGGCCGGGATGACCGAGGTCGACCGATGGCTCGCGGCACCCGTGGAGCGGGGTCTGGCGACCAGGGACGAGCTCGCGATCAAGCTGGCCGTCGCGGCGACGCTTCCCGGCGCGGATGCCACGGACGTGATCGCAACGCAGCGCGGGGCCTCTCGACGTCATCTCGGGACACTCCGCGAAGTCAGAGATTCACGGGAGGACCGCACACCTGAAGGCCTCGCCTGGTCGCTCGTCGTCGATTCGATGATCTTCGCGGCCGATGCCGAGCTGCGCTGGCTCGATCACGTGCGCGATCGGCTCGCCGCGCATCCTGAGCACGCGCTCGCGCTCGAACTGACATCCGACCGCCCCAAACGCGGGCGACCGGCGCGTCCATCCGTCGCCGCCCTCGTCTGATCGACGTTCGCCTGGAGCGGATGCACAGCCAGCGCTCTCGTTCGGGAAACTAGGATCAGTCCTATGGCTGGAATATGGGGCAGACGCAAGCGCGAGCAGGAAGAACTGGCCGCACAGGATGCCGATCTGGCGCGTCGTGCCGAGCAGGCGCTCGTCGCAGCCGACGAGCGGATCCGAAGCACCTCCGATGAGCTGGCGTTCGCTGAGGCCGAGCTCGGAGGGCAGCTCACCGGAGACTTGAAGAAGGCACTGAGCGCGGTGCGCACGCATCTGCGCGAGGCGTTCCAGATGCACCAGCTCAATCACGACGAGATCCCTGACACCGCGGAGGAGCTGCGTGCCCGCAACGCACGCATCGTCCAGCTCTGCGACTGGGCGCAGGATCTGCTCGACGAGAAGACGACCGACCTCGCCGCCTCCGTCGCGAAGGTCCGCCGTGCGCCGGAGGTCATCGCCCAGGTGCGCAAGGACGCCGCCGAGCTGAGCTCGCGCATCCCTCACACGAACGAGACGGTCGCCCGTCTCTCCGCGCGCTACGCGGACTCGGCGATGCATCAGATCACCGCCAGCGCCGCCGAAGCCGAGCAGCTCATCGCTTTCGCCACACACGGCGCCGCAGTCTCCGAGCGACGCCGAGCGGCCAAGCAGAACGAGGAGGCCAACGTCGCGCTCGAGACGGCGACCGAAGCGACTCGGCGCGCATCCGCACTGCTCGACGCGGTCGAGGACTTCGAGATCGAGGCGCTGCGTGCGGAGTCGACACTCGCCGAGGTCGTCGCCGACTCGCGCAGCGATCTGATCGCCGCGCGCACAGCGCCGCAGACCCCCGCCGTCGCCACCGCGGTGACCGCCCTGCAGGACGCTCTCAGCGCCCTCTCCCCCGCCGGGTCCCCCGGTGACCCGTTCGCCGAGCTGTCGCAGCTCCGCGAGGCGAACACCGCCCTCGACGATGCGATCGCCACGGCGCGGCACCGCGCTGAGCACCCGCTTCCCAGTGTTCAGCAGGTGCAGCATGCCATCGACGACGCAGACCGCCAACTGGGTGTCGCCCGCGGACTCATCGCCGGGCATCGCGGGTGGATCGGTGCGGACGCCCGCACCCGCCTCGCCGAGGCCGAGCGTCTTCGCGTGGATCTCTCCGACCTGCTGCCCGCCGAGGAGACCCGCGACGAGGCACTCGCGAGCGCCCGACGCGTCGCGCACCTCGCCGCTGAGGCGCTCCAGCTCGCGCAGCGGGACATCGACTCGTCCCGCCCGCAGGACCAGGGCTGGGGTGGCGGAGGCGACGGGTGGGGTGGCGGCGGCTGGAGCGGTGGCGGCCGACGAGGCGGCGGTGGCGACATCGCCTCGGGCATCCTCGGCGGCCTTGTGATCGGCAGCATCCTGGACGGCATCTTCGACTGACGCGCACGGCGCAGACGCGAGAACGGCCCGGCTCCTTCGGGAGCCGGGCCGTTCTCGCATGTCAGTCTCAGGAGGCGAGAGCCTCGGACGGCGGCGCCGTCGTCTCGAGAGCGATCACTCCGTAGTCCCAGCCCTTGCGCCGGTAGACGACGCTCGGGTGGTCGGTGCGCACGTCGACGAACAGGAAGAAGTCGTGTCCGACGAGTTCCATCCGGTCGACCGCCTCTTCGACGGTCATCCACTCGGCACCGAAGTTCTTGGTGCGGATGACGACGGGCGAGTAGACCTCGTCCTCGTCGTTCTGGATGGGCACTGCGCCCGTCGCGACTGCGCGAAGCACGTCGACGGAGGCCGGCTGGACGTCGATGCCCTCCAGCGCTCCGCTCTCCTTCTCGAAGTGCGCCCCGCGGGGATGCTGTCGGCCGTCGACTCGCTTCTCCTTGGCCCGGCGCAGCTGCTCGGCCATCTTGTCGACCGCGAGGTCGAGGGCGACGAACTTGTCGCCGTCGGTGGCCTCTGCCCGGACGACCGGCCCCTTGCTGACCAGAGTCAGCTCGACCGTCTCATCAGGCACATGCCCGTTTCGATACACCCGATGGGTGACCTTGACGTCCAGTCGTTGCGCCCGCGACGCGAACGTCTGGATCTTGGCGATCTTCTCCTCGACAACGGTGCGGAATCGGTCGGTGATACCCACCCCGACGCCAACGATGCTCGTTTCCATTGCTGCCTCCTTGTCCCGGTCCTCCCGGCCAAGGGCGGACCGTGGTCGCCTTGTGACCCCCAACGGTAGTCGGCCTGAGGTCGGATGTCACGGGTCATTTCCTGCGTGTCCCCGATGCGTTCGCGATCCGTTCGCTGTGACGTGGCGTGGCCGCCAGAGCGACCGCCGCGACGACGTCGTAGCCGGCGTCGCGGAGCGCACGCGCGGCCTCGTCGAAGGTCGCCCCCGTTGTGACGACGTCGTCGACGAGCACGACGGCTCGCCCGTGACCCGCCCGCCGCACATGCATGGTGCCTCGAACGTTCTTCGCCCTGTCAGCGACGTCGAGCCCCCGCTGATCCGTGCGCCGACCGCGCGTGCTCACCAGGCTGCGAGGTACGGCTCCTGCCCGCCGGATCAGGAGGTCGGGCACCCGGTAGCCACGCCTTCGGTAGGCACCACGCATCGTCGGCACGGGCACGATGACGGACTCGCGCGGCGACTCCGCCAGCACTCCGCGCAGCACCGCACCGAGCGACTCCCCCAGCGGACGGGCGAGCATCGTCTCGCCGTCGTCCTTCAGCCGGCGGATGCATCTGGCTGCGACCGAATCGAAAGCCATCGCGACCCGAACCCGCAGGCCGCCGGGCGAGATCCACTCTCGCTGTGCCGGCCGGATCGCATCACGGCACGACGCGCACAGCATCGTCTCCGGCTCGTCGCAGCCCGCGCACGTCGCCGCGAGCAGGAGGGCCAGCAACTCCGCGCCGACGCCGTGGAAGGAAGCGAGCGAGCACATCCGTCGATCCTGTCGACACACGGACGCTGCAGAGCCCTCCACCGCGCTGCGGCCCGGGCGCTGTCAGCATCCGCCTACTTCGGCGAACAGTGCAGAAGAGGCAGACCGTGCAGAAGAGCCAGACGGTGCAGAAGACTCAGTGACCCGCCCGGGTCGCCAGCAGCGTGACCCCGTCGATCGACTCGCTCCATGCGGAGCCGCTCCGCGCGAACACCCCGCCGTCGACGCTGAGCACTCGCACGCCCGCCGGAGCACGGGATCCCGCGATCGACACGGCCCCGGTCGGGGCGACCTCGGATGCACCGGGCCCTCCCACGATCTGAGTGAGGACCATCCGATCATCGGGGTCCGTCAGCAGGCCGAGACGGTCGGCGCCCAGCCAGACGAGCCCGCTGACACCGGCGTCGAGCTGCGCCAGAGGTTCTGCGGGACCGAGCTCGGTCGGCACCCCCGCCTCGTCTCTGACGATCGCGGACACGACCACCCAGCGCTCGCCTCCGATGACGACGACCGCTGCGATGCGAGCGCCGTCGGCCGAGACGCGCACTGCGGAGACGGACGATGCATCCGGCCATGCACCCGCGATCGAATGCGGAGACACGTCGCTGCCGATCGCCTGGAGCGCCGACGGCGCGTTCGACGGCACGGACCACGTGTAGTCGTACGGATCCATGGACGGGCGGATCAGCGACGCCCTGGCGTCGAGCTCGTTGAACCCGTCTTCGCCCGTGACGTACACGTGCCCGTCGGCGAGCAGCACCGCTGCGTGCGAGCCGTCGATCGCGACATCGATCGCGCTGATGGGCTGCGTGACGCCGAGGATCTCCTCGGACACACCCGGGATCGGCGTGATCTCGCTGCCGACGAGCGCGCCGAACTCCCCGTCTTTCAACACGAGGCTGCCCGCGTCGGCCGGATCCTCGATCACTCTGACGACGCCGGCGTCGAGCGTGCGTCCATCGACGCTGAAGCGCACCTGATCGACCTGCACTCCCGCAGCATTCAGGGTCTCCTGCAGCTGCGTGCGCATGCGCGCGAGCGTCGTCGCATCGAGCCCGAGCGCCGCGCGGTTCAGCGCCACGTCGGCCACCTGATCGGGATCGATCGGCACGGCGTCCCGCGCGAGCTGCACACCCTGCGGGAATGCGCTCTGGACCGCGGGGTCGAGCCACGGGCTCGGTGCCCCGCCGATCAGCGACTGCGCGATCGTGGTCGCGACCGTGGCGCGTCGCGGGAACCACCGCACGTCCGGCACCAGTCGCTCCCAGGTCTGGTCGTAATACTGCAGCGCGTAATCGTCGTAGACCCGGGAGAACCGGGACTCGTCGATCACGACGCCATCGGGAGCTTCCGCGATGCGCCATTGCCCATCATCGAACACGACGACGAATGCGGAGTTCGATGCCCCGAAGGCCTCGGAGTAGGCTCCGGTCGCGTCGACGCTCGCCACCTGGTCGAATCTGACCCTCACCTCGGCCGAGTCCCCGTCTCGGGCATCCACATCGTCGTCGACGCTCGCGGTGAAAGAGCGGGTCGCGCCGCTGATGTCGATCGAGACCCCGGTGTTCGGGCGCCAGGTCGATGCGAGATCCGGGGTGAGGAACTTGCGTGCGGTGTCCCAGTTGTCGGCCGGCGTGATCGCAGCCTCCATGAAGCCCTCGACGATCGCCGCGGGTCCTGCCCCCTCAGCGGGCCCGGAGGCGAGCGGGAGGAAATCCTGGTCCTCGGGCGATGCTCCGAGTGCGAGCCCCGGTTGCACGTCGCCCGTCGTCGGAAGCCCCGAGCAGGCCGACAGGAGCAGCGCGGCCGTGGCGACGGCCACCCCGCGCAGTGCGCGTCGAGTCCGCGAGATCATTCGAGGCTCCCTCGGTCGAACAGCTCGGCCGGAAGATCGGCGAGCTGGATGGGCTGCGTCGCATCGCCGATCTCGCCCAGCGACTCCTGCGGCTCGAGGGGGATCGGCGACGGTCCGTCCGAGGCATCGCCGCGGCGCGGGAGGGTGAGCACGAAGTTGGTGCCGACGCCGAGCTCCGACCACACACCGAGCGTGCCGCCGTGCAGGGTCGCGTCGCCGAGGGCGATGGAGAGCCCGAGACCGGTGCCTCCGATCGTGCGTTGGCGTGACGGGTCGGCTCGCCAGAACCGGTCGAACACGCGCTCGGCATCCGCCGGGTCCATCCCGAGTCCGAAGTCGCGGACGCCCGCAGCCACCGAGTGCTGATTGCTGTCCACTGTCACGATTATGGGGCGCCCCTCGCCATGCTCGATCGCGTTTCCGATCAGGTTGCGGAGGACCCGCCTCACCCGCCGTGGATCCATATCGACAGGAGAGTATCCGCCGGGCGCGACGAGGCGCAGTTCGCTGCCCCGCCCGTCGGCGAGCGGCTGCATCTGCTCGATGATGTCCTCGGCGAGGTGAGCGAGGCTCGTCGCCTCGAGCTCGAGTTGCACGGACCCGGCATCGTAACGGCTGATCTCGAGCAGATCGGACAGGAGAGTCTCGAACCGCTGCACCTGAGCGTGCAGGAGCTCCGTGGTCCGTGCGGTGGTCGGGTCGAACTCCCCCCGCTGATCATTCAACATGTCGGCCGCGAGCCGGATGGTGGTGAGGGGCGTCCTCAGCTCGTGCGAGACATCGGAGACGAACCGCTGCTGCACGAGCGAGAGTTCGCCGAGCTCCTTGATCTGGGACTCGATGCTGTCTGCCATGGCGTTGAAGGAACGCCCGAGCGTGGCGATCTCGTCTTCGCCGTGCACGTCGATACGCACGGCGAGATCACCCGACGCCAGGCGGGCACTGGTCTCCGCTGCCTCGACGATCGGGGTCGAGACGGTGCGCAGCACGACGAACGAGATCGCGGCGACGATCGCGACGAGCCCGATGCCGGCTATCCAGAGCGTCCGCTGCACGAAGGTGAGGGTGTTGTCGGCATCGGCGAGGTCGTATGCGAAGTACACCTCGAACGGGCCTGCTTCGGGCACCTGCAGCTGCTGTCCGACGATGACGCCGGGCACCGTTCTGCCGTCGACGTCGAGCGACGCGGACTGCCAGGATTGCCAGTCGTCGAACTTGACCACCCGGTTCCGGAGGGCGGGGCTGATGCTGTTGGCGCTGAGGCCCGCGGTGAAGCCGTTCAGCGAGACGGGGGCCGCGCCGCCGTCGACCCGGAATCCGGCCAACCCCTCCGCTGTGGAGTTGCGCCCCAGGTCTTCCTGCACGCTGTCCCACAGCTCGCGAAGTGCTGCGGGGTCGTCACCGAGGGCTGTGGCATCGAGCGTCGTCTGCGCCTGATTCACCGAACGCGCCGCATCTTCCAGCGCCTCGTTCTTGCGCGATTCGAACAGGTCGTTCTGAATGACGAGCGCCATCGTCACGCAGGTGATCAGGATCGCGGTCGAGGTGAGCAGCAGCGTGATCGTCAGCGTCCGGAACCGCAGGGACCGTCGCCACAGGGCCCGGGTGACGGTGGGCCAACCGCGCCAGTCGCGGATGACAGCGACCGCCGTGGTGGTCGCTGCGGTGGCGGCCATGGCGCTTTAGCCCGCGCTCCCGGCACGGTAGCCGACGCCACGCACCGTCATGACGATCTTGGGGTTGTCCGGGTCGAGCTCGACCTTCGCACGGAGGCGTTGGACATGCACGTTCACCAGGCGGGTGTCCGCCTTGTAGTGGTAGCCCCAGACCTGCTCGAGCAGCATCTCCCGCGAGAACACCTGCTGCGGCTTCGAGGCGAGGGCGACGAGCAGCTGGAACTCGAGGGGCGTGAGAGCGATGGGAGCCGTGCCCCTTCGCACCTCATGCGCATCGACGTCGACGGTGAGGTCACCGACACGGAGCTGTTCCCCCACCGTCTGAGGCGAGGGGCGCAGTCGGGTGCGGATGCGGGCGACGAGCTCCTTCGGGTTGAAGGGCTTGACGATGTAGTCGTCCGCCCCCACCTCGAGGCCGCGGACGACATCGGCGGTGTCGCTGCGGGCGGTGAGCATGATGACGGGGACTCCCGACTCGGCACGGATCCGCGCGCAGATCTCGATTCCGTCCATGCCCGGGAGCATCAGGTCGAGCAGCACGAGATCGGGACGCTGCGTGCGCCACTCCTCGACGGCCCGTGCGCCGTCGGCGCAGAACACCGGCTCGAAGCCCTCCGTGCGCAGCACGATGCCGATCATCTCGGCGAGCGCGGTGTCGTCGTCGACCACAAGAATGCGTGAGGTCATAACTGTTACCTTATGGCACTCAGTACCACGACCCTCATGTCTACGCGCCCGACCGGTGTTGTGACACGATGGGAGCGCACGACGGAGGGAGTGCCGGTGAGCGGCCAGACGTGGACCCCTGCCCCCAAGAAGGGCATCATCCCCCTGCATCCCATGACGTTCGGGATGCTGTTGACGAGGTCGTTCGCGGCGCTGCGTCACAACCCCAAGGTGCTCTTCGGTTTCGGCGTCGTGATCCAGCTGGCCGTGGTGGTGCTCAGTGCGACGGTGATGGGTTTCGTGTTCGTCACGACGTTCACGCGACTCGAATCGCTGTCTGCCGCTTCGCCGGACTTCGAGGCCATCTTCGCCGGCACCATCGCGATGAACATCGTGGCCGGCATCGCGGTGGGCCTGGCATCCATCGCGTTCACCGCGCTGATGCAGGGCGTCGTCGCGGCCGAGATCGGCTTCGCAGCGATCGGGGTGAAGGCCACCCTCGGGACTCTCTGGCGCAAGATGATCCCGTCGTTCTGGCGCTTGGCCGGATTCGCCTCGCTCTCGATCATCTTCATCTTCGGCATCATCGTGATCGTCTTCCTCGTGATCGCCGGCTTCATCGCCGGCGGGCTCGGAGCCTCAGCCGAGGCCATAGGCGGGATCGTGATCCTCGTCGTGCTGCTCGTACTGGCGACCATCCCGCTCGTCGTCTGGCTGACGACGAAGCTGCTCCTCGTCCCGTCGATCCTCGTTCTCGAGAGGGCGAAGTTCCGCGACGCGCTCGTGCGGTCGTGGCGCCTGACGCGAGGCCGGTTCTGGGTGGCCTGGGGCGTCACGTTCCTCATCGGCGCCATCATGGGTGTCGCGATGCAGGTGGTGAACCTGCCCGTCTCGCTGGTCGGCTCGATGCTCGGTTCGGTGATCGCGCCGACGGGCTCGTCCGACACCGCAGGGATCATGGCGTTCGTCTTCGCCCTCCTCGCGCCGCAGATCCTGCTTCTCGTGCTGCAGGCCATCACCCTCGTCGTGCAGAGCAGCGCGGGCACTCTCGTGTACCTCGACAGTCGGATGCGCTACGAGGGCCTCGACCAGTCGCTCATCAGTCATGTCGAGCGTCGCGACCTCGGATGGACCGACGAGCAGCTCGGCGACCCGTTCATCGTCGACCCCGAGCGCGCTGTGTCGAGCGCCCCGCCGCCGCAGCAGGTCCCGGAGTGGGCGATGATGACGACGGGCTACGAGATGCAGTCGTACCCGGCCCAGCAGTACCCAGGACAGCCGTATCCGGGGCAGTACCCCGCAGCGCCGCCGTACCAGGGACAGCCGTACCAGGGACAGCCGCCTGCCGCACCGCAGTACCAGGGACAGCCGTACCAGGGGCAGCCGTACCAGGGACAGCCAGCTCCCGCCCCGCAGCAGCCCGCTCCCCTGCCGCCCTATGCTCAGCGGCCGGCAGCATCCCAGCCACCGGCCGCGCCCCAGGTGCAGGCCGCATTCACGCCTCCGCCCCCATACTCCCCGCCCGCAACGCGCCCTGCCGAGTCCGATGACTCGACGTGGGCCGCGCCCGGTGCGGGCGGCGAAGGGTCGGCATGATCCGTCCTCTCGACGACGTGCTCATCCCTGACGGGGAGGAAGCACGGAAGTGGGCGGAGCAGGAACTCGCCGACCCGCGCTACGCCGATGCGAAGCCGACGTGGTTCGACATGCTCGCGCGCGACATCGGACGATTCCTCGCCGATCTGTTCAACTCCGACAACAGCGCGAACGTCGGTCCCTCCGCATTGATCATCGTGTGCATCATCGTCTTCGGAGCGCTCGTCGCCGCGCTCATCATCTGGGGACGCCCGCGACGTGCGCAGTCGATCCGGCGCGCACGAGGTGACCTCCTCGGCGCCGACGATGACCGATCCGCGACGCAGCTGCGCGCCGACGCCGATCGCTGCGCGCGCGCAGGCGACTGGGATGAGGCCACGATCCTGCGCTTCCGAGCGCTCGCCAGAGGGCTTCTGGAGCGAGACCTCATCGATCCCTCCCCCGGCGCGACCGCACAGGCGATCGCCCGAGTGGTCGCCGTCGTGTTCCCCGCTGAGACGACGCCCGTCCGTGATGCGGCGGTCTCATTCGACGACGTGCGCTATCTGCGGCGCCCCGCTACCGAGTCGAGTTATGCCGAGCTCGCCGCGACCGATGATCGTCTGAGTGCCCTGCGACCGGAGACGGCGAACGCGTGACCGTCATCGAGCAGCGCGATGCACCGGCATCCACGGCAGAGCGTGCCCCACGCGGGCGACGCCTGAAGTCTCTTCTCGGGTGGGCGATCGTCGCCGCGCTCGTGCTCGGCGGCGTGTTCGTGGCAACCCAGGTCGCCGTCCGCATGCCCGATCAACGAGGCTCGCTCGATCCTGAGAGCGTCAGCGACTCCGGGGCGATGGCGCTCGCCCAGATCCTCGAGGAGCAAGGGGTCGAGGTCTCGGTCTTCCGCTCCCGCGCCGAGGCCCGGGCAGCACTCGACGAGAACTCCACACTCGTCATGGCGAACCCGTACACCCTGACCGACGACGGGATCACCGAGCTGATCGCCCCTGCCGACCGGGTCGTCTTCCTCTCCAGCAGCACGCACCTTCTCACCCTCCTGCGCGCGGGCGACAACGCCGCAGCGAACCCGAGTCCGGTGGAGGCCGACTGCTCCATCCCGGAGTTCGCCGACGTCGGCACGATCCGTCCCGACCGGATGTTCGCCCCGGCTGACGGCGTCGAAGGATGCTTCGGCACCGAAGACGCCTCTGCCGTGCTCGTCGACGAGGACGACGGTACGACTCGCATCGTCGTCGAAGGCGCCCGCCTGTTCAGCAACGCCTACCTCGCGGACGACGGCAACGCTGCACTCGGACTCGCCCTTCTCGGCCAGACCGACCGCGTCGTCTGGTACATCCCGAGCTTCGGCGACACGGACATCGAAGGCGAGATGCCGGACAGCCTGGGTTCGCTCACTCCGGGCTGGGTGACGCCCGCGATCCTGCTGCTGATGATCGCCGGGCTCGCGGCCGCGCTATGGCGAGGCCAGCGCTTCGGCCCGCTCGTCGCCGAGACCCTCCCCGTGACCGTCCGCGCGTCGGAGACGATGCACGGGCGCGCCCGTCTGACGGCGAAAGCGGGGGACGCCGCGCATGCGTCGGAGGCCATCCGCGACGGGAGCAGGCGCAGGTTGGCGCGCCGACTCGGACTCGCCGTGAACGCGACGGCGGAGGAGATAGCGGATGCCGCATCGGACCGGCTCCGGATCCCGCGCGGGACTCTGCACGACCTGCTCGCCGGACCCTCGCCCACCGACGATCCGTCGCTGATCGACCTGGCCCGTCGGCTGCAGGAACTGGAGAGCGCCGTCGACGCCTCGACCACCGTCGAACGGAGACCGGAATGATCCGGCGACCGTCCCATCCACCCGCCGTCCATCCATCCGAACGGAAGCCGAGGACACCACGTGACCGCTGAGAACTTCAACGACGCCGAGCTGCGTCAGGCCATGCACCGCGTGCGCACCGAGGTCGACAAGGCCGTCGTCGGCCAGGCGGGCACGGTGACCGGTCTGCTGGTGTCGCTGCTCGCACGAGGGCACGTGCTGCTCGAGGGCGTGCCGGGTGTCGCGAAGACCCTTGTGGTCCGCTCCTTCGCTCGCGCGTTGGGCCTGGACACCAAGCGAGTGCAGTTCACCCCCGACCTGATGCCGGGCGACGTGACGGGATCGCTCGTCTACGATGCGCGCACGGGAGAGTTCGACTTCCGCGCGGGGCCCGTGTTCACGAACATCCTGCTCGCCGACGAGATCAACCGCACACCCCCGAAGACCCAGGCCGCTCTGCTGGAGGCCATGGAAGAGCGTCAGGTGTCGGCTGACGGGGTCAGCCGCGCGCTCCCCGATCCGTTCCTCGTCGCCGCCACGCAGAACCCGATCGAGCACGAGGGCACATATTCGCTGCCCGAGGCGCAGCTGGATCGCTTCCTGATGAAGCTGGTCGTCGGCATGCCCGAGCGCGACGCTGAGGTCTCTGTGCTCCGCAAGCACGCGTCGGGCTTCTCACCGCGCGAGCTCACAGGCGTCGAGGCCACGGTGACGGCGGACGAGATCCGAGCGGCTCAGGCCGCGGCCGGCCGCGTCGATGTCACGGATGACGTACTCGGCTACGTCGTCGATCTCGCCAGAGCCACGAGGCAGTCGCCCTCCGTCGAGCTCGGCGCGAGCCCCCGCGCATCGACCGGTCTACTGGCCGCAGCGAAGGCCTGGGCCTGGCTCAACGCCTCGTCGGCCGTCACGCCCGACCACGTGCAGACGATGCTCGTGCCGGTCTGGCGCCACCGCCTGCAGCTGCGGCCGGATGCCCAGATGGAGGGCGTCTCGGCCGATGCCGTCCTCACCTCGGTCGTGCAGCAGACCAGGGTGCCGATCTAGGTGTTCGTCACCGGCCGTCTCGCCCTCGCCGTCGCCGTCGGCATCGTCCCGCTCGTCCTCACAGGCCTCGCGGGCTATCCGCCGTACGCCGCGCTCGGCATTTGGGTGGGACTCTGCGTTCTCCTGATCGTGCTCGACGTGCTGCTGGCGCCCAGCCCGCGCTCGGTCGTCGTCACCAGACGGGTGCCGGCACGCACTCGGCTCGGTGAGCTCGTGCCGGTGAGCGTCGCACTCCAGAACCAGGGATCCCGCACACTGCACGCGCTGATCCGTGATGCCTGGCAGCCGACGGCAGGCGCGACGCGAGACCGTCAGCGCCTCAGCGTGCCTCCGGGCGAGCGTCGCCGCGTCTCCATCCCCCTTCTCCCCCGTCGCCGCGGCGAGCTGTCGAGCGAGTTCGTGATGATCCGATCCCAGGGCCCCCTCGGGATCGCCGGTCGACAGGCGCGCCACCGGGTGCGCGGAACCATCCGCGTTCTTCCCGCGTTCTCGTCGCGAAAGCATCTGCCTTCCCGACTCGCGCGCCTGCGTGAGCTCGACGGGAACACCAGCATCCAGGTCCGCGGTCAGGGCACGGAGTTCGACTCGCTGCGCGAGTACGTCCGAGGCGACGACGTGCGCTCGATCGACTGGCGCGCCACGGCTCGCGCCGGCACCACGATGCTGCGCACATGGCGCCCTGAACGCGACCGTCACGTCGTGATCATCATCGACACCGGCCGCACGGCAGCCGCACGCGTCGGCGACGGCACCAGAGTGGACGCCGCACTCGAGGCATCTCTGCTGCTCGCCGCTCTCGCCGCCCGCGCGGGCGATCATGTGCATCTGCTCATGTACGACCGTGTCGTGCGCGCACGCGTCACCGGCGTCGAGGGCAACGCCCTCCTCCCCGCACTGACCGACGCGATGGCGCCTGTGCATGCCCGTCTCGTCGACACCGACTGGCACGGCGCTTTCGCTGCCGTGCGCACACTCACGACGCGCCCCGCGCTGATCGTCGTGTTGACCGCACAGGATGCGGCGGAGTCCGCCCGAGGGTTCCTCGGAGCCTTCCCGGATGCCTCGCGGGCGACATCGATCCTCGTGGGGTCGGTGACCGACGACGGTATCGCCGATCTCGCACGGCAGCGCGGATCACGCGAGGAGATCTATCTCGCGGCTGCTGCGGAGCGGACGATGCGAGACGCCGAGAACGTGGCGGATGCGGTCAGACGTGCCGGCGGCGAAGCGATCGCAGCCGACCCCGAGACCCTGCCCCCGCGGATCGCCGACAGGTACCTCGAGCTGAAGGCAGCCGGACGGCTGTGAGCACACCGGACCGGACGCAAGGAATGACGAAGATCATGAGCGACGCGAGCAGACGAACCTCCACGATGACGGTCCGACTGACCGCCGAGGCGTTCGGATCCTCCGCACTCGTCCTCGCCATCGTGGGAGCCGCGATGTTCGCGGCCCGCTTCGGTGCAGGTACCGAGACGGGCGATCAAGGCATCGGATTCGTCGGCATCGCACTCGCGGCGGGTTTCGCTCTCACCGCCGCGTTCTATGCGTTCGGACCGATCTCCGGGGGGCATTTCAACCCCGCGGTGACCATCGGGGTCGCCGCGGCCGGTCGGATGCCGTGGCGCGAGGTCCCCGCATACATCGTCGCCCAGTGCGTCGGAGGCCTGATCGCCTCGACCCTGGTATTCCTGATCGGCCTGTTCGGTCCCGACGGCTGGCTCGAGGCGCAACGCGTCGAGGGATTCGCCAGCAACGGTTTCGCCGCCGCCTCTCCCGCGGGGTTCGGCCTCGGCGCCGCGATCATCGTCGAGGCGCTCTTCGCCGCGGTGCTCGTCCTCGTGATCCTCGGGGTGACGCACCCGGTGCGCGGCACCCCCTTCGGCGGTGTCGTCGCGGGCCTCACTCTCGCGGTCATCCACCTGGTGATCCTGCCGATCGACTACGCCTCGGTGAACCCCGCCCGATCCATCGCCACTGCCTTGTACGGGAACACGGAGGCGCTCACCCAGCTGTGGGTGTTCATCGTCTTCCCCGTCGTCGGTGCGCTGCTCGCAGGGTTCGCGTATCGAGGGCTGTTCGACGTACCGGACCGCAGCAGCGCGAGCGCGGCTGACCGAGCCCGCTGACGGGAAAGAAGTCGGACGAACCCCGGTCAACCCGCCAGGAGTCGCGGCGTCCCCGCTTCGTACTCGACGAGATCTCCGGTCTCGCCTCGGCGGTATGCACGTCCGCCGATCACGAGCATGTAGATCAGGAAGGCGGCGAGCGCCGCCACTCCGATGCCGATCTTGACGGGCCAGGGCAGCGCCCAGCCGGTGACGAATCCCTCGATCAGTCCGGAGACGAACAGCGCGAAGACGAGTCCGATCGCAACGGTCGCGAGCGACCGGCCCTCCGCTGCGAGGGACTCACCGCGTGACCGGTTGCCCGGCGCGACCCACGACCAGAACAGGTGCAGCCCTCCTGCGGCGGCGACGAAGATCGACGTCATCTCGAGAAGACCGTGGGGAAGGATGTAGAGGATCATGACGTCGGCCTGGTCGTGTGCGGTCATCACCGCAGCCGATACGCCCAGTCCCATCGCGTTCTGCACCAGCACGTTGATCGGCCAGAGCCCCGTGATGCCGAACAGCACGCACTGCAGCGCGATCCAGGCGTTGTTCCACCAGACCATCCCCATGAACACCGCGGCGGGGTTCTCGGTGTAGTAGCCGGTGAAGCTCTCGTCGGCGTACTGCTCGAGCGCATCCGGTGGCCCGAGGGTCGCGAGCAGCGCCGGATCCAACGAGATCCAGGCGGCGGTCCCGACGACGATCGCGATGAACGAGACGGCGATGATGAGAGTCGTCCAGCGCAGACGGTAGAGCGCGGCGGGAAGCTGCCGGGAGAAGAAGCGCGCCGTCTGGGTGAGGATGCTGTCGGATGCGCCCGTCAGACGCAGCCGCGCTCGCACGAGGATGGTCGACAGGTACGCTCCCTGCGGCGATTCACCGACCGAGGTCTTGAGCTCGGCGAGATCCGCGGATGCCGCGCGGTAGCGGACGATCATCTCGTCGACTCCCTCGCCGTCGAGCCGGGCGCGACTCAACTGCTCCAACCGCTCCCACTCGGCGCGGCGTGCATCTGTCAGCGCATCGGCATCCACCTGATTTACTGTACTCATGTCTGCCCCGCTCGATACATCCGACGAGGTGCTCTCCGGTGAAGCCGTGGCGATCGACGTGCAGCCGATCGGTTTCATACTTCGAGCCGCTGGCGCGATCATCGATCTTCTGGTCGGTTTCGCCGTCTTCCTCCTGACGCTGTTCCTGCGGCTCTGGTTGCTGGACCTCGGCGTTCTCGACGAGGCGACCGACACGATCGCGACGATCGCATCGATCGTCGTCAGCTTCGTCGTGCTCCCGATCACGATGGAGGTCGCACTCAAGGGGCGAAGCCTCGGCAAGCTCGCGGTCGGCGGACGCATCGTTCGCATCGATGGAGGGGCGACCGGCTTCCGCCATGCGTTCATCCGCGCCCTCCTCGGGGTGCTGGAGATCTATATGACGCTCGGCAGCGTCGCGGTGCTCGCCGGCGCATTCAGCGCCCGCTCCCAGCGCCTCGGCGATATGGTCGCCGGCACGTACAGTCAGCGCGTGCGGGCTCCGAAGCTGATCCCGCAGGTCCCCGTCCTCCCGCCTATGCTCGCGGGCTGGGCTCAGATCGCGGACGTCGCCCGCCTGCCTGATCGTCTCGCCCGCCGGATCTCGCAGTTCCTGCAGAGCGCACCGCGAATGGTGCCCGCAGCCCGCGCGCGGGTCGCGCAGGATCTCCTCACCGAGGCTTCTCCCTTCGTATCGCCGATGCCCGCGGCGGCGCCCGAGGTCGTGCTGGTCGGGATCACGGTCCTGCGCCGCGAGCGGGAACGCCGAGCGCTGCAGAACGCCGATCGTCGCGCGGAGAAGCTCACGGGGCGGCGCGTCGGGGTCTGATCCCCTCCCGTCGGGGCCACCCTGTGCCTGTCAGAACCGGATCGCGTCGATGACCTTCACCCGCAGCGCGACGAGCGCCGGGATGAATCCCGAGACCGCGCCCACGATGATCGACGCCGCGAGACCGACGAACGCGGCCCGCATCGGGAACGGCGGGATGTCCTGGATGCCGTAGAACAGCGAGGTCACCACCCACTCCGAACGCAGCACGGCGACGACGATCGCGATGCCGACGAGCCCGGCGACGGTGGTCGCGACGAGGCTCTCGAGGAAGACAGAGAAGAAGACTCGACCGGATGTCGCCCCGAACGCGCGCCGGACACCGATCTCACGCACCCGCTGGCGCATCGCCACCAGCTGGATATTGATCAGGCTCAGAGCGCCCAGCGCGAGGATGACTGCGGCGATGCCGCCCGTGACCATCTCGAACGTCGCCTGCGCGTCGAGGGCTCCCGGCTGCGCCGCCCAATCGGAACGGCTCACCGAGACTGTCTGGCCCTCCGGCAGCCCTGCCCGAAGGTCCATCGCGAGCACGGGGGCGACGGCATCGACCTCCGTCTGCCCGAGCCACACCTCGTATTGCGGCCATGCTCCTTCCGGGAGGGCATCGACCCGAGCGCGATACGCGTCGTAGAGGATGTCGACGCGTAGTTCCTCGTCGCCGAAACCCTGTCGCGGCACGACGCCGACGACCTGATAGGTGCCGCCAGCCGCTCCTGAGAGAGTGAGGGTCGGATGCTGTGCGACCGGCACCCGACCGATCCGATCCCAGAGCGCCTCCGTGATCACGACCGGCGGCGCGAGGGCTTCGACATCGTCATCGCGCAGCCAGCGGCCTTCCAACAGCTGCTCCCGGTGGATCTGGGAGTACAGCGGATCGATCAGGCGCGCGTTGACGTCGACGATGCCGTCCGGCAGCTGAACGGGAACGGCCATCCCTTGCGCGATGCGCGCGGTGTGGCTGAATCCGAAGCGTTCCGCGACCCGTGTGAACCGCTCGTCGAAGGCGTCGACGTCGACGGGCAGACCGTCGGCGGTGCTCATGCCGATGACGAGCGTCGCCGCACGTCCGCCCCATCGGTCCGATTGCTCTGCCTGGAACTGCCTCTGGTACTCCGAGAGTGCGACGACTCCCGTGAGCGCTGCCACCGAGACCGCGATGCCGATCAGACTGAGCAGCACCCGCAGCTTGTGCACCCGGATCTCCGCCCACGCGTCGGAGAGCGCGCCGAGGATCCCGGTCATGATGAGGCCTCCCGGCGCGTCGCCGGCACCGAAGCCGACGGTACCGCCGCCAGACCCGACGGCACGGATGCCGCCAGTGTCGACGCTTCAAAGGCGCGGCTGAGGTCGGCGGTCTCGAGCACGCCGGCATCGAGACGATAGTGTCTGCGTGCGCGGGCGGCGACATGCAGGTCGTGGGTGATCGTCACGAGCGCCGCGTCCGTCTCGGTCGCGACCTCGTCGAGAAGCGACATGACGGTTGCCCCCGTGTCGATGTCGAGGGCACCGGTAGGCTCATCGGCGAGGATCAGCACAGGGCGACGCACGAGCGCTCTGGCGATCGCCACACGCTGCTGCTCGCCGCCGGAGAGCCGGTCGGCGACCTGCTCGATGCGGTGACCGAGGCCGACCCGCTCCAGCATGTCGGCCGCGATCTGTCGTCGATTCCAGAAGAGTCGCCCCTTGGCATGACCGAGCGGCATCATGACGTTGTCGAGCGCGGTGCGCCCGGGGAGCAGGTTGAACTGCTGGAACACGAAACCGACGTTGTCGCCGCGCAGGCGATCCAGCCGTCCCGAGCGCATGCGTCGCACCTCTCGGCCTTCGAAGGAGACGGAACCGCTCGTGGGAGCATCGAGCATCCCGAGGATGTTCAGCAGCGTCGACTTTCCGGAGCCCGACCGGCCGACGATCGAGACGTGATCACCGGCACGCACCTCGAGCGTGATGCCCCGGAGGATCTCCAGCTCCGAGTCGTTGGGCAGCCGCACACTCTTGGTCACGTCGGCCAGAGCGACGAGCGTCACCAGCTCGTCCCGCTGTCGCACTGCTCGACGCCCGGTGCGACCTCGTAGCAGAACTCCTCCACCGGAGCGACGAAGCCGGGCACGAACTGCCTGATCGACTCGCCCTCTTCGAGCCCGGAGACGACCTCGACCATGGTGCCGTCGTTGACTCCGAGGGTCACCGGCCGCTCCTCGGGCTCACTTCCGTCACCCGCATCCACCCAGACGTTCCCCGTGCCCGCACCGCCCTGAACCGCGGTGACCGGAACGACGAGTGCGTCGTCGACCTGACCGAGCGCGAGGTCCATCGTCGCGGGGAGCCCGGCGAACACGACCTGAGCGGCCGGGACCGCGCAGCGCACACTCGCGGTGCCCTCCTGGCTCACCTGCACACGCACCCCGGTGCACGTGAACGGCGCAGGCCCCCCGGTGATGCTCACGGATGCCTCGGCGGGCGCGTTCACCAGACGGTACAGCTGCGCGGGCTCCACCGTCGCGAGCAGGTGGTAACGCGCAGGGGTGAGTGTGTAGCTCTCGGTCCCTGCCGAGGTGACCTGGCCCTTCACGAGGGCGATCTCCGATATGTCGCCTGCCTCGGCCGCGACGATGTCGATGTCCTTCTTCGGCTCGTCCTGCCTGATCGTGAAGAGCTTCTGTCCGGCGGCGACGGACGCCCCCTCCGCGACGTGGACCGCGAGGACGGTTCCTGCGATCTCGTTGCGCACGGGGAACGAATCATCTCGCGCGACGTTGCCGCTCAGTGTGAGCGCGTTCACCACGGAGCCGCGCTCGACCGGAACGACCGGATCGCTGATCGACGACTCCGGGCTGACCGTCGCCTCGGTGCGGTCGGGGAAGAACGCGATCTTCACCAGTGCCGCTGCGCATGCCCCGAAAACGAGCACGAGAAGAAGAGGGAAGATCCAGCGTCGCCAGACGATCACGGCTGCCTTTCCGGCCGCGCCGCCTTGGCGCATCCGCGGTCAGCGTAGCCGGGATGCCGAAGGGACACCGGCCCGGTCGGCGGCGTGTCCCGAGCGCTGTTCCGGTCGGATCGGTTCAGGCGCGCAGCGCCTCATGCCGCACCACGAGCCAACCGGCGGGTACCGACAGGCGATCCGCGTGCTGCGCGCAGAGATCGTGCGCGTGCGGATGATTCGCCAGGCCGAGTGGGCCCAGGGCAGCCATCTGATCGCCGTAGTCGTAGGTGAGCGTCGCCACGGCTTCTCGCGCGCAGCCGACCTTCGAGCAGAGTCTTGCGTCCATTCCCGCCAGGTTACGGGCCCCTTCCCGCGAGGGAAGGACGCCGCGCCGCCCGGGCCCGCAGACTCGGCCTAGACTTTCGCTATGCCTCGTCGTCCCCGCACCTCCGCCGCTCCGCGTCGCGGTGCTCGACACGGGCGTCATGGCCGTCTGGGACGCAGCGAGGTCGTGCGTCCTCCCCTGGCGCCGCTCGACGGTCGTATCGACCGGTTCGACCTCACCGTGGGCACGGCCGTGGAGTTCCTCCGAGGAACCTGGCCGGAACTGCAGGAGGTGCGGTTCGAGATCGGCGCGATGCCGGCGTTCGAGGCGACGGATGAGGTTCCGCGGTGGCACCTCGATCACGAGAAGCAGCGAATCGTGCTCTTCCGTCTCCCGATCGAGCGGCTGCTCCCGCCTGGGCACGACGACGGCGCCCACCGACGGATGGCCATCGAGAGCGCCGTGTTCCGGGCCGCTGCTGAGTACGTCGGACGCGAGCCCTGGGATCTCGGCGGCCACGACCACTGAGGTCGCAGAGCCAGAGCCGCCTCCGCCCGACCCTCGCGTCAGGGATAGACGGTGATGCTCTGCTGGGCTCCCGCCGAAGGCCACACCGGCCAGACCGCGAGCGCCCCGGTGGCCGTCATCGCCACGGACGCGTGCACAGGACCCGACGTCGACAGGGCGTACACGGTGCGTTCCTTCACCGGCACCGCCGCCGACGATCCCGCGGGAACCGTCACGTCAATGGGCTCTCCGCCGTCGACGGCGGTCAGCTGCACGGTGGAATCCGAGTCCTCGCTGTTCACGAGCACGACCTGGGGCGACGGACCGGCCGGGATCGACATATAGACGTCGTCCTCGACCTCCGGTGCCGGCAACGCCCAGGCGAAGTCTGTCTGCGGACCCGCACCGTCCTGCTGCCGCACGGCTGCCAGCACGGGAGCATCGGACTCGACCCGCGCGGTGTACTCTCCCGGCGCGAGAGTCGAGAGCGAGAGCTCGGTCGGCACGTCGGCGGTGAGCGGAACGGTGAGTTCTGCAGCGGTCGCGGCAGAACCGAGCTTGCTGAGGGTCACGACCGCCTCGGCATCCACATCCGGCGAGAGCAACCGCACGACCGCCATGTCGGAGTTGTCGCCCTCGTTCTCGAACACCTGGATTCCCGGGATCACGGGATTGCGCTGCGGTGCCGCCACCGCATCCTGCAGGTCGACACCTGCGGGGTCGAGCGTCCGAGTGAGCGACGACTGCAGCACGGCCCGCACCGGCGAACCGGTGGCGGTCACCTGGACGACCGGATAATCGGACCCGACGGCGATCGATGTCAGGGGAAGCGCGATCTGAGACTCGGCGGGAACGATCACGGTGCTCGATGCACGGACCGACCCGAAGACGCCGAGAGTCACAGTCGAGGGCACGACACCGGGGTTGGTGAGGACGATGAGATCCTCCGTGCCTGTGGCCACAGTGCCGCCGACGAGCCAGGACTCGAGCCCGGCAGGCCGACACGGCGCGGCGGCGAGCCCGAACAGGTCGTCCTCGGCGAGCGTGACCGATTCGGTCGCGCCGAGCAGCGGTGCCACGCGGCCGTCGACCGCTCCGACCAGACGCTGGGCTGAACCGCCGTCGGCGAGGTCCTTCGCGGACAGCGGACTCGACTCCGGACGCCCGGACGACCCCTCCGCGGTCAGGCGCAGCTGAGCTGCGGAGACCATCTCGAGCGATTTCGAGGGGGTGCGCCCGATGGCGCGGAAGTCGCCGTTGCAGACGAGCACCGTGTCACCGGGAAGGGGCGTGACGTCGGCCTGGGCGGGTTCGTGTGTGACGGTGGGCCAGGGCGCGGTGACCGCGACCACGGCGCCGATGACGCATGCTGCAGCGACGACGGCGCCGGTCAGGACCCGAGCGCCGGTGGCGGCCACCCGGAATGCACGGTTGGTGCTCATCGTCGCGCCTCCTCGTCGTGGTGGGATCCCTCGTCGGGGTCCCCCTCTGATCCATCCGCGGCGGGTTCCGCAGCGGGCGCGTCCTCTGCGGACTCTCCGTCGGCAGCGCCCGCCGCACCGGCCGGTTCGGCGGGCGCGGCGGAGTGGGCGGCATCCCCAGCCTCATCCGGTTCGGACGGACTCTCCGGCACCGCGGCCGCGACCACGGGCGAATCATGCTCGTCGTGATCCTCCGGGTGTCTGGGCAGCACGAGCGGCTCTTCCGCCGCGCGCCCGACGATGCGCGACTTGGCGCGGGCAGCGCGTCGAGACGCACGGGTCGGGACCGACAGCAGGAGCGCGGCGAACACGAGGACCAGCTGAAGCGTGATCACGAGTCGAGCGGTCGCCTCCTGCCCGGCGGAGAGCGGAGCACGGGGTGAGGCGTCCGCCTCGAGCCGGTACAGCACGCCGCGATCGGTGGTACCCGCCTGGACGAAGCCTGCACGCTGATCGAGAGACGTCACCGCGACGGTACGCAGCGTGCGCGCGCGATCCGACTCGTCGTCGGACACCTTCGCCAGGAGGACGTAGGAGATGCCCTGCTCCCCGAGTTCCGCCGCGGCGTCGAAGTCGCGCGCGGAGAGAAGGTCGACCGCGAGGGTGGTGAGGTCCGTGCCTCGCAGCTCAGTCGCCGTCGACAGGATGGTCGTTTGAGCGCTCAACGTCTCGCTTCCACCCCAGGCCACCTCGGTCGCGAGGCCGCCGTCGTTCTGCGGCGTGAGCACGAGCGTGCCGACGGGCCGATCCGCACCAGCCTGCGCGGCGACGTACGCGGGCAGAGTCGAGGCGGGACCGTCGCGGAGCGCCGAGGAATCCGAGTGGAACGCGGCGAGCGACGGAACCGCGCACACCGCGATCGCGAGCCCCGCGACGGCGGCACTCAGAACGCGCAGACGAGGGATCGTGAGCGCAGTGTCGAGGGTCACGAGCGCCGCCCCCGTCACGCCGATCCACGCAAGGCTCAACCCGGCGCCCGGCCAGATGGCGACCGGCACTCCCTGCGCGAAGGAGACGGTGACGCCCACGGCGAGGAATGCGGTGGCGAGGCCGGAGAGGGCGACGACGAGGAGGGTGATGCCGGCGCGCCAGCGAGGCGCGACCGCAGACACGAGAGCCAGCAGTGCGAGTGGCGCGAGCAGCAGGGCGACCCAGGGTGCCATCTCCGGCCCGAGCCACGATGCCCAGCCCCAGCCGGCCATGTCCCCTGTGGGGAAGCCCGTGGCCAGCGCGAGCCGACCTGCGGCATCCGCTGTCGCCTGGGGACCGGCCCAGATGGACCCGGGGTCGGCGAGCACGGCGACGAGGCTGCCGTGACGCAGCTGCCAGAGCACGAGAGGTGCGAAGAGAGCGACGGCGGGCACCGGTACCCAGAGCAGGCGGATCGCTCCGCGGATGCGCGCACCGGCGAGGGTGATGCCTAGTGCGACGACCCACAGCAGCAGGAGCGCAGGCGCGAGTGAGGGGGCGCAGGCGGTCACGGCGGCGAACAGGAGCGATGCTGCACCGGCCGCGCCCCACGAGCGATGCGCCACGACGGCAGCGTGGAAGAGCCATGGGAGGAGCAGGTGCACCAGCACACCCGTGGGACGACCGTCGACCAGGGCGGTGAGGAAGGTGGGGGCCAGCGCCCAGACGATTCCGGCGAAGATGCGGAGACCCGCGCGGTCCGTCACTCTCGTGGCCGCGAACCATCCGCCGAGCACGGCGAGCGGAAGCGCGAGCACCCAGAGGAGCACGAGAGAGAACGAGGGGGCTCCCGGCCACAGCGATCCGAGAACGGCGATCACCGCGGCGAAGGGATCGGCAGGGCCGACCACTCCGGCGCCGAGGCCGCGCAGCCCCCAGGCCGCGTCACTCCACAGCGCTTCGACGGTCGCACGCAGAGGCAGGAGCGCGCCCCCACCCAGGACAGGCCACGCGAGGATGGTGGTGAACGTGGCGATGCTCACCACGAGTGCTGCGAGCACGGCCCAGGCACCGCCACCCGAGAAGAACCGGAGCTCGCTGACGGCTCCGCCCTCACTGCCGTGCCCGTCGTCGAGGCGCCGCCGCAGATCGGAGCTGCTCACTCGGAGCGGCGCGATGCTCGACCAGCTGGAGGTGCGGAACGCGCGGATGCTGCCCCGCGAGCGGGCGATCGCCGCGAAACGGAACATCGCAGTCACAGCGGCGCCCCATTCCGGGGCGACCGCCTCCGGGCGCTTGCCCACGAGGTGCGTCACCGATCGCCAGAGCGCGAGCGGAAGAAGTGTGAGCCAGTGCAGCGGCACGGCGACGGCGGGTGCGTAGGCGAGGCGACGATGCAGCTGGGCGAGCCTCGTCGCGAACGCGCGCTTGCTGCGACCGTGCGGCAGCGTGCCGGGGCCGCCCGGCGAGACCGAGACCCGAGCCGACGGCGCGAGCACGACGCGTCCACCACCGAGTCGCGCACGGACGCCGAGATCCAGTCCCTGATCAGCTCCGGCGAGTGCCGGGTCGGGTCGCAGCGCATCGCGCACCTCGCCGCGGATCAGCATTCCGCGGATGTCCGCGCCGAGCGCGTCATCCGTGCCGTCATGCTGACCCTGATCGAGTTCGCCGGCGGCCAGTTCGACCGTTCGTCCGAGGGTTGTCATGCTCACGCCCAACGAGACGATCTCCCGCTCGTTGTCGGTCTGCACGAGTTTGGGAGCGACGATCGCTGCGGACGGCGAGCGTTCGAGCGTTCCGACGAGTCTTTCGAGTGCGCGCTCGTGCGGCGCCGTATCGTGGGCGAGCAGCCAGACCGCACTCCCCTCGAGGATGCGGGGTCGGGCGAGCTCCACCGCGTCGGCGAAGGATGTGCCGCTGCGGGCCTGGATGATCCCCTCGACCGCGGCCGCCACCGCCTCGCTCTCACGCGCCGATGTGGCATCGCCGCACACCACCAGGGTGATCGCCGCCGCCGGTGTGGTCTGGGAGCGCAGAGCGTCCAGTGTGCGGAGCAGCTGCGCGCGGGCGGAGGAACCGGGGCGCGCGACGATGATTGCATGAACTCGGGCTGGCATGACCTGGTCAGCCTATGCGCGCCGCGGTATTCCGCGGACCAGCGGCCCCGGCGTGGCCGCGAAGCCATGAGCGACGGCACAGTCCGCCGGAGACGGCAACGGCGCCGCATCTTGACCGTGGTCAGGATGCGGCGCCGATGAAGATCGTCAGCTTGCGCGGCGCTTGAGCTTGCGGCGCTCGCGCTCCGACAGCCCGCCCCAGATTCCGAAACGCTCGTCGTTGTTGAGCGCGTACTCGAGGCATTCACCGCGGACATCGCACGAGGTGCAGATGCGCTTGGCGTCGCGGGTCGAGCCGCCCTTCTCCGGGAAGAAGGCCTCGGGGTCGGTCTGCGAGCAGAGAGCGTCGCTCTGCCAGGCGAGAGCGTTCTCTTCGTCGACCTCGGCCTTCCGGACCCCGGGAACACCGAGGTTGATCGGATCGACGAACCAGTTCTCCGGTACGTCTGAACGGTAACCCGTCATCTCGCTCTCCAACCCCTGTATTCCGCCCCCTCGGCGGGCCGTGCTCAACTAATTACACCCGTGTCATTCCCATCGGTCAAGTCGCGGATCGTAAACCCTCAATCAGGTCTTGAAGGTTCTTGAGCCTCGTACGGCGTGTCGTGTCGGCATCCGGCACCCGCTCAGCTGGTGGCTGCACCCGGAGACGCGATGAACGCCTCCCCCTGCCCCGAGAGGGCCAACCGACCCTCGTCGGGCGTCGCGAAAGCCGTCGTCCCGATCGGGACGACGAGCGACTCGCCGTCATGCCCGCGGACCTCCACTCGACCGGCCGTGACGAGCACCATGGTGGGCCCGCTGACATCGACCGACACCTCGTCGCCCTTCAGAGCGACGCGACTCAGCGCGAAGTCCGCCACGGGCACCGGGTATTCGGTGATCGCGCCGACCTCCGCCGGGCGCAGCACCGGCACCTCGCCGGTCGTCGTGTCGAGGATCGAGAGCAGTTCGGGCACATCGATCCGCTTCGGAGTCAGCCCGCCGCGCAGCACGTTGTCGCTCGCCGCCATGATCTCGACGCCGAGGCCCGAGATGTAGGCGTGCAGAAGACCCGCGCGGAGGAAGACCCCCTCGCCGCGACGGAGCACCACGTGGTTCATGAGCAGAGCGACCACCACGCCGGGGTCGCCCGGGTAGGTGTCCGCGATCGCCGCGACCGCCTCCAGGGTGGTGCCCCACTCCCCCGAATCCGTGCCGACCGCCGCACGCACCGCGGCGACGACGTCGTCGACCACGGGCTGCGCCTCGCCGGACAGCAGCCAGCCGATCGTGTCGCGAAGCACGTCTCCGCCGGCATCGAGTCGAGAGGACAGCTCGACGACGCCCGCGCTCTCCCCCAGAGCGGACAGCAGGCGCCGGGTGCCGGCGAGAGGACGCAGTCCGCTCAGGGACTCGAAGCGCTCACTCAGCGCGACGATCAACTCGGGCTTGTGGTTGTCGTCGCGATAGTTGCGCTTCGGGTCGTCGGCGCCGAGCTGGGCCTCTCGCGCCCATCCGGCCCTGGCCTGCTCGATGGTCGGGTGCACCTGGATCGACAGCGGAGAGGCGGCAGCAAGCAGCTTGAGCAGGTAGGGCAGCGATCCGCCTGTGACGGCGTCCAGCGTCCCGCCGCTCCGCACGTCCGCCGGATCCCCCGGGTGGTCTCCGAACCAGACCTCGGCTTCTGGGCCGCCTGCGGGAGCGCGACCTTCGAGGTCGGCGAGGAGCGTCGGGGATCCCCAGGCGTAGTCGCGGGGCACGTTGGAGAGACTGAGCAGCATGCCACCAGAGTATTGGCACCGGAACCCGCCGTGCCACGAGCGCGACGCTCAGGTGCTCTGCGAGCTGCGCGCTGTAGCCTGAACGCGATGGCGCACTACACGAAGCATCCGGTGGCCGCCCCGCCCACCGCGCCCGAGCGCGAGTCGACGGGGCATCTTCTGCTGCGCGGATACATCATCCTCGTCCTGTTCGTGACGTTCGCGCACTCGGCGGTGTACAACCTGCTGGGAGAGATCGGCGCAGCGATCACGCTGGTCGTGTTCCTGCTCGCCACGCTCGGCATCGGCGTCCCGATGATCGCCCGCAGACGCCCGCACCCCTTCGCCTGGCGGCGTCTGCCCTGGGCTGCGACGGCGTACACCGTCGTCGCGCTGCTCTCGGTCACCTGGTCGCAGTGGCCCGGGGCCACGATCATCACCTGGGTGCTGCTGGCGACAGTGACTGTGAACGCGCTGTTCATCGTGCACGTCCTCACCTGGCACGAGATCGTTCGGGCCCTCGCTTCGGCGTTCAAGTGGATCCTCGGCCTGTCGCTCGCGATCGAGCTGTGGGTGGCTCTCGTCGTGCACGGACCGATCCTGCCGAACTTCTTCGTGCGCCCCGAGGGAGAGACGAACGCGCACTGGTACTGGGTGCGTGGCAACCTGCTCGACGGCGGCCGCATCCAGGGCATCGTAGGCAACTCCAACCTGCTCGCGATCATCTGCCTGTTCGCGATCCTCACCTTCGGAGTGCTGTTCGCTGCACGCACGCGCTGGCGGACGACGCTCGCGCTCTGGGCCCTGCTCGCCGCGTACTTCCTGCTCAGGGCCGGGTCCGCCACTGCATACGCCTGTGCGGCCGCGGCGGGAGTCGTGCTCGTCGTCGCCCTGCTGATGCGCCGAACGAAGACGCCCGGCGGACGCACCAGGCTCTACGTGCTCTTCATCGGCGGCGCCGCGGTCATCGGCACCGCTGCATGGCTGCTGCGCGAGCCGCTGTTCGCTCTGCTCGGTCGCAGTGCGGATCTGACGGGCCGCTCCGACAAGATCTGGGAGAAGGTCCTCGAGCGCGCGGCCCAGCATCCGCTCTTCGGCAATGGTTTCTCGAGCCCCTGGGTGCCGTTCGACCCCGCGTTCGCCGGGTGGATCGAAGACCACGGGATCACGGTGTTCCACGCGCACAACATGTGGCTCGACGTGCTGATGCAGCTGGGCGTGCTCGGACTGGTTCTGGTCGCACTCGCCTACCTCGGCCTGCTGTGGCGCTCCTGGTTCTTCGCCATCGACCGGCCGCGGTGGGATCTGCAATCCGACCGCCCGTACTCGGCTGTCACCCTGCTGCCGAGCCTCTTCACCGTCGTCCTGCTCGTGCAGGGACTCACGGAGTCGACGCCCATCATGCTGTGGGGTTGGATGCTGCTCGTGCTGCTGTCGTTCAAGATCAAGGCCGTACCGCTCGTCGGGGTCGGCGAGCGCGAGCGAGTGATCGAGCGCGGCGAGAGAAGTCGGCGGGTTCCGTGACCTTCGGACGCCGTGTGACGGATCTGCTCGGCTCGGCCGAGTTCGCTCGGGCCTACACGGTCGCCGTGCTGACGGCGGTCTTCGCGGCCTTCACGATAGAGCGCGCGGCGTCGCCGGTGACGCTCGCCACCGTCATCGGCGTGCTCTGCGCGCTCGGCGCCTGCATCCTGTGGGTGCGACGCGAAGAGCTCTCCCTGCTCCGGATCGCGCCGTCGTCGCTGCTGGCATTCCTCGTCTGGGCGGCCGTCAGCGTCCTGTGGTCGACCGACAGGTCTGACACCGCACTCGGATGGATGGAGCTTTTCGGCTTCGCGTTCCTCGCCATCACGGTGGGACACATCCGCGACACGCTGCAGACCGTTCGGGCGCTCGGCGACACGCTGCGACTGCTCCTGATCGTCTCTCTCGCCCTCGAGATCCTCTCGGGTGTGCTGCTGGACACCCCGTTCACCTTCCTCGGGATCCAGGGGCAGCTGGCGGTCGGCGGGCCCGTGCAGGGCCTCTTCGGCAGCCGCAACATGCTCGGCTTCGTCACCGTGATCGCGCTGATCACGTTCGTCGTCGAGTGGCGGTCGCAGTCCCTGACCGCACGCATCGCGATCCCGTCGATCGCGTTGGCTGGCCTCCTCGCCTTCTTCTCCTCCTCTCCCATGGTGCTCGTCCTCGCTGCGGCCGTCGGCGTCGTCGCCGTGGCGCTCACGATCGTGCGACATGCACCCGCCGAACGAAGGACGCTCGTGCAATGGGTGCTCGGTGTGCTCGTCGCGCTGGCGCTGGCCGCGGCATTCGCTCTTCGGCACGTCATCATCGCGCTGCTCGATGCGGGGTCCGACTTCTCGTCCAGAGCGACCCTGTGGAACACGATCCTCGACTTCGTCGCCCTCAAGCCGGTCGAGGGGTGGGGCTGGTTCGGATCCTGGGCACGCGGAGAGTATCCGTTCACCTACATCAACTTCCTGCTCGACGACCACCATCAGAGCGCGCTCAACGCGTACTTCGACGTGATGCTGCAGCTGGGCGCAGCAGGACTCGTGCTCTTCCTGTTGTTCGGCGGCATCGCCACCATCCGCTCCTGGCTCGTCGCGAGCGTGCGGCGCTCCGTCGTGTACGCATGGACGCCTCTGATGCTGGTCACGCTCGCCGTGGAGTCGATGTTCGAGAGCTTCACCCTGGTCGGCGCCGGGTGGTTCATGCTGGTGCTGTGCGCCCTGCGCGCGGGCCAGACACGGTCGTGGCGAGAGAGCATCGACGCGGCGCACACGGGCGCGATCCCGACGCTGCGCCCTCAGGCCTGAGCGCACCGACGCGCCCTCGGGGGTTTCCGCAGGTCTTCCGGGTAGTGTGGGATCTGCTCGCGGCGCCCTGCGGGCACCCAGCCACCGGAGAAATCACCTCGTGACACACGCCCCCTTCGACCCGGCGTCCGCGACGATCGTCATCGTCACCTTCAACCGATCGCACCTGCTGACCGGTCTGCTCGAGAGCATCACCGCGATGGAGCCGAAGCCCGGCCACGTCGTGATCATCGACAACGCCTCGTCCGACGACACCACCGACGTCGTGGAGTCGTTCCACCCGCGCCTGGGCACCGAGCTCGTCTACCGTCGACTCGAGACCAACACCGGCGGATCCGGCGGCTTCAGCGAGGGGATGCGCACGGCCTACGAGATCGGATCCGAGTGGATCTGGATGATGGACGACGACGTGGAGGTCGTCCCCGACGGTCTCGCGAAGATGGGCAAGTGGGCTCCTCGCTTCAAGAGCATCCAGGGACGCCGCTACGACTACGACGGCAGCGAGTTCTACTGGCAGTACCGGATCGCCGAGCGCATGGGAATCCCGATCCCCTTCGCTCCCTCGGGGTTCGACGCCTCGGGCTACAAGGAGATGAACAGCGGATGCTTCGAGGGCATGTTCATCCACCGCTCGATCGTGACGCAGATCGGCCTGCCCGACCACCGCTTCTTCATCTACTGGGACGACCAGATGTACGGGTGGCTCGCCTCCCGTAAGACCACGGCGGTGATCGTCGATGAGTTCGTTCTGCGGCGCACCCGCGAGATCAAGCAGTGGGACATGGGCATCCGCCACATGAACGCGTCGAGCAACGCCTACCGCTTCTACATCATGCGCAACCGTGCGTACATCAAGCAGTACTACCGCATCCACGACAACTACAACCCGGTGCTCTTCGGTCTCGGAACGTCGATGACGTTCGCGAAGGAGCTCATCCGCCTGCTGTTCGTCGAGCGGACGGTGCGGGGAACGAGCAATCTGTTCCGTGGGCTCAAGGAGGGCGGCAAGCTCGGCCGCGACCGCTCCTGGAAGCCGATGCCCGCACTGGAGGAATGACCGGCATGACCGACGAACAGCAGCCTGATGCCCGCTGGGCCCCGATGGAACCCCAGCAGAGCAACCGCGGTCGCATCGCGCTCATCGTGACACTCATCGTTGCCGGCCTCGTCGTCGTCGGCGTGCTGCTGTTCTTCCTCCTGCCTCGGGGCGAGTCCCCGGAGCCCGGTGCCGGCGGATCACCGTCACCATCAGAGAGCATGCCTGGCGATCCGACCGATCCGCCGGTGACCACCGCACCCGAGCCGGTGGATCCCTCCATCGACACGTTCCGCGACCAGGTCGGCTTCTGGCTGGAGGACGCCGAGCGCGGCCTCGACATCGCCGCAGCCAACAGCGGCCCGGATGCCGTGCAGGTCGTCGAGACGCTGCAGGAGGACGCACAGCGTCTTTCCGACATTCTGCCGCCGTCGTCGATCGCGACGGAGTGGAGTGACGGAGTGGCCGACTACGCCCAGAAGCTCGCCGATCTGAAGACCGCAGCGAGCGAGGGATCCGACACGACGAGCGCGGTCGATGCGGCACGCACCTCGCTGCACGTGCTGACCGACCTCGTCGCAGCCTGATGCATCGCTGCCGCCGGGCTCAGCCGGCGTTGTAGTCCTTGTTGTAGCGGTCGAGCACCTCGGCGATCGGCGCATCGAGCACGAGGGTGCCCTTGTCGAGGTAGAGGCCGCGCGTGCAGAAACGGCGGAGATCGCGCTCGTTGTGGCTGACGAAGAACAGCGTGCGCCCCTCGGCGAGCAGCTCGTCGATGCGCTTGTAGCACTTCTCGCGGAAGGCCTTGTCTCCCACTGCGAGAACCTCGTCGACGAGCAGGATCGGCTCGTCGAGCTGCGAGACGACGGAGAACGCGAGCCGCACCTTCATGCCGTTCGAGAGGTGCTTGTAGGGAGTGTCCTCGAAACCGGCGAGCTCGGCGAACTCGATGATGTCGTCGTATCGACGCGAGACCTCGTCGCGCGACATGCCGTGAAGGCCGGCCGTCAGTCGTACGTTCTCTCGTACCGTCAGATCGCCGACGAAACCGCCGGTGATCTCGATCAGCGGGGCGACTCCCCCGTTCACCGTCACCGTCCCCTCGTCGGACAGCAGGACCTTCGCGACGAGACGCAGCAGCGTGGACTTGCCCTGGCCGTTGCGACCGACCACGCCGATCGACTCCCCCTGCTGCACGGTGAACGAGACGTCGCGCAGCGCCCAGAACTCACCCGGGCGCGAGCGCCGGGATGCTCCGGCGAACAGATCCTTGAAGCTGCGTCGTCCGCGGCGGTTGCGGCGGAAGTGGACCCCGAGCCCCTTCACCTCTATGGCGTTCGACATCACAGCTCCTTCAGCACGGGTCGCTCCAGCGAGCGGAACGTCCAGATCCCGAGGGCCAGGATCACGAGAGTCATGCCGATGCTGATCAGCAGGGTGAAGAGGTTCCACTGATCGGGGAAGAAGGGCATGCGGTAGAGCATGAAGATCCCGGCGAGCGGGTTGAAGGCTCCGAGGGTCTGGAACATCCCCGGCAGATCCGTGACGTTGTAGATGATCGGGGTTGCGTAGAACATCGCTCGCAGGATCAGAGCGGTCGTCCGCTCCAGGTCGACGTAGAGGACGCACAGCGGCGCGACGAGTAGACCGAGTCCCACGAGCAGGACGGTCTGAAGGATCATCGCGACCGGCATCCAGAGGATGCCCCACCCGACCTGGACGGTGTTCGCCGGGTTCTGCTCGACGAGCAGGTTGATGATGACGAACGCGGCCAGCACCGGCAGGGAGAACAGATACTCCATGCCCTTGCTGAGAACGATGCGGTTCACCCAGATCGAACGAGGGATGGCCGTGGAGCGGACCAGCCGGGAGTCCTTCTTGAAGGCTCTCGTGAAGTCCGACACCGAGGAGTTGAACCACACCCACGGCAGGAGCGCGCTGATGAGGAACACGATGTACGGCTCCTCGCCGACATCACGATGGAAGATCTGCGTGAAGACGAACCAGTAGATCGCGCTCATCACGAGCGGATCCAGCACCGACCACAGGTATCCGAGGAAGCTCGTCGAGTACCGCACCTTGAGGTCTCGGGCCGACAGCAGCCACAGGGAATGCAGATAGCGCCGGGGCGTCCCGGGCGCCCCGACAGCAGCGTGACTCATAGGGTCGAGTCTACGAGAGCGTGTTGTTCCACAGCGACAGCGCCGAGCCGATCGCCATGTGCATGTCGAGGTACTGATACGTGCCGAGGCGTCCGCCGAAATGCACGTCCTTCTCGCCCTTCGCGAGTTCGCGGTACGCCAGCAGCCCGTCACGGTCAGTCGGGGTGTTCACCGGGTAGTACGGCTCGTCGTCGCGGCCCGCGAACCGCGAGAACTCGCGCATGATGACGGTCTTGTCGGACTCGTAGACGTCCTTGCGCTCCGGGTGGAAGTGCTTGAACTCGTGGATCCGCGTGTAGGGCACGTCCATGTCGGGATAGTTCATCACGGTCGTGCCCTGGAAGTCCCCGATGTTCAGGACCTCCTGCTCGAAGTCGAGCGTCCGCCAGCTGAGCGCGCCCTCCGCGTAGTCGAAGTACCGGTCGACGGGGCCCGTGTAGACGACGGGCACCTGGCCGACGGTCGCCTTCTTGCTGAGCGGCTGCGCCTCGTCGAAGTAGTCGACGTTCAGCTTCACCTCGATGTTGGGGTGGTCCGCCATCCGCTCGAGCCACGCGGTGTAGCCGTCGGTCGGCAGGCCCTCCCACGTGTCGTTGAAGTAGCGGTTGTCGTAGGTGTAGCGGACGGGCAGGCGGCTGACGATGTCGCCGGACAGCTTCTGCGGGTCGGTCTGCCACTGCTTGGCTGTGTAGTCGCGGAAGAAGGCCTCGAACAGCGGGCGTCCGACGAGCGCGATGCCCTTCTCCTCGAAGTTCGCCGCCGTCTTCACGTCGAACTCCCCCGCCTGCTCGCGCACGAGGGCTCGCGCCTGATCGGGCGTGTACGCCGACTGGAAGAACTGGTTGATGGTGCCGAGGGTGACCGGCATCGGGAACACGGTGCCCTTGTGCGTCGTGTAGACGCGGTGCACGTAGTTCGTGAACGTGGTGAAACGGTTGACGTACTCCCACACGGTGGCGTTCGAGGTGTGGAAGAGATGCGCGCCGTAACGGTGCACCTCGATGCCCGTCTCGGGCTCCGCCTCGCTGTACGCGTTGCCGCCGATGTGATGACGACGGTCGATGACCGTGACCTTGCGGCCGGCGTTCGCGGCCCGTTCTGCGATGGTCAGGCCGAAGAAGCCCGAACCCACGACGAGGAGATCCATGTTTGAGACTTTCTGTTGGCCGACGCGCATCACAGTGTTCTGACGCGCACCCGGCGCGACGACACTCGAAGAGACCTTACCCGGGGTCGGCTGTCCAACGTGCGAGAGGATATCGGACTCTCCCGCTAAGATCGGTGTCACTATGCCACAACAGCTGGAGCCCACGCTCATCATCGTTCCGGCCTGGAATGAGGCCAAGAACGTCGGCAACACCGTCCGCGAGATCCTCGCGGTGGACGAGGGTTACGACGTCCTCGTGATCGACGACGGCTCCACCGACGGCACTGCAGCGGAGGCGCGCCTGGCCGGCGCACGCGTCATCGTGCTGCCCTTCAACATGGGCGTCGGCGGCGCGATGCGGACGGGGTTCAGCTATGCCCAACGGCATGGATACGCACGAGCGATCCAGGTCGACGCCGACGGACAGCACAACCCCAATGAGATCTCTGCCGTGCTCGGCGGGTTGGACATCGCTGACATCTCCATCGGCGCACGATTCGCCGAGGTCGGGGACTACAAAGTCCGCGGTCCGCGCCGATGGGCGATGACCATGCTCGCCGGAGTGCTCTCGCATGTCGGACGCACTCGACTCACCGACGTCACATCCGGGTTTCGCGCGGCGAACCGTCGGGCGATCGATCAGTACGTGCACTACTACCCCGCCGAGTACCTCGGGGACACCATCGATTCTCTGGTCAGTGCACTCCACGCAGGCCTCACCGTGACCCAGGTGCCTGTAGCGATGCGGCCGCGTGCCCACGGTCGCCCCAGCCAGAATCCGCTGGGCGCCGCCATCTATCTGCTTCGCGCGACCTTCGCGCTTTCGCTCGCGCTGATGCGTGGACGCCGTCGACTCGCCTCGGAGGTCTCATCGTGATCGTCGCCGTAGGCATCATCTTCGCGCTGGTGGTCATGGTGCTCATCGTCTCCCTGCTGCTGCGCCGGCAGCTGCGAGAGAAGTACGCCGTGCTGTGGCTGCTCGTCGGTGTCGCCATCCTCGTGCTCGCTCTGTTCCCCGGGCTGCTCGTCGGCTTGGCCGATGTGCTCGGCGTGGAGATACCGTCCAACCTGATCTTCTCGTTGGCCATCTTCCTGCTCGTCGGTGTCACGCTGCACCTGTCATGGGAGTTGTCCCAGGCGGAGGACGAAGTTCGCCGTGTGGCAGAAGAAGTCGCGATCCTGCGCACGGATGTCGAAGAGATCCGCGCTGCGCAGGCGCAGGCCGACGTCACCGATGACGAAGACTGAATCCACCGCCGGAGGACTGCGGTGGATCCTCTTCGCGACTGTGATCGCGGGGATCCTCGGCTACGTCATCCAGCTCCTCGCACCGGTTCTCCTTGAGCAGGAGGCGTCGTACGTCACCTTCTCGGTCCTCTGGTCTGCTGTCTACCTCTGCGTCTCGGCCATGTCCGGCGTCCAGCAGGAGGTGACGCGTGCGGCGCGCCCCTCTACCGCGCATGCTCCGAACACCGTGCTGCGCACGTTCACGATCGCCGCAGCGGGCGTCATCATGGTCGTGGGCATCGTCCTCGGATTCACGCTCGCGTCATCCGTGCTCCCGGGGTCCGCCTGGGCGCTCGCCGCCGCTCTGTGCATCGCCCTCGCCGGCTATCTCCTGATCGCCGTGCTGAGCGGGGTGATGTACGGCCTCAGTCTCTGGCGCGCCGTCGCGATGCTGACCATCCTCGACGCTGTGATTCGCGCCATCGCACTGACCGTCGCCTTCGCATTGCAGCTGCCGAGCGTCGTCATTGCCTTCGGGATAGCGTTCCCGTTCGGCCTCACCGCGGCAGTCGTCTGGATCGCTGTTCGTCGTCACGTCGTCGGCAAGTTCGCGCTGGACGTCACCTTCCCGGCCCTCGCGAGGAATGTGACGAGCACGGTGGGTGCCGCGATCTGCATGGGAGCGATGATCAGCGGTCTGCCGCTGCTCATCGGTTTGACGGGAAGTTCCGAACAGGCGTCGGCGATCGGAGCGGTGATCCTGGCGATCACGCTCTCTCGCGCGCCGATCGTGATCCCTGTCATAGCTCTCCAGAGCTTCCTCATATCGGCCGTGTTCCGAGAGCGGGCGGGAATCGATCGGAAGACCGTGGCTCGGTTGCTGCTGATCGCCAGCGGGATCATCTCCGTCCTGGCGGTTCTGGCGGCATTCATCGGCCCGCCGATCATCGTGCTCGTCTCGGCCGGCAAATTCCAGATCGACTCCATGATGATGGCGGTCATTGTCCTCAGTGCCGGACTGGTGGCGATGATGTGCGTCACCGGTCCCGCTCTCGTCGCCGCGCGGCGGCACACCGTCAATCTGATCGGCTGGGTTCTGGCGGCGGTGCTCACCGTCGCCTGTCTGCTCGTTCCTCTCGAGCTCCATCTGAAGGTCGGGATCGCGCTGATCCTGCCCGTGGTGGTGGGACTCGCCGTGCACCTCTTCACCCTCCTCGGTCGCGGCGTCAGCACCGACTAGACCCTCACCGCCACGCCCACATCAGCCACAGTCGCGAAACCCCTCCGGTAGACTGTCGTGCGGCCGTCAAGCCCCACCGTCCTCCCGAACCAGGAGCCCTTCACAATGAGCGAAACGACTGCGACGAAGCGCGCACTCATCACCGGAATCACTGGACAGGACGGCAGCTATCTCGCCGAGCTTCTCCTCTCCAAGGGGTACGAGGTGCACGGCTTGATCCGCCGATCGTCTTCTTTCAACACGCAGCGAATCGACCACATCTACCAGCCGGCGCAGTCCGAGAACCACAGGCTCTTCCTGCATTTCGCAGACCTCGCGGACGGATCGCGTCTGGTGACGCTGCTGAACGAGATCCAGCCGCACGAGGTCTACAACCTCGCAGCGCAGTCGCACGTGCGCGTGAGCTTCGACGAGCCTGAGTACACAGGCGACGTCACCGGTCTCGCTACGACGCGACTGCTCGAGGCCATCCGCGCGGCTCACGTGGACTGCCGTTTCTACCAGGCATCCAGCTCCGAGATGTTCGGCGCGACGCCTCCGCCCCAGAACGAGGAGACGCCGTTCTATCCGCGCTCGCCCTACGGCGTCGCCAAGGTCTACTCCTACTGGATCACGCGTAACTACCGCGAAGCGTACGACCTCTTCGCGGTCAACGGCATCCTGTTCAACCACGAGTCGCCCCGCCGTGGCGGCACCTTCGTGACGCGCAAGATCACGCGCGCCGTCGCGCGCATCGCGGCCGGTCTTCAGGACGAGCTGTACCTCGGCAACCTCGACTCGGTCCGAGACTGGGGATACGCTCCCGAGTACGTCGAGGGCATGTGGCGCATGCTTCAGCACGACGAGCCCACCGACTACGTCCTCGCCACGAACACGGCGTACACGGTCAAGGACTTCCTGCAGTTCTCGTTCGAGCACGTCGGCCTCGACTGGGAGAAGTACGTGAAGTTCGATGAGCGCTACCTGCGCCCGACCGAGGTAGACGCGCTCGTCGGCGACTTCGGCCGCGCGAAGGACCTCCTCGGCTGGGAGCCGAAGGTGCTCACCCCGCGTCTCGCCCAGATCATGGTGGATGCCGACGCCGCGAGCCTCGAAGTCGAGGGCCGGCACTACGTCGATCAGGTCCAGAGCTGACACGTGCGCGTTCTGATCACCGGGGCGGGCGGGATGCTCGGCTCCAGTATCGCCGAGCGGTGGACATCACGTCGCCCGGACGATGAGATCGTCGCGCTCCGGCGCGCCGATGCCGACCTCCGCGACACCGAGGCGACCGGTCGCGCGGTGCGATCGGCGCGACCGGACGTGATCGTCCACGCCGCAGCCGTGGTCGGCGGCATCGCTGACAAGATCGCCCGCCCCCTCCCCTACCTGCTCGACAACCTGGCCGTCGATCGCTCCGTGATCGAAGCCGCCGTGTCGAACGAGGTGCCCGGTCTGGTCTACGTCGCGAGCGCCGCGGCCTACCCGGCCTCGGCGGAGAGCCCCATCGACGAGTCTCGCCTCTTCGACGGCGCCTTGGAGTCCGCCAACGAGGGGTACGGTCTCGCGAAGCTCACCGGGCTGACGGCAGTCCGCTACGCCGCGCAGCAGACGGGGCTCGCCTATCGGTCGCTCCTGCCGTCGAACCTGTACGGGCCGAACGACACCTTCGCGGCCGATCGGGCTCACCTGATCGCCTCCACGATCCGCAAGACACACGAGGCGAAGACCTCCGGCTCGTCCTCCGTATCGGTGTGGGGTGACGGCACCGCGCGGCGGGAGTTCACCTATGCGCCCGACCTGGCGGACTGGCTCGTGGGTGCGATCGATGACCTCGCGAACTGGCCGTCCACCATGAACGTCGGCGCAGGCACAGACCACAGCATCCGCGAGTTCTACGAGTTCGCGCGTGAGGTCGTGGACTACGACGGCGACCTGGAGTTCGACGTCACACGACCCAGCGGCGTTCCGCAGCGCCTGATCGACTCATCAGTCGCGCGATCCCACGGCTGGGCTCCGACGACGACGATGATCGACGGCATGCGCGCCTGCTACGACTCCTACCTGAGATACATTGCGAACGGAGAACTTCGATGACCTCTGCCGAACCGGCCTACCCCCTGGCGACGACCACCTGGGATGACGCGGAGTACGAGGCGATCCGCCGCGTCACCGAAAGCGGACGCTTCACGATGGGCCCCCTGGTGCGGGAGTTCGAGGCAGGATTCGCTGCCCACTTCGGCGCGAAGTACGGCGTCATGGTCAACTCGGGCAGCTCCGCCAACCTGATCGCCGTCGCGGCGGCGGTCCTGGATCCTCGGATCGACCTCAACCGCGGCGACGAGGTACTCGTCCCGGCGGTCTCCTGGCCCACGACTTACTACCCGCTGACTCAGTACGGTCTCCGCCCGCGGTTCGTGGACATCGACCTCGACACCCTGAACGTCGATCTCGACCTTCTCGAGGAGGCTATCGGCCCGAAGACCAAGGCCGTGTTCGCGGTCAATCTCCTGGGTAATCCCAATGACTTCACGCGTCTGAAGGACATCTGCCGGCGTCATGGACTCATCCTCATGGAGGACAACTGCGAGTCGCTGGGTGCGGTGAGCGACGGGATCAACGCGGGAACCGCTGGTCTCGTCGGGACATTCAGCTCGTTCTTCTCCCACCACATCGCGACGATGGAGGGTGGTGTCATCCTCACCGATGACGAGCAGATCTACCAGGAGATGCTCTCCCTGCGCTCTCACGGATGGACACGCGATCTGCCGAACGAGAACCACGTGCACGACAAGACCGGGAACACCTGGGATGACCTGTTCCGGTTCGTGCTCCCCGGCTACAACGTGCGCCCGCTCGAGATGGAGGGCGCTCTCGGGATCGAGCAGCTCAAGAAGATCCCCTCGCTCATCGCCGGCCGCCGGGAGAACGCCGCATACTTCGCCGAGCGGTTCGCGGACATCTCTGCAGTGCGCCTCCAGAAGGAGACCGGCGAGAGCAGCTGGTTCGGCTTCTCTCTGGTTTTGGAGGGACCGCTGGCGGGCCGCCGCTCGGATCTGGTGAACGCCTTCGCCGAGGCGCGCATCGAGTCACGGCCGATCGTCGCGGGCAACTTCACGCGCAACCCCGTCATGGCACACCTCGACGCTATCGTTCCCGATGCGCTGCCGGCAGCCGACAAGGTGCACTCGGACGGACTTTTCGTCGGCAACCACCATTACCCGGTCCGCGACGGGATCGACCTCGTCGCCGAGACCGTGGAGCGGGTCGCGCGGTCCTGAGGGCTCAGCGCTTGCCGTCGCGGAGGGCACGTTCGAACGACTCGAGCGTGCCCTTCGCCGTCTTCTCCCAAGAGAAGAGCTCGGCGCGCTCATAGCCGCGGCGGGTCAGGTCGAGCATCCGCTCCGGATCGGTCGCCGCGGTCGTCATCGCCCTCGCGATCGAGTCCAGGTCGTTCGGGTCGATGAAGAGCGCGACGTCGCCGACGACCTCCCGGTAGACCGGGATATCGCTGATCATCACGGGAAGCCCTGCCATCATCGCCTCGAGGGCCGGCAGGGAGAAACCGTCCGCGAAGGATGGCATCGCGAGGGCAGTCGCCGTCGAGTACAGCTCTCGCATCTCGTCGGTGTCGACCCACGAGCGCAGGTCGACCCAATCCTGCATTCGCGTCTCGGCGACGATCTCGATGAGAGGGTCGTCGCCGTGGCTGCCCGTCACCACCACACGGGGGCGGATCGCTTCGTCGATCAGCGGAAGCGCGCGGATCAGAGACGGCCAGTTCTTGTGAGGTCGACGGTTGCCCGTGGCGAGGATCATCGCCCCCTCACTCGATGCTCGCGAACGGTCGACGCCTTCCAGAGCTGTCCCCGCGAGCGGGACGAGATCGATACGCTCGGCCTCGACCTTGAGGTAGCGGACGATCGCCTGTCGGGACACCTCGCTGATGGTGAGAATGCGAGAGGCGTTGCGCGCCGCGAGCCTCTCCATCACCTTCACCGGCAGGGTGTACATCGGTGTCGACATGTACTGCGGGTGGCTCCAATAGAGCATGTCATGCATGCTGATGACAGCAGGCATCTTCGTCTTGGCCGGCCCGAGCGTCATCGGAGAGTGCAGGAGATCCGCGCCGGCAGCAGCAGCAGCGCGACCGCAGCGCAGCTCTCCCCACGCCCACGAGAACCTGTTCTCGCCGCTGATACCGGAAGCGATCCCCTCGCCAGGGAACCAACTCCGGTCGAGCTCCCAGCCTTCCTTGCTGAAGTAGCCGATGTACTCGTGCTCCGGTGCGAGACGTCCGAGCTGCGTGTAGAGCTCTCGGGCGTATGTCTCCATGCCGCCCTTCTTTCCGGTGAGCGAGAGGAGGTCGACGAAGATTCGTGCCATTGCGGAGTGTCCTTTTCGGGTGTGGTCACGCAGAGGGTGCGACGATGGCCGATCGCGGGCTCGAACCGCGGCTGCGCACACGGCGCATGCACGGGCGCTCGATGAGGAACCAGCTCAGCGCCGCGAGAACGACCGTACCGATGATCGTGATGAGGATGTAGACGGGCATGCCCCATCGGTCACCGCCGAACAGCACCGTCAGCTGCTGCACCGGCCACGCGTAGATGTAGAAGCCGTAGGAGATGTCGTTGCGTGCGATCCATTGCGGTTGGCGGATCACCGTCGATAGGAAGAGAAGGCCGTAAGCGAGGAACGGAGCGGATATCTGCCCGCCCCAGTGCGGAATCAGCACGATCGCAGCGACGGCGATCGCCAGCGAGGCGACCGCCACCCACATGTTGACGCCGAAGCGCTCGATGATCAGGAAGACCAGAGCACCGCCCAGGAAGAACGGCAACAGCTTGAAGAGCAGCACGAAGCTTGCGTCGAGTCCGACGCGGTCCGCCAGCCCGATGTTGACCCACACGAGGACTGAGCCGAGGAAGGCGACGGCCGCGGGAATCAACGATCTCCGGAACAGCGCCCACGACCCGAGGATCCAGACGATCAGATAGCACAGGAACTCGTAGTAGAGAGTCCAGAGCGATCCGTTCCAGGCATCCGGATAGGGCACGGTGTTCAGCGTCGCGCCGATGTCATAGCTCGTGACCTTCAGCCCGAGGTTGCCCCAGATGTACTGCAGCGGCGTGACCGGTGTGCTGACGTAGCCGGCCAGCGTGCCGTTCTCGATGAGAGCGGCGATCGGGCCGAAGAGCACAGCCGTCACGACGAGGCACACGACGAAAGCGGGATAGATCCGCGCGACACGATGCAGAAGATAGTCGCCGGCCCCAGTGCGGAATCGGCTTCGTGTGATGAGGAATCCACTCAGGACGAAGAACCCCGCGACGGCCCAGCCACCGAGGTTTTCCCCCTGTATCTGAGGACCTACCCCGCGCCCCGCGATGTACCAACTGTGCGCGAACAGCACGAGCGCTGCGAGGACGAGCCTGAACATGTTCAGGCTGTTTTCTCGGTAGGGATAGGGGCTACCGCTGAGGAAGGCGGGCAGCGTCATTTCAGCAGGTTCCGCGCTGCCATCTCGTCCAGCGACTTCTGATACGAGTCGCCCTCTTCCGGTTCGTTCTTCACCCAATCGACGAAGCGCTGGACTCCGACCTCGAAGGGTGTCTCCGGCTCGAAGCCCAGTATCTCTTTGAGGCGCGAGGTGTCCGCCACGTTGTGACGGATGTCGCCGAGCCGGTAGTTGCCGGAGATGTGCGTTGGGACGTCCAGTCCGAACGCCGCGAACAGGCCCCCGACCACCGCGTTCACCGACGTCGCGACGCCGGAACCCACGTTGAAGGTGTTGCCGCCAGCGGCGGGATGGGTCGCCCCGAGGAACGTCGCCTCGACGACATCGTCGATGTACACGAAGTCACGGCTCTCGAGTCCGTCCTCGAAGATGTTGATCGCCTTACCCTGGCGGATCAGCGTGGAGAAGATCGAAAGAATTCCGGTGTACGGGTTCTTCAACGACTGTCCCGGGCCGTAGACGTTCTGGTAACGCAACGCGACGCCCTCTATGCCGATGGTCGGCGCCACGGTCATCACCAACGACTCCTGCATCTGCTTCGTGATTCCGTAGACGGACGAGGGGTGCAGCTTGGCGTCCTCATCCGTCGGGATCACCGTCAGGTTCTTCTCACCTGGGTGATGAACGCTGAAATCTCCGGACGCCATGTGCGCATCCGAACGATGTGCGGGGAAGACGACGCGTCCGTCGTCCGTCCGGTACGCCCCTTCGCCGTAGATCGAGCGCGAGGAGGCGATGACGATACGTCGAACAGTGTGAGGCTCGTTGGCCAGCAGATCGAGGAGCTTCGCAGTGCCGCCCACATTCGCTGCCACGTACCGATCGATCTCGTACATGGATTGTCCCGTGCCCGTCTCCGCCGCAAGGTGCACGATGACCGTCGCGTCGACAAGAGCGCGACGAAGATCATCGGTCGAGGTGACCGTTCCGCGGATGACCGTGGCGACGCCGTCGAGCGACCTCAGCAGCGGCGAGTCGTTATCCGGATCCTCACCGTGGACCTGCGAGATCAGCGAATCCAGCACGGTCACCGTATGTCCATCGTCCGCAAAGCGGCGAGCGAGTCGGCTCCCGATGAATCCGGCGCCCCCGGTGATCAGGATGTGTTCGGACATGGTGGATGCTCCTGAGTGGTTGATGTGCGGCTGATGAAACAACAGCGGCACAGTCAGAGGTGGAAGATGTGGGCCAGCGTCGATACTAGCCCGGCGCGCGTTCCGTGCCTCAGAACGCCGGGCAGCTCCGACACGGCGTGAAGGCGCGACATCAGCCTCGTTCTGGCCGTGCGACGGGTGCGAGACCAACCGCGAGCCGCTGCGAGCTCCGCGGCCTGGTGATAGTACGTCCGCTCATCGTTGAAACGACGACCGTCCATCAGCGTCTTTTGCGATGCGCTCGCGCCGTGTCGCCGGTAGGAGAACGCGATCTCCGGGTTGTAGGCGAGCGTGCCGTTCTCGAAGGCGATATCCATGAGGAGCGCCAGATCCTGGATGATGGGCAACCCGTCGCGGAAGTCGATCCGGTTCAGGGTGGAGGTCTTGAACGTGAGGGACGGCCAATAGAGCCAGTCTCCTCTGATGAGACTCGTCGCCATCTGCTCACCCTGCAGCACGGCGATCCCGCTTCCCCCTCGCGGAGCCAGCACTCGCTGCTTGACTCGATCCACGAGTGGTGAGATGGGCGCGCCGCTCTCGTCGATGACGACGACACCGGGCTGGATCACATCGGCGGAGGGAACCGCGCGCGAAGTCGTCCTCACGACCTCGAGGTAGTTCGGGTGCATGAGATCATCGCAGCCGAGGATCGTGACGTACTCTCCGCGGGCCCGACGAATCGCTTCCCGGTAGTTCTCGGTGATTCCGAGGTTCGTCTCGTTGCGCACATAGGTCACGCGAGGGTCGTCGAGCGACGCGAAGTACGCGGCTACCGACTCATCCGGATAGCAGTCGTCGAGAACCGTCATCGACCAGTCCTCGATGCTCTGGGCACGAACCGAGTCGATCGTCTCGAACAGCAGAGCGGGTTCGCCCCAGAACGGAACAAAGATCTCTGAGGTCATCGTATTGGCTCCGTCTACGGGACTCTTGATTGAGGTCGCCAGCTCGCTGTGGCCGGAAAGGTCGTCCAATCCTACCGGGGGCTCGGTGATCAGATCCTGTGCCCAAGGCGCCGATTCCACCGAGTGTCTCAACGGATAGGATCGTTCCTGATGTTCACTGATCCCCTGCCGTCCGAGCGCACGGTGTCCGTCATCGTCCCGGTCTACAACGCCGTCACCCATCTCGGCGCGTGTGTGGCGTCGATACTGTCGCAGACGCACGTGGATCTCGACGTCATCCTCGTCGACGACGGTTCGACCGACGGGTCCGGCGCATTATGCGACGATATCGCTTCGCGCGACTCACGGGTCCGGGTCGTCCATCAGCAGAACGGCGGCATCGGCGCCGCCCAGAACGCGGGCTTGGATGCTGCGCGCGGCGCCTTCATCACATTCTGCGACAACGACGACCTGATGAGCCCGCACCTCATCGAGCGGCTGTTGACGATTCTCCTCGACGCCGACGCCGACATGAGCTGCTGCCGCTGGTGGAACGTCGGCGCGAGCGCAGCCCTGGAATCTCTGGAGGAGCATCGAAACGACTCCCCCGGTGACGTCCTCGTCTTCGACGACGCCGCCCGCAGCTACCAGACCGTGTTCAGCGTCGCACTGCGGCGTCTGAGAAAGGACGAGCTGCGATATTTCAGCGAGGCGAACTGGGGCAAGCTCTATCGCTCCGCACTCTTCGACGGCCTTCGCTTCCCCGACGGGCGCTATGCACAGGACGTCGCTGTCGCGATGGATCTGTACGTGCGCATGCGTAGGGTGGCGTCGTGCGGCGACAGACTGTATTTCTGGCTCCAGCGAGGCGACAGCGTCTCCCACTCCCTCCGCTCCGCCGCCTACTATCACGACATCGTGCGTGCACACGCACGATCGTTCGACGCCGCGCTATCTCGCGGCATCCTGCCCGCACGGGCGTACTACGGCCTCACGGCGCTCCGCCTCGAGCGCCACAGTGTGCGCAGCCCGTCCGATGCCGAGCTGTACAAATCGGACAAGGCGCTGGTGAGATCCCTGTTGTCGCGCCTGACTGTCAGCCAGCGAGCACGCTGCGCGATGCTGCGGCTGATCAGGAGGGCCGAGGTGTTCGTCTACGATCGAACGGTGCATCGCCGACGCTGATCGACATCGACGGCCCCGTCCATGACGGGCCGGGACCTCACGTCAGAATCTCCGCTGCTTGCGGCCTCGAGTTCCGGTTCTCCCTGAGGAGCCGAATAGACTAGCCCTCATGGCTTTCTCGACGAGTCCTGTCAGCGTGCGCTCCCACACTGAGGATCCCGCCGAACCCGGTGATCGCCCTCGCATTTTGCGCGTGCTTCTGGTCGCGCTGCTCGGCTTCGCGGCATTGCTCGGTTGGAGCTTCGCGTCCCCGGTCGGGGCCAGTCCCGATGACAACTTCCATATGACGAGCATCTGGTGCGCCGCAGGTGAGCGTCCCGGACTGTGCGAAAGCACATCGAACCCTGACGAGATGGCGGTTCTCGCAGAGGTCGCGTTCACCTCAGCCTGCTACGCGACAGTACCCGAGCACAGCGGCCGCTGCGATCCCGCAATGTCCGGCATGGTCGGCACAGCCCATGGCAACTTCGAAGGGCTGTATCCCCCGGTCTTCTACGCCACGATGAGCATCTTCTCATCGGCAGACGTGCAGACATCGGTCCTGCTGATGCGCATATTCAACTCGCTTCTCGCTGTCTCACTGGTCACTTCGGTCTACCTCCTCGTCGAGCGACGGCTCCGAGCACCTATGCTGTGGGGCCTGCTGCTCACGACCATCCCTACCGGCATCTTTCTCATCGCCAGCGTCAATCCGAGCGGTTGGGCGATCATGTCGGCCAGCACGATGTGGGTGGCGATTGCGGGATATTTCCGTGCGCCGAACCTGACTCGACGCATCGCTCTCGGAGGGCTCGCCCTCGTGGCCGCGGCGATGGGAGCGGGATCCCGAGGCGACTCGGCTGTGTACGTCGCATTTGGCGCTGTCGTCGCGACGATCATCTCCTTCGAGCGGAGTCGCCGATTCCTGTATCTGCTCGCCCTCCCAGTGGTCACCGCGATAATGGCAGCGGCGTTCTACCTCGGCTCGAATCAGGTGGGGGCCGCGCTCGGTGGAGAGATGGCTCCCGGCCGGCCTGAGAACATCGACGTCGTCGGCGGTCTGATCCGCACCGTATTGAACATCCCCCAGCTCTGGGTCGGGAACTTCGGTGCTCAGGCACTCGGTTGGGGAGACGTGGAGCTGCCCGGAATCGTCTGGTTCACCTCCCTCGTCCTCTATAGTGCCGTCGCGTTCTGGGGCTTGTCCCGTCGCCGCGATGCACGCACGTACGTGGCCATCGCTCTCGCCGGCCTCGCTCTAGTGCTGGTGCCGAGCTGGATTATCGTCCAAAACGGTGTCGAAGTCGGAGTTCTGGTGCAACCTCGGTACGTCCTCCCTCTGCAGGTGCTTCTCATCGGGCTGCTCCTCGTCGGTGCGGGTGATCCTCGAATCGCCCTGTCGCGCCTCCAGCGATGGGTGATATTCCTTGGGCTCGCCGGCGCGAACAGCGTCGCCCTGTACACGACCATGCGTCGATACCTCACCGGCACCGAGCACTCGGGGGTCGACCTGAATCAAGGTGTCGACTGGTGGTGGACCAGCATGCCGATTCCGCCCGGCGTCGTCTGGTTCCTCGGCACCGTGGCATTCGCCGGACTTCTGTTAATCGTGACCGGGGTCGTCACACGCAGGCGCCCCGAAATCGCTCTCGCCGTGCGATCTACCGCAGTCTGAAAGACGGCCCCCGTCTCACAGGTGGCGAGGGTCAGCCCACCGCCAGAGTCGGGGGCACCTGCGCGAAGTATCGCTCGGTGAAGACGTAGAGGACGGTGTCGGCGTCGCATTCGGCTGCCTGCGCCACGATGTCGGGCCTCTGGTCGGGGTAGTCGAGGTTGTGCCGCGCCTGGCAAGTCTGTTCGAACGCCTGGGCCCATACCGGCGCAAGCGCTTCGCCGGTCGAGTCTCGCATGATCAGCGCACGACCGGCGCCTGAGGAGGACTCGGTACGGGCGGGCATGTCGAGAAGTCCCACCGCGCCGTCCGACGGCCCCTCCTGAGCTGTCCCGTCGGCACCGGTGATGGTGGACTGCACGGGCTCCGACTCGGGCAGGACGGGCGTTGCCCAGTCCTCGACGGTCGCCGAATTCCCGTACGGGGTGAACTCGTTCGGTGCGGTGGACATCGTGATACCGGCGGGCTCCGGGACCTCCACCTGCGGCCACACCGAGTCGGGGTACAGGTCCGACGCGCAGCTCACCGTCTGCTTCCACGCCGCGTATGCGCCGTAAGGGTTCCAGTGGGTGTTCACGGCCGAGTAGACGGGCGCATCCTGTTTAGCCGCCTGCATCGCGCCACGCACATCGACGATGGGCAGGTCCCCAGAGCGCTCCAGGAACTGCTCCAAGTGGGTCTCCCCCTGAAGCTCGTCCGCCCACTCAGGGAGTTTCTCCCGGTAGAGTTCCCACTTCGCCGGCGCCACCACGATCACGAGTTCACGGTCATCCTCGGCGAGCTTCTCGTCGAGCTCGCTGAAGTAGGCGAGCCACTGACCGAGCTGATCATCGAGCCACGGCGCGCGGCCGAGCGCCTGCGAGAAGTTGGCCGACTGCTCGTCACCCCAGAATTCGAAGCCGTCGCGTCCTTCGACGCGCATCCCGAACGCCTCCGGATGCGCGGCGAACTCGGCTTCCGACTCCGCATTGCGCTCTCCCGTCCAGATCTCCGGAGAGTGGGCGGCGAAGTCCTCCGAGATGCAGCTGCCTGGCAGAGAGCTCTGCTGCGACGCCTGCGCGAGGGCTTCCTTTCGCTGCTGTGCCGTCGCCGCCTGGTCGGCCTGGCGAGTTCCCACTCCGATGACAGACATCACGATCACCGCGACCATCAGGAGGCTGAGGGGAATGTAGTACGCGATGCGCTGGGCGCGTGAGCGAGGCCTCTCCTTCTCGACGCCGTGCATCGAGTGCAACGAAGGCCCGGCGCTCACGACTGTGCTCCGTTGTTCGAGCGCATCGACTCCGCGAAACGCGTCGACGAGAAGTCGGGATTGACGATCCGTCGCTTGACCCCTGTCGTGACCGGCGCGGCGCGACGCATCAGGGCCGCCAGCCATCCGGGTGTCCAGTCCTTGAGCGACATCGCCGGCTTCTCGATCAGATGCCACGATGCGATCGCGACGATGTGGACGACGACCACGATCACCAGGTGGTAGGCGAACCAACCGTACTTCTGCAACCCGAAGTACGTCGCGAGCGTCATCAGCGGCCACGCATAGATGTAGATGCCGTAGGAGAAGTCGCCGAATCGAGCCCAGTTCGTCAGGCGGAATCGCACACCCACCCACATGAGGAAGTAGAGGAAGCCGAACTGGCCCACGACATTCCAGCCACCGAATGCATAGGTGAAGAGTCCGAGCCCCAGCATTCCTATCGCTATGCGGTCGTCGATGATGATCTTGTCGCCGTGGAGCGCGAAGATCATTCCGAATGCGAACGGCGCGAAGAACATGAGGATGAACGGATCGGCGAGCACGCGGTTGAGTCCGCCGATGTTGCCCGCGCCCAGCCACTGCAGCGCGTTCAGGCCGATGACGACGACGGCGAACGCGGTCGCGAATCGCTTGGATGCCAACGCACCGAACAGGCCGAGAAGCCCTACGACGATATAGCAGAGGAACTCGTACGAGAGGGTCCAGGCGGATCCGTTCCAGTCCCGCACCCCGTGATTGAGGAAGTATGGCACGGTCTCGCCGAGCCCAGCGATGTTCCGCTGTCCCAGAGTGAGGAACATGTTGTCGACGAAGTACGTCTTCGGAGACTCGACGACGGCACCCCAGTAGCCGTCGAACGTGCCCTTCTCGAGATGCCAGGCGATTGGCGCGAGGACGGCCACGGTGAGGATGAGTGCGGCCCAGAACGCCGGGAAGATGCGGAGGCATCGTCGCCAGAAGTATCGCCAGATCGTCGAGCGTCCCATCCGGGACTTCGTGATGAGGAAGCCCGAGAAGAAGAAGAAGCCGGCGACCGCGACGCCGCCGAGGGACTGCTCGTCGGAGATCTGGATTCCGAGGTCCTCGCCCCCGTAGAACCCGGCGACGGGGCCGGAGTGCGAGAAGATGACGAGGAATGCCAGTAGCCAGCGGAGGAAATCGAGAGAGTTCGCTCGGGGGTTGAAAGCCTCTGCGACGGTCAGCGGCCCACGGACATCGCTCACGCTGCGTTCCCCCGTCCGCCACGGCGCGTGCGCCACCGGACGTAGGTTCTTCGGCTCGCGTCATAGACGGGATAGAGCAACCGGGCGAGGCGCGGAAGCCGCGTATGCACGACGCGCTTGCTGACGCTGAGCATGCTCGGACCGCGCTCGAGCCGATCGAGGTAGGCGCGCTGCTGCATCACTGTCCCCGGGAGGCCCTGACTGAAGTTCTGGAGCTTGAACTCCAGTGAGGGGTAATTGATCGAAGCGAGCTCCGTGCTCTGCACCGTGTAGACAGGCATGCCCGCTCCGAGGGATGAGTAGGTGAACAGCCGCTCGAGGACATGCGCCAGGGAGCCGTCGCCGTACGCCTCGTCGTCGAAGTCTGCCCACGTCAGACCTGCGTCGACCAGTGTGCGCAACGCACGCGGCCGGGCGATGAACATCGAGCCGTATGCCGACAGTGGCGTGGATTCGTCGAGCGGCGTCGTGATCCCGAGCTTCTGACACAGACGCTCAGCCGGTGCTTTGTTGAGATACCAGGACTTGCCGAGAGTCGGGAACCCGATATGGATGATCGGAGGGATCACCATGCCGATCTCCGGGCGCTCCGCGAACAGGTTCACGACGTTCGCGGCGTAGTTCTCAGAATGCAGAAGGTTGCCGAACAGGTGCCGCTTGAACCATCCGCCTGCGACGGCGCCATCCTGAGGCGAGCGCTTCGAATGCAGTTTGACCACGATGTCGAAGCTGTCGTCTCGCAGCAGATCGGCGCAACCGAGTAGGAACGCCGACACGTCGCGCCCCGCGTTGGACTCGGTCACGCGGACCTCGTACGAGGATTCACCTCTCCGCGCCAACGCGGCCTTGATGTAGCTCTTCTTCTGCTCGGTGTCGGTGGTGACGACGACATGCCTCTCACAGGGGAGCCGCTCGGCGTACCCCATGAGCTCGTCGATCATGTCCTCGTAGTAGCAGTGGATCGCGACCAGCGCGCGCATTCCTCGGGCACGCTCGAGCTGCGCCTCATCTATCTCGAGCGCGTCCGAGTAGATGCGATACAGGGAGAAGTTCGTCGCCGCCACGCGCGGCTCGGATGTCCGAGCAATGTTCTGCCACACGAGTTCCAGCGGGTAGTCGGACGTCCGCTCGAGCTCGTCGATGACGTCGCGCCCGATGATGGCGTAGTCGGAGAAGTACAGCGGGCTGTGGAAGAAGGTGCGTCGCTTGAGGATCGGGCAGCGCTCTGCGGTGAGCTGCACCACTTCATCGAGGATCGGATTGAGGCTGGAGTAGTCGGCGCCGCGGAAGAGCACCTCCGAGGAGAAGCCGCGCTCTTCGAAATGCTGGGTGAAGCGGGCCTCGTGCATGTCCACGGACTGCTCGTAGCTCGTGATCATCGGCATGCTGGCCCAGTACTCGCGGAAGGCGGGAGACGTGAACATCGCATTGCGCACGGCGATCCAGTGCGACTGGATGTGGCGGGGCAACACCCCCTTCGCGGCGAACGGGTGCGGACGCACTTCACCATGCTCCGTAATGCCCCAGAAGTCGGCTTTCCAGGAGTCCGACCGCTCGAACATCTCAGAGAACGGGTACATCGGCCCGAAGAACGTGTAGTTGAGCAGGATCAGCTCGTCGTACTCAGCGAGTCGATCGAAACCGAATCGCTCGAGCCCCTCTTTGTAACCCCAGACGTCGAAACCGACGTTCTCGCGCTCCCAGACCTCGTCGGCGACCTCCTCGAGCGCAGCACGACCGGCAGAGTCGAGGGGGCCGTTGGAGACGACCACGATGTGCTCGACGTGCTCGCGCAACTTCTCCAGGCAGTAGGGGACGTAGCCGTCGACTCCCCCGTCCTTCTCCCAGAAAAGATAGAAAGCGATGCGCTTCACGGGGCTCCTTGGTGGGGGTAGACAATCCTGACGAGTATAGCCGCAGCACACCGCACTCCCCTGTGGACGCACCGGCCCGAGATCTCGACGACTCGCCTGCCGCGAGCTCTCGATCCCGTGCGAGGACTCGGGTTAGGATTGGCCGATTGAGCGACGCGGCGATGATCTTCTCGCCTGTGACCCGACTACATCACGACCCGAGCTGAGAACGCACCGATGACAGATACCCCTCGCACCGGCACGCCCGCTGACGCGCACCGAGTGCTCATTGTCACGCCCGACACCCTCGGAAAGAAGATGGGCGGGCCCGCCATCAGGGCGTGGGAGATCGCAAAGAGACTCGCGCACGTCGCGGACGTCAGACTGGTCTCGATCAAGCAGGCGTCGCTGTCGCACGATTCCTTCCGAGTGTTCACCGCCGATGCTGATGAGCTTCGGGGGCATGTCGCGTGGTCGGACGTCATCATCGGGCAGGGTGAGGTCTTCGCTCTCAATCCGTGGCTCGTCGAGTCCGATGCGATCATCGTCGTGGATGCATACGATCCGCTACACCTCGAGGTACTCGAGTCGGGGAAAGATGAGGGCGAAGAATCGCGCCGGTTCCTCGTCGACTATTGCATTGACATGCTCACTATGCAGCTTCGACGGGCTGACTACGTGATCTGCGCCTCCGAGAAGCAGCGCGACTTCTGGCTGGGCCATCTCGGCGCCCTCGGTCGCATCTCCCCCGAGAACTACGATGCCGATCACAGCCTGCGCTCATTCATCGATGTCGTGCCGTTCGGCGTCTCCGACGACGAGGCGGTGCAGACGAGGCACGGCATCCGTGATGAGATCGACGGCATCGGCGCCGACGACAAGGTCATCATCTGGGGAGGCGGCGTCTACAACTGGTTCGATCCGCTCACGCTCGTCAAGGCGGTGCAGGTGCTCTCGAAGCGTCACGCGGACGTGAAGCTGTACTTCCTGGGGATGAAGTACCCGAACCCTGATGTCCATGAGTCCCAGATGGCCGCAGCCACGGTGCGCCTCTCCGACGAGCTTGGGCTCACCGATTCGCATGTCTTCTTCAATATGGACTGGGTCGACTACGACGACCGCATCAACTACCTGCTGGATGCCGACGTGGCGGTCAGCACTCACAGCAACCACATCGAGACGGCGTTCAGCTTCCGGACCAGGATTCTCGACTACCTCTGGGCCGGGTTGCCCGTCGTCGCGACCGACGGAGACGGATTCGCTCCCATCATCCGCGACAACGTTCTGGGAGCGGTGGTTCCGGCGGAGGAGGTCGGGGCACTGGCAGAGGCGCTCGAAGAGATCCTGTACGAACGCGACAGCGAGGCGATCCGCGACAATGTCCGCGCCTTCGCGCGAGAGGTAACCTGGGACCACGCACTCGTCCCGCTCTTCGACTTCGTGCAGGCACCGAGGCACGCTGCGGACTACCCTCTCTCGCTCAACCAGTCGTTGGATGCCAACAGATTGCGCCACATCGAGGCGCTCGAGGCGAAGATCTTGGAGATGGCACAGGAACTCGGCACGACGCACAACGATAGGGCGAACGCGCTCGGCGAGATCGATCGCATCCACCACAGCACCTCGTGGCGGGCTACTGCGCCGATCCGCGCACTGGGGCGCGTACTGCGCCGCAACTGACCTCAGGCCGCAGCGGTGATCCGGGCCGCGACGGAACCGAGAGTCGTAGTCGTGTCCTGAACTGAGAACATCTTCCCCTGCATGAGGACGTCGGAGTTGATGTCGATCACTTCAGAGACGTTGGCATTGATGTAGTACTGCCCTGCGCCGAGGAAGACCTGTTCGATTCGGAAGTCGAAGTGCGTGTCGCCCGCGGGGATCGCCGGCAGTGTGACGCCGAGGCGCTCGGTGTTCGAGGCGATCGTCATCTGCCCGAGAGTCGTGTCGATGCTGAATCCCGTCGCCCAGCGCGCCATCGGCTGATTCGCTCTGACGTTGATGCGGAGCACGAGTGGATCGCCGACTCGGACCGAGTCGGTCTCGACCCCCTCTGCGTCGAAGAGAGTTATGCCGGTCACCTCGATGGGAAGCCCTGAGTCCTCATCGTGCACGTCGCCGAGCCGACGACCTTCCAGCACCTGTCGCAACACTGCGACGCCGTCATTGACGTCGCCGTCGAACACCACCTCGCCGTCTTTGAGGACGACGGCCCGGTCGCACAGCTCCTGCACCTGCGACGCAGAGTGCGAGACCAAAACGATGGTGCGCCCCTCGGCACGGAACTGCGCGATACGCTCCATGCACTTGCGCTGGAACGCTTCGTCGCCCACGGCCAAGACCTCATCGACGAGCAGCACATCGGGATCGGTGTGCACGGCGACGGCGAACGCGAGTCGGACGAACATCCCCGAGGAGTAGAACTTCACCTGGGAGTCGATGAACTCCCCGATACCGCTGAATTCGTGGATCGCATCGAACTGCTTGTCGACCTCTTCTTTGCTCAGTCCGAGGATGGCCGCATTCAGGTAGACGTTCTCACGTCCGCTGAGGTCGGGGTGGAAGCCGGCACCGAGCTCCAGAAGCGCGGCCATCCGACCGCGCGCGAAGATCGCCCCGCTCGTGGGCGCGAGGATGCCGCCGATGAGCTTGAGCAGCGTGCTCTTGCCCGAGCCGTTCGCTCCCAGCAGCCCGACGGTCGTCCCCGCCTGGATGTCAAGAGTCACGTCGTCGACCGCGGTGAAGCGCTCGCGGTGCTCGCGTCCGAGCTTTCCGAGGTGGAAGACACGGTCTTTCAGCGTGTTGTCCTTGCGGATCTGGAAGGACTTGGAGACGTTCTCCACGCGGACAACGACGGGACCGGGTTCTGCGGATACGACCATCACAGCTCCTGAGCGAAGTTGCCCTGCAGCCGCTTGAAGACGCGGTGGGCGAAGAAGACGAGTACAAGACCGATGAGGAACGCGATGAGGATGCGCAGCCCGAGTTCGGGTGGATAGTCGGCCTCGGTGCCGCTTCCCCAGAACGCACGATGAAATCCGAAGACTCCGAGCGTGATCGGGCTGTTCAGATACACCTCGAGCACCCACGACGGCAGATCGAAGCTCTTGAACGCATCGGCCGCCATGTGCCACGAATACACGATGGGCGATGCCCACATCGCGAGCATGACGAGCAGCTCGAGAAGGTACTGGACGTCACGCAGGTACACGTTGACGGCCGCGAGGAAGATCCCGAGCGCGAGGCCGTACACCAGGATCAGAGCGACCGAGGGGAAGAACCAGAGCATCTGCAGCAGATCGTCCGGGAGCGCGCCGAACACGAACGCGGCGGCGAGCAGCACACCGCACTGGATGAGGAACATCACCCCGGCGCCGCCGACGCTGGCCAGCGGGAAGATCTCCCTCGGGAGATAGATCTTCTTCACCAACCCGGAGTTGGCGATGATCGAGCTGGCCGAGCCGACGACCATCTCACTGAAGAAGCTGTAGAGCGTGAGTCCGGAGAACAGGTACACCGCGAAGTCGGGAATCCCTTCGGCAGCGCGGAGGAACTTCCCGAGAACGATGAAGTACATGAGGAAGACGATGATCGGCCGGATGACCGTCCACAGAAAGCCGAGAACGCTGTCGCGATAGCGCGCCTGGAGATCGCGGCGGACGAGCAGGCCGAGCAGTTCCCTGCGATGGAACAGCTCGCGCAGCTTTCCCCCACGCGCATCCGTGGCTACACCCGATGAGTCTGCGCGGGAGAAGGGAGTGGCAGCAAGCAGCCTGTATCGAGCTTCCGTATCCACCTTGCTCCACATTCGTCAAACCAACTTGCCCACTCTACCGTAGGCGTCCTGCCGGCCTGCTGACCGCGGCGCTCCCGATGCGATCCGGTAGCCTCGATCGGAGCGTCCGCAGCTCAGCGGACGAGGACAGGAAAACGGTGAGAACATGACGGAATCCCCCTCGCGAGTGGTCGTCACAGGTGCCGGCGGGTACCTGGGCCCGCACGTCGTGGCCGCGTTGGCGGACCGCGGCCACGAGGTCGTCGCCGTCGTGCGTCCCGGATCGCAGTCGAAGACCGATCCCCGCGCGATTCGCCTCGAGGCAGACATCCTCGCAGACGATTTCGACGTGGACGCGTGGGGCGATGCCCGGAGCCTCGTCCACCTCGCCTGGAAGGACGGATTCGTCCACAACTCACCCGCGCACATGGGTCAGCTCTCGGCGCACTACCGGCTTCTGACGGAGGCCGCCGCGGCCGGGGTCACACGGATCGTCGCCCTCGGCACGATGCACGAGGTCGGGTACTGGGAAGGCGCGATCACCGCCGACACCCCCACGAACCCGAAGTCCCTCTACGGAATCGCGAAAGAGGCACTCCGGCGAGCACTCCCCCTCGCGCTCCCCGACACCGTGTCCCTCGCGTGGGCGCGGGCCTACTACATCTACGGCGACGATCGCCGCAGCAACTCGATCTTCCGCAAGCTCCTCGAAGCGGTCGACGCGGGCAAGACGGTCTTCCCGTTCACGAGCGGCAAGAATCTGTTCGACTTCATCCGCGTCGAGGAGCTCGGACGCCAGCTCGCTGCGCTGACGGATGCCGAGGACGTCACGGGGACGCTCAACTGCAGCAGCGGAGAGCCGCGGTCGCTCGCAGACCAGGTCGAGAGCTTCATCGCTGAGAACGCGCTTCCGATCTCGCTCGAGTACGGCGCATTCCCCGACCGCCCCTACGACTCCCCCGGGGTGTGGGGAGACTCCACCGTCATCCGAGAGGTGATGGCGCGAGCCTGAAGCCGGCAGCACGGCCCCAGCATCCGCTGATCGGCGCGCGCCACCCGCGACGTCCGATCAGCGGATCGCGCCGTGCTCGAGGACCTCGAGCAGGTACTTGCCATAGCCGCTCTTCACCAGCGGTTCGGCCCGCTCGCGCAGCTCGTCGTCGGTGAGGAACCCCATTCGCCACGCCACCTCTTCGGGGCAGCCGATGGAGAGCCCCTGACGCTTCTGCACGGTGCGGATGAACTCCGTGGCCTCGCTGAGCGAATCGAAGGTCCCGGTGTCGAGCCAGGCGGTTCCGCGCGGGAGGATCTGAACCTTCAGATCGCCGCGATCCAGGTAGACGCGGTTCAGGTCCGTGATCTCGAGCTCGCCACGGGCGGAGGGCTTCAGATCCTTCGCGATCTCGACGACATCGTTGTCGTAGAAGTAGAGCCCGGGAATCGCGTAGTTGCTCTTCGGCACTGTCGGCTTCTCCTCGATGGACAGTGCACGCCCCTGAGCATCGAACTCGACGACGCCGTACGCGGTGGGGTCGGCCACCCAGTAGCCGAAGACCGCCGCTCCACTGAGGTTCGTGTACTCGCGCAGGTGCGAGCCCATCCCCTGCCCGTAGAAGATGTTGTCTCCGAGCACGAGCGCGGCCGTGTCGTTTCCGATGTGATCCGCGCCGAGCGTGAATGCCTGCGCGAGCCCGTCGGGAGAGTGCTGCTGCACGTAGGTGATCGACACGCCGAACCTCGACCCGTCGCCGAGGAGACGCTGGAACTGATCGGCGTCGTGCGGCGTGGTGATGATGAGGATGTCGCGGATCCCCGCCAGCATGAGCGTGGTCAGCGGGTAGTAGATCATCGGCTTGTCGTACACCGGGACCAGCTGCTTGGAGACGCCGAGAGTGATCGGGTGCAGCCGGGAGCCTGTGCCTCCGGCGAGAATAATGCCACGCATGCTGTCTAGTGTCCGCCATGTCGCCATCTCCTGCCAAATCTGTCACGGCGACGACCAGTAGTATTGGCGGATGCGAAAGCTCTTGGTTACCGGAGGCGCCGGGTTCATCGGCTCCAACTTCGTCCACTACGTTCTTGACAACACCGACGACACCGTGACGGTGCTCGACAAGCTGACCTACGCCGGCGATCGGGCCTCGTTGAGCGGCCTGCCCGAGGATCGCTTCACCCTCGTCGAGGGGGACATCTGCGACGCGGACCTGGTCGGCGACCTGTTCGCCGACCACGATGCGGTCGTGCACTATGCGGCAGAATCCCACAACGACAACTCACTGACCGGCCCGGCGCCGTTCGTCGAGACCAACCTCATCGGGACGTTCACGCTCCTCGAGGCCGCGCGCCGCACGGGCATCCGGTTCCACCACATCTCCACCGACGAGGTGTACGGCGACCTCGAACTCGACGACCCCGCCCGCTTCACCGAGGACACGCCCTACAACCCGTCGAGTCCGTATTCGTCCACGAAGGCAGGCTCCGACCTCCTCGTCCGGGCATGGGTGCGCTCGTTCGGCGTGAACGCCACGATCAGCAACTGCTCGAACAACTACGGCCCGCGTCAGCACGTTGAGAAGTTCATCCCCCGACAGATCACGAACCTGATCGACGGTGTGCGTCCGCGCCTGTACGGCGACGGCCTGAACGTCCGCGACTGGATCCACGCCGACGACCACTCCTCGGCAGTGCTGCGGATCCTGGACGCCGGACGCATCGGCGACACCTACCTGATCGGCGCCGACGGCGAGAAGAACAATCGTCAGGTGATCGAGCTGATCCTCGCTGCCATGGGACGACCGTCCGACGACTATGACCTCGTCGCGGACCGCCCCGGTCACGACCGCCGCTACGCGATCGACTGGTCGAAGCTCCGCGATGAGCTGGACTGGACCCCGCGCTTCTCGGACTTCTCGACCGGAATCGTGGACACGGTCGAGTGGTACCGCGACAACGAGGCCTGGTGGCGACCTCAGAAGGCTGCCACCGAAGCGAAGTACGCGGAGGCCGGTCAGTGAGCGAAGAACTTCGTTTCGGTCTCCCGCTCGCGCGACACGCGACGTCGATCGACGGCCTCCAGCGCTGGGACATCCCCGTCCACGGCGACAACCGCGGATGGTTCAAGGAGAACTGGCAGCGCCAGAAGATGGTCGACCTCGGTCTGCCTGATCTCGGCCCCGTGCAGAACAACGTCTCGTTCAACAAGAGCCGGGGGACGACACGCGGCATCCACGCGGAGCCGTGGGACAAGTTCATCTCCGTCGCCACAGGCAGCGTGTTCGGGGCGTGGGTCGATCTTCGTGAAGGTGCGGGATTCGGCACGGTCTACTCCACGGTGATCACGCCCGCGGTCGCGATCTTCGTCCCGAAGGGCGTGGGCAACGCCTTCCAGACGCTCGAGGACGCCACGGCATACTCGTACCTCGTCAACGAGCACTGGTCTCCCGAGGCCGAGTACACGTTCCTGAATCTCGCGGATGAGACCGTCGGGATCGATTGGCCCGTGCCGCTCGATCAGGCCGAGCTGTCTGCGAAGGACGAGCAGCACCCGCGTCTGCGCGACGTCGCGCCGATGCGATTCAACTGACCTCGCACACCTCATCCGACCTCGGATGAACGAGAAGAGCCTTGCCGATCGGCAAGGCTCTTCTCGTGTCCGGTCAGCTCAGCGGAGCGCTCCGTCCGCGACCACGACGACGGTCGCGGGGACGCCGTAGGTCGCGGTCGCCCACGCCTGCTGTTCCGCGGTCATTGGCGTGAGTCCCCCGGACGCGAGGTACACCTGTGTGCTGCTCGCCTCACGAACGAACCGGGCACCCGTGGCCACGGGTGCCATGGACAGCACCCTGATGGCGTCGAGCGAGACGGGAGAGAACGTCAGTCCCCCGTAGTTCGACGGATCGACCTTCGCCCATCCCTGAACGGAAAGCACGTAACTGACGCCTTCGTTGACGGCACGCACCGGCAGCGTCCCCGTGGTCTTGAAGAGCGCGAACGATTCCTCCGTCATCGGCTTCGCATACGTCTTGATGGCATCGACCTGCGCTGCCGCAGAGATTTCGATCGCCTCTGCTCCCACCAGAAGCTTCATCGCGCCGGACGTGCTGCGGTAGACACCCGCTCCGATCACCGGGCTGCCGAGCGGAACGGTCTTCAGCAGCTCTGACGACACGGCCGTCGACGTCGTACCGATGCCATACGCCGCGAGGATGGAGGGATCAGGAACTTCTCGCCTCTTGGCCGACTGGATGAGCCAGACATCGCCCCCCGGCCCACGAAGCAGCGCGCCCAGGATTCCACCTTCCTTCAAACCCAGTGCGTCGAGTCTCACAGTCTGAAGCGCCGCGCAGTCCTTGCCGAACGCCGCCACGACGGCGCAGTCGCTGAGCTGATAGGACGTCGCGCCATCCGTGATCATGATCCGAGAATCCGTCGTCTTGAAAACGAGCCCCGGCGCGAGCGTTACGCCGCGAAGGGTTCCGTCCGCGACCGACCACAGACGCGAGGAGAGGCCGAAGTAGGCTGCGAGCCATGTCCGCGCACTGTCGCCATCCACCGGCTGCAGCATTCCGCCCGAGACCAGGAACGTCTGCGTGGACGTCCGGTCCTTGACGAAATGCGGTCGCGTCTCTGTGGACGCGAGCGGGATCCCCGTCCACGAACCGGCGTCGGCTGCCGCGAACGCTTTCGCGCCGCCGTACAGTTCCGGCGCGACCTGTAGCCACCCCTGATCGGTCAGCAGCAGAGAACGACTGTCACTGAGGATACGGGTCCCCAGGTCCGCCCGCGGGGGCATCAGTGCGATGGTCTCGGCAGTGAGCTTGCGAGCACTCTGCGTCACGATCGCGACCTGGGCCCCCGACGGCACACGGAATGTGCCCGCTTGGTTGACCAGGAAGTAACCTCCGGCGGCATCGGTGTACGTGCCGGGCGCGAGGACCGGCACGCCGACCGCCAAGGTCTTCAGGAACGCAGCGGAGACCGGGCTCGTCGCTCCCCCGATGCCGAAGGGGGCGAGCACACCCGTGTCCACGACTTCACGTCGCGTTCCGGACTGGATCAGCCACGTCGTGCCATCGCTCTGACGCACCAGCCGCTCCAGCAGACCGCGGTCGGTGTACTGCGACACGTCCGATGCCGTCGTCGTGGCCAGCTGACCGCACGCGGAACCCCAGTCCGTTACCTGCGCGCAGTCACGGAACCTGTAGCGGCTCGTACCGTCGAGCAGGTACGCCGTGCCGTCCGCTGTGCGGACCATGCGCTGCGCAGGTGCGACCCGGTCACCGAGCACGCCGTCGGCCACGACGCGCACCGTCGGAGACACTCCGAAGGCAGCCGAGATCGATCGCTGCTGCTCGGGAGTCGCGGTCTGGATGGTTCCGCCGGAGACCAGGAAAACCTGGACACCGGACTGCGCGCGGACGAAGTGCGGCCCCAGGACCGCTCCTGCGGAGGGCATGCCCGCCAACGAGGTCGCGGTGACGCTCGTGAAGGGGATGAGCGAACCGTAGGCGTCGACCTGGAGCCATCCGTCGACTGTCAGCACATATGAGCGTCCTCCCGCGTTGACGGTGAGAGGCAGGCTCCCGGAGCTCTTCAGTCGGGCCCACGTCTCTTTGGTGACTCGCTTGGCCGCCGCGGTGACGGCCGGTACCTGCCCCTGGGTAGAGATGTCGTAGACGAGGCCGTTCTGCAGAAGGGTGCGCATCGCCCCAGAGCCGTCCGCGAAGACGCCGGCTCCCAGCACGGGGTCGCCGACCGCGTACTCGCTCGTCATCGCGTCGGACAGCACAGTCGCCCCGCTCGTGATCCCGTACTGCAGAAGCAGGGACCGGTCGGGAGTCTCCCGTCGGATCGCTCCTTGGAGCAACCACGATGTTCCCAGAGCGGCAATCGACGGCTCCAGCACGCCACCTTCTCCGTAGATCGTGACCTGTCCTTGCCCGACGAGCGGGAGCGCCATGCAGTTCCACCCGTAGTCAGCCGCACGCGCGCACGACGGTACCCAGATACGGCGGCCGCTGTCGAGGAGGTACACGTGCCCGGCATCTGTGCGGACCGCCCTGGGCGCCGGCCCCGCATCCTGATACGCCGCAAGCTGAGCAGTCGAAACGACGTGCACCGGTGCGACCCAGGTGAACTGCGCCGCACGCTCGCCCGTGGGGAAGCTGTACTTCTTTCCCTCGGTGACGAGGAACGTCGCGCCGGTGCTCGAATCCTTCAACACCATGGCCGCCGTGGCCTGAGTGGACCCGAACCAGTCCGTGAAGTAGTTATAGAAATTCCGGTTGCCGTACGCGGAGCAGGCGTCGCCCTCGCCGTACCCGGAGCGCATCGCAGCCGCGTTGGGCTGATACGGCGTGTAGTAGTAGAGAGCCGAGGTGGCCATGTTCGCCACGTAGACGGGCGCGCTGCCGCAGTTCCGATTCGGGTTGTAGAGGATGTTCCAGGTCTTACCGGGCGCGTAATACGTGAAGTAGCGCCCCTCCATGTAGATCTGCATCTGACGAGCAGCGCCGTAGATCTGATGGAAGAAGCCGACGTAGTTCGGATCGCAGGCCACGCCGCCGTCGGGGCACCCCTGCCCGAGTGCGGCGTTGTAGCGGTTCATGCTCGGCCAGGTGTGAGTGACCAGGCCCTGCTCCTTCTGGAGCATGACGATCAGCACCTGAGGATTGATACCGCAGGACTGCGCGACGCGGGCGATGATTCGCGCCGCCGACTCGTTGGGGGCACCCGAGTAGCCCTGGCAGTACCTGTCGGCCGGCCGGTTCACCGAGGTGATGGTGAAGTCCTTGAGGCAGATGATCGGACCGTACCTGTCCGATCCGCCCTGGCACCGCGAGACCTTGCTGTTGAAGAAGGCCTGGATCTGGGCCTCGGTCATGGTGTTCCGGTTGGTGAACACCGCGTCGCTGATGATGTTGCCGGGATTGAAGCCTGCCAATGTCGTCTTGATGTCCCGGCCCTGAGCCGCACTGATGGTCGCGTTCGGCGCAGCCGAGACGGAGGCGACAGGGACAAACACACCGACCACGAGCGCAATGACTGCGACGAACGTGGCGAGGACCCGGGGCATCCTCAGGGTGTTTCGAGAGCGTGGGGCACGTCGAGACATGTGACCAGTGTGACGGAAGTTGCGCGATGATGCCACTGTTACTTGATTTTGGCTATGGGCGTGTCGGCGTGTCCGAGAAGACACAGCTCGCATTCAGCCCATTACAAGTCCGCGTGCAGGCCCCATACACGCTCGGCGGCGCCGAGCCACGAGAACGATCGCGACCGATCCGCACCCAGCACACTGAGATGCCTGCTGTCCGCGCCGAGGGCACCCTCGACCGCAGCGGGGACGTCCGAGGGATCGACGATCACCCCGCCGTCCGCGATCACGTCACGGTGCACTCCGCTCTCGACGGCGACCACCGGCACACCGAGGGTCATCGCCTCGAGGACCCTCCACGGCCACGCGGTGAGCGCGCTCGTCGCCACCAGCGCCGAGGCACCCGCGAAGACCGCAGCCCGGTCATCCGCAGACAGCGACCCGCGCACGTGCGCACGTGATTCGGGCAGCCCGGCGGCTGCTGCGATCTCTGCGAACCGCGGCTCGGCTCCCTCCGGCGAATCGAGGACGACCGCGTCCTTGCCGGATGCGACCGCGGCGCGGAATCCGGCATCCAGCGACTCCGCGGCACCGGTCAGCACCACGTAGCCGGAAGGCAGCGACAGGGAGGCGCGTCGCGCGACGGCATCGAGCGGGACGACGAAACCCGAGGGAGCGGCGCCCGAGATGACCCGGATGCGCCCCTTGAGCTTCACGATCTCGGCGAGCCGCTCCCCCACGGCGTGCGAGGGCACGACGACCGCATCGGCGTGCTTGACCGCGCGTTTCACCATCGCGCGCTGCCAGGCGACCGCGGCCTTGGGCAGCGCCTCGGGCGACTCCCACGCGTGCAGATCCCACAGGGTGACCGTCGTCTGGTCATGGTCGTGCACTCGATCGTGGCGCACCAGAGGTGCCATGAGCGTGGCCGAGTGGATGAGGCCGCCACCGACGCCCGGAGCGATCCCGAGCTGCCAGGATGCCGCGAGCTCCCGCCTCGCGAGAGAGAGTCTGCGCACATCGGCGAGGCCGGGGATGCGCACTTCGGAGCCTGCGGGAACGATCGCCTCCACAGCGCAGCCGGACGGGGCCGTCGACACGAGCGCCGTCGCGAGATCCGACGCCGCCGATGCGTGATCCGGATCTACCACATGCGTCAGTTGATCCAGAACAACACGCAGCCGAGCACCCATGCGACAACAGTAGTCGTCAGAGGCTGAAGAACCCGGGAGCATGACCGTACGAGACCCGATTCGGCGTCGCCACCGCTGATATGCCGCTTCGTGCTTGAATGCAGGGGTGAGTGACGGACGCCTGCCTGTACGTCGTCGGTGGTTGCGGTGGACCATCGGCGTGATCGTGACGTTGCTCGTGCTCGCGATCGGGTGGGTGACGATCCGTGGCATCGGCGCCGTGAACGATCTGCAGCAGGTCGCGACGTCGTCGTCCAAGCTCAAGGAGGCGATCGGCCAGGGAGACCTCGACAAGGCCGCCTCGCTCTCGGCCCGCATCGCGCATCACGCGAAGTCCGCCCACGAGCTGACATCCGATCCGATCTGGCAGGGCTTCGGGTTCGTTCCATGGCTGGGACCGAACTTCACGGCCGTGAGCGACGTCGCCGAAATCGCCGACGATGTCGCCGCCGATGCGCTCGTGCCCGTGCTCGAGGCCGCAGGGGAACTCGACCTCGCGAGCCTGGGGCTGTCGGGCGGCGTGATCGACCTCGCACCCTTCGCGCAGATCGAGCCCTCGCTCGCCGATGCCAGCGCCACGCTGAGCTCCGCAGAGGACCGCGCCCTCGGCATCGATGCGGACGCGACGCTCCCCCCGCTCGCGGATGCCGTCCGCGAGATGCGATCCACCGTCACGCAGGCCGCGACCGTCGTGGGTTCGCTGCACGGCGCCGCAGCTCTGCTGCCCACCATGCTCGGCGCGGAGGGCCCACGGAACTACGTGCTGGCGATGCAGAACAACGCGGAACTGCGTTCATCCGGCGGAATCATCGGCGCGATCGCTCTGCTCCATGCAGAGAACGGCCGCATCACGCTGGTCCAGCAGGCCTCCGTCCCGGACTTCCCCGCGCTGGACGCCCCGATCCCGCTCAGCGAATCGACCGTGGCGCTGTTCGAGGACCGACCCGGCCGCTACATGCAGAATCTGACCAGCATCCCGGACTTCACCGAGGCCGGCCCCGCGATCGCCACCCGCTGGCAGGATCGCTTCGGGCAGCCCGTCGACGGTGTCATCGCGGTGGACGCGGTCATGACGGAGAACCTGCTCGAGGCCACGGGGCCGCTGACCTTCGGTCCGTTCAGCGTCACGAAGGAGACGGTCGTGAGCCTGCTCCTCTCGGAGATCTACGCCGCGGTCCCCGATCCGAGGGCGCAGGACGAGATCTTCTCGCAGGCGGCGGCTGCGCTGCTGTCCGCCGCTCTGTCGACTGCCGACCCGAAGGACCTGGTCTCCGCACTGGCGACGTCGGCGGACCAGGGCCGCATCCGAATCTGGAGCGCGCACGAAGATGAAGAGGAGCTTCTGTCAGGATCTTCCCTCGGCGGCGCGATTCCTACCGACGACACCGAGACCCACGTGGGTGTGCTGTTCAACGACACCACCGGCGGCAAGATGGACTATTACACAGAGGCCGCCATCTCGACCTCGGTCGGCACGTGCGACGGCCAGCCGACCACTCAGGTGACGGTGACGTGGACGAACGATGCCCCGGCAGACGCCGCCACGTCGCTGCCGCCGTACGTCACGGCCGACGGCTTCTACGGCGTGCCGGCCGGCTCGACCCGCACGCTGATCACCGTGTACGGGCCCGAGGGCGCCACCTCCTCGCACATCGATCGCGACGGGGCGGAGGAGAGCGTGCAGACGGCGCTCCTCGGCTCGCGCTCGGCCGTGCAGCACGAGGTGCTGCTGGCGCCGGGTGAGACCTCGACGATCACGGTCGAGTTCCGGGGAACGGGCGCGGGCGAACGGCTCACGGTCGTCGATCACACGCCGATGATCCGGACGCCGGAAACGTCTCGGGAACAACTGCGTTGCGCATCGTGACTTTCCCGATCCGATGATGTAGGGTCATTCTCACTGGGGAATATCTGAGTTCTGCAATTCTGTCGTGGGGACAGGAAGAACTCACGCAGTCGGATGCAGGGGTGTATCCGAGGGCGATTCCGCATGAAATTCTGGGGAGAATCATGCTGAAGAAACTGGCTGCAATCAGCCTTACCGCTGGCGCACTCGTGCTCATGGCACCTGCTGTCGCCTCTGCCGCGCCGGTCATTCCGGCCGAATCCGACTCGTACTCGGGCACACCGCGCGTGGGCGTCGATGATCCGATCATCGACATCTGCGACGTATCGACCGTCGCGTTCGGCGCAGGATACTTCCTGCCGTCCGAGAACGTCGGAGTGTCCGTCTCGGGGCTCAACGCCGGCGACTCCGCGGTGTCCGGAAACACGGCGGCTGCCGACGGCAGCCTCCTCGTCACCTTCCGCCCGCCGTCCGACGGCAACGGTTCGTACTCGCTCGCCTTCACCGGTTCGCGTTCATACACCGCGACCATCACGGTCTCGGGGGGACACGACAATGCCTCGAGCTGCGATCATGACCCTGGTGTCGCGAGCGCAGGTACCGAGCTTCCGCTCACGGGCGGCGGACTCGAGCTCGCCCTCACCGGCGGCAGTGTGTCGCCGTGGGTCCTCGGCGGCGGAGCCGCAGCCCTCGTGGCTGGTGGAGCCCTCGTCGCGACAGGAGTCGTGCGCCGCAAGCGCGCCTAGGTCAGATCCTCGCTTCGTGCGGGGATCGACTGGACGACGGTGATCCCTCCCCCTCCGATCACCGTCGTCTGGTGAATCCGGTCTCGTACCGGAGGCCCACGACCGTCACTCTCACTCTCAGGTGGCGGTCGTGGGCTTATTCGCGCCCTCTGGGTGAAGCGGTCGCACCCGTCAGGGCGTCGGGGTCGGCGTCTCCGTCGGCGGGTGCAGTGTCTGCTGCATCAGGTCGTGGATGTACGCGTAATCAGGTGTGTGCTCATCCACGCCGTTCTCGGGGGTGAGCTCGATCGTCGTGATCGTCTGTTCCTTGGCCTTCGTCATCAGATCGAAGAACTCCGGCAGCTTGTCCTGAGGCAGGTCGGTGCTGATGAGTGCGGTTCCGGCGGCAGCCACTTCGTTGAAGCGGGTGAGCACGGTCTGCGGCGTGAACTGCGCGAGGATCGCCTCCTGCAGCTCGCGCTGGCGCTTCATGCGGTCCCAGTCGCTCGTCGTGTACCGCGATCGCGCGTACCACTGCGCGGTGTCACCGTTCATGTGCTGCTGGCCGACCTCGATCCAGCCGATCGCCCAGGCATCGACGTCATACGGATCCGTGCCCTCGGGCGGGCCGCCCATCGGCAGTCGCTCGGTGACGTTGATGTCCACACCGCCGAGTGCATCGACGAGGGCCGCGAAGCCGTGCATGTCCACGAAGACGTAATACGGGATCTCGATGCCGAGAACGCCCTCTGCGGCATCCTTCGTGGCCTCGATGCCCGGGTCGGATCCGTGTGCAGCGGCGTCGGGGTAGAGCCCTTGACCGTTGTCCTCGCGGCAGATCTCCGCGGCGTTGCGCACGTGGTTCATCCAGCCGTTCCACCCGCAGGAGCTCGAGCCGTGCCCCTCGAACCCGTTCGGATACAGCGCCTGCATCGGGCTGCCCTCGCTGAACGGCGCGTTCGGGAGCTCGCGCGGAATGCCGGTGATGGTGACGGCGCCGGTCGTCGCGTTCACCGAGACGACCGAGATGCTGTCGAAGCGCATGGAGTCGCGGCCGTCGCCGCTGTCGGCACCGAGCAGGAGGATGTTGTAGTACCCCTCGCTCGGCGGCAGGCTGGGCCCGCTCTGCCCGAAGATCGTGCTGATGGTGCCGCGGGCGGTGCCGACGTACGACGCCGCGTAGCCCATGCCCGTGCCGACGAGACCGAGCAGCAGCAGCGCGACGAGCGGAATGGCGAACTTCGACGGCGCGGGGATCCTGACGATCCGCACGAGCCGGAGCACGTCGAAGGTGAGAACGAGCCACAGCACGATGTAGGCGATCAACAGCACCTGCACCAGCGTGAGGATCACGGCCGAGAACCAGCCGCCGCCGACGGTGAGCCACAGCAGCACCGGGCGCGCGAACAGAGCGAGGCCTGCGCCGACGATCACCAGGAACCACGCGAGAAGCGTCGCCCCCAGACCGAAGCGCCCGAGCCTGCGGTTGCCCGCGAGCACCTGGGCCGACCCCGGAACGAGCACGTTCATCAGCACCAGCCACCAGCCGCGCTTCGTCATCGTCCCGGCATCGGCCGGATCCGGATTCCGCAGAGGGCGCGTCTCGATCAGCGGTCGCGCCGACCCGCGCGGCGGGGCAAGGGTCACAGCGACCCCTTCAACCGTTCGTTCTTCTCCTCGACCTGAGCTTCGAGGTCGAGTGCATAGGCTTCGACGCGGTCGGCGAGGTCGCCGTCGGATGTTCCCAGGATCCGCGCGGCGAGGATGCCGGCGTTGCGCGCTCCCCCGATCGACACGGTGGCCACCGGGATCCCGGCGGGCATCTGGACGATCGACAGGAGCGAGTCCATACCGTCGAGATAGGCCAGCGGCACCGGGACGCCGATGACCGGCAGCGCCGTCATCGACGCGAGCATGCCCGGAAGATGCGCGGCGCCACCGGCGCCGGCGATGATCACCCGGATGCCACGGTCACGCGCCTCCCGCGCGTACTTCATCAGCTTGTCGGGCGTGCGGTGCGCCGAGACGACCTCCACCTCGTGCGGGATCCCGAAGTCTGTCAGCGACTGAGAGGCATCGCTCATCACGCGCCAGTCGGAGTCGGAACCCATGACGACACCGACGAGGGGCGCTGCGGAGGAGTGCAATGGCTCAGTCACCCACTCAGGCTACGGTCTACTGCTGGGAGAAACCCCGAACGGCACACCTCTGGAACAGCCTCAGTCGAAGTGAGCCGCTGCAGCTCTCGCGACGTACACGGCGTCATCGAGATCATCACCGGTCACGTTCACGTGGCCGACCTTGCGACCAGGGCGCGGAGCCTTGCCGTAGGTGTGGATCTTGGCGGTCGGGTGCTCCCTCATCGCACCGGCGAAGCGGTCGCCGAGCGACCCCTCTTTCGGACCTCCGAGGATGTTCACCATGACCGACCACGCAGCACGCCCGGTCGTGTCTCCGAGTGGCAGATCCGCAACGGCGCGCAGGTGCTGCTCGAACTGTCCGGTCACGGCACCGTCCTGGCTCCAGTGGCCGCTGTTGTGAGGACGCATCGCCAGTTCGTTCACGAGGATCCGCTCGTCGTCGGTCTCGAACAGCTCGACAGCGAGCATGCCCGTGACTCCGAGCCCCTCGGCGATCGAGCGGCCGATCTCGCCGGCCACCTGGACCAGACGCTCGCCGGCCTGCGGCGCGGGTGCGATGACCTCGGCGCACACACCGTCACGCTGCACGGTCTCGACGACCGGGTAGGCGACGATCTGACCACTGGGACGCCGCGCCACCTGCTGCGCGAGCTCCCGCACGAAGCCGACGAGCTCCTCGACCAGCAGCGCTTCGCCGTCGGCGAGACCGTCGAACCAGTCCTGGGCCTCTGCAGCGGCGCGGACGACGCGGACGCCCTTGCCGTCATACCCGCCACGCGGGGTCTTGACGACGCCCTGACCCTCGTGCTCGTCGAGGAAGGCCTGCAACTCCGGAGCGTTGCGCACCGGCGCCCATTCAGGCTGCGGCACGCCGAGGTCGGCGAGGCGAGCACGCATGGCGAGCTTGTCCTGAGCGAACTGCAGTGCATCAGGGCCCGGGTGCACGGCGACACCGTCGGCGACCAGGGCTTTCAAGATCTCCTGTGGGACGTGCTCGTGATCGAAGGTGACGACGTCGACGTCCTTCACGAACGCGCGCACCACCTCGAGGTCGTGGTAGTCGCCGACCGCGGTCGCGGCGAGCTGCGCCGACATGCCCTCGTCTTCAGCGAGCACCCGCAGGTCGAGTCCGAGCTCGACCGCCGGTGCGATCATCATCCTGGCCAGCTGGCCTCCACCGATCACGCCAACGCGCAGCGCCATGTGCCGCCTCCATTCGTCCTGACCATTCTCGCGCATCGGCGCGAGCACGGATCACACGTCTCACGCTGATCGCCGAGGCGTCTGTCCGCGCTCAGGATCCGGAGTATCCGTCCGGGCCCGACTGCGCGTCGCGGTGAGCGAGGATCTGACTCACTTCGATCTGATCGGCCAGGGTCTCGTGCACGAGCGTGACATTGGGCACGTTCGCGAGCCGCAGAGGCGCGTCGACGCCGTTCGCGAGCGTGATCGTCCCGACACCCCACATGCGCTGGAGCACACCGCGTCGCACACCGATCGTGTAGCCGCGGGCATGCGACATCTCCTGCCGGTTGCGCGCGCCGATGCCGTGGTTGACGATGACCCGCCGCGTGGTGACCGTCACCGATCGCGAATACCAGATGACATAGGGCACGACCACGACGAGCAGCACGAGCGCGCCCGCCGAAGCGAGCAGCATCCAGTTCTCGAACGGCGACGGCAGATTGTCGTAGAAATATGCGGTGGCGCCGAACACCGCGATCAGAACCAGCGCCGACCAGAACAGCCGTCGCGCGTGGGCTCGGAACCGCGCGATGAGCAGTTCTTCGGTGGGCACGCCTGGCGGTGGCATCGTCGGCCTTCCGCCGAGAGTCACGGGCTGGGTCACTCCTCCATTGTGCCCGCAACTGCAGACATCGGCGTCTGCGCGCCCGGGCGTGTCAGAGTCACGCGGGTCGGACGTGCACCACGTCGCCCGCCGACACGGCGGTGTCGATGCCGTCGTGGCGCACGAGAAGCCGCCCGTCGGGATCCAGCGCCGTGGCCGTCCCGACGAGGACTCGGTCCCCGGGAAGCGACACTCGCACCTCGAGGCCGATCGTCGCGCAGCGGTCGCCTGCCGCCGCATGCAGTCCGCTCGACACCGCGTCTCCCGCCGCGGCGAGCGTGGCGACCAGGGTATCGAGCTCTCCCAGATACGCCGAGAGCAGGCGGTCGGCATCGACCTCCGCGCCCAGGACCGCGAAGGACGTCGCGGTGGACACAGGCAGGTCGGATGCCGTCATCGCCGTGTTCACGCCGCTGCCGACGATCACCGCGTCGTGCGTGGCCTCAGCGAGGATGCCGCAGATCTTGTGACCGTCGACGAGCACATCGTTCGGCCATTTGACCGCCACCTCATGCCCGGGAAGCTGCTCGGCGATGGCATCGGCCATCGCGACACCGGCGGCGAGGGGGATCCATCCTCGGGCATCGACAGCGGACGGGAGCCGCCGCAGCAGCACCGAAACGGCAAGGGAGGCCCCGGCCGGCGCCGTCCATGTTCGATCGAGTCGTCCGCGGCCCGCCGTCTGATTGTCGGTGAGCAGCACGGAGAGGTGCGGCCAGGCCCGCGCGTCGACAGACCGCTCGCGAAGGACGGCATTCGTCGAGCCGGCTTCGGAGAGCACGTCAAGACGGGAGGCGACCGAACGAGAGACGGGAAGCTCCACCGTCAGACCTCTTCCTCGTCGGCCTCTTCGTCGTCGTCGTCCTCGTCAGTGCGCACAGAGCCGATCTCGTGCGCCTGCCAGTGATCCCACTTCTGCATGAGCTGCTCGATCGCGGCGTGGAACTTCGCGGTGGCGACGCCGGGTGTCGTATCGCCGAAATAGTGCTGCACCCACATGCGGAGCCGGGCGATGGCCACCTCGTCGGCGCGGACGCGCTCGACCTCCGCCACGATGTCGGACGCGGCGTCGGCGCTCAGCCACTCGCAGTCCGAGAGATATCCGTTGGTGTCGATCGATGCGCGCTCATCGGCGGGACGCGTGATCATCAACGGCTTCCCGACGGCCAGACGGTCGTAGACCATGGCCGAGATGTCGACGATCGCGACATCGGCCGCAGCGAGCTGCCACCCGAGCTCCGCACCGTCGTCGTACACGTGCTGCGCCGTCGGATCGGCGGTATTCGCCGCGGCGATGTCGGCGATGATCCGTCGATGCGCTGCGCCGTACGCATCGTCGACCACGCCGCTTCGCGGATGCGGGCGATAGATCACACGGTGGGTGCCCGAGGCGAGCAACGCCGTCACCAACGACTCGCCGTGCGTCGCGATCGAGCCGTAGTGGGCGCTCGGGCGGTCGCCCTCCCAGGTCGGCGCATACAGCACCACGGTCCGCGCGTCCGGCGTATAGGGCAATGTGCCGGAGTAATGATCCGCCTGTGGCCGACCGATCTCGATCGTACGGTGGTCGATGTCCCAGTCCCAGAGAGTGCGGGACAGACGATCACGCGCGGCCTGACCTGCGACGAAGGCGTAGTCGTACGCCTTGTACTGGTTCGTGGTCATGTACATCTTGTCGGACTCGCCGTGGTTGATGAACACATGCCAGCGCCGCCCGTAGCGGAACATCTGGAAATTGCGGGTGTTCTGGTTCACGTAGAGCACGATCCGGATGTCCTGCGCGGTGATGAACCGTTCGAGGTCGCGCACGGTCGGAACGAACGCGACAGGCGGACCGTCCTCGTCGAGCAGTTTGTCGGCTCCGGTGGCGGAGCGCGACAGCACGACCACGGGCCAGCGCTTCGCCAGCTCGCTGAGCGGGCGGTACCACTGCCTCATCTGATACATGTTGACCGCGCCGTCCGCGAAGTAGACGGCGATCTTGTAATGCTCGGCCGGGTGCGGCTCCTGGTCGGCCAGGCGACGCCTGACCCGCTGCACGGCCTTGCGCGAGGCGAGCGCGCGCTTCAGCAGACGGTAGGCCTTCTTCGCATCGGACACTGCACCCATCCCTCCAGGATACCGAGTGCCCGCGCCGCGCCCGACGGATGTCGTCGCATCGCACGGCGAAGCGAATCAGCGAACGTCCGAGGAGCACATGCCATGATCGTCATGTGCCTGACTACGACATCGACGTTCCCGAGACCGGGGTGTCGTTCGTCATGCCCGTGCTCAACGAACGCGCCTATCTGGAGCATGCGATCCGGTCGGTGCTCACGCAGGAGCTGACGGTGCCGGCCGAGCTCGTGCTCGCGCTCGGCCCCTCCACGGACGGTACGACCGAACTCGCGCAGCGTCTCGCCGCCGACGACGACAGGATCCGTCTCGTCGACAACCCCGCGGCGCACATCCCCGTCGGGTTGAACGCCGCGATCCGCGCCAGTCGTTACGACACGATCGTCCGCGTCGATGCGCACTCGGAGCTGTCGCCCGGGTACGCGGCGCGCGCGTTGGACACGCTCGAGCGCACCGGCGCAGCCAACGTCGGAGGCGTCATGCACGCCGACGGACGGACGCCCTTCCAGAAGGCGGTCGCACGCCTGTACAACTCCCCCGTCGGACTCGGCGGCGGCGCGTACCACGGCGGGACCCAGGAGGGCGAGGCGGAGTCCGCCTATCTCGGGGTGATGCGCCGCACCGTGATCGAGGAGGTCGGGCTCTTCGACGAGTCGATCCGTCGCGGCGAGGACTGGGAGCTCAATCTGCGCATCCGTCAGGCCGGTCACCTGGTCTGGTTCGATCCGAGCCTCTCCGTCACCTACTGGCCACGCGAGAGCTGGTTGCGCCTGGCGCGGCAGTTCCGGGCCACCGGCGCCTGGCGCGGAGAGCTCGTGCGCCGGTACGGCCGCCGCAACGGCATCCGCTTCTTCGCTCCCCCGGCTCTGGTGGTGCTCGTCGCGACGGCCCTGATCGTGGGGGCGCTGCAGCTGACCGGGGCGATCTCCGGGCTGATCTCCGCGATCCTCTCAGCCGTCGTCTACCTGCCCCTCCTGGCATACGCGCTGCTGGTGATCGCCGTCGCGTCGCTGCCGGGCGGCGGACGTCTCCGTCAGCGGATCTGGACGCTCGCCGTGCTGCCGACCATGCACCTCTCCTGGGGGCTGGGCTTCCTCGGCGGAGTGCTGCGAGGCGCCGGTGACACTGTCGATGCCTCGAGGCTGGGCACGCGCAACACGCCTCTCCCCTAGTCCGGGCTCCGATCCGCCGCTCCGATCCGCCGGTCCGGTCCGGTCAGCGGGTGACGTACCCCTGGTCGAGGATGCGCGCGACGACCCGCTCGGCCGCATGACCGTCGTCCCTGGCGTTGAACTGGGCCTTCCACGCGGCGTAACGCTCCGCGAAGGCACTCTCGTGTCCGCGGTCTGCCAGTGCGGCGACGAGTTCGTCCTGCGTATGCACCAGTGGGCCCGGTGCGCGTGTCTCGAGATCGAAGTAGAACCCGCGGAGCTTCCCGCGATAGTGATCGAGGTCGGGGACGAGGAAGAACATCGGCTTGCCCGTGACGCTGAAGTCGAACATGACAGACGAGTAGTCGGTGATCAGGGCGTCCGCAGCCAGGAGCAGCTGCGAGGTCTCGGGATATCCGGTGACGTCTATCACCCGCGCGCCGGCGCGGTCACGGCCGGTGTCGATCGTGCGCGAGTGCCCCCGCACGAGCACCACGGAGTCGGTCTTCCTGGCGAGCTCTTCGGGGTCGATGAAGTCGACCATCTCCGTACGGTCGTCGCGCCACGTCGGCGCGTACAGCAGCACGCGCTCGCCGTCCGCGATGCCGAGGGCAGCCCGGATCGCCGCGGGATCCCCGGTCACCAGCGCATCGTTGCGCGGATACCCCTCGACCCAGACCGGCCGCCCGAGGAACGCGTACGCCTTTCGGAGAATGCGCTCGGAGTAGGTGTTCTGCGCGAGCAGCACGTCCCAGCGACGGGACTCCTTGACGACGGCGGCCATACGACGAGGATCGAATCCGGGTCGATGCAGCGCCAGGCGCTTGAGCGGCGTTCCGTGCCAGGTCTGCAGCACCCTCTGTCCGGGCTTGCGCGCGAACCGTCGCCGCAGCCAGTCGTTCACGATCAGCAGTCGTGACGCCGCGCGGGCGCGCCACCACTCGGGGCTCCCCTCGACGACGGCGATCGCACCGTCGGGGATCGCCACGGACAGGTCGACGACGCTCCAGTAGCGGACGACGTCGGGTGCCTGCACCGAGAGCGCCCGGTCGATCGCCTGGGGATTGCAGCCGACGCTGCGCCCGTAGAAGCTCTCGAAGAAGACCGCGTTCTCCGTGGCGCCCTGGTGCGAGAGGTAGCGCCCCTCGAGCGTGGCCTGCCCCTCGGGCGACTCGTATGCGGGGTCGACCGGTGCGCCGATCCGCGCCGTCGCCCCGTCGACGGCCACACGGACGCCTGTCAGCACCTCAGTGCCGACACGCAGGCCGTCGAGATCGACATCGGGGATGCGGATCTCGTAGTCGCCCGCCGGAAGAGGCAGCTCGGGGCCACCCCATCGCGATGCGCTCAGGGGGAATGTGGCCTTCCAGGTCTTGCCGCCACCGGTGATGCGGGCGTCGACTCGAGCCCGCGGCCCGATCAGCTGCGCCGCCGAGGGACGGCGACCTGCCCCTGCGATGATCAGCGTCTCTGCCGCCTCATCGATGCGGGCCGTGGTCATGCTGCTCCCTTCGGCGCGGGGATGCCTCGCGCACGGATCGTCTCGTACACGCGCCGGGTGTTGCGTCCGTCGCGGAACGCGTGCATCTCCGCGCTGAGCGTAGCGGAATGCTGCGATCTCGCGGCGAACACGCCGTCATCGTCCAGCAGCGCGGACAGCTGCACGAGAACGGAATCCCAGTCCTTCGCGGCGTCATCGCCTGCCACGTCCTGGAAGCGACCGTAGAAGCCCCGCGTGCGGGCGTACTGCTCGGCGTCGGGTGCCAGGAAGAGCACGGGCATCCCGAGAAGTCCCACGTCGTAGGCGAGCGAGGAGTAGTCGGTGATCAGGACGTCGATCGCCGGGAGCGCCGGCGTGACGTCGGGCAGGAGGCCTGCCCCGAGCATCCGCACCCGTCTGCTCGGCAACGACGGCGCGTATCCGCCCTCGCCGAGAGGGTGCGAGCGCACCAGCAGCACCGCGTCATGCTCTTCCAGCACACGGATGATCTGCACCCATTGCGCGGCATCCGGCACCGCAGGATCGACCGCGCCGTCACGCCAGGTCGGGGCGTACAGAATCATCCGCGAACCGGGCGGCAGATCGTCCAGCACGCGGCCCAGCAGCGTGGACGCGGTGGCTCGCCGCTCGTGCGCTTCACCGGCGGACAGGACGTCGACGCGGGGCTCTCCGGTGACGACGACGCGCGCATCGCCGAGAGCGAATGCGGACTCCAGGCGTCCCCTGGAGCGGTGCGAGGCCGCGGGGAGCACTCGGATCCGCTGAGCAGCACGTCGATACAGGATGCCGATCAGACGTCGGAGCACCGGCGCCCCTGGGACATCGGGAACCTGGGTCGTGGCCGGGGAATCGAGTCCGATCCGCTTGAGCGGGATGCCGTGCCAGAGCTGCACGACGAAGGCGCCGGAGATGGCATAGCGGTTCACGTCGCCGAGACCGTGTGTCACCACGACGACCCCGGCACGCGCCGTGGCCCACCACCCGCGCAGACTGCCCTTGCGAACGGTCCGGAGGCCCAGATCCGCGGCGTCGCGGTCCTCGCGCTCAGAGGAGGTCAGCCACAGCGTTTCGTGGCCCTGCGCTGCAGCGTGACGCTGCAGCGCCAGTGCACCGTCGCCGACGCCTGCGCCGCAGCCGAAGACCCAGCGGCCACCCCGAGGCACGAGGAGCGTGCCGACGCGTCCGGCGAGGTAGAGAGGGATCCGGAGCAGCTTGGCCGCATTGCCGGAGCCGAAAGAGAAGGACGCCACCCCGCGAGCCTATCGCGGGGTGGCGTCCTTCTCTCGGAGCCGGGTGCCGAGGTCAGCCTGCGAGCTCTCCGAGCGTCACATCGATCTCGTACTCCTTGCCACCGCGGATGTAGGTGACCTTCGCCTCGCTGCCGGCGGCGGCCGCACGAACCTGAGCGGTCAGGTCGCTGGCGCTCGTGATCGGCACACCGTTGAAGGCGGTGACGATGTCATCGGCCTTGAGACCGCCGGCCGCGGCGGCGCCACCGTCGGTGACATCGGCGATGTACGCACCCGCGACCTCGGCGTTCTCGACCGAGGCCGCGTCGCGGACCGATGCGCCCAGCAGACCGTGGCTCGCCACGCCACCGGCGATGATCTCCTCCGAGACGCGCTGGGCGATGTTCGCCGGGATCGCGAATCCGATGCCGATGGAGCCGGACTCCTCCGAGCTGCCCGAGCTCGCGATCGCCACGTTGATGCCGATCAGCTCGCCCTTGCTGTTCACGAGAGCACCGCCGGAGTTGCCGTGGTTGATGGCCGCGTCCGTCTGGATCACAGCGATCGAGATGGATTCCGAGCTCTGCTGCGAGGTGTTGCCCGGCAGATCGAACTGGAACGGGCCCTGACCCTCGCCCTCGTCCGGCGTCTGCTCCTCCTGCGGGGCATCCTCGGACGACGAGTCGGGAAGGGCGGACGACGCGATCTGGATGCTGCGGTTCAGCGCGCTGACGATGCCCGTCGTGACCGAATTCGACAGTCCGAGAGGAGCGCCGAGCGCCACGGCCGTGTCGCCGACGTTGAGCTTCGACGAGTCGGCGAAGTCGATGGGAGTCAGATCCGACGCCCCCTCGAGCTTGATGACCGCGAGGTCGTAGATCGGGTCCGTCCCCACGACGGTCGCCGTGAAGATGCGTCCGTCCGAGGTGGTGACGCGGATCGTCGGGTCGGCGACGGCCCCGCCGAGGGTCACGACGTGCGTGTTCGTCAGCACGTAGCCGTCGTCGCTGATGATGACGCCGGAGCCGCTGCCGGCCTGGTCCGAGCCCGCGACCTCGATCGTGACGACCGACGGCAGGGCCGCGGTCGCGACCGCGGTGGTCTCGTTGACCGAACCGGGGTTGTTCACGGTGACCGTGTCGGGGCCCTGGGCGACACCTGTCGAGTTCTGGTTCGAGATGCCGTTGAGGAGCGCTCCTCCGCCGAAGCCGGCGACACCGCCGACGAGAGCTGCCGCGACCACGATCGCGGCGAACTTGACGCCGGCCCGAGGCTTCTGGCCCTTGACCTTGGTCGCGCCGTCGCCGGGCTGGTCCGACTGAGCGGTGTGGATGCCGAACGCCGCTCCGGGCGCCGTGGCGGTGGTCGCACCGGGGTGAACGGGCGCCTGGTGGCCGGGTGCTCCGAAGTAGGGCTGCGGAACCGTCTGCGCGGCCGGCGACACGTGAGCCGCGGGGGCCTCGAACACCGGCGCGGGAATCTGCGGGCCCGCGGCGGCCGGCGCCTGCGACACGAGGGGCGCCTCCGGTGTGCCGGTCACGGTCGGCGCACCCTGGTGCGGCGCGGGCGTCGACGCGAACGTCTGCGGAACCTCATGTCCCTGGTTCGGTACTGACGCGGCCGCGGGGCCGGGGGTCTGAGCGGCGGCATCCGTCGTCGAACGGTCGACGACCTCTGCTGCCTCGGTGGACGGCACCGCGTCGTTCGACGCGGGTACCGAGTGGTCCTGGGTGTTGTCTTCGTTCATGGTGTGCTCCTTCAACGACGCCCCTTCAGAGTGGCGCGTGTATCTGTGCGTTTCGTATGGCGGAGATGAGTTTCGGCTATGCCCTTAGCCTGTTCTTCATGAGTGTCATCCCAGGCGCATGGCGGCGCACGGCAGCGGGAGCCGGTCTGCTCGCACCCGACGGAAGCGTCGCGCCCACCATCTTCGCAGAGATGTCCGCTGCCGCGGCCCGTACCGGAGCGATCAATCTCGGCCAGGGTTTCCCCGATGAGGACGGTCCCTCCGAGGTGCTCGACGCCGCTCGTGAGGCCATCGCCCGCGGAGCCAACCAGTATCCGCCGGGGCGAGGCACCCCGGACCTGCTGGCGGCGATCAGCGAGCACCAGCGGCGCTTCTACGGACTCGAGGTGGATCCGGCTCGTGAGGTGATCGTGACGGCCGGTGCCACCGAGGCGCTGACGGCGACGCTGCTCGCCCTGATCGACGGTCCGGACGACGAGGTCGTCGTGTTCGAGCCCTACTACGACTCCTACGCGGCGGCGGTCGCCCTCGCCGGCGCTCGGCTGCGCACCGTGCCGCTGCGCGCCCCCGACTTCCAGCCGGACCTCGATCAGCTCACCGCAGCAGTCACGGATCGCACCAGGATCATCCTGATCAACGATCCGCACAATCCGACCGGGGCGGTCTTCGACCGTGCGGTGCTCACCGAGGTGGTCCGGCTCGCCGAACTGCACGACGCCATCATCGTCACGGACGAGGTCTATGAGCACCTCGCCTTCCACGCCCCCCATACGCCCGTGGCCACGCTCCCCGGGGGCGCCGAGCGCACGCTCACGATCTCGTCCGCGGGGAAGACCTTCTCGGCGACCGGCTGGAAGATCGGCTGGGTGCACGGCCCCGCGGACCTCATCACCGCCGTGCTCACGGTGAAGCAGTATCTGACGTACGTGAACGGCTCGCCGTTCCAGCCGGCGATCGCGGTGGGGCTGCGCCTCTCCGACGACTACTTCACCGGGGCGGCCGCGGCGCTGGCGGCGAAACACGAGATCCTGGGATCGGGCCTCCGAGCCGCCGGCTTCACAGTGCATCCGCCGCAGGGCGGCTACTTCACCGTGGCCGATGCGTCGGCCCTCGGAGGAGTGGATGCGGCACAGTTCTGTCGCGATCTCCCTGAGCGGGCCGGAGTCGTGGCCATCCCGCTCACGGCCTTCGTCTCCGAGGACCGGCAGGGTGATTACGCGGGTCTCGTGCGCTTCGCCGCGTGCAAGCAGGTGGCCGTGCTCGAACAGGCGGCCTCACGCCTCGCCTCGAGCTTCTGAGCGGCCGCCGAGCCGCGCACAGGCCGGATCAGCGCGGAGCGACCGCGTAGCGACGCACACGCAGCGACGGATTGACCGCGCGGACCCTTTCGATCGCCGCGCGCGCGACGCCGGCGATGGCGATGCCCTCCTCCGTTCCGACCCCTGCCAGCACCACGCCCTGAGGATCCACGATCTGTGAATGTCCGACGCCGATCGGCGTCGGGTGGTCGGCGGCGATCACGTAGGTGGTGTTCTCGATCGCCCGGGCGGCGAGAAGCGTCGTCCAGTGATGCTCCTTGAGCGGGCCGCGCACCCATTCGGCAGGCACGACGAGGGCGTCCGCGCCGGCGTCTACGAGCGTGCGCGACACCTCGGGGAACCGCAGGTCGTAGCAGGTCATCAGACCGAACCGGATGCCGGCGAGCTCGAACGTCGCAGCGATCCCGGTCTCCCCCGCCTCGACCCAGTCGGACTCGGTCTGACCGAACGCGTCGTACAGATGCTGCTTGCGGTAGGTCGCGAGGATCCCGTCGCCGCGCACCGCCACGACCGTGTTGCGCACGTGAGTCGAGTCGGAGGCGCGCTCGGCGAGCCCCGCGACGATCACGACGCCGTAATCGGCGGCCAGCGCCGTCAGCGTCGACACGAACTCGCCGTCCAGCGTCTCGGCGTTCTGCGCGAGGGTCGCATCCATCGGATCCACGAAGTAGCTCGAGTACTCGGGGAAGACGATCAGCGTGGCGCCCCGCGCGGCCGCATCCGCAGTCAACTGCGCGATGCGCTCGCGATTGTCCGCGCGCGACGCCGTCGGCGCGAACTGGCAGACGGCGACGGGGACGGCGGCGGAGGTCTCTGGCATGCTCCCCATCCTCCCGCATCGTGTCGGACCGGGCACCGTTCCCGGCCTCGATTCGCGCGCTCTCAGAATCCGTGATAAGTTTCTTCTTGTGCCGCGGGGTGGAGCAGTTCGGTAGCTCGCCGGGCTCATAACCCGGAGGTCGCAGGTTCAAATCCTGTCCCCGCAACAAATGAAAGGCCCTCTGACTCGGAGAAATCCAGGTCAGAGGGCCTTTCGCTTTCCCTCGTGAACCTCAGTAGTCCCACTCGAGCGAGGGGTCGGCAGGGACGAGGGGCCGGTCATCCCTCTCCTGCCGCGGTTCCACGGCGACCTTGACCCGGGTGGCGGCGCAGACAAGGACGCTCATCATGCCGGTACGGGCGGAGAAGCCGACGAAGGTGGGGCGCGTGCGGGCAGCCGTCTCGATCCTCCCCATGAGGTCGACCAGATCCTGCGCGGCCGTGAGCACGAACTCCTCGTCGTCGAACACTATGCGGGTGATGGTGCTCATCTGCTCCCCTTCGATCGGGAGACGCGATACCGCCTCTGCAATCGACGCTAGACAGAGTCGGCGCCCACGGCGCGGGGGTTGCGCGGAACGGCCGAGCGTGCAGACCTGCGGCGAGAAGCCCCGGAAACGCGAATGGACGCCCTCTCGGGCGCCCATTCGACGATGTCACTGCGGGATCACTCCCCCGACGAGCTCTCCAGCCCGAGAAGCGTGTTCACCGCGTCGGTGAGGCGCTTGTCCGCCTCGGCGAACTTGGTCAGGTCGCCCTCCTTGAGAGCCGCCTCACGGTCGGTGAGCGCCTGCTGCGCCGCGGCGAGAGCCTCAGCTTCGGCATCGGTCGGCGTGGTCGGCTCGGTGGGAACCTCCCCCGTGTCGGGATCCGGCTCGGTGGGCTCGACCTGGTCGTCTCCACCCGTCGCACCGGCGTCGCCGCCGAACAGAGTGTCGAGCGCCGCGGTCAGGGTGTCCTCGAACGCGACCTTGTCTCCGAAGGCCACGAGGACCTTCTGCAGACGAGGCAGCTTGGTCCCCTCGGACGACTGCACGTAGACCGGCTGCACATAGAGCAGACCGCCGCCGACGGGCAGAGTGAGCAGGTTTCCGTACAGCACCTCGGACTCACCCTGCTGCAGCAGGTTGAGCTGCGGCACCACGGCCGTGTCCGAGTTGTAGGTGTTCTGCACCTGTCCGGGGCCGGGCACCGTCGTATCGGTATCGATCTCGAGCATTCGCAGCTGCCCGTACCCCTCGGCCTTCACGCCGGCCTCGGAACCTGCGTCCGAGTCGACGGCCAGATATCCCATCAGGACGTCACGGTTGCTGCCGCCCTGAGCGGACGGGATGAACGTCGAGAACATCGAGAACCGCGGCGACTCCTGCCCCGGCATCTGCATCGTCAGGTAGTACGGCGGCTGCAGGACCGAGTCGCTGCGCGGATCGTTCGGCGTCTGCCAGCGGTTGTCCTGCTGAGCGAACGAACCGGCGGTGTCGATGTGATACGTGCCGAGGATGTCGCGCTGCACCTTGAACAGGTCCGTCGGGTAGCGGACGTGACTCATCAGGTCTGCCGACATGTCGCTGACGGACTTCAACGTCGACGGGTAGATGTTCTGCCACGTCTGCAGCACCGGATCCTGGTCATCCCACGCGTACAGGGTGACCGAACCGTCGTAGGCGTCGACGGTGGCCTTGACCGAGTTGCGGATGTAGTTGATCTCGTCGATCGCGATGGTCGGCGACGGGAGGTTCGAATCCGCGATCGCGTCCGACAGGCTCACGTTCGTCGAGTACGGATACGTGGAACTCGTCGTGTACCCGTCGACGATCCAGACGATCTTGCCGTCCACGACGCTCGGGTACGGGTCGCTGTCGAGTTCGAGGTACGGTGCGACCTTCTGTACGCGCGTCTTAGGATCGCGGTCGTACAGGATCTGCGAGTCGTCGTTCACGAGGTTCGAGAAGAGGATCTGCTCCGACTGGAACTTCAGCGCGTACAGGAGCTTGGTGAAGGTGTTGCCGATCTGCGGCCCGCCATCGCCCTCGAACGTCGTCTTCGTCTCGCTCGCGCCGTCCTTGCCTCGCGGGTAGTCGATCTCGACGGGATCGGTTCCCTCGGGAGCGCCGACGATCGAGTACTCGGGAGAGTTCTCACCGAAGTACACGCGAGGCTCGAAGTTCTCCTGATCGGTGAGGAATCCCGACGAAGGGATGCCTCGCTCGAGGAACACCGGCTCGCCGTCGCTGGTGCGCTGGTTGCCGGCGGCCGCCACGAGTCCGTAGCCGTGGGTGTAGACCGCAGCGCGGTTGTTCCAGTTCGTGACGTCGACACCGTTCATGTCGAGGTCGCGGACGGACACGACTGTGTCCTGCATCTCCCCGTCGATCTCGTAGCGGTCGACGTCGAGCTTCTCCTGGAACTGGTAGTACCCGCGGTACTGCTCGAGCTGACGTACGGCCGGACTGATCACGTTCGGGTCCACGATGCGGATGGATGCCGTGGTCTCGGCATCCTCACGCAGCTGCCCCGCCTCGGCGTCGGTCTCGGCCTCGAAGGGCGTCGTCTCGAGATCGGCGACCCCGTACGCCTCTTTGGTGCCGTCGATGTTCCGCTGATAGAACTCCGCCTGATAGGCGTTCTGGTTCGGGCGCACCTGGAAGGTGGTCACGGCCCACGGGAAGCCGACGCCGATCACGAGCGAGGCGACGATCAGCAGAGCGGTCGCGGCGAGGGGGAAGCGCCAGCGGCCGATCACGGCCGTCACGAAGAAGAGGATCGCCACGATCGCGGCGATGATCGTCAGGATCGCGAGGCCGGGGATGGTCGCATTGACACCCGTGTACGCGGGGCCGACGATGCGGTCGTCCTGGGCGACGAGGGTCTTGTAGCGGTCGAGCCACAGACTCGCGGCCTGCACCAGCAGATAGAGGCCGGCGATGATCGCGAGCTGGATGCGGGCGGGCTTCGAGATGCGCAGCTCTCCCTGGCCGATCCGGACCGAACCGTAGAGGTACGACACGAGCGCCGTCACGATGAGCGTGAGCAGCAGCACGGCCGACACGAAGGCCAGCAGGATCGAGTAGAACGGCATCGCGAACATGTAGAAGCCCGTGTCCACGCCGAACTGCGGGTCGGTCGTGTCGGTGGCGACGCCGTTGGCCCAGAGCCACACGGTCTTCCACTGGCTCGCGGCCGAGAAGCCGGCGAACAGGCCGAAGAAGATCGGCATGCCCCACATCGCGAGGCGACGCAGCGGCTCGATGACCTCCTGATACCGGTCGAGCTGCGAGCTGAGCCGCACGTAGACGGGACGCAGTCGGTACGCGAGCTGGATGGCCACGAAGAGCGGAACGGCCATGCCGAGGAACCCGACGACGAACATCACCGCCGTGGCGAACCATTGGGTGGTGAGCACTCCCGCGAAGCCCACCTGGTCGAACCAGAGGAATTCGGTGTAGAGCGACGCGAAGACGAAGAAGACGGCGATCAGCGCGGCGATGATCGCCAACGAGATACCGAAGATTCTTCGCGAGGTTCGGGGAGTGGCCGGGTTCGGTGCAGAAGTCGAGGTCACCCTCCCATCCTAGGCACGCCTTACTGTGCTGCGGCTGTCATACCTATCACGGGGAGGTCACGACGTCGCAGGTCGGGAGCGATCCCACATCGCCGCCGTTCGCGATCACCTCGAGCGCATCGAGTGATTCCTCCAGAGTCGAGGTGCTGACCACGGTGAGGCCGTCCGGCACGTGACCGGTGACTTCGTCGCAGTTCGTGCGGGGTGCGAGGAAGTACTCGGCTCCCGCATCACGGGCACCGTAGAGCTTCTGGCGGATGCCGCCGATCGGCCCGACCGTGCCGTCGGCCTCGATCGTGCCGGTCCCCGCGACGTTCTCACCGCCGTTGAGCTCGCCCTCGGTGAGGGTGTCGATGATCCCGAGCGCGAACATCATCCCGGCGCTCGGTCCGCCGACGTTGTCGAGTTGGAGGGTGACATCGATCTCGAAGTCGTAGTCGGTGCGCAGGGTGACACCGATCAACCAGGTGGTGACGCCTGCGTCGACCTGCTTCTCCGGGGTCACCTCGACGACCGTCTCCTCGCCTCCGCGCTGCACCGTGAGCGCGACAGGGGCTCCCCCGGCATCCTGGATCGCCTGTCGCAGCTGCTTCGCCGACGCCACCGCCGTGCCGTCGATCGCGGTGATGACGTCCTCGGGCTCGAGGCTCCCTTCGGCGGGTGCGCCGTCGACGACGTCGACCACCGCCACCTCGGCGCCCGTGTCGTAACCGAGTTCGTTCAGTGCCGCCGCGGTCGCCTCGTGCTGAGAATCGACCATCAGGGTCGCATTGCGCTCGTCCCGCTGCTCGGTGGTGACTCCCTCGGGGAAGACCGAATCGAGCGGCACGACGGCGCGGGAGGAGTCCATCCATGCGAGGGCCAGCTCGAACCAGCTCGGCGTGCGCTCGCGGTTGCCGACGACCTGGACGGTCGTGAGGTCGAGCGTGCCCGCGGTCTCGAAGGTCTCGGCGCCCTCGATCTGGATGAGAGGCACCTGTTCACCGTCGGCGCCCGCGGCGGTGCCGAGAGTGTCGTACACGGGACCGGGCCGCTGGATGACATACGGCGTCGGAAGGAAGGTCAGCACGACGAGCGCGATCAAGGCGACGATCAGCGCCCAGACACCGAGTCCGAGCTTCACAGACCGTGTTCGATCCACAGTGTTCCTCCGTCGTTCGCGGGCGGCGTACAGCGATCTGCCCGCTTCGGGGTCTCGCGGCCGATCCTGTGACTAGCGTAGATGCCACGGCTTTAGGCGTGCTGAGAGGCGAGCGACATGTCAGACAACGACCCGACCCCCGAGGACTTCCAGGAGTTCCTCCGACGAATGATGTCCGGCCAGGGCGCCGGCGACATCGACCCCGAGGCGCTGCAGAACGCGTTCGCGGGCATGGAGGGCATCCAGCTGGACCCGGCGATGATGCAGACGATCATGTCGCAGCTCCAGGGCGCCTTCGGCGGCGACGCGTGGGAGAACGCGCTCCGTCAGGCGCTGCACATCGCGAACCGCGACGGGCTCGGAATCACAGACGGCTCGCGCACATCGCTCGTCGACTCCTTCGCACTCGCCAACCTCTGGCTCGGTGAGGCGACGACGATCTCCGAACTCGCCGAGGCTCCCCGAGCGATGACCAGGGGCGAATGGGTCGAAGCGACCCTGCCCGTGTGGAAGGAGATCGCCGACCCCGTGTCGACGAGCATCGCCGACGCACTCACCAGCGCGCTCGACACCCAGGTGCCCGAAGACATGCGCGAGGTCGTGCAGGGGGCGGGAAAGCTCATGCGCGGACTCGGAGGATCGGTGTTCGCCGCGCAGTTCGGCCAGGTGCTCGGCAACCTCTCGCTCGAGGTCGTGTCGGGCGGAGACGTCGGCATCCCCGTGCTCCCCGCCGGTACCGCGGCCGTGATCCCGCAGAACCTCACCGCCTTCGGCGAGGGTCTGGAGATCCCCGAAGACCAGATCACGCTGTATCTCGCGACCCGCGAGCTCGCATACGCACGCCTGTATCGCCACGCCAAGTGGCTGCACCTGCACGTCATGGCGCAGATCACCGACTTCGCGCGCGGAGTCACCGTCGACGTCGATGCCCTCGAGGACGTCGCCAGCCGCCTCGACCCCTCCAACCCCGAGGAGCTCCGAGCGGCGATCGAAGGCGGAGCCCTGCTCCCCACCCAGACGGACGCTCAGCGCGAGGCGCTTGCACGTCTGGAGAACCTCGTCGCGACGATCGACGGCTGGGTCGATGTGGTCACCGCGCAGGCGACATCCCGCCTTCCCGACGGCGCCCGGATCGCCGAGGCGGCGCGTCGCCGTCGCGCTGTGGGCGGGCCCGCGGAGGATGCGCTCGGTGCGCTCGTCGGCCTGAAGCTGCGGCCTCGCCGCCTCCGCGAGGCCTCGGCCATGTGGCAGGCGGTCACCGATGCCGTGGGCATCGCCGGACGCGATGCGCTCTGGGACTATCCCGACCTCATGCCGACGTCCGACGACATCGACGACCCCTCGAAGCTCGTCGCGCGCCTCCAGGCGACGGCGCGTGGCGAGCAGCCCGTCGCCGATGAGTTCGACGAAGCACTCGCCCGTCTGCTCGACGGCGACGACTTCTCGGGCGAGAAGTCGGAGGAGACGGACGACTCCGCAGGAACCGATACCCCGGATGACGACGCCCGGGATCGCGACGGCGACGACGGTCCGGGCGGCGACCGCCCGGTGTGATCGACGGCGTGATCGACGGTGTTCTGCTCGCCGGTCTCCCTTCGATGAGCACGACACCCGACGACTTGTCCACGGATGCCGGCGACGACCACATCGGAAGCTGCGGAGTCCGCAGAATCGAGGGATGTCTCCGCTGACTCCTCAGATCACCACTCGCCTGGATCCCTCCGTGCCGTTGCTCTGGCGCGACGGAGACACCCTGCAGATCGGGATCGAGGGCACCCTCCGCATCTCGGCGGCGGAGCCGTGGGTCGAGCGCCTTGTCGCACGGATGGCCGCAGGGTTCCGACGCTCGGCCTTCGATGTCATCGCACACGCGTCGGGTGCTCCCCGCGCCGACGCACGGATGCTCCTGGCCCGCCTCGAGCCGCTGCTCGTGGAGGACTCCGCTGCACCCCGCGCGGCCTGGGTCGAGAGCATCGACGTCCTCGACGGACGCTGCGAGTACCGGATGCGCGACGCGCTGCTCGACGAGGGCGTGGCCTCAGGTGTGCGAGAGGAACCGGCGGACATCGGTGTCGTACTCGTCGAGGGGGCTGCTGCGGCCCTCCACTTCGCGCGCTACCTCCGCGAGGACATCGCCCATCTGCCCGTGTCGCTGGAGCGCGGTCGAACGACGATCGGGCCTCTGATCGTGCCCGGCGACTCTCCCTGTCTGACGTGCAGGGATGAGCACGAGCGCGACCGCGACTCGGCATGGCCACGGATGCACGCGCAGCTCATCGGCAGGCAATCCGGTTCGATCAGCGTCTCCCGGATCGCGGAGGCGGCGACCCTGGTCGCGCGTCTGCTCGCGACGACGACTCCACCCGGGTCTTTCGTCGAGGTCAGCGGCGACGGTCGGCGCGCGTGGCGTTCACTGACGTTTCACGGAGAATGCCGGTGCCGCGAGCAGTCGTTCCTATCTCTGCCAGGAACCGCGACGGCGCCCGCTCCCCCCGTCCCGCTGAACGAGACCACGACAGCGAGAGCGTACGCGCGGCGCGCGTGACACCCACGTAGGCGAGACGGCGCTCCTCGTCGATCGCCTCGAAGCCGGTGGCGTACGAGATCGGCAGCGCGCCCTCCGCCCACCCCGCGAGGTACACGTGCGGCCACTCGAGGCCCTTGGCCGCATGGAGCGTGGACAGGGTCACAGTGCGCATCGTGGGCTCGTGCTGGTCCTTTGCGCGCGCCATGAGCGCATCGCTGAAGCTGCGGAGGTTCTCGTCGGGACCTGCATCCTCCGCCAGTCGGAGGATCGCCCGTCGCGCCTCCCACCCGTCGCGCTGGGCTCCGCCGGCTTCCGGTGGCTCATCGGTGAGTCCGAGTTCCCGCAGCACCCGCTGCACACCGGGGAGGAACCCGTGCTCGGTCGGCGCCACGGCGGCGGCCCGCAGCGCGAGGATCGCCTGACGCACCTCCGGCATGGCGAAGAACCGGGTGCCGCCCAGCACCGATGTCGCGATGCCCTCGGCAGCGAGCGCCTGCTGCAGCACGGCGGACTGCGCATGGGCACGGTACAGCAGCGCGATGTCTGCAGGCGACGCTCCGGCTTCGATCCGCGCCGACACGGCGGCGGCGATGCCCTCGGCCTCCTCCCGCTCGGTGTCGTAGGCGGTCACCGTGGGCGAGTCCGCGTTGAAGGTCTCGCGCGCCGGGACGAGTTCGAGCGCCCCCGGCCTCCCCTTCATGAGGGCGTTGGCCGCTTCGAGGATCGGCGCCTGCGAGCGGTAATTGGTCTCGAGTCGCACCACCGTCGCATCCGGATGGCGTCGTTCGAACTCGAGCAGGAAGCGCTGCTCGGCGCCGGCGAACGAGTAGATGGTCTGGCTCGCGTCGCCGACGACGCAGATGTCTTTGCGATCGCCGAGCCAGAGCTCGAGCAGCCGGTTCTGCAGCGGCGAGACGTCCTGGTACTCATCGACCGTGAAGTGGCGGTACTGCTCGTGCACGGACGCGGCGACCCGCGGTTCCGCCTCGAGCATGCCTGCGCACGCCAGCAGCACGTCCTCGAAGTCGAGCTGACGACGCTCATCCTTGAGGGATTCGTAGCGCTGCTGGAGCTCCATGAGCTGCTCCGTGTCGATTCCGCTCATGGAACGGCCGAGTGACGCGTGCTGCTCGACCGAGAGCATGGAGACCTTGCGCCATTCGATCTCTGAGGCGATGTCCCGGAGAGTGGCGGTGCTCGGACGCAGACGCATAGCATCGGCGGCCTGACCGAGCATCCGCACCTTGTTGTCGATGATCGACGGTGCGGGGGAACCGGCGAGAGTCGGCCAGAAGAAGTTCAGCTGCGCGAGTGCCGCAGCATGGAAGGTGCGCGCGGCGACGCCTTCGACACCGAGCGCGCGCAGGCGGCCTCGGAGTTCCCCCGCGGCCTTGGCCGTGAAGGTCACCGCCATGACGCGCGACGGCGAGTACGCGCCGGTGTCCACGCCGTGCGCGATGCGGTGGGTGATCACCCTGGTCTTGCCGGTGCCGGCGCCGGCAAGAACGGCGACGGGTCCTCGGAGGACGGATGCCGCTTCGCGCTGTCGATCGTCGAGGGCTTCGAGCGCGCTCACGCGCGCTCCTCGAACCACGACACGATGAGGGCGCGGGCGATGGATGCGGGGCCCGGCAGACCGATGGGACCGTCTCCGGCGAGGGCGGACCCGATCTCGTCTCGGGTGAACCAGCGCACGTCGATGATCTCCTCACCGTCCGGACGCAGCTCGTGGTCGTCGACGGCCACTGCGCGGAAGCCGAGCATCAGCGACCGCGGGAACGGCCACGGCTGCGACGACACGTACCGGAGGGACGCCAGACGGACTCCGGACTCCTCCTCGAGCTCACGGTGGACCGTGGACTCGAGGGACTCCCCCGCCTCGGTGAAACCCGCGAAGCAGGAGTACATCCGCCCGCCCCAGTTCGCGTTCGCACCAAGCAGCAGTCGCTCGCCGTCGGAGCTCTCGACCGCCACGATCACTGCGGGGTCCGTGCGCGGGAAATGCTCGCGTCCGCATACGAGACAATGCCTGGACCATCCGGCCTGGCGAAGCTCCGTCGCTCCACCGCAGGTGGGACAAAACGGCGCGTCGCGCAGCCAGCCGCCGAGAGCCAGCGCTTCGATGAGGAGCTCGGTGTCTTCGGCGCTCAGACGCGCACCGAGGTCGCGGAGCCCGAGCCAGGTCTCGTCCGGAGTCGTGTCGACGGTGTCGCCTTCAGGCGGCAGGACGGCGAGCAGGACCGCGACACCATGCGCGTCGCGTCCGAGAAGCGCCCACGTGGCGTCCGGGGTCTCGGACGGCGGCACCCTGAGCAGGCTGGCCGCGTCGAGGTCGCCCCCGGCGATGCGCACCCGCCCGTCACGCACGGCGATGACACGCGTGGTCTCGTCTGAGCGGAGCCGGTCGATCACCCCCGGCTCGGTCCTGAGGTCGGCGGCTCGGTCGAAGGACGTGCTCTTCGCGGTCATCGGCTCCCTCTCTCACGGGCGTGGCGGAAGCGGGACCGCCCCCGCGTCCACCTACCCTGGGGGTATGGGACGCTCTCCATTCACTCTAGCCGCGGCGGTGACTGCCGCACTGCCCGGCGCGGAGGTCACCGGAGCCCGCATCCTCAGCGCCGACGGCGACGGACGCTTCGACTCCGCGGTGGCCTCGCTCGCCGACGGACGCGAACTCGCGATCCGGGTGGCCGACGACGACGAGACCGCTCGTGAGCTCGCCGGCGAGGCACTCGCCCTGCGCGCCCTCACGGCCGGAGCGCGAGCGATGCTCCCTTTCCGGGCTCCCGAGTACATCGGCGAGACGCGGCTGGGAGACGCACGCGCGCTGGTGACCGAGCTGCTGCCCGGATTCCAGATCGAGGCGGCGATGGTGCCGGGCGGCCGCGGCGCCGCAGAGTCGATGGGTGCGGCGATCGCCGCCGTGCATGCCCTCCCCACGTCGGTCGTCCGCGGCGCAGGTCTGATCACGCGGTCGGCCGAGGAGAGCCGCGACGAACTCGCCCGACTCGTGGATTCCGCCGCATCGACCGGACGCGTGCCCGCCAGGCTCACCGTGCGATGGCGTGAGGCCGTCGCCGACGACGATCTCTGGCGTTTCGAGTCCACCGTCGTGCTGGGCGGAGTGCAGGCCACATCCTTCATCTTCCGCGACGACCCCGAGCTCGGGCCGGAGGTCACGGGGGTCATCGGATGGCACTCGCTGTCCGTCGGCGACCCTGCGGTCGATCTCTCCTGGCTCTCTGCCGCACCGGATGCCTCTGCCGACGTGCATGCGTCCTATGCACGAGCCGCGGACCGCGTTCCCGACCCTGCGCTCGAGGTGCGTGCCCGGCTGCTTGCGGAGCTCGAGTTCGCGCGCTGGCTGGTGCACGGCGATTCGCTGCGCCGACCCGACATCGTCGATGACGCCGCAGCTCTGCTCGAGGCACTCGCCGACGGACTCCACGACGATGACTTGGGAGTCATCGCCTCGCGCAGCGAGGGAGTCGATTCCGCCCTGGACGCTCTCGACCGCGTTCCGGCGAGCACGCTCTCGGGCGTCGACACGTCGATGCAGACCGACGCATACAACCCCAATGAGCTGTGGCGCGATGAGGATGCCGACGGCGACAGCACGAGCGATCTCAGTGACGCCGCCGCGGATGCCGCTCATCGCCTGCAGGTGGGCGGGCTCGAGACGGAGGATCTCACGTCGGTGCGCTCGGCGGCCTCCGACGACCGTGCGTCGGCCGACCGTGCGCCAGCAGACCGTGCGACGGATGCAAGTCGCGACGACGACGGCGACCGGGATCGTGGCTCTCAGCGCGCGGGAACGACCGACGCCGGCTCGCCGGAAGACGAGGCTCAGCGCGCAGCGCGGGCGGCGCTCCAGCGCTGGAAGAGCTCCGACTCCGAGTAGACACGGTCACCTCGGATGACGAGGTCGTCCGCGACGTAGTACAGCGCGACGTCGATGTCGTCGAGCGGCACTCCGAAGCGGCGGTGATACGCGAGGCGGTAGAGCGCGAGCTGGAGCATCCGCTCTTCTCGCTCCTGCGCCGTGCGGGGAGCCTTTCCCGTCTTCCAGTCGACGATCTCGATACGACCGCCTCGGTCTTCTCGCCGGTAGACCGCATCGAGCTTGCAGATGACGATGTGACCGTCGCCGGAACTCGTGCCTCCGCCCAGGGCGAAGTCGATCTCGATCTCGACGGCGATCGGTTTCAGACCACCCCATTCGCTGCGCTCGAAGATCTGCTGGAGACCGTCGAGATCTTCGGCGTCAGCCGGGGAGAGCTCCGCACTGCTGCCCTCCGCTCCGAACGCGGGGTCGTCCTCATCGATCTCCCAGAGCGCCTCATCGACTCGATGCCCGACCCCCACGAGTTCGCTGCGCCGCTCCACCCATGCGTGGAACAGCGTGCCCAGGCGGGTCTGGCGATAGGGGCGCTCAGGCATCGGTCGCACTATCGATGAGAGCGTGCCGCCGAAGTCCGTGACGTAGTCCTTGAAGCGAGAGGCGGGCACGCGCGTGGGAGGCGGTGCGTCCGTCCCCCGCAACCGCGCCGCCCGTTCGGCGAGCAGCCGAGTCAACTCGGGAGAGGCCACCGGGTCGCTCTCGGACGCCGCGCGAACGGATTCTGCGGCCTTCTCGACCACCGCTCGACGCGCGCCGAGCGGATCGATGGGCCAGGAGAGGGTCGCGCCGGGGCCGTCGTAGGGATTGATCTCAGGGTCGACATCGTCGATCGTCCGAGCACCGGTGGCCTCGATCGCCTCGATCAGGTACGGACTCGGTGCTTTCGGCTGCTTCTGCCCCGCCCAGTGAGCGCCGGTCAGGAGCAGGTCGCTGCGCGCCCGGGTGACGGCGACGTAGGCGAGCCGTCGCTCCTCCTCCTGCTGATAGTCCCGGTAGGAATCCTTGAACACCGTGAGCGCGCCCGGCGCCGTCTTGCTGCGGCTCGTGAGCGATGCGATCCCGGCCTTCAGTCGCTTGGCCGGGTCGAGCTCCTCGTCGGAGGGTGGGATCCAGGTGAAGGTCGGCAGCGCCGCGCTGTCGCCGCGCAGAGCGAACGGCAGCACCCCGAAGCCGAACCACCCCGCAGTGTCGGTCGGACGCGACGGGAGTTCGCCCTCGACCATGCGGACGACAGCGACGGCATCCCATTCGAGGCCCTTGGATCCGTGAACAGTGAGCAGCTGGACCACACCCGGCTCGGGTGGCTCCGGTCGCGGCACCAGCTCGTCGGTGCTCTCGGCCTTGTCGAGCCAGGCCAGGAGGCTGGAGACGGTCCCCCGCTCGTCGGCTGCGAGGAAGGTCCGCACCTCGTCGGTGAACGCCCGCAGTTGCGTCGCCGCGATACGCGCGGGGCCCCTCGTCTCATTCGCGGCGAGCTCGATGTCGAGACGCAGCTCGAGCTCGATGAGCCGCAGGACGTCGGGAAGCGGAAGCGACGAGGCTCGACGGAGGCGTTCGAGCATCTCCCCCGCCGCGCGTATGCGGGCCCGTCCGTCGGGAGTGATCCGTGCCAGAAGGCGGTAGTCGTCGCTGAGACCGCGAAGCACGTCGACGGCGTCGACGATCGAGAGCGCCTCGTCGGCACCGCGTGATGCGCGAATGCGCTGCCGGAGCTCGTCATCGAGCGGCAGCAGCCCGCTGTCACGTCGGGACAGCTCGGCAGCGAGCTCCTGCAGGGCTGCCATGTCGGCGACGCCCACCGCGAATCGAGGTCCGACGAGGAGGCGGATCAGCGCAGAGCCGGCGGCGGGGTCGTGCAGCACCCGCAGCGTCGAGACGACGTCGACGACCTCGGGTGTCGCGAGAAGTCCGCCGAGCCCGAGAATCCGGTGCGGGATCCCCTGCGCGGCGAGCGCCGCGGCGAACGTCTGCATGTGTCGCTTCGATCGGAACAGAATGGCTCCGGTGTGCGGCTTCGCCGCATCGTCGTGCGCCGCACGGCGCGCGGCGAACCACTCGGCGACCTCGCGCGCCTCGTCGTCGACCGTGAGCGGGAACCGGATCTCCACCGCACCCTCACCCGCGTCGGGGCGAGCCTCGAGCGGTGGCACGTCCAGCCCCGGTCGGCGCAGCGGACCGAGGACCCGATTCGCGATGCCGAGGATGCTTCGGTCGTTGCGCCAGCTCGTCATCAGGCTGTAGTTTCCGACCGCCTCATTCTCGGAGAACGTCCGCGCGAAGGCGTGCAGGTTGTCCGCACTGGCACCTCGCCATCCGTAGATCGACTGGTGCGGGTCTCCGACCGCCATCACGGCGGAGTCGCGGAAGAGCCGTGCGAGGAACTGCGTCTGGATCACCGAGGTGTCCTGGTACTCGTCCAGGAGCACCACCCGATGCTGCTGTCGCAGCTCGTCGCGCACGTCGGGCGACGACTCGACGATGTCGAAGGCGCCGCTGACCTGATCCGCGAAGTCCAGCACGCCGCGGCGCTCCTTCTCGGCGATGTATTCGCGCACCAGGACCGAGAGCGCGGGGAGAGCGCGCAGGTTCGCCGTGACGGTCGCGATCTCCGCATTGCTCCGATACGGATCGAAGGCCTCGGCCTGACGCAGCGCGATCCGATCCGCACGATCCAGGTCCGCTCGGTGATCGAGCGAGTCGCCGGCCAGCCGCTGGACCGCGTCGACCACGCCGGCCACGGATCGGTCGATCTCCTCCAGGTCCGGCAGGTCGGCGCGGAGAACGATGTCCCGCGCCAGCATCCACGACGCTGCCTGGCTCAGCATGGCGACGTCCGAGTCACGGCCGATGCGTGCCGCGTGCTCCCGCACGATGCCGTCTGCGAACGCGTTGTACGTCGAGACCTTGGGGCGGATCAGCAGATCCTCGACCGCGGGCGGGGTCGCGTCTCCCGCGGTTCCATAGCGTTCTGCGAGCTCGTCGAGCACCTGCGATCTGACGATCTCCCGCTGACGGACGTTCGCCGCTCTGGACACGCGATCGAGCGCGCCGCTCGCCACGATCTCCGGCAGGTGCGGCAGGAGCCCCCGCCTGCCGTACTCGTCGATGAGCGCGAGCCGGACGCCGATCCGCTCCGCGAGCTCGCCGGCGGCCTTTCGGGTGAAGGTCAGTCCGAGGATCTCGTCGCGCCGCACATGTCCGTTCGCCACGAGCCAGACGACACGACCGGACATCGTCTCGGTCTTGCCGCTCCCCGCACCTGCGACGACGAGCGCGGGCGCGGGCGGCGACTCGATCACGCGCTGCTGCGCCTCGGTCGGCGCCGGGAGCCCGAGCGCTGCCGCGACGTCGAGCGCGGAGATGCCGTTCCCCGCCCCCGTCCACGCGGTCATGCGCTCACCGCGGCGACCGTGTGGATCCGGCATGGCTGCACTCGCCACTGCGTATCCGCGCAGTGCGATTCGACGTGTGCGGTGAAGCTCGACGCCGACATGCCGCGAGCGGCCTCCGCGATCCGGCCGAGGAAGTGCACGCGCTCGTCTCCGGCGAGAGTGTGCTGGTGCGCGACGCGGAAGTCGCTGCCTGCGAGGGTCTTCGCCACCAGGACGAGGCGAGCTCCAGCGAGCGCCGCCGGGTCCGCTCCCTCGATGAGTCCTTCCTGCACGGCCACCTGGTAGGCCGCGAGTTGGGCGTGGTCTGCGACCTTCTGCTCGCTCTCGGGCTCGTACTTGCCCGTCTTCAGATCGACCACCACGACGCGCTCTCCGTTCTGTGCGTCTGCCATGCGGGTCCACTTCTGCCCTCGGGCCTTCGCATGCTCGCCACCGCCTGGCGCGTACGCCTCGACCCTGTCGATGAAGCCGTGCACGATCGCCTCGTGGGGGTGGGATTCCCCCTCGGCGCTCACCGCTCGCGCGGTCGGCACCCCAGTGGCCTCCTCGGGGACGTCGACAGCGAAGCGGAACTCGACCTCACCGGCGATCACCCGGCCGCCGTCGGCCGCGACGTCCGAGAGGTAGCTGTGCAGCCGATCGATATAGAGATCCGCCCGACGGCGCTCCTTCCGCCCGATCCACGCCGTCTCGAAATCGAGCTCGGGCCAATGCTCGGCGAGGACGTCGCGCAGGCGCTCCAGCTCACCGTCGGGTACCTGCTCCATCGCCTCGTGGATGATCGTTCCGATCCCTGCAGAAGGGGGCATCACACTGTCGCCCCCGAGCGCGGATACGGCCCAGTTCAGCTCGCACTCCTCGAAGGACTCCATCCGCGAGGGCGACACCCGCGCGGCTTCGACGGCGAGATCATGCAGAGGCGCATCGGTCGACGGCGGTGTCACGCCGTACCATTCGGCAGGATTCGCGCCGGGCACGCGCTCGTTCGCGAGCACTGCCAGCTGGGAGGCCGCATGCTCTCGCGCGTGCGCGGAGGTCGACGATGTCAGCACGCGACGGTGGCGGGCGACGAGGCCGCGCAGAGTGAGGGGATGCTCGGCCGATGCATGCTTCTCGGGCGGATCGGGCACCGGGAGGAAGGCGAAGAACGGGCTCGGGGTCATATCGTCGTCGTCGACGGCGGTGATCAGGAGTCGTCGACGTGCCCGCGAGATCGCGCGCACGAAGAGGCGCAGCTCGTCGTGCAGCGCACCTCGCCGTCGATCGAGCACATCGGGCGTCTGCTCGGCTGCTCCGGTGCGGGCCGAAAACAGCGCGTCGGCGAGCCGCCAGGTCTGCAGCATCCCTCCGCGGAGCCGCACATTGGGCCAGACGCCGTCCTGAACCCCCGCGACCACCACCGCATCGAACTCCGTGCCGAGAGCCGTCGCGGGCGTGAGCAGAGTCACCCGTCCCGGTCGATCGGGACTCGAGAGGGAGTCCTCCGGCACCTCGCTGTCGAGGATGTCGCGGACGAACACCTCCGGCTTCTCGTTGGGCGTTCGCTCGACGAACCGCTTCGCGGCACCGAACAGCGACACGAGGGCGTCGAGCGCCCTCGCCGTCTCCGACCCGCTCGCCTGCAGCGACATCTCGCGCCAGGCGACCTGCAGCTTCCGCCCGTCGACCGCGCGGGACTGATCCCAGACCCGCCAGAGGAGGTCGTGGATCGTCTCGCCCGCTGCGGCCCCATGGGACACCTCGGCGACCGTCTGTGCGAAGCGCGCGGCCCTGCGGGACTCCTGCGCGTCGATCAGGTCGAGATGCGCGGGCGAGGTCAGCGCCTGACGCAGCAGCTCTCGGGCGGGCGTGGAGCCGCCGTGCTCGAGCTCGATGTGGCGCAGGCGTGCCCGAAGACGCCGCAGACCGATGGCGTCCAGCCCGCCGAACGGCGTGCGCAGCGACTCCTCCCAATCCTGTGAGGAGCGCTCGTCGGGTGCGGTGAGGGCCAGCCTCACGATGCCGACGATGTCGCGGACGATCGACTCGCTGCCGAGCGGTCGCTGCACTCCGGCGGCACGCGTCGGGATCTCACGGGCCGCCAGCTCCGTCTCGAGCTGGGTCACCTGGCGGGTATCGTGCGCGATGACCGCCATGCGATCCCACGGGACATCGTGCGTCAGGTGCCACTCGCGCATCACCCCCGCGATTCGATCGAGCTCCTCATGCGGCGACGGCGCCACGAAGGTGCTGACGGCGGCTGTCGCTCCCCGCTCCTCCGCCTCGGGAGGGACCGGGGCACGTCGATGATCGACACGACCGGATACGCCGATCGCCTGCGTGACCGTCCGTGTCAGCGCCGTGAGTGCTGCGGCCTGCCGATGCGGACCGTCGAGCACATGCACCTCGCCGAGCCCGGTCGCGAGGCGGGCGAACAGCTCAGGGCTCGCCCCGCGGAACGCCCCGGACGAGATGTCGGGATCACCGAACGCGAGAACGGCGATACCGCGCGCTCGGAGGGACTCGACCACCGCGATGCCGCCCCGCGTGAGCTCCTGAGCGTCGTCGATCAGAACGGCTCTGAGGTGGGCGAGAGGGCCGAGGACCGCTGCATCTGCCGTGCGCAGGATCGCACTGGCCTCGGCGAGCAGGTCGGCGGTGTCCCGATGCGCGGATCGCGCCAGATCGAGAACCGCCCGATATTCGACGAAGAAGTCGGCCACGGCGGCCCACGCCGGGTCGCCGGCCGCACGGAGGTCTGACGGCTGCGCGCCGAGCTCGACGCACTCCGCGAGGAAGGCCCGGAGCTCGGACCGGAACCCCTTCGAGGCACGGACCGACGGGCTGAGCACGTCGGGCCAGGCGATGTGCTCGTCTTCGGCGTCGCCCGCGAGCAGCTCGGCGATGATGCGATCCTGATCGGCGCCGGTCAGCAGCGCCGGAGGTTCGGCTCCTGCACGGACCATCGCTCCACGAACGACCTGGAAGGCGAACGACCCGAGGGAGCGGGCCAGCGGGCCGGGAGTCGCCTGACCGATCCGCACGCCGATCCGGTCGCGCAGAGCCGTCGCGGCCTGCCTGCTGGGCGTGAGCACGAGGAGCTCTTCGGGGCGGACCCCGCGGGAGTCGAGCAGATGCACGACGCGCTCGGTGAGGGTGCGGGTCTTGCCCGTTCCCGGTGCGCCGATGATGACTCCGGATGCTGTGACGTCAGCGCCGATCACGGCGTCCTGCGCGGCATCCTCTGTCATGTCCTCCACGCTACTGGGGCGCACGGACATCATCGGCCGAGGCGGTGCCGCACGTGCTGTGCGCTCAAGGCGAAACCGGCCGCTCGGCCGATCCGAGGGCGTCGCCGCCCGGTAGAGTTGGGCGCAGTCGTCGACCTCCGCGGTCGATTCGACCACAGCATCGTCGACTGAAAAACAGGAGTACGCGTGGAAATCCGCATCGGCATCATCAACACCGGCCGCGAGCTCAGCTTCGAGACCGCATCGAGCGCGGACGAGGTCCGCACGCAGGTCGCCTCGGCCCTCGAGCAGAACACCTCGCACCTGAACTTCTCCGATGTCAAGGGGAACTCGTACCTGGTTCCCACCGCGAACCTGGCGTACATCGAGCTGGGCACCGAGGAGTCCCGTCGCGTCGGCTTCTTCGCCTGACACCGCGATGTACATCCTTCTCGCACTCATCGGGGCGTGCGCGCTCGGCATCGCCGCCCACTTCATGATCGGTGGCCGAGAACTGCGCGGAGTCGCACTGACGCCCGCGATCGCCACGGCTCTGGCCGCTGTCGTCTACACCGGGCTGCAGTGGCTGGGTGTCGGCGAGGACAGCGTCTGGCTCTGGCTCGCCAGCGTTCTGGGCTCGGTCGCGGTGGCCGCTGCGCTGACCGTTGCGATCGTGGCTCTCCGTCGCAGGTCCGACGCCACGGCCAAGGCCGCGCTCGGCATCTGACCGCTCACTCACGAGCGATCAGCTGATCGGCATCTCCTTCGGCGTGACCGGAGCCTCGGCTGTGATCACGCCTGGCGCCTGACGCGTCGCCTCGAGCGGATGCGCGAGCAGCGGTCGCGCTCTAGGAGGCCAGACCCATCGCATCCATGCGGCGGGCATGGGCTCCCATGAGCTCGGTGTAGACCAGCTCGACGCGGTCCTCGCTCATGGCGGCGAGCTCGGGCTGACGCAGAGCCGAACGACAGACGAGGATCGTGTCGCCGACCAGGCGACGAGCCCACATCGAGAGCAGCGAGCGCCACTCGCCGTCACCGTCGATCGTCTCCTGGATGATGGCGACGATCTCGTGACGAGCATCGTCCTCGCTGAGGATCTCCGCCACCCGTTCGCCCGTCTCCCCATAGCTCGATGCGAGCGCGAAGTAGAAGTCGTCGAGCATCCCCGCCGTGATGTAGACGGCCAGGAGGGTCTCGCGCGGGCGTGCGCCGATCGTCTTACGGCGGAATGCATCGAGGTTCTCCCGGAACGGGAGCATCAGCTGCGTGGGATCGTCCCCGCGCTCGGCGATCAGATCGACGATCGCCCTGTGCTTCGTCAGCGCCGCGCCCGCGGCACGGGACAGCGACTCCTTCTCGGACAGCTCCGGAGTCGCTCTGATCAGTCGTGTCAGCGTCTCGAAGTAGCCGAGCTGCAGATACGCCGCCTGTCCGAGGAATCGGGTGAGCTCAGGGGCGAGTTCGGCGAAGTCGACGCGCGTCGATGCGCTCTGCTCCCCGCGACTGCGCAACGTCATCGTGCGCCGGGGCGTCCTACGCTTCCAGAACCAGTTCACCACGGGGTTCACAATACTCGGGAGACGCGGTACTTCCGGGCGCGACCACCCCCTCGGGTAGGCTTGTGCTGTCCCCGCCGTCGGAGCGGGGCCCGCGCCTGTGGCACATGAGACGGCGTGGATCCGTGAAACATGGCGATCCTCGCAGGTCGCCGGACAGGCATCTGAACATTGACAACCTTCGCTGATCTCGGAATCGATCAGGACATCGTCGACGCACTCGCCTCCAAAGGCATCGTCGACGCATTCCCGATCCAGGAGCAGACCATCCCCCTCGGCCTTCCCGGCCAGGACATCATCGGCCAGGCCAAGACCGGAACCGGAAAGACCTTCGGCTTCGGCATCCCCGTCGTGCAGCGGCTGGGTCTGAACCCGGAGCACGGCGTCAAGGCGCTGATCGTGGTTCCCACTCGCGAGCTCGCGGTGCAGGTGTACGAGGACATCGACCTGCTCACCAGCAACCGCTCGACCAGCGTCGTCGCGATCTACGGCGGCAAGGCCTATGAGGGTCAGATCGACCAGCTCAAGGCCGGAGCGCAGATCGTCGTCGGCACGCCCGGTCGCCTCATCGACCTCGCGGGCCAGCGCCTGCTCGACCTCTCGAACGCGACCGAGGTCGTGCTCGACGAGGCCGACAAGATGCTCGACCTCGGCTTCCTGGCCGACATCGAGAAGATCTTCCAGCGCGTCCCCGCCGTGCGGCACACGCAGCTCTTCTCGGCGACCATGCCCGGGCCGATCGTCGCGCTCGCCCGCCGATTCATGTCGAACCCGATCCACATCCGGGCCAACGACCCCGACGAGGGCCTCACGCAGGCCAACATCAAGCACCTCGTCTACCGCGCCCACTCGCTCGACAAGGACGAGATCATCGCCCGCATCCTGCAGGCCGAGGGCCGTGGCAAGACCGTGATCTTCACCCGCACCAAGCGTGCGGCGCAGCGTCTCGTCGACGAGCTCGGCGACCGCGGCTTCAACGTCGGCGGCGTCCATGGCGACATGGGCCAGGACCAGCGCGAGCGCTCGATGGCCGCCTTCAAGGCGGGTAAGCGCGATGTGCTGGTCGCGACCGACGTCGCCGCCCGAGGCATCGATGTCGACGACGTCACGCACGTGATCAACCACACCATCCCTGACGAGGACAAGACGTATCTGCACCGTGCCGGTCGTACCGGCCGCGCGGGCAAGACCGGCATCGCCGTGACCTTCGTCGACTGGGAGGACCTGCACAAGTGGGCGCTCATCAACCGAGCCCTCGAATTCGGCCAGCCCGAGCCCGTAGAGACCTACTCGTCGAGCCCGCATCTCTTCGAGGACCTCGACATCCCGGCCGGCACCAAGGGCCGCCTCATCTCGGCCCCGAAGACGCAGTCGGTGAAGACCGAGCGCGCGCCTCGGCCGGAGCGCGCAGCGGACGCCGCCGCCGAAGGAACGGAAGAGGGCGGCACCCGTCGTCGTCGCCGCCGCCGCGGAGGCTCGAACCCGGTGGGTTCGACGTTCGCAGAGGGCACCAGCGACTCGGCGTCCGGCGACTCGCAGTCCGCTCCGTCGGGTGACCGCAGCGCCGAAGGCGCCGGCACCCACGACGGCGCAGGCAAGGAGCACCACGACGGCAAGCCCGCCCCGGCACGCCGTCGCCGCCGCCGCCGCGGCGGCTCGGGCGGCGCGGGTGCAGCCCCGGTCGTCGGAGCCTGACACACCTCGATCTGATCGACCCCAGAGGGGGCGGATGCCGCATCAGCGGCGTCCGCCCCCTCTGTCGTCTCCGCGAGACCGCGGCACTGCACCCTTCGTGATCAGGCGTAGCGCGGCGCGGCACCCGTCGCCCGTTCGATGAGCCGGGCCACCATCTCGTCCGATGTCGTGTTCTCCCCCGGCAGGTTGGGTTTGCCCGTGCCGTGATAGTCGCTCGAGCCGGTCACGATCAGATCGTGCTTCTCGACGATCGCGCGCAACGTCTTCTTGCCGGATTCGGTGTTCTCGCGGTGATCGATCTCGAAGCCGCCGAGGCCCGCGGCGATCAGCTTCTCGATGAACGGAACCGGCATCATCCGGTCCCGACCGACCGTGACGGGGTGCGCGATGATCGCGACTCCCCCGGCATCCGTGATCAGACGCACGGCCGTGAGCGGGTCGGGAGCGTAGTGAGGCTCGTAGTAGCCCTCGCGCGGGTGCAGGATACCGTCGAAGGCCTCCGTGCGGTCTCTGACGATGCCGCACGCGACCAGGGCATCGGCGATGTGCGGGCGTCCGACGGTCGCATCCAGGGTGGTCTGCGCGAGGACGTCCTCCCAGCTGAGGTCGTAGTCACGCCCGATGCTGCGGACGATCCGCTCCGCGCGCCCGATCCGGTCACCGCGGATCCGGTCGGTCTCGGCCCTGAGTGCTTCGTCGAGCGGGTCGAAGAGGTACCCGAGCACGTGGACGCTGCGCCACTCGTGCTTCGCCGACAGCTCCATACCGGGGATGAACGTCATTCCGAGTTCAGCGGTGGTCGCCGCCGCTTCATCCCACCCGGTGGTCCGATCATGATCGGTCAGTGCCATCGTGCGCACCCCGAACCTCTGCGCCTGGCGCACCACCTCAGCCGGCGACTCGGTGCCGTCGGACTGGTTGGAGTGCATGTGCAGGTCGGCGGGACCTGCGAAGCGAGGGGAACGAGCGGTGGCCATCCTCCGAGCGTACCGACGACGGGCGATGCCGGACGCGCAGCCCGTCGCGGCAGGGACTTCACAGAGACGCCTTCTAGGCTGGATGGGATGTTTCGACTACTGGGGATCCTCGTCACCGTGCTGTTCGCGATCGCGACGGCTGTGGTGGTGTGGCCGCAGTTCTTCCATCTCGAGCAGACGTATCCGTTCGCGCAGGTCGTCGCGGCTCGTGGGGTCGTGCTCGCCGCGTTCCTCGTCGTCGCAGCTCTCGCCCTGCTGCTCCTCCTCGCCAGGCCGCTGCGTGGCTTCGCCGCATCCGTCCTGATCGTCGCCCTGCTCGGCGCCGGCGCGACCGGTGCCATCGGATTCCAGCGCGGGTTCGGTGGAGACACCCTTCCTGCCGCGACGGACTCCAGCATCCGCGTTCTCACGTGGAACACGGCCGGCGACGAGGTCTCCGCCGAGGAGATCGCCGGGCAGATCCTCGATAGGGGTGCCGACATCGTCGCGCTCCCGGAGACAACCGAGGAGGTCGGCGAGCAGATCGCGGTGCTGCTGCGCGAGCAGGACCACCCGATGTGGGTGCACCACGTGCAGTTCAAGCCGGATGTCGTCGATGGTCCGAAGTCCTGGCACACGACGGTCCTCGTCTCCCCCGATCTCGGCGAGTACTCGGTCATCGAGTCCTCGGAGGACGGCACGAGCAACACGGGTTCCGTGCCGAGTGTCGTGCTGATGCCGGTCGGCGGGAACGCCGGCGGCCCCGCGATCGTGGCCGTGCACGCCGTCGCGCCCCGCATGGAGGACATGGCGCAGTGGCAGAGCGATCTGCGCTGGATCGCCGATCAGTGCCCCGAGGGGAACTTCATCCTCGCCGGCGACTTCAACGCGACGATCGACCATATGGCCGGCCTCGGTGTCGACGGCGGCGACATGGGGTACTGCCGAGATGCCGCGACACGCACCGGGAACGGCTACAGCGGCACCTGGCCGAGCTCCCTTCCGGCGATCCTCAGCACTCCGATCGACCACGTCATGGCGTCCCCGAGCTGGACCGCCACCGGGTCTGTCGTCATCGACGACGCCGCCGGCAGCGATCACCGCGGCCTCGTGGTGCAGCTCGAGCCCGCAGGCTGACATCCCGCGTCCGTCGCGCAGGTGACAGACTGGAGGGATGAGCACCGCAGAGCGCGACACGATCGCAGAGCCCACCGCAGAGACCCCCGTCGAGGCGACGACGACGAACCGCAAGCAGCCCTTCCCCCGCGGCTTCCTCGACACGATCTCGACCGGTTGGGCGGAGCGCCCTGAGTCGATCCCCGCACCTCGCGCACAGGCCTCGTACGCGGCGACCCGCCGGGCAGCCGTCTCGGCCGCGTTCCCCGGCAAGCGCCTCGTCATCCCCGCAGGTTCTCTGAAGCAGCGCAGCAACGACACCGACTACCCGTACCGCGCGCATTCGGCATTCGCGCACCTCACAGGGTGGGCCTCGGATTCCGAACCCGATTCGATCCTCGTCTTCGACCCCACCGACGCCGGTCATGACGTCACCCTCTACTTCCGTGAGCGGGCGGACCGCACGACGACCGAGTTCTACGCGGACGCCACGGTCGGGGAGTTCTGGATCGGCCCCCGTCCCTCACTCGCAGGAGTCGCCGCCGACCTCGCGGTCGAGACGCAGCACCTCGACCGGTTCGCCGCAGTCGACGGCGAGCTGGTGCTCGACGAGGATGACGACCTCACCCGCTTCGTCTCCGAGCTGCGTCTGGTCAAGGACGAGTTCGAGATCGCCGAGATGCGCCGCGCGGTCGACATCACCGCTCAGGGCTTCGAGGACGTGATCCGCTCGCTCCCCGAGGCGATCGCGCACCCACGCGGCGAGCGCGTCGTCGAGGGCGTGTTCCACCGCCGAGCCCGGGAGGACGGCAACGGCGAGGGCTACGACACGATCGCCGCCTCCGGCCCTCACGCGTGCTACCTGCACTGGACGCGCAACGACGGCACCGTCGTCCCCGGGGATCTGATCCTCGTCGATGCGGGTGTCGAGGCCGACAGCCTGTACACCGCCGACATCACCCGTACTCTGCCGGTCTCCGGCACTTTCACCGAGGTCCAGCGTCGCGTCTACGAGACCGTCCGCGAGGCTGCGGACGCCGCCTTCGCCGCAGCACGGATCGGAGTGCGCTTCCGCGAGGTGCACGAAGCCGCCATGCGGGTGATCGCCGCACGTGTCGCCGAATGGGGTCTGCTGCCCGTGACCGCCCAGGAGGCCCTCGACGGCGACGCGGGAGGACAGCACCGCCGCTACATGGTGCACGGCACGTCGCACCACCTCGGCATCGACGTGCACGATTGCGCTCAGGCCCGCCGTGAGATGTACTACGACGGCATCCTTGCCCCGGGCATGGTGTTCACGATCGAGCCTGGCCTGTACTTCCAGATCGACGACCTCACCGTGCCAGCGGAGTACCGCGGCATCGGAGTGCGCATCGAGGACGACATCCTGATGACGGAGGACGGCCCGGTCAACCTGTCGGCAGACATCCCCCGCACGGCCGACGAGGTCGAGGCGTGGATCGCTCGGGTCCAGGGCTGAATCTGCCCGATGCATGAGGGCGAGCTCGAGCTCACCGACGAGACCGCCGGGCGTCTGATCGCCCGGCGGTTTCCCGAGTTCGCCCTGATGCCGCTGCGGCGGGTCCCCACGGCGGGGACGGTGAACGCGATCTTCCGCATCGGCGACGATCTCGCGGCGCGATTTCCGCTCACCGGAGAGACCGAGGCGGCGCTGACCGCCGAGGCCGACGCGATGTCGGCGTTCGCTGCGGTGTGCCCGGTGGCGGCGCCACGGCCTGTCGGTATCGCCACGGCATCCCCGGACTATCCGTCGTCGTGGTCGGCACAGACCTGGGTGCCGGGAGAGACTGCGAGCCACCATCGCCACGCGACATCCGATTCGCTGGCGTTCGACGTCGCCGGGCTGATCAGAGCTCTCCGGGCGACGGATGTGCGCGGATGCGTCTTCGACGGCCACGGTCGCGGAAGCATCCTCACCGACCACGACGAGTGGATCGCGCTGTGCGTCGAGCGGAGCGGGCACCTGCTGGACACCGATCGCGTGCGGACGCTCTGGGATGCTCTGCGCTCCCTCCCCTCCTCGGGTCCTGATGTCATGAGCCATCGGGACCTCACACCTTTCAACCTCCTGGTCTCAGAGGATCGCCTGGTCGGCGTGCGCGACGGAGGCGGCTTCGGAGCGGCGGATCCTGCGCTCGACCTCGTCGCCGCCTGGCATCTGTTCGACGCCCGTCGTCGCCGGGTCGTCCGAGACCGGCTGGGCTCGGAAGACGTCGAATGGATGCGGGGGCGGCATGGGCTCTGCAGCAGGCGATGGGGCTCGGCTGGTACTACGAGGACTCCAACCCCGCCATGAGCGACCTCGGGCTGTCGACCGTGCAGCGGCTGCTCGACGACGCCGAGCTCTCATCCCTCGGGTGATGCCTCGTCGTGTGACTCCGCGACGATCTCGACCTTGAACCCCTGCGCGTTCTCCACCCATCCCGCATAGTGGTCCGGTCCGCCGGCGTGCGGATACCTCTCGTGGTACAGCGGATGCCACCCGTGCGCCTCCGCGTCCGCCAGCACGGCATCGACCTCGTAGCGGGTCCCGCCCCAGAAGGCCAGGTGGTTCACCCCCGCACGACGCCGGTCATGTGCGGCAGACGTGAGGTTCGGCGAGGTAGTGAGCGTCACATAGGCACTCCCGGAATCCCACGTGCGGCCATCCGACCACTCACTCGTGAACTCGAGACCCAGTCGTGCGAGCAGCCACCCCCAGCTGGTCACTGCCTCATCGATGTCGGGCACCCAGATCTCGACGTGATGCAGCCCTTTCATGACTGCCGCCCCCGGTACACGGCGGTGCGGAGCTCGACCGACCAGACATCGGCGGTGGGCATGTCGAGCGACTCAGCCACCGCGATCTCGGCCTCGACGTCATACGGCACCCGCACGAACTGCACGCCGAAAGGATCGTCGGACGATGCCCCGCCTTCGAGGATCACGTAGGACGGAACCGGAGTGTCGAGCGGGTTGCCGACGCTGCCGACGTTGAACAGCGTGCGTCCGTCATTCGATTCGATGTAGGCGTCGTGGATGTCGGCGTAGCCCACGACGTCGGGAGCGGGGCCATCACCCGTCATCTCGGTCGCCTCGAACATCGCGGAGAACTGCTCGGGCGTGTGGTGGAAGTGCACCCTGACATGAGGGCTCTGCGCCGATGCATGGAACAGCCGGATCCGACGACCGCTGAGCTCGAGATCGGCGCTCAGCGGAAGCGCCGCGAGCCATTCCCTGCTCGACGGCGACAGCTCGTCACGCCACCAGACCATCTCGAGCGGTCCGTCGTCGGGGATCGTGGGGAGGAAGTCGTCCCAGTTGCCACGGACATTCAGCTCGCACACGGCGCGGCAGCGCTGCACCGCATCCTCTCCTCGCGGCCCCTTGCCCGCTGTATCCCCGAGATTGACGATGCGGGTGATCCCGCGACGCGCGATGTCGGCGAGCACCGCCTCGAGAGCGGTCAGGTTGCCGTGCACATCCGAGATCAGGGCGATTCGTTCGAGGCTCACCCTGCCATGCTGTCAGGGCCGGGCGAACTCCGCGACGAAAGGCGCGAGCGACGCGCCGATGTCGGATGCCGGGCGCTTGCGGCCCTTCACCTCGAAGGTGTGGCCGCCGCCCTCGATCCAGATGACCCGCGCGTCCTGGCAGGTGGCGATGACGTCGTCGAACTGTGCCACCGGCTGGATGAACGGATCGTTCGTGCCCTCGATGAAGAGCTGAGGGACGAGGATCGGCGGCAGGTGCTCCGCGCGCGGCTTCTCGGGCTTGCCCGGCGCGTGCAGAGGATAGCCGAGGTAGGCGAGGCCGTCGACGGTGAGTCCCTCGGACACCGCCATGGAGGCCATGCGCCCGCCGTAGGACTTGCCGGTGGCCCAGATCGTCGCCGCGGGGTCCTGTTCGCGGGCGAAGGCGACGACCGCGTTCCACGTCGCGATCGCGTGCGCTGCCGGTCCAGGCATCCTGCGGCCCTGCTCCACGTACGGGAAGTTGAACCGCAACGTCGAGAATCCGAGCGCCCCGAGCGCGTCGGCGAAGCCCGTGAGGAAGGGATGGTCCTTGCCCGTGCCCGCGCCGTGCGCGATGACGACGGTCGCACCGTTCGTCCCGGGAGCCCAGTCCGCGGAGACCGTCGCCGTCCCCGTGGGCAGCTCGACCGGGATGACCGTCATCAGCGGCGGAGATACGGGATCGCGAAGGGCACCCTCATGACCTTGCCACCCGCTGCTCGGACCATGCCGACGATCACGAGGACGAGGTGCAGCACCGAGAGCGCGAAGTAGATCGTGATCGGGATCCCGATCGGGTAGAAGCCCGAGGTCGGAGAGTCAGCCGTCAACGAGAACAGCAGAACGAAATGCGAGACCAGAAGGACCGTCGAGACGAGCAGGTAGGTCAGGCCCCAGTTCAGTGCTGCCCGCGCGTTATCCCGCGCTACTCCCCCGAAGCGACGGGAGGCTCCGCCACTGACCGCCATCGCGATCCCGGACGCGAGTCCGCCGAGGAATGGGAAGGGGATGAGGATCAGCAGGCCCAGCGCCCACGGCAGCAGGCCACGCGGCGGGACGGCAGCCGGATAGGTGCCGACCGGGTAGCCCCCTGCGGGGTACCCGGGAGCGGGGTGACCGGGGTGCTGCTGCGGGTATCCGTACGCGGGCCCCTGCGGTTGGGCGTAGGGGGGAGCTTGCGGCAGTGAGTGCCCGGGAGCTTGCGGCGGTGCGTACGCGGGCGCCAGCGGCGGGGCATCGCCGTAGACCGGCGTCTGCGGCGGGACCGGAGGCAGCGGTCCTTCTGTCGGCGCAGGCGGTACCGGCGGTGCAGGCGGAACGGACTCGTACGGCGACGGAGCCGGCGTCTGCGCCTCTGTGGTCGAATCGGAGAGCGGGTTCGTCTCGCTGTTCGGGTTCGTCATCAGGCGGGCTCCGCCGACTTCGGCGGAATACCGGCTGCACCGGAACCCGGAGCCTCGGCGGGCGGCCCGGCCGGATCTGCCGGCCGCGGCGGGATCGCGGGCTCTGCCGGGGGGTTCTGGCCGCCTCCCAGAGGCGGTGTCGGCTCGGATCCGGGGGCCTGATCGGGGCCGGGCGTCGGCTCGACGGGGGTCGCGGGCGGAGTCGGCGCCGTGTGGCCGCCGGGGGTGATGCGTTCGCCGTATCGGGGCGGCTCGTCGAGGTCCACAGGTGCGCGCACCGGAGCGGGCTTGGCTGCGCCGAGGGCCAGACGTGCCTTCGCCAGTGATGCCGCCTGCACGCGGACCTCGTAGTGGTCGGCCGCGAACTGCGTGACGCTCGCGAAATCGCGGCGGCGCCGAACGATCGCATAGGTGACCAGGCTCAGCAGCATTCCGAGGGCGACACCGATGAACACGAACCCGACGAACAGCTGGATCGGCACCTCCGGGTTGCCGATCACGAGGATCGCCGAGAGGAAGAGACCGATGAGCACGCCGTTGATGGCGCCCGACCGGGCCGCGGCCGCGTAGCCGAGGCGACCGGTGATGCGCTCGACCGTGCGGACGCTCTGCCCGATGATCGCGATGTCTCTGGCTGGCACCTCCTGGGCGATCAGTTTCGACACCGTCTTCTGGGCGCCTTCGTAATCGCGGGTGGAGGCGACGATCTCGCCTTCATCGCGGCTGTCAGCTGGACGGTTCAGCATGCTCATCCCGCCATTGTTCCATGCCTGCCGATGCGCGGGCCGGGCGCGTGTCGGGCCGAGGCGTCGGCGCGACGCTCCGGGCAGCACCCGGACAGGCCCTGCGCACTACGCTGGATGAGTGAGCACACAACGGGTATTCGCCGCGCGTCTTGCAGGGTGCGCCGTCTTCGACCCCGTGGGCGACCGGCTCGGCAAAGTCCGTGATGTCGTCATCGTGTACCGAAGTACGGCGGCCCCGCGCGTGATCGGCCTCGTGGTCGAGATCCCCGGGCGTCGACACGTCTTCCTCTCGATCGGACGTGTGACGTCGATCCGCGCCGGCCAGGTCATCAGCACGGGTCTCATCAACGTGCGGCGGTTCTCGCCGCGTGCCGGCGAGGTGCGCGTCCTGGCCGAGCTGCTCGGCCGACGGGTGAGCCTCGTCGACGGGACCGGCACCGCCGTGATCGAAGACGTGGCGATCGAGCCCAACCGCCTCGGCGAGTGGGCCGTCAGCCAGCTCTTCCTCCGCCGACCGAAGACCAGCGCGTCGCCGTTCGCGAAGGGCCCGACCACGTTCGCCGCCTGGAGCGAGGTCGCGGAGCAGCATTCACCCGGAGAGGCGCAGTCGGCAGAGCAGCTCGTCGCGTCCTACTCCGAGCTGCACGCAGCCGACCTCGCGAACACCCTGCTCGATCTGCCGCAGCAGCGCATGATCGAGGTCGCCGAGGAGCTCTCCGACGACCGCCTCGCCGACGCCCTCGAGGAGATGCCCGAGGACGAGCAGGTGCACATCCTCGATCGCCTGGGCGACGAGCGCGCCGCCGACATCCTCGACCAGATGGAGCCCGACGACGCGGCCGACCTCCTCGCCCAGCTTCCGCCCAACCGGCTCGAGCAGCTGCTCGAGCTGATGGAGCCGGAAGAGGCAGAAGATGTCAGGATGCTGCTCCGCTACGGCCCCGATACCGCGGGTGGTCTGATGACCCCGGAGCCGATCATCCTCTCCGCCGATGCCACGGTGGCGGAGGCCCTCGCTCTCATCCGCCGACACGAGCTGCACCCTGCCCTCGCGGCGGCGGTCTTCGTGACTCTGCCACCCTTCGAGACGCCGACCGGCCGCCTGCTCGGTATGGTGCACTTCCAGCGGATGCTGCGCTACCCCCCTCATGAGCGACTCGGCGCCATCATGGACGACAGCCTCGAGCCGGTGCACGTCACGGCCTCCGCCGCTGAGGTCGCCCGCATGCTCGCCAGCTACGACCTCGTCTCTCTGCCGGTGATCGACACCGCGCACCGTCTGGTCGGCGCGATCAGCATCGACGACGTCCTCGATTACCTGCTCCCCGACGACTGGCGCACGCACGACAGCGACGAGCCGACTGTCCCGAAGGAGGTGCGCTGATGGCACGCTCCCGCTCCCGCTCGCCTCAGCTCGACGCTCCTCTGGGCCGCGGCACCTCTCGCCAGCGGTCGACGTCGCGCGACCGTTTCGGGCGCTTCACCGAATGGGTCGCCCGCGCCATGGGCACCCCCGCGTTCCTGCTGATCCTCACGCTGTTCTGCGTGCTCTGGATCTGCTGGAACACGCTGCTGCCCGATCACCTGCGCTTCGATGACGCGGCGCTCGGCTTCACGGCCCTCACCCTGATGCTCTCGCTGCAGGCGTCGTACGCCGCTCCCCTGATCCTGCTCGCGCAGAACCGCCAGGACGACCGCGACCGCGTGCAGATCGAGCAGGACCGTCAGCGCGCCGAGCGCAACCTCGCCGACACCGAGTACCTCGCCCGTGAGATCGTCGCTCTGCGCATGGCGCTCGAGGAGCGCACCAACCAGGTCGTGACGCGCGATGTCCTCCGCCAGGAGCTCAAGGCCCTTATGGCCGAGCTCGGCGAGAGCGACGACGCGCCGACCGCCGAACGACGCTCCGGCGGGCGATCCGCATCATGAGTTCCGCCGAGTCCGTCCGCGCTGCGGTCGCGGCCGTCAGCGACCCTGAACTGCGGCGGCCGATCGGCGACCTCGACATGGTGAGGGAGATCGCGGTCGAGGGCGGTCACGCGCACGTCGCCATCGTGCTCACGATCGTGGGGTGCCCCGCAGCGGCCCGCATCGAGTCCGATGTGCGCGCCGCCGCGGCATCCGTACCCGGTGTCACCGAGGTCGACGTCGAGGTCGGCGTGATGACCCCGACCGAGCGCAAGGCCCTCACCGAGAAGCTCCGCGACGGACGCCCCGCTCGCCAGATGCCGTTCGGCCCGGATTCGCTCACTCGTGTGATCCTCGTCTCCAGCGGCAAGGGCGGAGTGGGCAAGTCCACCGTGACCGCGAATCTCGCGGCCTCCCTCGCCGATCAGGGACTGGCCGTGGGCCTGATGGACGCCGACGTGCATGGGTTCTCGATCCCGGGTCTGCTCGGCATCCCGGCCGGAACTCAGCCGACCCGCATCGACGACCTCATGCTTCCGCCTGTGGCGCACGGGGTGAAGACCATCTCGATCGGCATGTTCCTCCGCGACGGCGAGGCCGTGGTCGCCTGGCGCGGGCCGATGCTGCACCGCACGGTGCAGCAGTTCCTGACCGACGTTTTCTTCGGCGACCTCGACATCCTGCTGATCGACATGCCCCCGGGCACCGGCGACATCGCCATCTCGATCGGCCAGCTGCTTCCCCACGCCGAGGTCCTCGTCGTCACGACGCCGCAGGCCGCCGCATCCGACGTGGCGATCCGCAGCGGGCTCGTCGCCCGCCAGACCGGTCAGCGGGTCATCGGCGTCGTCGAGAACATGGGTGCCTTCACCCTGCCGGACGGCACGGTGATCGACCTGTTCGGCTCAGGTGGAGGTGCGGCCGTGGCCGAGGCCCTGTCCGAGTCGCACCCCGTTCCGCTGCTCGCCTCGATCCCGCTCAGCACTGCGCTGCGCACCGGAGGAGACATGGGCGTCCCGATCGTCCTCAGCGACAGCACCGATGCCGCGGCGATGGCGATCCGCGACCTCGCTCGCACCCTCGCCGCCCAGGGACGCGGACTCGCCGGCCGCTCGCTCCCGATGACCCTCGGATAGGTGCGGCAGATGGCACTCACCGTCGATGAGCGGCTGCTGAAAGGTATGGCCCGTGACGCCGCGGTCTACGCTCTCACCCGCCCTGCGGCGATCGTCATGTGGATCGCTCTCACCGCAGCGCTCGCGCTGAGCATCCTGAACCTGAGCGCGTCCGGAGGAAGCGTCGGGCTCTCGGGGCTGCTTCCCGTCGCGAGCATCGCCCTGATGGTGTATGCCGTCGTGATGACGATCGTGGGAGCACGACGCGCGGTACGAGCCGCCACACCCCCGGGAACCGTGGTCTGGGTGCGCCTCGGCGAGAGCGCTCTGCACATCGGCGCAGGCAGCCGTTCGTCGGACATCGAGTACCGCACCTTCCAGAGCATGCGCGCAGGTACGGATGCGGTGCTGCTCAAACTGCGCGGCGCGTCGGCGATCACGGCGATACCGCGGGCGCTGCTGAGTGACGCCGACATCGCGCGGCTGCGCACACGGATCGGCTGAGCGCAGCCCTCAGTTCAGGGCCCGGTTCAGGATCGGGGTTCAGACGGCTTCGGGTTCAGGTGGCTTCGGGGTCGTACGGCGGAGGACTCGAGTTCGAGAACTCCGGTCGCACCCTGGGCGTGTGCACGGGCTTCACCGCGGGCTCCGCGACGACGGTCTCCGCGCGAGCCTGCCCAGGTGCGGGGTCGTCCTCGAAGAGCGCATCCCGGATGATCCGCCGCGGGTCGTACTGCCGGGGATCGAGCTTGCGCCAGTCGACGTCGTCGATCTCGGGGCCCATCTCGTCACGGACGCGCGACTTGGTGTCCCGCAGGAACTCGCCGGCACGTCGAGCGAGCTTGGCGACGCTCTCGGCGTAGCGCGGCAGCCGCTCCGGTCCGATGAGCAGCACAGCGATCAGACCGATAAGCAGCAGCTTTTCGAAGGTGATCCCGAACTGCATCTGTCCAGGCTACCGCCGCGCCTGCCCGTGCGCCGCGCACCGAGCGCATACCCTGGGAGAACACACATCTCAGTCGGGAGAATCAGGCAATGAGCGAGAACGATGCGAACGCACGTTTCATCCGCGAATCCGTCGTGGAGCCGTCGCCGATCGCCCGCGCCCGTGCGCACGCCGTCGAACTCGGCGCGTCGCCGATCAGCGCGGCCGTCGGTTCGCAGATCGCCGTGCTGGCCGCCGCGACAGGCGCTCGATCGATCGTCGAGATCGGTACCGGAGCGGGCGTCTCGGGACTCTGGCTGCTGCGCGGTGCACCGCAGGCCGTCCTGACCTCGATCGACAACGAGCCGGAGCATCTGGCCGCCGCTCGTCAGGCGTTCGCGGATGCGCGCATCCCGGCGACCAAGGCGCGATTCATCACCGGGCGCGCGGCCGACGTGCTTCCGCGCATGAACGAGGCATCGTACGACATCGTGCTCGTCGACGCAGACCCCGAGAACGTCATCGACTACGTCGAGCACGGGCTGCGGCTCGTGCGCACCGGCGGAATGGTGCTGGTCCCCCGCGTGCTCGGCGGGGGCCGCGTCGCCGACCCCGTGCAGCGGGACGAAGTCACCTCGGCCTATCGCTCGCTCATCCAGGAGACGCAGGAGTCGTCCGCCGTGCTCGCCACCGTGTCGACGACCGGCGAGGGCCTGCTGCAGCTGATCAGCGTCGGAGAGTCCTGAGCGATCGGACCACCAAGATGGAAAGAGGGCGACGGATCATCGATCCGTCGCCCTCTTCGTGAATCCGCGTGCGCGAATTCGAGTTCTATCAGGCGGGAGCCACGACGGCTGCCAGCACGTCGTGAAGTTCCTTCGCCTCTGCGTCGTTCACGGAGACGACCAGACGGCCGCCTCCTTCGAGCGGGACGCGCACGATGATGAGTCGCCCTTCTTTCACGGCCTCCATGGGTCCGTCTCCGGTCCTCGGCTTCATCGCTGCCATCGTGGGCTCCTTTTCCTCCGGTGGTATGCGATCAGTTTATCGGGTGTTACCCGAACCTGGACGTCCCCTATGAAGAAATGCATCAAGCCTTAACATTCACGGCACCTGCCAGAACGTGTTGCCGAGCGCATAGACGTGGTAGATCCAGACCCACTGGCCCCCCAGACAGGCGGCCAGGACGCCCACCCTCCAGAGGCGCGACCGCGGCACCGCGAGCGCTCCCCAGGCAGGGCTCAGGGGAAGCAGCAGCCGGAACGTGCTCGACTGCGGGAAGAACACCGCGAGCAGGTAGAGCAGGTAGCTCGCGCTCCACAGACGCAGATCCGGACCGAGTGCGCGCATCTGCGGCAGGTAGATCAGCGCGGCGCCGGCCGTCACCACGAGGAGAGCGAGCACGACCGGCCCCCAGGACGTCGCGAGCCCCCACTGTCCGAACCAGAACTGGGATGCCTGGAGCCATCCCTCGAAGGGGATGAAGCCCTCGACCCCGCCGACGAGCCAGTTCCGACGCCAGGAGAGCTCGGTCGCGAGGTAGGCCCCTGGGTCTCCGGTGACGACGCCGGCGATCACCTGCCACGAGAATCCGGCCACCGTGGCCAGAGCGCCGAGGGCGACGATGTGCACGACCTCGCGAGTCGCGAGCGGGTCCTCGCGCCGGTGCCACCAGCGGAGGATGCCGTGCAGGCCCAGGTAGAGCGCGAAGGCCAGGATGCCCGGACGCGTGAACGCCATGATCGGGATCAGCAGGTACAGCCACGTGTATCGACGGCGGATCGTGGCGTCGAGTGCGAGGAAGAGCAGGAGGAGGAAGAGCGTCTCCGCGTAGCCGACCTGGAACATCGCAGCGATCGGCCCCGACGCGAAGAACACGACCGACCACATCGCGGCCTGCTGCCCGAGGCGATCGCGCAGCAGGCGGTGCAGAGCGAGGCACGCGAAGTATCCGGCGACGAAGGACAGCAGGAAGGCGCCCATCCCCCACGACCCGAACAGGAAGCCGACCCCTTTGGCCGCGAAGGCGAACACGGGCATGAACGCCCAGGCGTTCTCGGCGACGTCGCCGGACTCGGTGAGCGGCAGGTCGGACGGGTATCCCTCCTCCGCCACGAGCCAGTACCACTGCGCGTCCCAGGCGACGATGAAGTCGGCGAGGCCGGGATCCGCGCCGAATCGCGACAGCGACGTCGACTGCAGCGCCGCGGCGATCATGAGAGCGGTGGTCACCGCACGAGCGGTCAGATAGACGAGCGCGATCCGCAGCGGGAGCGGAGCACTCGCCCAACGACGGGTGACGGTCAGCGCGAGCTGAGCCACGTGCGCAGTCCTCGCTCGACCGCGTCGATCTGCGAGAGCGGCACCCGCTCCTCGTCGTGGTGCGCGAGGTGGGGGTCGCCGGGGCCGTAGTTGACGGCGGGGATGCCGAGGGCCGAGAAGCGCGCCACGTCGGTCCAGCCGTACTTCGGGCGCGGTTCGGCGCCGACGGCGGTCACGAACTCCTGCGCGATGGGGGCGTCGAGCCCCGGGCGGGCGCCCTCTGCGGCATCCGTGATCTCGACGTCGAATCCGGCGAGGAGGTTGCGGATGTGGGCCTCGGCGTCGGCGGCGGACTTGCTCGGCGCGAACCGGTAGTTGACCTCGACCTCGCAGGCGTCGGGGATCACGTTGCCCGCGACTCCCCCGGCGATGCGCACAGCACTCATGCTCTCTCGGTAGAGCAGTCCGTCGACCGGGATCTCTCTCGCGCGGTACTCGGCGAGACGAGCGAGGATCGGGGCCGCGCGATGGATCGCGTTCTCGCCGATCCAGGCGCGCGCCGCGTGGGCGCGGACTCCCGTGGTGCGCACGATGGCGCGCATCGTGCCGTTGCAGCCCCCCTCGACCTCGCCGTTCGACGGCTCGCCGAGGATCGCGAAGTCGGCCTGGAAGAGATCGGGGCGCACCGCGGCGAGAAGCGCCAGGCCGTTCTTCGACGCCTCGACCTCCTCGTTGTCGTACCACATCCAGGTGATGTCGACCGAGGGCTCGGTGAGCTCGGCGGCGAGCTTGAGCTGCACGGCGGTGCCGCTCTTCATGTCGACGGTTCCGCGCCCCCAGAGGTAGGCGACGCCGTCGATCTCGATGTCCTTCGTCGGCACGTTGTCGTTGATCGGCACCGTGTCGATATGACCGGCGATCGCGACCCGCTGTGAGCGTCCGAGGTTCGTGCGGGCGACGATCGTGTTGCCGTGACGGATCACCTCGAGGTGATCGAAGGCCGAGATCGCCTCCTCGATGGCATCCGCGAGGGTCTTCTCGTCACCCGAGACACTCGGGATGTCGCAGATCGCGCGGGTCAGGTCGACGGAGGACGCTGTCAGATCGAGCACCATGTCTCCAGCCTACTTACCCCGACATCTGTGCGATCGCGCATATCTCCTCGCGATAGCGTGGAGTCATGACTGAGGCGCGCACCGTGTGGGGTACTGGACTTTCGACGATCTCCGGCAACGGCACCGTTCTCGATGCCTGGTTCCCCGAGGTGCACACCGAAGCCCCGTCGGCAGGAGACGCCGCGGCCGCGCTCGCCTCCCTCGAGGCCCTGGCCGGGCCCGACGAGCGCCGCAACGTCACGGTGGAGACCGTCCAGCTGCAGATCGACCTGGATGCCGCACCGGCATCGACCGTCGACGCCTACCTGCGCCTGCACGCACTGTCGCACCTGGTGGTGCGTCCGAACCAGCTCAACCTCGACGGCATCTTCGGCCATCTCCCGAATGTGGCGTGGACGAACGCCGGCCCCGTGCACCCCGATGACGCGGCCCGACTCCGTCCGCTGCTGCAGCGTGCCGGCATCCAGGTGCAGGGGCTCGACAAGTTCCCCCGGCTCAGCGACTATGTGCAGCCCGCCGGCGTCCGGATCGCCGACGCCTCGCGCGTCCGTCTCGGCGCCCATCTCTCTCCCGGTACCACCGTCATGCACGAGGGCTTCGTGAACTTCAACGCCGGCACGCTCGGATCATCGATGGTCGAGGGCCGGATCTCGCAGGGCGTCGTCGTCGGCGACGGCAGCGACATCGGCGGAGGCTCCTCGATCATGGGCACCCTGTCCGGGGGCGGCGCACACCGCGTCTCGATCGGTTCTCGCACGCTGCTCGGGGCGAACGCCGGCATCGGCATCTCGCTCGGCGACGACTGCGTGGTGGAGGCCGGTCTCTACGTCACGGCGGGCACCAAGGTCGTCCTCGTCGACGGCCCCGCCACGGCCGACGGTGGCAAGAAGACCGTCAAGGCCGCTGAGCTCTCGGGGCAGGACGGTCTGCTGTTCCGTCGCAATTCGCTCAGCGGAGCGGTCGAGGCGGTTCGCCGCGCCGGCGTCGGCGTGACCCTCAACGACGCGCTTCACGCCTGACGCGACTCGCTGGGGCGGGCGACGTCCCAGGCTTCTCTGCCTGACGCGTGATAGTGTCAAGGCGACGCTCCTCGCGATGCGAGACGTCTGCGTCGTCGACACGCTCCCGCGCCACTTGCCTGGTTCTGGCCATTTCGAACGGCGAAACGATGCGCGATCCCGCGCCGTCGCCCACCTTCCCGCACCCGGCCCGATGGTTCGTGCGTGCATTCTCGGAGATACTTCATGACTTCCTTCCTCGATCTCGGCGTGCCCGCCGACCTCGCCGCCGTCCTCGCAAAGGACGGCAAGACCGAGGCGTTCGCTATTCAGCGCGACACGCTTCCCGATTCCCTGAGCGGACGTGACCTCCTCGGCCGCGGCCGCACCGGCAGCGGCAAGACGATCGCCTTCGCACTCCCCCTGGTCGCCCGCCTCGCCTCCTCGTCGCGCAAGAGCCGTCCCGGACACCCCCGAGGACTCGTCCTCGCTCCGACCCGTGAGCTCGCGACGCAGATCGCCGCGACCATCGCTCCCCTCGCCGAGGCCAAGGGCCTGCGCGTCACCACCGTCTTCGGCGGCGTGAGCCAGCGCCCGCAGGAGCAGGCTATGCGCAACGGCGTCGACATCGTCGTAGCGTGCCCCGGCCGCCTGGAAGACCTCATGAAGCAGCGGGTCGTGCAGCTCGACGCCGTCGAGGTGACCGTGCTCGACGAGGCCGACCACATGGCCGACCTCGGGTTCCTGCCCGGCGTCACCCGCATCCTCACCGCCACCCCCACCGGTGGCCAGCGCCTGCTGTTCAGCGCGACCCTCGACCGCGGCATCGACACGCTCGCGCGTCGCTTCCTCTCGAACGCCGTGAGCCACGAGGTCGATGAAGAGAGCGTGCCCGTCGGCGAGATGACGCACCGCGTGCTCGTGGTCGACTCGACCGACAACAAGACCACGCTCGTGCGCGACCTCGCCTCGGGCACCGGCCGCCGCATCCTCTTCACCCGCACCAAGCACCAGGCCAAGAAGCTCGCGAAGCAGCTCACCGCCGCGGGCATCCCTGCCGTCGACCTGCACGGGAACCTGTCGCAGAACGCGCGAGAGCGCAACCTCGGCGCGTTCTCGTCCGACCCCGAAGACGGCGGAGTGCGCGTTCTCGTCGCGACCGACGTCGCCGCCCGCGGCGTGCACGTCGACAACGTCGACCTCGTCGTCCACGTCGACCCGCCCATGGAGCACAAGGCATACCTGCACCGCTCCGGTCGCACCGCTCGTGCGGGAGCCGCCGGAACGGTCGTCACGGTCGTGCTGCCCGAGCAGCGTCGCGATGTGAAGGACCTCCTGCGCAAGGCGGCCATCACGGCCGCCCTCGAGCCGCTCACGTCGGACGCCGTCACCGAGCTCGTGCCCGAGCGCGCGCCGCACGTTCGTCCGGCTCCTGTGCAGCAGCAGCAGCAGCGTCAGTCGTCGAAGCAGCGCCCGGCCGGTGGCGAGCGCAGTTCAGCCGCCAACCCGCCGTCGCGCCGCAGCCGTCGCCCCCGCTCGGGTGGTCAGGGCGGCCAGGGCGCAACGGCCGGATCCCGTCAGGGCGGCCAGGGCGGATCCCGCTCAGGTGGCCAGGGCGGACGCGGTCGCGGCTCACAGGGTCGCTGACCCTCAGACATGTCGAGGCGGGTGCGCCGATGCTCAGGCGTCGGGGCACCCGCCTTTTCGTGCCCTGCTCCCGATGCTCGGATGAGGCGTGACCTCGTCGCTCCTCAGCGACGAACGGCGTCCAGCACCTGCGGGTCGGAGCACCCTCGAACGAAGCCTGCCAGACGGCGCCTGATCTCGAAGCCGAGCACGCGCACGCCGATCCATTCGGCGATCGGAGCGATCCACGCCGGGCGGCACGAGAAGTTGTACTTCCAGACGGCGAGCGTGCCCCCTGACACCTCCGTGAATCGCCAGCCCCCGCCGAGCTTGGTGAAGAACCACGGACCCGTCTCCATGACCATGCCGACGTTCCGCGGCGGGGCGTAAGACACGTACCGGCTCACCATCGAGAAGCCGAATCGCTGGCGCGTGTAGGTGCGCACGTCCTTGGCCGCGGCATCCGCACCGTCGAGGAAGTGCTGCTCGCTGATGAACGGATCCCAGCGCCGACGCACGGATCCGGTCGTCTGCGAGACCGCGAAGGCCGTCGCCGGGTCGACCGGCACGACGGCCTCAGCGGTGACGACGGGCATCGCGCATCGGATCAGCGGGTCTGGAAGGTGCGCTCGGGGGATCCCGTGTAGAGCTGCTGCGGGCGGCCGATCTTGGTCTGCGGGTCGAGCTGCAACTCGCGCCACTGCGCGAGCCAGCCCGGCAGGCGGCCGATCGCGAACAGCACGGTGAACATGCGCGTCGGGAAGCCCATCGCCTTATAGATCACGCCGGTGTAGAAGTCGACGTTCGGGTACAGACGACGCTCCTTGAAGTAGTCGTCGGCGAGGGCGAGCTCCTCGAGCTCCTGAGCGAGGTCGAGCAGCGGATCGGTGACGCCGAGCTCTGCGAGGACTTCGCCGGCAGCTTCCTTGACGAGCTTGGCACGGGGGTCGTAGTTCTTGTACACCCGGTGCCCGAAGCCCATCAGCTTCACGCCCTCTTCCTTGTTCTTCACCCGCTCGACGAAGCGCGACACGCTCTGACCGGAGTCGCGGATCTGACCGAGCATGGTGAGCACGGCTTCGTTCGCACCACCGTGCAGGGGGCCCGAGAGAGCCTGGATACCCGCCGAGATGGACGCGAACTGGTTCGCACCGGTCGACCCGACGAGGCGCACGGTCGACGTCGAGGCGTTCTGCTCGTGGTCCTCATGCAGGATCAGCAGGAGCTCGAGAGCCTTCGACATGACCGGGTTGACCTGGTACTCCTCGGAGTGCACACCGAAGTTGAGCTTGAGGAAGTTCTCCACGAACCCGAGAGAGTTGTCGGGGTAGAGGAACGCCTGGCCGACGCTCTTCTTGTGCGCGTACGCCGCGATGACCGGCAGCTTGGCGAGCATGCGGATCATATTGAGCTCGACGTGCTCGGGGTTGTGCGGGTCGGTCTGACCCTCGTAATAGGTCGACAGGGCGGCGACCGCCGACGACAGCACCGACATCGGGTGCGCCGTGTGCGGGAGCGCCGAGAAGAAGCGCTTGAGGTCTTCGTGCAGCAGCGTGTGCCGACGGATCTTCTCGTCGAACTCCGCGAGCTCGGCGGCGGAGGGCAGCTCGCCGTAGATCAGGAGCCAGGCGACCTCGAGGTAGCTTGTCGAGCCCGCGAGCTGCTCGATCGGGTACCCGCGGTAGCGCAGGATCCCCTTGTCACCGTCGATGAACGTGATCGCGGACTTCGTCGACGCCGTGTTGACGAATCCGTAATCGAGCCCCGTGTACCCGGTCTGGCGCGTCAGCGTCGAGAAGTCGATGCTGTCGGTTCCCGCCGTGCCGCGCACGAGCGGGAACTCCGCGGTGGTCTCGCCGATCGTCAGCTTCGCCGTCGCCTGCTGCTCTGCCGCTGCGCTCACGCGGGCCTCCTCATGGATCTTCATCAAGTCGGATGTGGCGATGTCACGGCGCTGTGCACCAGGTCGGATCGAGATCATCGATACATGACCGAATCGCCTTTACAGCCTAGTAGGCACACCGGCCTACTGTGACATCGGACAAAAGAAAATGGGCGCTGAGGAGGAAACCTACAGCGCCTGCTCCTGCAGGCGACGCGCGCCCTCAGCGATCCGCTCGGACGGAGCCGTCAGAGCGAGACGCACGTGTTGCGTGGAGTGCGGGCCGTAGAAGGGTCCAGGGCCTGCGAGGATGCCGAGATCGGCGAGCCTCGCGATACTGGCCCAGGCGTCCTGCCCCTCGGTCGCCCACAGGTACAACCCCGCCTCGGAGCCGTCGATTCGGAACCCTGCGGTTTCGAGCGCAGGGCGCAGGGTGTCGCGCCGGTGGCGATAGAGCTCCTTCTGCGCCGCGACATGCTCGTCATCGCCGAGCGCGACGGCCATCGCATGCTGCACGGGCTCGGGCGGCATCAGGCCGAGGTGCTTGCGTGCCGTGAGCAGCTCGCCGACGATGCGCGCGCATCCGGCCACGAACGCCGCCCGGTAGCCGGCGAGGTTGGACTGCTTGCTCAGCGAGTACACGCTGAGCAGATTCGCCCTGTTGCCGTCCGTCACACGAGGATCGAGGATCGAGGGGATCGGCTCATTCGCCCAGCGGCCGTCCCAGCCGAGTTCCGCGTAGCACTCGTCGCTGGCGAGCACGGCGCCGATCTCACGCGCACGACGCACCGCTGCCGAGAGCTCATCGACCGTCCACGTGCGTCCGTCCGGGTTCCCCGGGGTGTTGATCCAGATCAGCTTCGCGCCCTCGGGCCACTCAGCCGGATCGTCGGCGGCGAGAGGCGTGGCGCCGACGACACGAGCACCCACCTCGTAGGTCGGGTACGCGATGCGCGGGTGCACCACGATGTCACCCTCACCGAGACCCAGGAGTGTCGGCAGCAGCGCGACGAGTTCCTTCGAGCCGATCGTCGGAAGGACGTTGGCCACCGTGAGGTCGGGCACTCCCCTGCGCCGCGCGTACCAGTCGACGATCGCCTCGCGGAGCGCCGGCGTTCCGACGGTCTGCGGGTAGGCGTGCGCGTCGGTCGCGTCTGACAGCGCCCGACGGATCAGCTCGGGTGTCGGATCGACGGGCGACCCGACGGAGAGATCTACGATTCCCCGGGGGTGAAGGGCGGCGCGCTCACGGTACGGGACGACCGCGTCCCAGGGGTAGTCGGCGAGGTCGCGTACGCTCACGCGCTACTCGCCCTGGGGAGGGAGGGCTGTGATGATCGGGTGGTCGTGCGCGATGACGCCGACCTTCGCCGCACCACCGGGCGAGCCGACCTCGTCGAAGAACTCGACGTTGGCCTTGTAGTAGTCCTGCCACTCATCGGGCAGGTCGTCTTCGTAGTAGATCGCCTCGACGGGGCAGACCGGCTCGCAGGCGCCGCAGTCGACGCACTCGTCGGGGTGGATGTACAGCGAGCGTTCGCCCTCGTAGATACAGTCAACGGGGCACTCGTCGATGCAGGCGCGATCCTTGACATCGACGCACGGAAGGGCGATCACATACGTCACTCCCTCAGTCTACGACTCGCGACCTGTCCGATCGCCCAGCACGGGTCCTCGAGTGGGCGAACGCGTGTCGTCGTCGGGCGGTCCGGCCTGCGGTGCAGCGGGCTCCGCCACGGCATCCGTGCGGACAGGCAGCCGAGAGAACGACGGCCACGCGACTGCGAGCAGCACGAGGCCTGCGACCAGATAGATCCAGATGCGACCGCTGAGCGTGTCTTCGACCACGACGGATCCGCCGGGGCCGACGCCGGAGATGATGACGAGCATCCCCACCATCCCGAGACCGGCGGCGAGAGTCGCACCCCGATCGTGGGTGAGCGCCCGGATCGCCACGAGGATCGCGCCGCAGGCGATGGCGCCGACGATGAGCCCCACGGGGATCGGTCCCCACATCAGGCTGTGACCGATGGTGCCGGCGATGCCGAAGACGCCGCCGACGAGAGCCGCGGCGATCCAGGAGAGCACCCGAGAGATCCATCCGATACGCACGAGTCGATCCTACGCGCGGTCACCGCGCGCCCAGGCCCCGGGGGGGTGAGATCAGGCCGCGAGGCCGAGCAGACGCAGCAGAGCGGCTACCGCGGCCGCAGCGAAGACCACGACCAGGAACGACTGCCGCAACCACAGAAGCCCCGCCGCGACGAGCAGCGCGGGCACTCTCGCATCCACGACGACGGCCTGACCGGCTCCCAGGGTCTGCACGGCCACGAGCGCGGCGAGCAGGGCGACGGTGAGCAGATCCGAGATGCGCGCCGGGCGAGGAGCCTCCAGCACCTTCGACGGCACGAGGTATCCGACCGCCTTGAGAGCCAGGCAGATCACCGCGGCCAGCAGGATCGCGCTCCAGACGCTCATCTCCGCACCTCCGAATCCTCGAGGTCGACCCGAGCGTCCCGACCGAGCCAGTTGAACCAACCGACGAAGATCGCCACGACCGCAGCGACCAGCACCGGGAGTCCCGGCATGATGAACGGCGTGAGCGCCGCCGCCACGACCGCTGCCGCAACGCCGACGGCGATCGCCTGCCGCTGCTCGAGCCGCGGCCACAGCAGAGCGAGGAAGGCCGCAGCCGCGGCGGCGTCCAGCCCCCAGGTCTTCGGATCGCCGAGCACGTCGCCGAGCAGCGCGCCGACCAGGGTCGTGGCGTTCCATCCGACGAAGATGCCGATGCCCGTGACCCAGAAACCCACCTGGCGGAGCCGCGGGTCGCTCTGCGAGACGGCGACCGCCGTCGACTCGTCGATCGTGAAGTGCGCCGCGGCGATCCGCCGCGCAGGGGTCGTGCCGACGATCGGAGACATCCGCATCCCGTAGGCGATGTTTCGCACCCCGAGCAGCGCGGCCGAGGCGATGGCCGATGGAAGCGCGGCGACTCCCCCGGCGGCGAACACGCCGACGAAGGCGAACTGCGACCCGCCGGTGAACATCAGCAGGCTGAGGACGCAGGATTGCCAGACATCGAGACCGGATGCCACGGCGAGCGCTCCGAACGAGATGCCGTAGGCACTGGTGGCAAGCACGACGCCGAGAGCCTCGCGCCAGACCTCGCGCTCGGCGCTCACGAGAGGACCGTTCGATTCAGTGAACACACGATCATCATTCTGAACATCGTTCGATGGATAGTCAAGCGAACGATCGTTTGACATGATGAACAGATGGAGGATCTCCGCACCCGTATCGCCCGTACCCTGCGCCGAGAGCGAGAGGCTGCCGGATTGTCCGTGTCCGAGCTCGCCCGTCGCGCGGGGATCTCGAAGGCCACGGTCTCGCAGCTCGAGTCAGGTTCGGGCAACCCCAGCGTCGAGACCCTCTGGGCGCTGGGCGTCGCGCTGGGCGTGCCCTTCGCCGTCCTCGTCGATCAGCAGACCAACGCCCCCACCCTGATCCGCGCCGAGGATCTCGCCGGTGTGCCCTCGTCTGCCGCGGCCTACAGCGCGACCCTGCTCTCCGCCAGCCCGCCCGGGGCGCGTCGGGACGTCTACCTGATCCAGGCGGAGCCCGGGGACCCGCGACGCTCGGACCCGCATCATGCCGGCACGACGGAGCACGTGATCCTCATCTCCGGACAGGCGCAGATCGGACCGGCGGGCGAACCCGTGCTGCTGAACCCCGGCGACTACCTCTCCTACGCCGGCGATGCGCCGCATGTGTTCGAGGCCATTCTGCCCGGCACGAGCGCTGTCCTCATCTCGGAGCTCCGCTGAGGTCAGTCCGAACCCGCGACCGGTGACGGATCGGGGATCTCGTCGGGCTTGTACTTCGGCAGGCGAGACGCCGGAAGGATCGCCACAGCACTGAGTCCCGCGAGCAGCAGCAGCCCGAGGCGAAGGGTGCCCAGGCGCGACTCCTCGTTGACCGCCACCGCGGCGTCGATCTGCTCGGGAGTCGCATCCGTCTGTTCGAGAGCGGTGCGGAGATCGTCGTTGCTGATGAAGTTCAGGTTGTCCATGTCGACCTGCGCCACGAGCCTGGGCGGCAGCTCGGGATGCTCCACCACCGCGCGACCGATGCTCAGGCCGAGCAGAGAGACGAGCAGCGCCCCCGCCAGGGCGGTTCCGACCGCCGACGCGAGGTTCTGGGTGGTTCCGCGAAGCGAGCCGACGTCGCCCGCGAGCTCGGCCGGGGCGGCCGTGACCAGCACGTTGAAGACCAGGGTCACGAGCGCACCCTGGCCGATGCCGAACACGATTAGACCGAGGATCGTGGGCAGGGTCTCCCAGTTGTTGTTCACCACGAAGGAGAGCCACACGAGCGCGACCGTCGTCAGGATGAACCCGAAGACGCCGATCACGCGGGGCGGGTAGCGCTTGTAGAAGCGCACCACGAGGGTCGCGGTGATGAAGACGGTGAGGTTGAACGGCATCATCGCGAGTGACGTGTCGAACGGCGTGCGTCCCTGCACGATCTGGATGTACAGCGGGATCGTAAAATTCACACATGCCTCGAGTGCGACGACGATGAACATCGCGTAGACGGCCGCCCGCTCCTTCGACGACCCCAGCACGCTGAGATCGATCAACGGCACCTTGCCCTCGGCCATCCGCCTGCGGGTCCAGACGAAGAACGCCTGGCCGAGCACGATGCCCACGACGATGAATGCCGGAGCGGGCGACAGCCCCAAGATGCTGAACGGCGCAGCCTCGGTGGCAGCCACCGCACCCCAGCCGTTGAGGTTGTTGAAGCCGAGCGTGAGCAGCACGATCGCCGCGCCGATCAGGAGCGAGGCGACGAGGTCGATGCGGATCGACGCATCACCTCGGTCGCCTCGAAGGGTGAAGCTGAAGGCGAAGACGACGACCGCGATGCCGAAGACGATGAAGAACATCGGACGCCAGCCGACGAGCGTGCCCAGGGTGCCGCCGATCAGGAACGCCGTCACACCCGAGATCGCCCGAGCAGAGCCGATGGCGCCGATCGCCGTTGCCTGCTGGGCGCCTCGATAGTTCTCGGCGATCAGCGCCACGATCGAGGGCACGATGATCGCTGCGGCCGCTCCGGCCACAGCCTGACCTGCGATGGCCCATCCCACGGTCGGTGACATGATCATCAGCACTGACGACGCGGCGAACAGAGCGATCACCACTCGGAAGATGAGCACCCATCCGACGCGCTGGCCGAGTTTCGCGCCGGTCATCACCAGAGCGGCGACAGCGAGACCGTACATGACGATCGTCGTGCTCGCGACCGTCGGAGGAACGCCGAACTCGCTCACCATGCCGCCCAGCGAGATCGGCAGTGCCGCCACGTTGAACGACATGAGCACCTGGGCGAGGAAGAGGCTGACCAGTGGCATCCACGATGTCTTGGTGGACGCCGGTGCGGTGTGTGTCATGGGAGTGTCCTCTGATCGTGATGGGGATGCGTCGAGCTCAGTCCGCGGTTCGCACCGCCGCCGGGGCGGAGGCGAACAGGTTCAGGCCCAGAGCGCGGGACAGGTGACCGATCGCCAACTGCGAGCGGATCGAGTTCCCCGCTCGGTCGAGTCTCGGCGAGAAGCCGGCGACAGCGCCCTTGCCGGGGGCGACCGCGACGATGCCGCCCGCCACTCCGGACTTGGCCGGGAGCCCGATCTCGAACAGCCACTCCCCCGACGTCTCGTAGAGTCCTGTCGATGCGGTGACGGCGAGGGTGTCGCGGCAGACATCTGCGGAGACGACCCGCTCGCCCGTGACGGGGTTCACTCCGCCGTCGGCGAGGGTCGCCCCCATGACCGCCAGATCATGCGCCGTCACGCTCAACGCGCACTGCCGTGTGTAGACGTCGACGACCTCGTCGGGGTCGCCGTCGAGCCGCCCGTAGCTGCGCAGAAGCCAGCCCATCGCGCGGTTGCGCTCGTTCGTCTCCGCCTCGGAGGCATACACCACGCCGTCGAGACCCAGCGGACGACCGGCGAATGCCGACAGTCCCTCCCTGACGCGCTCCCACTGCTCCACCGCGGTGGCCCCGGGCATGAGCCCCGTCGTCGCGATCGCGCCGGCGTTGACCATCGGGTTCATGGGGTGCCCGCTGTTGAGCTCCAGAGCCATCAGCGAGTTGAAGGCGAGACCTGTGTTGTTGACACCGACGATCTCGCGCACGCGCTCGTGGCCGTGCTCCTGGATGGCCAGCGCATACACGAACATCTTCGAGATCGACTGGATCGAGAACGGATGCAGCGCGTCTCCGGCGTCATGCAGGCCGCCATCGACCTCGATGACCGCGAGACCGAACAGCTCGGGGTCGGCCTCCGCGAGCACGGGGATGTAATCGGCGACTGCACCCGTGCGGTCGTCCGCATAGCGGCGGTGGGCTTCGCGCACGAGCTCGTCGACGCGGTCCCACCCCGGCAGGGCGCCGGTCGACACCTGCTGCGGGATGTCTGTCAGTGCCGCGACGTCCATGCGTTCTCCTCCGAGTCCACGACCCCCCAGCCGTCACCGCTCACCGTAGTGGCAATGCCTCGCCCTGCCTAGAGCGCAGAGCGCCGGTGTCAGGCTGCGCCCTGAACGCCAAGACCCACCGCCGCACGCATGCGGGGTGGGTCTCGGTGGTGCCGGTCGGGTGGCGGCGGCTCAGTACCAGTTCACGGACTGGGAGTGCCCCCACGCGCTGCAGGGGGTGCCGTACACGGATGAGATGTATCCGAGACCCCAGCGGATCTGCGTGGCCGCATTCGTCTGCCAGTCGGATCCGGCAGACGCCATCTTGCTTCCGGGCAGAGCCTGCGGAATCCCCGTCGCGCCGCCCGAGGCGTTGTACGCCTGGTAGTTCCACCCGGATTCCTTGGTCCACAGCGAATCCAGGCAGGAGAACTGGTCGTCGCCCCACCCGTACTGACTTGACGCGATGTCGCGCGCCGCGGCCTTCGCGCCATCGACGGTGTTCGTCTGAGCGAGTGCGGCGGCTTCAGCGGCCGCCTGCACGGCAGCCGCATCCGCAGCGGCTTTGGCCTGCTGAGCCGCTACGTAGGATTCCTGCAGGGCGGCGGTCTCAGCGACGATCTCGTCCGTGCCGGTGACCGCATACGCAGTGAGGCTCGTGAGCTGCCTGTTCGAGAAGTCGTCGCGGTCGGCGAGCTGATCGACCCAGGCGGTCACGTCGGAGGTATCGACCGCGGAGGGTGCCGCGCCGAGGTCGAGGCCCGATGCCGCGACCTCGGCGTTCAGCGCCTCGGCCGCAGCAATGGCGTCCTGAGCGGCGACCATCGTCAGGGCTGAGTCGTCGGCGCTCTTCGCCGGCTGCTCGGTCTCGCCGGTGACGAAGGACGTGACGCCGGCGACGGCGTCCGGCACCTCGGCACCAGCCGCGGGTGCCGACACCATGCCGACGGTCAAGGCGAGGCCGAGCATCCCGCCGGTGATCGTTCCGAGAATCAGCTTGGGGCGACGTGCCGTGATCGCGTTGCGGGCGGACGCCGCCGCGTGGGCGCGCCGAAGCGCACGGGAGGTGTGAAGCATGGGTTCGACTTTCGGGTCGTCGTACGCCCGTCACAGGACACTCATCGGGAGATCGTCCCAGGCGCAAGGTAACGATTCTGCAACGGAGCACCTGGACGTTTCGTGAGAAAGGGACCCTGCACCGCCGTTTCCGGCGATGCAGGGCCCCTTTTCTTAGACGATTCTCAGACGTTGGCGTCCTGGCGCTTCAGGCGAGCGGTCTCACGCGCACGGGTGTTGGCGTCGAGGTTCACCTTGCGGATGCGGACGACCTCGGGCGTGACCTCGACGCATTCGTCGTCACGAGCGAACTCGAGGCTCTCCTCGAGCGTCAGCTGGCGCGGAGGAGTCATCGACTCGAAGGTGTCGGAGCTCGCCGCACGCATGTTGGTGAGCTTCTTCTCCTTGGTGATGTTGACGTCCATGTCGTCGGCGCGGGAGTTCTCGCCGATGACCATGCCCTCGTAGACCTCCTGCGTGGGCTGCACGAAGAAGGACATGCGCTCCTGCAGGGCGATCATCGCGAACGGGGTGACGACACCCTGGCGGTCGGCGACGATCGAACCGTTCTGACGGGTCGTGATGGATCCCGCCCACGGCTCGTACCCGTGTGAGATCGCGTTGGCGATACCCGTGCCGCGGGTCGTGGTGAGGAACTCGCTGCGGAAGCCGATCAGACCGCGCGAGGGGACGATGAACTCCATGCGCACCCAGCCGGTGCCGTGGTTGGTCATGTTCTCCATGCGGCCCTTGCGGTTCGCGAGAAGCTGCGTGATCGCGCCGAGGTGCTCCTCCGGCGTGTCGATCGTGAGGTGCTCGAAGGGCTCGTAGGTCTTGCCGTCGATCTTCTTCGTGACCACCTGCGGCTTGCCGACGGTGAGCTCGAAGCCCTCACGGCGCATGTTCTCGACGAGGATCGCCAGAGCCAGCTCGCCGCGGCCCTGCACCTCCCATGCGTCGGGACGCCCGATGTCGACGACCTTGAGCGAGACGTTACCGATCAGCTCTTTGTCGAGACGGTCCTTGACCATGCGAGCGGTGAGCTTGTGACCCTTGACCTTGCCCATGAGCGGCGAGGTGTTGGTGCCGATCGTCATCGAGATGGCGGGGTCGTCGACGGTGATCGCGGGGAGAGGGCGGACATCCTCCGGGTCGGCGATGGTCTCGCCGATCGTGATGTTCTCGAAGCCTGCGATGGCGACGATGTCGCCGGGGCCTGCCGACTCGGCGGGGTAGCGCTCGAGCGCACGGGTCTTGAGCAGCTCGGTGATGCGTGCGTTCTGGTGCGTGCCGTCTGAACGGACCCAGGCGACGGTCTGGCCCTTCTTGAGCGTGCCGTTGAACACGCGCAGCAGCGCGAGGCGGCCGAGGAAGGGGCTGGAGTCGAGGTTGGTGACCCAGGCCTGGAGAGGAGCCTCGTCGTCGTACGCCGGAGCGGGGACGTGTTCGAGGATGGCCTCGAAGAGCGGCTCGAGGTCGTCGTTGTCGGGCAGCGAACCGTCGGCGGGACGGTTCTGCGATGCCGCGCCCGCACGACCGGATGCGTAGACCACCGGCACGTCGAGCAGCGCGTCGACGTCGAGGTCGGGCACGTCGTCGACGAGGTCGGATGCGAGGCCCAGAAGCAGGTCGTGAGCTTCCTCCTCGACCTCGGCGATGCGAGCATCGGGACGGTCGGTCTTGTTGACCAGGAGGATGACGGGCAGCTTCGACTCGAGAGCCTTGCGCAGCACGAACCGGGTCTGCGGAAGCGGGCCCTCGCTCGCGTCGACGAGCAGGACGACACCGTCGACCATCGACAGGCCGCGCTCGACCTCACCGCCGAAGTCGGCGTGGCCGGGGGTGTCGATCACGTTGATCGTGATCTCCTTGCCCTGAGCGTGCTTTCCCTTGTAGGTGATCGCCGTGTTCTTGGCGAGGATCGTGATGCCCTTTTCACGCTCGAGGTCGTTCGAGTCCATGGCACGCTCATCGACGTGGGCGTGTTCGCCGAACGAGCCCGTCTGACGCAGCATGGCGTCGACGAGAGTGGTCTTGCCGTGGTCGACGTGCGCGACGATTGCGACGTTGCGGAGGTCAGAGCGAAGGGCGTGCGCCATGCATATGTCCTAAAGAGTGTGGGGTTTTGCCGAGAAGCCGACGTTCCAGACTATCGTATTCGGGCGAGTCGTTCCTGAACGCCGAAGTACGATCGTGTGCGTGACCGATGTCGACCTCTCCCCCGCCCCCTCTCGCAGTCGTCTGTGGTGGGAGATCGCGATCGTGCTGGCCCTCGGTCTCGGCAAGTCAGCGGTCTACGCGATCGTCGAGCTGGCGGACCTGCTCACCGCCGACGTGCCGCTCGCCGATCAGACCGCCACCCTCAATCCTTCGCGGAGCGATAGGGAGATCTTCGACCTGATCTATCAGGTCCTGTCGATCGGGTTCTCGATCGTCCCGGTTCTGCTGGTCTGCTATCTGCTCTGGCAGCCCTCGAGGCCGCATCTGGGAAGACTCGGTCTCGACGGCACGAAGACGGCACCCGACATCGGGCGGGGCGTTCTGCTCGTCGCGGCGATCGGCATCCCGGGCATCGGGCTCTATCTGGCCGGAAGGGCCATGGGGATCTTCGTCGCGGTCGACCCCTCGGGCCAGGGCTCCCACTGGTGGACCGTGCCGATCCTCCTGCTCGCGGCAGCCCGCGCGTCGCTGCAGGAGGAGTTCGTGGTGCTGGGATATCTGTTCGCCCGTCTGAAGCAGCTCGGTTGGGGTCCGTGGGCCATCATCCTGACGACCTCGCTGCTTCGCGCGAGCTACCACCTCTATCAGGGCCCCGGCGCCTTCATCGGAAACCTCGCGATGGGCCTGCTGTTCGGCTGGCTGTTCCAGCGCAGTGGTCGGCTCATGCCGTTCCTCGTGGCGCACTTCCTGATCGACGCGACCGTGTTCGTCGGCTACCCGTGGGCGGCGAACGCGTGGCCGATGCTCTTCGGGCTGCCCGGCTGAATCGCGAGAACTGGGACCGCCTCCGCCCGTCTTCATCGGCAGTGTTTAGCATGGGCCTCCATCCACGCGAATCAGGAGGAAAGTGCCATGAAGATGAACACACTGACCAAGGCGGGGCCACCATCGCGATCGCAGCAGCAGTCACGCTGCTCAGCGTCACGCCGGCGTCGGCCAGCGTTTTCGGGCCGTACTCGTCAGCGGCGCAATGCAACGCCGATCGAACCGACTATGTCCGAGGCGGCGGGAAAGCAGCCCCCTGCATCCCCGGCACCGGGGGTTGGTACTTCCAGACCTACTGAGCGGCACCGTGAGCCGGGCGGGCGAGGGGATCACCCTCTCGCCCGCCCGCGCGTTGACAGGCAGGGGCGCTCATTTTAGGATCGGGCTACCCACGACGACGTGGGGAAGACAAATCCGGGGGGATCCAGATGAAGAAGAAACTGTCCGCAACAGCCGCAGGCGTCGTCCTCGTCGCAGGAATGGTGTTCGGCGGAGCCGCTGCAGCGCAAGCAGCTGCCTGGTTCGGTCCGTTCACCGACATGACGTACTGCCAGGCCGAGCGCCGGATCTTCATGCAGGAGGGTTACAAGGTCGGTGCGTGCGTTCATCGCGCAAACCAGCCGGGCCTCTGGTTCTCGTATTCCTGAGCCAGCGTCCAGGTGTGACCACCGTCCCCCCTGCTCTCTCTGCACGAGGGCAGGGGGCACGGTGCACGAGCGGCAGAATTCTCTCGGGAACGCTCACCCCATCTGGCTGAAGAAGACGGCGGCGGCCGCCCAGACCACGATCACCACGAGCGCCAGCAGGGCCCTGGTGTCCCAGGAACGGAGAATCGGCGCACTCGCGCCATGTCCTGCCGCCGCCTGCCAGCGGTCATGAACGTCAGTGAAGTCGCGCAGCGATGTCGAGACGCTGGTCTCCTCGTCCCGCATCTTGCTGCGTTTGGGCCGCGCGTGTGCCGGTCCGCTCCAGCAGGTGAGCTCCGTGCCGTCGTCGAAGGAGAACTTCAGCTGCCATTGGAGATCGATGTCTCGAACCCGGTGCCAGCCGAACTCGGTTCGTCGCAGCATGTTCTGCACGAGCGCCCCGCTGTCGCTGATACGAACCATCGAGACGTAGCTGATCTCGTAGACGACCCACAGTCCGAGAAGCACCCACGGAGCGAGCAGCAGCGTCTGCGCCCATCCTCCCCGCACGACGGCATCTCCGAGCAGGAACAGAGCCAGCAGGAGGCTCACGATCATCACGATCGAGCCCGAGGGCGAGCGGAGAGTCCGCTCGCCCTCGGGAGATTTCGGCGTCGCCACGATCAGAGGCCACCCAGAGGGATCGAGGCACCGGGGATCGCCTCGAGCAGGCGACTCGTGTACTCCTGCTTCGGGTTCGCGAATGTCTCGTCGACCGTGCCCTGCTCGACGATCCGGCCGCGCTCCATGACGCAGACCAGGTCGCTCGAGACACGCACCACCGCGAGATCGTGCGTGATGAACAGGTAGGTGAGCCCCAGCTCGGTCTGCAGGTCGGCCAGCAGCTTGAGAATCTGGGCCTGGACGAGCACGTCCAGAGCCGAGACCGCCTCGTCGAGAACGACGATGTCGGGCTTCAGCGCCAGAGCGCGCGCGATCGCGACGCGCTGACGCTGTCCGCCCGACAGCTCGCTCGGATAGCGAGTAGCCAGATCCTGCGGCAGTGACACCTGATCGAGCAGCTCGCGCACACGCTCACGACGAGACGTGCGGTCGCCCACCCCGTGAATCTCGAGGGGTTCCGCGATCGTGTTCTCGAGGTTGCGCAGCGGATCCAGGGAACCATACGGATCCTGGAACACCGGCTGCATGCGACGACGAAGGCCGAACGACTGTGCACGGGAGAACCCGGACACGTCCATGCCGTCGATCTCGATCGTCCCCGACGTGGGGTCCTCGAGCTTGAGGACCATCTTCGCGACGGTCGACTTGCCCGAACCGGACTCACCGACCAGAGCCAGCGTCTTTCCCCGCGGGATCTCGAACGACACATCATCGACGGCACGGAACATCTCGCTGCGGAACCCACCCTGGCGGATGCGGTAGTCCTTCGTGAGACCCGCCACCCGCACGGTGGGCGGGATGTCGGCGAGGTCGTCGAGCGTCTCCACACCGCGGTCCTCGACCACGGCCTGGATGCGCTGCGATGCCACGCTCGGCGCTGCGGCGACCAGACGCTTCGTGTAGGGATGCTGCGGGTTCTGCAGGATCTCCTTGCTCGGTCCCGACTCCACGATCGAGCCGTTCTGCATCACGATCAGCCGCTCCGCGCGCTCGGCCGCGAGACCGAGGTCGTGGGTGATCAGCAGCATCGAGGTGCCGCGATCGCGCGTCAGGCTCGCCATGTGGTCGAGGATCACGCGCTGCACGGTGACATCGAGCGCCGACGTCGGCTCATCCGCGATCAGGAGCCGCGGGTCCGCAGCCAATCCGATGCCGATGAGCGCACGCTGACGCATTCCCCCGGAGAACTGATGGGGGAACTGACGCAGCCGCTTGGCGGCGTCTGCGAGCCCCGCCTGCTGGAGCACCTCGATCGCGCGTGCACGGACCGCGGCACGGCCCTGGGCGAGACCATTCGCACGCACCGCCTCCTCCACCTGGAAGCCGATGCTCCAGACCGGATTCAGGTTCGACATCGGGTCCTGCGGGACGTAGCCGATCGCCTTGCCGCGCACCCTCTCCATCTCCCGCTCGGAGAGAGTGGTGAGCTCCTGCCCCTCCAGGGCGATGCTGCCGGAGGTGATCCGCCCGGTGCCAGCGAGGAGCTTGATGATCGACGTCGCAGCCGTCGACTTGCCCGAACCGGACTCGCCGACGATCGCCACCGTCTCTCCCGCCATGACATCGAAGCTGATGCCATGCAGGACCTGTCGTGTGCCGTTCTGCGTGTCGAACGCGACCGTGAGATCGCGAACGCTCAGCAGCGGAGCTGTCGATTCGTTCATCGGCGTGCCCTCGCCCTCGGGTCGAGGGCGTCTCGGATGAGCTCGCCCAGGAGGATGAACGCGAGCACCGTGATGGTGAGCGCGATCGACGGATAGATCAGCGCCATCGGCGCGACGCGCAGGGAGCGCTGAGCCTGGCTGATGTCGTTGCCCCATGACATGACGTCGCTGCCGAGCCCGACACCGAGGAAGCTCAGTGTCGCCTCGGCGACGATACCGCCGGCCAGAGCCAGCGTCGCCAGCACGAGCAGCGGAGCGAAGGCGTTCGGGATCACGTGCGCCAGGAGGGTGCCGAAGCGCCCCTTGCCGAGCGCGGCCGAGGCCATCACGAAGTCCGCCTGCTTCACTCTGAGCACTTCCGCCCTCACGACGCGCGCCGTGGCAGCCCAGGCGAACCCGCCGATCGCGAGAGCGAGCGTGAAGACGTTGCGGTACTGCGCGAACACCGTCATCACGACGACAGCCGCGAGGATGTAGGGGATCGAGAAGAAGATGTCTCCGATGCGGGAGAGCACCGCGTCGAGCCATCCGCCGTAATAGCCGGCGAATGCGCCCATGATCAGTCCGAGAGTCGAGCTGATGATGGTGGCCAGCAGGCCGACGCTGATGGACGTGCGCGAGCCCCAGACGATGCGCGACCAGATGTCGCAGCCCTGGAACGTGAACCCGAGAGGGTGTCCGGCAGCCGGTCCCGCGTTGGAGTTCGCGAGCTCGCACTGGTTGTTCGGAGGCGTCTGCGTGAAGAGCGTCGGCCACAGGGCCATCAGCAGGATGAGCGCGACGATTCCGAGAGAGATCCAGAACGACGGGCGGCGGCGCAGATCGGTCCACGCATCCCGCCAGAGGCTGGCGGGCTTACCTTTGACGTTGATGGCATCCGTCGGCGGCTGTTCGGCCACCATCGGTGCGACGTAGTGGGTGGAACGGTCACTTGACATAGCGAATCCTCGGGTCGAGCAGCCCGTAGAGCAGGTCCACGAGCAGGTTGACGAGAACGTAGATGATGACGAACACCGTCACGAACGACACGATAGTCGGTCCTTCGTGCCTCAACGTCGCCTGGAACAGGGTCTGCCCCACGCCGGGAATGTTGAAGATGTACTCCGTCACGGTCGCTCCGACGAGGAGCACACCGAAGTTCGTCGCCGAGTTGGTGATCACCGGGATCAGGGAGTTGCGCAGCACGTGCACGGGGATCACGCGGTTGCGTGACAGCCCCTTGCCGTAGGCCGTGCGCACCCAGTCCTGGTTGAGCGTGTCGAGCACGGAGCCTCGCATCAGACGCATGCTCGTCGCATACAGGCTCAGCCCCAGCACGATGGCGGGCAGCCACAGATCTCCCCAGTCGTTCTGACCACCGACCGTCGGACGGAACCAGCCCAGCTTGATGGCGAGGAAGTACTGCGCGAGGAAGGCGACGACGAAGATCGGCATCGAGAGGAACACGAGCGAGACGATCAGCGATGCGTGATCGAAGAACTTTCCCTTGCGGAGCGCGGAAAGCGTTCCGACGATGATCGCGAGTGTGAACTCGATCGCGATCGCCATGATGGCCAGGCGCCCCGTGATCGGAAGGGTGCGCGCGAGCACGGTGCTCACGGACTCACCGGAGAACGTCGTTCCCATGTCGCCCTTGAAGACGCCGGTGATGTAGTAGAAGTACTGGACCAGGAACGGTTCGTCCAGGTGGTACTGCGCTCGGATCGTGGCGAGCAGCTGCGGGCTCGGCGGTTTGTCACCGAAGAGCGCCGCGATCGGGTCGCCCGGCATGAGGAAGACGAGCGCGTAGATGAGAAGCGTCGCACCGAAGAAGACCGGGATCAGCTGAAGAAGTCGCCGCAGGGTATAGGCGAGCATCCTTGCTCCTTTCGTGGAGTCGGAGTCAACCGGAGTGCACGACGCGAGGCGGTGACGTCGCCGCCACCGCCTCGCTGCCGTTCACCCCGAGGACCTACTCGGCCTTGGTGATCTCGTAGTAGAGCGGAACAGAGTTCCAGCCGACGGTGACGTTGTCGACCGAGTCGCCGAAGCCGCCGATGGAGTTCTGGTACCAGAGCGGAATGACGGGGAGGTCATTGAAGAGGATCTCCTGGACCTTCTCGTACGCCGCGTTGGCGTCGTCAGGGCTCGTCGCCGCTGCGCCCTCTGCGAGCAGTGCGTCGACCTCGGGGTTGGAGTAGTCACCGTCGTTCGACGATGCGTCCGTGCCGTACAGCGGCTGCAGGAAGTTGTAGACGGCGGGGTAGTCGCCCTGCCATCCGGAACGGTTCGCCGTCTGGATCGTGCGCTTGCCGGCGTCGTCACGAGCGTTGACCGCTGCGCGGAGCGTGGCGAGGTCGACGTACGGTGCACCCGACGCCTCGATGCCGAGCGTGTTCTTCAGCGAGTTCGAGACCGCGTCGACCCACACCTGGTGTCCGCCATCGGAGTTGTAGGCGATCTGGAAGGTGCCGGACCACGGGGAGATGGCGTCAGCCTCGGCCCACAGCTCCTTGGCCTTCTCCGGGTCGAACTTCAGGACGTCGGCCCCGGGGACGCTGTCGCTCCAGCCGTCGATGACGGGCGTGGTGAAGTCGCTCGCAGGGGTACGGGTGTCGGCGAAGATCTTGCTGGTGATCTCGTCGCGGTTGATCGCCAGCGAGATGGCCTGGCGACGCAGGGTGCCCTCTTCGCCAGAGAAGTGGGCGAGCTGGCCACCGATGGTGAACGACTGGAAGATCGCGGCGGGCTGGTTGGTCGCCCGCTCGCCGAGCTCGTCCTCGAAGACCGCGAGGGAAGCCTCGGGGATCTGGTCGATGACGTCGATGTTGCCACCGAGCAGGTCGGCGTAAGCGCCCTCAGGAGCCGTGTAGAACTTCAGGGTGAGGCCGCCGTTCTGCGCGACGCGCTCGCCCTTGTAGTCCTCGTTCTTCACCATGTCGATCTGGACATCGTGCTGCCAGGCACCGTCCTCGGCGAGCATGTACGGGCCGTTGCCGATCGGGTTCTCACCGAAGGCGTCCATGTCCTCGAATGCCACGTCGGGCAGCGGGTAGAACGCCGAGTAGCCCAGACGGGTCACGAAGTCGGATGCGACATCGCTGCTCAGGTCGATGGTGAAGGTCTGGTCGTCGACCTCGGTGAGGCCGGTGAGCTCGGAATCGGCGTCCGGGTTGAAGCCAACGATGTCGGCGAACCAGGACTGGTTCAGCTGCGCGTTGGAGAGCTGCGCGCCGTAGTTCCACGCGTCGATGAAGTTGTGAGCGACGACATCCTCACCGTTGGTGAACTTGTGGCCCTCCTTCAGCTTCACAGTGACCTTGTTGGGTGCGTCGACCGTGATCGACTCCGCCATGTCGTTGACGAGAGCGCCCTCGCCATCGTAGAAGGCGAGACCGGCGAAGATCGAGTCGAGGATCTTGCCACCGCCGACCTCGTTGGTGTTCGTCGGGATCAGGGCGTTCTCCGGCTCACTGCCGTTCGCCGAGATGATGGCCGACGTCGAACCCTGGGAACCTTCGTCCCCCGAGTCGTTCCCGCCTGCACAACCGGCCAGCGCCAAGGCGCCGATCACGAGCAGAGCGCTGCCCGCGAGGGCAATCCTGTTTCTTTTCACTTTTCGTCCTCCTGTGGACAATGCCGAGTCTGCGCGCTGACGAGCGAGCACGCAGGGATACCTGAGCGTAACCCGCCCCTTCGTCAACAGCCGCTCTCAGCTAACGAACTGTTACTGAGTGGTGACCATCCGTAACACTCTCGAAACGTCACAAGACGGCAGACGGTGCCGCGCACCACTGTTGGAGCGCTGCACCGTCTGCTCAGATGCGTGCTCGTCTCAGGCGAAGGCCTCGATCGGCGGGCAGGCGCAGACGAGGTTGCGATCGCCGTACGCCTGGTCGATGCGGCGCACCGGCGGCCAGTACTTGCCGGCGACCAGAGCGTGCACCGGGTAGGCGGCGTCCTCGCGGGTGTACGCGTGGTTCCACTCCCCCGCGATCAGCGAGACCGCGGTGTGCGGCGCGTGGACCAGCGGGTTGTCGTCCGCGGGCCAGCGGCCTGCCGCCACCGCGTCCGCCTCGGCCTTGATCATGATCATGGCCTCGATGAAGCGCTCGATCTCGCCGAGATCCTCCGACTCCGTCGGCTCGACCATCAGCGTGCCCGCGACGGGGAACGACATGGTCGGAGCGTGGAAGCCGTAGTCGATGAGGCGCTTGGCGACATCGTCGACCGTGATCCCTGTCGCCTCCTTCAGCGGACGCAGGTCGAGGATGCACTCGTGGGCGACGCGGCCGTTCTCGCCCGCGTACAGCACCGGGTAGTGCTCGCCGAGACGCGCGGCGATGTAGTTCGCCGAGAGCACCGCTGCGGCCGTCGCATGGCGCAGACCGTCGGCCCCCATCATCCGCACGTACGACCAGGAGATCGGGAGGATGCCCGCCGAGCCGTAGGGAGCCGCCGAGACGGCGCCGCCCTCGAAGACGAATCCGCCCGCGTGCTCCGCCCGCTGCGCGAGCGGGTGCGACGGCAGGTACGGCGCGAGGTGCGCCTTGGCCGCGACAGGGCCCACACCGGGGCCGCCGCCGCCGTGCGGGATCGCGAACGTCTTGTGCAGGTTGAGGTGCGAGACGTCGCCGCCCAGATCGCCGAAGCGGGCGTAGCCGAGCAGCGCGTTGAGGTTCGCGCCGTCGACGTACACCTGTCCACCGGCGTCGTGCACGGCGGTCGTGATCTCCACCACGTCCTGCTCGTAGACACCGTGGGTCGACGGGTAGGTGATCATGAGCGCGGAGAGCTCGTCGGCGTGCGCCGCGATCTTCGCCCGCAGGTCGTCGAGATCGACGTTTCCGAGCTCGTCGCAGGCGACGACGACGACCTTCATTCCGGCGAGCACCGCCGAAGCGGCGTTCGTCCCGTGTGCGGAGGACGGGATCAGACACACCGTGCGCTGGGTGTCGCCGTTCGCCAGGTGGTAGCCGCGGATCGCGAGGAGCCCTGCGAGCTCGCCCTGCGAACCCGCGTTCGGCTGCAGCGACACGGCGTCGTACCCGGTGACCTCGGCAAGCCACGCCTCGAGCTGAGTGATCATGTCGAGGTAGCCCTCGACGTCGGATGCCGGTGCGAACGGGTGGATGCCCGCGAACTCGGGCCACGTGATCGATGCCATCTCGGTGGCGGCGTTGAGCTTCATCGTGCAGGAGCCGAGCGGGATCATTCCGCGGTCGAGCGCGTAGTCGCGATCGGCGAGGCTCTTCAGGTAGCGCATCATGGCGGTCTCGCTGCGGTGCGCGTGGAACACAGGGTGCGTGAGGTACTCGTCCTGACGGAGCAGATCAGCGGGAAGTGAGCCGTGCGACCCCGAGCCGTAGAACCCGAAGGCGCGCTCCTGCGCCCCGCCGAACACACGGGCGACCTGGTGGAGCTCGCCGACCGTGGTGGTCTCGTCGACCGAGATGCCGATCGTGTCGGCGTCGGCGGCGTGCAGCAGGATGCCGAAGCCGTGATGAGCCTGCTCCGCGTATTCGGCCGCGCGGCCAGGGACTCGCACCTGGAGTGTGTCGAAGAACGAGTCGTGCACGACGTCGGCGCCCGCATCGGCGAGCCAGTCGCGCAGCATCGCGGTCTTGGCCGCGACCTCCCGGGCGATCGCCTTGAGTCCATCCGGACCGTGGTAGACCGCGTACATCGACGCCATCACCGCGAGCAGCACCTGGGCGGTGCAGATGTTGCTGGTCGCCTTCTCCCGGCGGATGTGCTGCTCGCGCGTCTGCAGGGACAGCCGGTACGCCGGCTTGCCGTCCGCATCGACCGAGACGCCGACGAGGCGTCCGGGCAGCTGTCGCTCGAGCCCTGCGCGCACGGCCATGTAGCCGGCGTGCGGTCCTCCGAAGCCGATGGGCACGCCGAAGCGCTGGGTGGTGCCGACCGCGACATCCGCACCGAGCGAACCGGGCGAAGCGATCAGGGTGAGCGCGAGCAGATCGGCCGCGACTACGGCGAGTCCGCCGGCGAGGTGCGCGGCATCGATCACGGCGCTGGGGTTCCACACTCGACCGGATGCGCCCGGATACTGCACGAAGACACCGAACAGCTCTGCGGGGAGCTCTTCCCCTGCGGCGAAGTCGACCGTCACGAGCTCGATGCCCACCGCGTCGGCGCGGGTCTCGAGCAGCGCCTTCGTCTGCGGGAAGGCGTCGGCGTCGACGGCGAACACGTTCGACGGCTTCTTCGACGCGCGGCGCGCCAACAGCATCCCCTCGACGACCGCGGTCGACTCGTCGAGCATCGACGCATTGGCCGTGGTGAGTCCGGTGAGCTCGGCCACCATCGTCTGGAAGTTGATCAGCGCCTCGAGCCGCCCCTGCGAAATCTCCGGCTGGTAGGGCGTGTAGGCCGTGTACCAGGAGGGGTTCTCGAGGACGTTGCGCTGGATCACCTGCGGGGTGATCGTGCCGTAGTACCCGAGGCCGATCATCGGCCGGTTCACCGTGTTGCGAGCGGCGATGGCCCGCAGCTCGGCGAGCGCCTCGGTCTCGCTCGCCGCGCGAGGGATGACCGAGTCCGTGGAGGCTGCGGTGAAGATCGAGGACGGCACCGCCTGGCGCATCAGCGCCTCGACCGGGCTCCAGTCCTCGAGCGCGGACTCGACACCCAGCGCGTCGAGCATCTGGCGCTGCGTGGATTCGGTGGTTCCGATGTGACGATCGGCGAAGGAGACCACTGGTCGATCAGCCCTCCGTCAGAGCGACGTACGCGTCGCGGTCCATCAGACCCTCGAGCGCCCCCGCGGCCACGGCGACCTTGATGAGCCAGCCTCCGGCGAACGGCTCGGCGTTCACGAGCGAGGGATCGTCGACCACGGTGTCGTTGATCTCGACGACCGTGCCGGTGACGGGTGCATAGAGCTCGCCGACCGACTTGGTCGACTCGATCTCGCCGACGACGGAGCCTGCGGCGATCTCGGTGCCGACGGCGGGGAGCTCGACGAACACGACGTCGCCGAGCTTGTCGGCCGCGTAGTCGGTGATGCCGATCGTCACGGTGTCGCCGTCAGCGGCGATCCACTCGTGCTCGTCGGTGTAGCTGAGGGCGTTGAGGTCGGTCATTTGGTCCTCCGGTAGAAAGGCAGGGCGGTCACGGTCGCGGGGATCCTGGTCCCCCGCACATCAAGGAATACTGCGGTTCCCTCCGCAGCGGAAGACGGCTCGACGTAGGCCATGGCGATCGGGTGGCCGAGCGTCGGGCTGAGTGCACCGCTGGTGATCTCGCCGAGCACACCGCCGTCCTGATCGACGACGGGGTATCCGGCACGGCCGGCGCGCTTGCCTTCAGCGACGAGGCCCACGAGCACCGGGGCATCGGATGCGGCATCCACCGCACCCTTGCCGATGAAGCTCTCCTTGTCGGACACGACGACCCGGCCGAGACCTGCCTGCGACGGCTTCGTCTCGCGGGAGAGCTCATGGCCGTAGAGGGGCATTCCCGCCTCGAGCCGAAGCGTGTCGCGCGCGGCGAGACCGGCGGGGACGAGACCGTGCGCCTGGCCGGCATCGACGAGCGCGTCCCAGAGCGCCGGGGCGTCGGCGACGCGTACGAGAAGCTCGAAGCCGTCCTCCCCCGTGTAGCCGGTGCGGGCGAGGAGCAGCGGACCGCCGAGGAACGAGGCGTCGGCCCAGGCGTAGTACTTCTGCTCGGCCCAGGGCGTACCGACGTCGGTGATGCCCGCAGTCGTGGCGAGGATGGCCTCGGATGCCGGGCCCTGGACGGCGAGCAGCGCGTACTCGTCGGAAACGTCCTCGACGTCGACTCCGCGATCTCCGAGGAAGCCCTCGAAGGTGCGCTCCTCGCCCGCGGCGAGCGTCGGGCGTTCACGCTCGATCCGCGAGGGGAACGAACGGATCCGCGAGGCGAACGCCGCGTCGACGAATCCGCGGTTCCCGGCGTTCGCGATCACCAGGAACCGATCCTCGGCGAGGCGGTAGACGATGACGTCGTCGATGATCCCGCCGTCGTCGGCCAGCATCAGCGAGTACTTCGCCTTGCCGACGGACATCGCCGACAGACGACCGGCGAGAGAGTAGTCGAGGAAGGCCCCTGCGAAGTCTCCGGCGATCATGAACTCCGCCATGTGCGAGATGTCGAAGATCCCGGCGGCCTGACGCACGGCGTGGTGCTCGGCGAGGTCGGAGGTGTAGCGCACCGGCATCTGCCAGCCGCCGAAGTCGGTGAACGAGGCGCCGAGCGCCTCGTGGCGTTCGCGGAGCGGGGTGTAGCGAGGGTCGGACATGGAGTTCTCCCGGGCTGGGTCGGGCGGAACAGCGGCGTCGCCGTTCCTCGGAACTCCCCCTCTGTCATGGGCCTGAGAGCTTCGCCCAGGGACTGGGCTTTCACCGTCGGCGGAGCCGAGCGCTACAGCATCGCTCGATCTCGCTTTTCAGAGTGGCCGGAACCGCGCGGTACGCGTACCTGAGAGATTGGCGGGGAGGCTTGCTCCTTCGGTGCCCGGCTGCGTTCGCCGGGGCTCTCCCGCGTGGGTCATTCGGCCTGTCTTCACTTGTGCGTTCAGTCTAGCGGGTCACCCCCGCAGAGACGGGCGATCCTCCGGTCGCGCTTCGCTCCGCGCGCCATGCGTCGCGGTCGAGCGGAAGCGCGACCGGAGGGATGCTCAGCGGCCGGCGAGTTCGGCCCGCACCTCGTCGCGGAGGCGACCGAGGTTCTCAGGCTCCGGCGCCGCGCCCAGCAGTGTCTTCGTGTACTCATGCTGCGGATTGAGGATGACGTCGTCTGCAGGCCCCCGCTCGACGACGTCGCCCTTGTAGAGGACCATGATCTCGTCGCTGAAGTGCCGGGCCGTCGCGAGATCGTGCGTGATGTAGAGCACGCCGAGATTCTCCTCCCGCTGCAGATCGGCCAGCAGGTTGAGCACCCCGAGCCGGATCGAGACATCGAGCATCGAGACGGGCTCATCTGCGACGATGAACCGCGCTCCCGGGGCGAGCGCCCGCGCGATGGCCACTCTCTGCCGCTGACCACCGGACAGCTCATGCGGTCGCCGTTCGGCGAATGTCTCGCCCGGGGACAGTCGCACGCGCTCGAGCAGCTGTATCGCGCGCGCCCGCACCTCGGCGCCCGAGAGCTTGGGGTGGTGGAGCCTGATCGGTCGCTCCAGGTGGTGGATGATCGTGTGGAACGGGTTCAGCGAGGCGAACGGATCCTGAAACACCATCTGCACCTGCGATCGGTACTCCTCGACCGCGCGGCCCCGCATCCCCGAGTCCTTCCCGTCGAGCAGGATCTGCCCGCTCGTCGGTGTCTCGAGCTTCATCAGCATCCGGGCGATCGTCGACTTGCCCGACCCTGATTCGCCGACGAGGGCGACCGTCTTGCCCGCTTCGATCGTGAACGAGACGTCCTTGACCGCATGCAGGATGGACGTCTTGAGGCCTGATCGCAGGGTGAAGTCCTTCACCAGGTTGCGGGCTTCGAGGGTGGGAGCACTCATCGGATCTCCTCCTGACTGGGCTGGTTGCCGGTGCGGACGAAGTCGCCGCGCTCGCCGGTCAGACTCGGGAAGCTCGACAGCAGCTTCTTCGTGTACTCGTGCTGAGGCGTGCGGTAGATCTCCTCCGCTGTGCCCTCCTCCACGATCTGGCCCTGCAGCATCACGGCGATCCGGTCGCTGATCTCGATCAGCATCGGCAGGTCGTGCGTGATGAAGATCACTGCGAACCCGAGCCGCTCGCGCAGCCGCATGATCTCGCGGATGATCCCGCGCTGCACCACGACGTCGAGCGCGGTGGTGGGCTCGTCCATGATCATGACCTGCGGGTCCAGCGCGAGCGCCATGGCGATCATCATGCGCTGACGCATGCCGCCGGAGAGCTCATGCGGGAAGCTCGTGAGCCTCGACGGGTCGACCCCGACCAGAGTCAGCAGCTCTTCGGCCCGAGCCTGCTTGTCCTTCTTGGACATTCCGGGACGATGCGTGTCGAAGATGTCGAAGATCTGCGCCCTGACGCTGATCACCGGGTTGAGCGAGTTCATCGCCCCCTGGAACACCATCGAGATCTTGTCCCAGCGGAACGCGCGCAGACCGTCGCCGTCGAGCGCGACGATGTCGATGTCGTGCCCGTCGCGGTCGTGGAACACGATCTCGCCGCTCGTCATGAGCGCTGGCGCCTTGAGCAGCCGGTTCATGCCGTAGGCGAGGGTGGTCTTGCCGCAGCCCGATTCGCCGGCCAGCCCGAGGATCTCGCCTCGGTTGAGGGTGAGGGACACATTGCGGACGGCCTTCACAGGCGGGTCCACCTCGTACTCGATCGACACGTCTCGTGCGGTGAGCACGGCATCCGGAGCGCTCATGCGGCGACCCCCTTCGTCTTGGCGGCCTTGCGCACACGCCGAGCGGCGTCCGGCGCATTGCGCAGCTTGGGGTTGATGACCTCGTCGATCGCGAAGTTGATCAGGGAGAGCCCCGCGCCGAGCATGGCGATCATGATTCCCGGCGGCACGAACCACCACCAGGCCCCTCGCCCGAGCGCCTGGCCCGACTGCGCGTCGTTGAGGATGGTGCCCCAGGTGATCGAGGAGTTCGGGCCGAGGCCCAGGTAGGAGAGACCGGCCTCTCCGAGGATCGCGAAGATGATCGCGAAGAGGAACTGCGCCGTGAGCAGCGGCAGCAGGTTCGGCATGATCTCGACCAGGATGACGCGGAAGGATCGCTCCCCCGCGACCTTGGACGCGTAGACGTAGTCGCGGGTGCGCAGCGATCGTGTCTGCAGCCGCAGCACGTAGGCCGCACCGGCCCAGGAGGTGATGCCCAGCACGAACGCCACGAGCTGCCAGCTGCGCTGCGGGACGAAGGACGAGATCACCATCACCAGCGGCAGGCCGGGGATCACGATCATCACGTTGGTCAGCAGCGCGAGGGTGTCCTCGCGCCAGCCGCCGAGGTAGCCGGCGAGGACACCGAAGAGGAGCGACAGGATGATGGCGATGCCACCGGCGACCACACCGACCAGGAGCGAGCCCTGCGCGCCGATCGCGAGCTGGGCGAACATGTCGTTCCCGAGCTTGGTGGTGCCGAGCCAGTGCTCGGGCGATGGCGGCAACAGGGCCGGATTGTCGGTGCTCCGCGGGTCCTGCGAGAAGATCGGCGCGATGATCGCGAACAGCACGATCGCGATCACGATGCTCGCGCCGATGATGAACTTCGACGAGGAGGTGGGGAGGATGGTGCGGCGCTTGCGTCCCCGCTGCGTGGCCAGCGAGATCGTGCTCGCGGGCTGGGTCATGGGCTGATCCTTCGTGATCAGCACTGTGTTCTCGGTGTCAGACATTCTGGCGCGCCCTCGGGTCGATGAAGCCATAGACGAGGTCCATGATGAAGTTGGCGGCGAGCACCGTGATGGTGATGACGAGGAAGAGCCCCTGCATGAGCGCGTAGTCGTTGTTCGTCACCGCCTGGAACATCAGCTTGCCGATGCCCGGGTAGGTGAACACCTGCTCCATGACGATGGAGCCGGCGACCACGAACCCCAGGGTGATCGAGAACCCCGCGATCGACGGGATCGCGGCATTGCGGGCGGCGTATGTCGTCATGATGCGACGCGGACGGAGCCCCTTCGCCTCAGCCGTCAGCACGTAGTCCTCGGCCATGGTCTGCACCATCATGTTGCGCATCCCGAACATCCAGCCGCCCACCGACGAGATCACGATGGTCACCGCGGGAAGGATCGCATGCGAGAGCGCATCCACGAAGAACGCCCAGGTCGGCTCTGGGCCGTCGGGGAAGTCGAAGACGTCGTAACCGCCGAAGATCGGGAACCAGCCGAGTCCGACCGCGAACACCGAGACGAGGAGCAGCGCCATCCAGAAGTAGGGGATGGACTGCAGCACGGTGGTGGCCGGGATCAGGTGATCGACCCAAGTACCGCGCTTCCATCCGGCCCAGGCGCCGAGCACGACGCCGAGGATGAAGGAGATCACGGTCACCGTACCGACGAGGATGAGCGTCCACGGCAGCGCCTGCCCGATCAGCTCGCTCACCGGGGCGGGGAACTTGGTGACGGAGATGCCCAGGTCGCCTTGGAACATGCGCCCCCAGTACGCGATGTACTGATCCCAGAGGGAGGAGTCATCACCGCCGAGCAGCAGCTTGATGTTGCGGATCGTGGTCTCGGAGACCTCGCCACCCGCGCGCTGCATCTTGGCGATCATGATGTCCGCCGGGTTCCCCGGCATGAGCCGGGGAAGCAGGAAGTTGAGTGAGATCGCGGCCCACAGCGTGAACGCATAGAACCCGATTCTTCGTGCATAGAACTTCATGTCACTGACCGTGCTTCCTGCTCCCCCGACCTCATGTTCTTAGTTCGCCGGCTCGAGCTGCGTCAGGACGTAACCTGCCGCGATCGCGCCCCAGGACGGCGGGAAGGCGTAGAGGTCCTCCTCCGTCGGCCAACCCGTGAAGTCCTTCGTGTTGTAGAAGGTCTGGGTCGCATTGATCACGAGCGGGATGTAGGGCAGGTCGCGGACGATCTCGGTCTGGATCGTGCCGTACAGCTCCTTCTTCTCTGCCTCGTCGTTCGTGCTGATCGCGGCCTGGACCGCCTCGTCGACGACGGGGTTGCTGTAGCGGCTGAAGTTCCAGCGTCCGGCAGGGACCTCAGAGCCCACGGCTGCGGTGGAGCCGACGGTCGTGCCGCCGAACCAGTCGCGGTAGATCTGGAACGGGTCGGCCACCGACGTGCCGATGACACCGCCGACGATCAGCTGGAAGTCCCCGCCCTGACGGGCGTCGGAGAATTCCTGCCACTGCACGGTCGACGCGGTGACCTTGATGCCGGCCGCCTCAGCCTGCTCTGCGATCAGCTTCGCGGCGTCGTTGTAGTCGGTCCAGCCGTCGACCGAGATCAGGCTGAGCTCGAGCGGCTTCCCGTCCTTGGAGTAGAAGTCGCCGTCCTTGGTGTAACCGGCGGCCTCGAGGATCTCGCCCGCCTCTGCGGCGTTCGCCTCCTGCGGGCTGACCTCGTTGGCGGGATCGGCCACCCACTTCTCGTCACGCGGAAGCAGAGCGAACGTCGGCGAGATGTCGCCCGTCAGACCGACGAATGCCTTGTCCTTGATCGCGGCGCGGTCGATCGCGACGTTCAGCGCCTGACGCACGGCGACATCGGTCTGCGGACCGGAGCAACCGAGCTCGGCGTTCGAGCAGGTGTACAGCACCGTCGGGTCCTGCGGCGTGTTGATCCAGTCGATCGCGCCGTTGCCCGTGACGTCATCCGGGTTCGGGATGAACATGCCCGTCCAGTCGAGCTTGCCGGCAGCGAGCAGATCCTGTGCGGTCTGGTTGTTGTCGACGGCGATGTACTGGACCTTCTTGACTCCGAGCTCGTCGGCGTCGCGGAAGTTCTCGTTGGCGACGAGCGTGTACGACTCGCTCGTCGTCTTGTCGACGACGTAGGCGCCCGAACCGACCGGGTCTTCGTTGGCGAAGTTCGCGAAGTCCGTGACCTCGGACCACACGTGCTCAGGCAGGATGTAGGTCGAGCCGAGTCGCTGGAACTCGGTCGTGTACTGCGCGGTGGTGTAGGTGAGGACGACCGTGGTGTCATCGGTCGCCTCGGCCGAGACGAGGCCGTTGCCCTCGGGGTTGTTCGCCTCGTAGGTGAAGGAGAACGCCACATCGGCAGCCGTGAGGGGCTCGCCGTCGCTCCACTTGAGGTCGGGCTTGATGGCGATCGTGATCACCGTGCCGTCCTCGTTGTATTCGTAGGAGTCGCCGATAAGACCGACGGGCTCGGAGTCCGCCGTCTTGTTGAAGAAGAACAGCGGCTCGTAGATGGGGCCCAGCGCACCATGGAGCACGGTCGGGGCGAACGGGTTGTAGTTCGCGGTGATGGGGGTCTGGCTGCCGGCCCACACGCGAAGAGCCCGGTCGCCATCGCCACCGCTCCCCTCATTGCCGCCGCCTGCGCCACAGGCCGTCAAACCCAGGGCGAGGACGGATGCCCCCGCCACAGCGGTGAGCGCGATCTTGCGCCTTCCGTTACGGATCATTCTGTATTTCCTCTCGGTGCTGCACTGCAGGAGGGATCTCCGGGATGGAGCCGAGCTCCAGAGTGGAACTCGCGACAGATCCCTATGAAAGGGATTTGTTAGGACAGTAACCTAACAAATAGCCATCCGGGCGACAAGAGGCCAGAACGCTGGTATATAACGTTTCGGCCTCAGGGTCCGGTCCGTCACACACGCGCACTAAGAGTCGCGATGACACTAAGATCGATCTCGGAGGTTAAGGTACACATGACTCAAACCAGGGGCATCGACGTCGCCGTGTCGACGGTGATCCTCACGCTGCGTCGCACCGAGGACGGCGCTGCTGTGCTCGCGCTTCCGCTGGTCCTGCGCACCCGCGAGCCGTTCGCCGATCAGTGGGCGCTTCCGGGTGGTTGGCTGACTCCGGCCGAATCGCCGGTCGACGCCGCCGCCCGCACACTCGCCGAGACCACGGGCCTCACTCCCAGCTACCTCGAGCAGCTCTACGCCTTCGGAGCCGTCGACCGCTCCCCCACCCGCGTCGTGTCGATCGTCTACTGGGCGCTGCTCCGGCAGGACGAGGTCGACGCGCAGAGCGCCGCGCATCGGGCATCCGGTCTCGCTCCCGAGAACGTGCGCTGGTTCGATCTCGACGACCTGCCGCCGCTCGCCTTCGATCACCGCAAGATCGTCGACTACGCGCTCTGGCGCCTGCGCAGCAAGGTCGGCTACAGCCGCGTCGCACACGGCTTCCTGCCGGCCGAGTTCACTCTGGCCGACCTTCGAGAGGCCTACGAGGCGATCCTCGGCAAGCATCTCGACCCGGCCAACTTCCGCCGACAGGTCGAGTCCGCCGGCAACCTCCTCCCCACCGACCAGTTCCGCACCGGCAGTCACCGCCCCGCCCGCCTGTACCGCTACAACACCGACGTCGAGCTGGCCGATCACGGCCCCCTCGGCCCCGAGGAAACGAGCACCCGATGAGCATCACCTTCGTTCCGACCCCGGCAGTCCAGCCCCTCGACGCCTCCGTCGACCACGCGATCCAGTCGATCGTGGCGGGTGCCTCGACCGACGCGACCTGCACGACCGATCTCGCGGCCGGCCCCTGGGACTTCGACACGCGCCCCGGCTACGGACCCGGGTCGTCGATGGGCGACGTCATCCCGACGGGGGCACCGCGCCAAGGCGAGCTCCCAGCTGCGTATCGCGAGGCGAGCGAAGGCGAGCTCGACGAGCGCATCCGAGCGGCGAAGGCCACCCTCGGCGACCGGGCCGTCGTGCTCGGCCACTTCTATCAGCGCGAGGAGGTCGTGCGTCACGCCGACTACGTGGGCGACTCTTTCCAGCTCGCGACCGCGGCGAAGGAGCGACCGGATGCCGAGGCCATCGTCTTCTGCGGCGTGCACTTCATGGCCGAGACCGCCGACCTGCTCTCCGGCCCCGACCAGGCGGTCATCCTGCCGAACCTCGCTGCCGGATGCTCGATGGCCGACATGGCCGACATCGATCAGGTCGAGGACTGCTGGGAGCAGCTCGCCGAGGTCCTCGGCGATCTCGACGCTCAGGACGAGAACGGCCGAGTGCCGGTGGTCCCCGTCACGTACATGAACTCCTCTGCCGCGATCAAGGGCTTCGTCGGCAGGCACGGCGGGATCGTGTGCACCTCCTCGAACGCGCAGACCGTGCTCGAGTGGGCGTTCGAGCGCGGCAGGCGGGTGCTGTTCTTCCCCGATCAGCACCTGGGCCGCAACACCGCGAAGGCGATGGGCGTGCCGCTCGAGCAGATGCCGATGTGGAACCCGCGCAAGGCGCTCGGCGGCTCCACGGCATCCGAACTGGTCGACTCGCGCGTCATCCTGTGGCACGGCTTCTGCTCGGTGCACCGACGCTTCACGGTGGCCCAGATCGACCAGGCGAGGGCGGAGCACCCCGACGTGCGCGTCATCGTGCACCCGGAATGCCCGATGGACGTCGTGGACGCTGCCGACGAGGCAGGCTCCACCGATTACATCCGCCGGGCGATCGCCGCCGCGACAGAGCCCACGACCTTCGCGATCGGCACCGAGATCAACCTCGTACGCCGGCTGGCCGCGCAGTTCCCCCAGCACGAGATCTTCTGCCTCGACCCCGTGGTGTGCCCGTGCTCGACGATGTACCGCATCCACCCCGGATACCTGGCGTGGGTGCTGGAGGAGCTCGTGGCGGGCCGCACTCCCAACCGGATCACGGTGACGGCAGACGTGGCCGACCCCGCGCGGATCGCCCTGGAGCGGATGCTGGCGGCGAAGCCGCCGGTGGTGGCGAGCGCGCGATGAACGTCGTCGTCGTCGGATCGGGAATCGCCGGCCTCACCGCCGCGCTGCATGCCCACGAGGCGGGGCACGCGGTCACGGTCGTCACGAAGGGTGCGCTCGGCGACGGATGCACCGGATTCGCGCAGGGCGGAGTCGCCGGAATCTACGGCCCGGCGGACTCGGCGGCCCAGCACGCCGCAGACACGATCGATGCGGGTGCGGGGCTGTCCGACGCGGCTGCGGTCGATGTGCTCGTCCGGGACGCCGCCGAGCGGATCGCCGAGCTGATCGCGCGAGGAGTCGCCTTCGACCGCGGCCCTGACGGCGACCTGCTGCTCGGGCGCGAGGCCGCGCACACCCATGCCCGCATCGTGCATGCCGGCGGGGATGCGACCGGCGCCGCGATCGCGAGTGCCCTGGTCGCCGCCACCCGGCGCGCGGACATCACCGTCGTCGAGGCCGCGTTCCTCGTCGACCTCGTGATCGACGACGGCGTCGCGCGCGGCATCCGCGTGCTCGTCGACGGCGCCCTCTCCGACCTCGAGGCCGACGCGGTGATCCTCGCCACCGGCGGCGCCGGCCACCTCTACGCGCACACGACGAATCCGGTGGGAACCACGGGCGACGGGATCGCGGCGGCCCTGCGCGCCGGCGCGGCGGTCGCGGATCTCGAGTTCATGCAGTTCCATCCGACGATCCTCGCCGAGGGACCGGCGTTCCTGGTCTCCGAGGCGGTGCGCGGCGAGGGCGCGACACTCATCGATGTCGACGGTCGACGATTCGTGTTCGACACCCACCCCGACGGCGAGCTGGCTCCCCGCGACGTCGTGTCCCGGGCGATCGCGCGACAGGCCGCAGCTCAGGGTTCCCCGGTTCGTCTCGACGCCACAATGCTGGGCGCACGCGTGCTGGCGCACCGCTTCCCGACGATCGACAGGGTGACACGCGAGCGCGGGTTCGACTGGGCGACGCACCCCATCCCGGTGACCCCGGCCGCGCACTACCTGATGGGCGGAGTCGTCACCGACCTCGACGGGCGCACGTCGATCCCCGGACTCTTCGCCGTCGGCGAGGTCGCCCGCACCGGCGTGCACGGGGCGAACCGCCTCGCCTCCAACTCGCTGCTGGAGGGCGCCGTGTTCGGCGCACGCGCGGCCGCTGCTGTGGGCATGCCCGGGAAGCCGTCCCCCGCTCCCCTGCCCGCGGACACTCGCAGCGTCACGATCGCCGGTGCCGCCGGCGATCGACCGCACCCGGACAGCAGCCCGTTCAGTCGCTCCGCCCTGCAGCGGCTGATGTGGGATGACGTCGGGCTCCTCCGCACGGACGAGGGGCTCGAGCGCGCTCTCGACGCCGTCATCCGCTGGCGGTCCACCACACCGGCACCCGCCACGGTCGCGGAACGCGAGGACGCGAATCTGCTCCTGCTCGCCGAGGCCACGGCATCCGCTGCGCTCGCCCGTACCGAATCGGTCGGCGCCCACTACCGCGAACCCTTCGCCTCGCACCTCCTGGAGACCGTCTGATGCTCACTCACGCACTCATCGCCCGCGTCGTCGGCGCAGCCCTCGAGGAGGACGCACCGTGGGGCGATCTCACCAGCACGACACTGCTTCCCTCAGACGCCACCGCCACCGCTGATCTGGTCGCCAGGGAAGCCGGGATATTCAGCGGCGGCGAGGTCTTCGCAGCTGCCTTCGCTCTCACGGATCCGTCGATCACGATCGACGTGCACGTCGGCGACGGCGATCGCTTCGCGCCCGGCGACGTGCTGGCCTCGGTCTCGGGTTCGGCCCGCGGCATCCTCACCGCGGAGCGCATCGCCCTGAACTTCGCACAGCGGATGAGCGGCATCGCGACCCTGACCGATGCCTATGTGCGGGCGATCGAGGGTACCTCGGCTCGCATCGCCGACACCCGCAAGACCACCCCGGGCCTGCGCGCCTTCGAGCGTCACGCCGTGATCTCCGGCCGGGGGCACAATCACCGCTACTCGCTGTCGGACGCAGTGATGGCCAAGGACAACCATCTCGCCGTGCTGCAGCGCTCGGGTGTCGACCTCGCCACGGCCCTGCGCCAGGCGCTCTCCCGCCTGCCCCATACGACCCACGTGGTCGTCGAGGTCGACCGGCTCGATCAGATCCCGGCCGTGCTCGACGGCGGAGCGCACACCGTGCTGCTCGACAACTTCTCATTCGAGGATCTCCGGGCGGGTGTGGGGTTGATCGGCGACCGTGCACAGGTCGAGGCCTCCGGTGGCGTGAGCCTCGACACGGTCGGCGACATCGCCAGGACCGGAGTCGACGTGATCTCGGTCGGCGCGCTCACCCATTCGGCGCGCGCTCTCGATCTCGGCCTGGACGTGCGGATCGACTGACCCCGATGCTCTACCTCGACCATGCTGCGACTTCTCCGGTACGACCGGAGGTGCTCGACGCGATGCATCCGTATCTCACCGGCGCGTTCGGCAATCCCTCCAGCCACCACACCTACGGCGAGGCTGCGGCGAGCGCACTCGACGATGCGAGATCGCGGATCGCGCGTGTCCTGGGGATGCGCACCGGCGATGTCGTGTTCACCGCAGGCGGCACCGAGGCGAACAACCTCGCGGTCAAAGGGATCGTGCTCGCCGCCCTCGCGGACGGCCGCCGTCATCTGGTGATCTCGCCGATCGAGCACGAGTCGATCCTGGAGTCCGCGGACTACTTGCGACGCTTCCACGGCGTGGAGGTCACGGCGGCGGCCGTCGACACGCACGGCCGGGTCTCCGATGCATCCCTGCGAGCGGTGGTGCGCCGCGACACCGCGCTGGTCGCCCTCGGACATGCCAACAACGAGATCGGCACGGTCCAGGACATGCCCTCGCTCGCGGAGGTGACCCGCGCGGCCGGCGTGCCGCTGCACGTCGACGCGGTGCAGTCCGCGGGGTGGCTGCCGCTCGCCGGACTCGGGGCGGATGCGATCGCGATCGCCGGGCACAAGCTCGGAGCGCCCAAGGGGATCGGCGCCCTCGCCGTGCGCGGCCGGGTCCCCCTCGAACCTCTCCTGCACGGGGGCGGTCAGGAGAGAGGACGTCGATCGGGGACGGAGAACGTCGCCGGAGCGGTCGGCCTCGCCGTGGCGCTGGAGCTCGCCGAGGCGGAACGCGACACCGTCAACTCGGTCGTCGGAGCGGCGACGCAGCGTTTCGTATCCGCCGTGCTCGCAGCCGTCCCCCAGGCGGCGCTCACGGGAGATCCGATCCGGCGCCTCCCGGGAACCGCGAGCTTCACGTTCGCGGGAATGAGCGGCGAGGCCGTGCTGCTCGAGCTGGAGCGCAGGGGCGTGGTGTCGTCGAGCGGTTCGGCGTGCGCCGCCGGGAGCGACGACCCGTCGCACGTGCTGCTCTCCTGCGGCATCGCCCCCTCCGTCGCGCAGAGCTCTGTGCGGTTCACCTTCGGCCACGCCCCGCTGCCCGACGATCTGCCGGACCGGCTCGCAGCTCTCGTGGCGGCGTCCGTGCGTGCCGTCGTCGGCGTCTGAGAGGCGAGACGCCCGAGAGCGCGACTTCCGCACGCGGCCATAGACTCGCCTGGTGACCGCATCCGCCCCGATCGTGACCCTGATCGTCCCCGGCCGCGACATCGCCGGATTCGCCCCGGCCGCACTCGATTCGGTGCGTGCGCAGACCGAGAATCGGTGGCATGCGATCCTCATCGACGACGGCTCGACCGACGATACAGCCGAGATCTTCGCCGCGGCCGCGGCATCCGATCCGCGCTTCCGTGCGGTGCGACATGAGGCGTCGCGCGGCCTCGGTGCTGCACGGAACGTGGGGGTGGATCTCGTCGACACCCCTCTGGTCGGCTTCCTCGACGGCGACGACGAACTGACCCCCACCGCGCTCGAGCGTCTCATCGGAACCCTCACCGAGACGGGGAGCGACTTCGTCGCCGGTGCCTATGTGCGCTCGCGCTTCGACGGAGAACGCTACGTCCCTGGGCGCGTGCAGCCCTGGGTCGAGGCCGCCACCTCCCCGGCAAGGCTCGGGACCACGATCATCGATCACCCCCGCGCGAGCGCCAACATCGTCGCGTGGTCGAAGGTCAGCCGCACCGACCTCTGGAGCGATCTGCGGTTCCCCGAAGGGGTCGCCTACGAGGATCAGGTGGTCGCGCAGCAGATGTACACCAGTGCACGGGCCTTCGACGTGATCCCCGACACGGTGGTCCGGTGGCGGCTGCGAGCGGACGGCACCTCGATCACCCAGGGCCGCGCGCAGCTGCCGGTGCTCCGCGACTATCTCCAGGCCCTCCGGGGAGGCATCCGCGTGCTGCGCGACGCCGGTGCGCATGCCGCCGTCACCGCACGCCTCGAACTGATCCTGGCGATGGATCTGCCGCCGCTCCTCGAGATCGCCGCCACGCACGCCGATCCGCGCTACGCCGAGGACGTGGCCTCGTTCGCCGCCGAGATCCAGGCGCTGCCCGAGTACGCCGATGCCCGCCCCGACCCAGCTCTCACCGCTGCCCTGGCGTGGTGAGCGCACTCCCCAGGAGACACATGAACGGCTATCTCGCCGACCTCTTCTCGCTCGACGGCCGCACGGCGGTCGTGACCGGAGGCAGCTCCGGCATCGGCCGCGGTATCGCCACGGCACTCGCGAAGGCGGGCGCCTCGACCGTGATCGTCGCTCGCGGCGAGACCAGAGTCGAAGAGACCGTCGCCGAGCTCGCGGATGCCGGATGCCGTGCGGTAGGCGTCGTCGGCGATCTCAGCACCCGCGAGGGGATCCGTGCCGTGGCGGAAGCTGCCGCCGTGCCCTTCGGAGAGCCGGACATCCTGGTGAACTCCGCCGGCGTCAACATCCGTCCGCCCTTCGCCGAGATCACCGAGCACGACTGGGACGCGACGATGACCGTGAACGCCCTCGCGCCGTTCCTGCTCGGGCAGCGTTACGGCGTGGGTATGGCCGAGCGCGGATACGGTCGGCTGATCCACATCAGCTCTCAGCAGGCGCACCGTGCCTTCGTCGGCAGCGGGATCTATGGCGTGTCCAAGGGTGCGGTGGAGTCGCTGATGCGGTCCGAGGCCGAGGCCTGGGGCGGCACCGGCGTCACGAGCAACACGCTCGTCCCCGGGTTCGTGCTCACGCCGCTGAACGCCCGACTGCAGGAGGACCCCGCCCAGATCGCCGCCCTTGCCGCCCGAACGATGATCGGTCGCAACGGCCTGCCTTCGGATTTCGCGGCAGCCGCCGTCTTCCTGGCTGGTGCGGGATCGAGCTACGTCACCGGTCAGTCGCTGTTCATCGACGGTGGCCTCTCCGCGCACTGACACCAGCTCGGTGCCCTGACAGCGGCTCAGCCCTCTGCCGGGTATACCCTCTCGTCGGCGCGCGGAGCGTCGAGCAGCGGCACCGACGCCGTGAGGGTCGCGACCGCATCCGCTCCGGCGGAGTCCTCCGGCGCACGGTCGGCCCGCCGGTCGGCGAGCGCCGCACTCACTCCCCCGGCCACGGCCTCCTCGATGACGGTCTCGGTCTCGATCACCCGAGACGCCGCGACCTGCTGCGCGGCGAGCTCGGCGTAGAGCCCGCCACGAGCGATGAGCTCGGCATGGGTGCCGGACTCGACGATCCGCCCCGCCTCGAGCACGTGGATGACGTCCGCACCGATCACCGTCGACAGCCGGTGCGCGATCGTCAGGGTCGTGCGTCCCTTGGCTGCCTCGTCCAGTGCCTCCTGAACGACGCGCTCGGAGACGGTGTCGAGAGCCGAGGTGGCCTCGTCGAGCAGCAGCACCGGCGGGTCCTTGAGCAGCACGCGGGCGATCGCGATGCGCTGCTTCTCGCCGCCCGAGAGCCGGTAGCCGCGCTCTCCGACGACCGTGTCGTAGCCGTCTTCGAATCCGGCGATGATGTGGTGGATGTTCGCCGCGACGCACGCGGCGATCACCTCGTCCTCCGTCGCACCCGGCTTCGCGTACAGGAGGTTCTCGCGGATCGTCGCGTGGAACAGATAGGTCTCCTGCGACACGATCCCGACCTGATCGATGATCGACTCCTGCGTGAGCGTGCGGACATCGGCCCCCGCGAACAGCACGGCCCCGCCGTGAGCCTCGTACAGGCGCGGAGCGAGGTAGAGCACGGTCGTCTTGCCCGCCCCCGAAGGACCCACGAACGCGACGTGCTTCCCCGGTTCCGCGACGAACGAGACACCCTGGAGCGTGGGGCGCGCGTCCGGCGCGGCATCGGGATAGCGGAAGACGACGTCGTCGAACTCGATCCGCCCGCGCGGCCCCGGCGCCTCGGCGACGGTGATCGCATCCGGTGCGTCCCGGATCTCGGGGACGAGGTCGAGGTACTCGAAGATGCGCGCGAACAGCGCGGACGAGGTCTGCAGATCCAACGAGACCCGCATGAGGCCCATCAGCGGCTGGAGCAGACGCGCCTGGACCGTCGTGAACGCGACGACGGTACCGGCGGTGATCGCGCCGGTACCGCCCGCGATCAGGTATCCCGAGACGAGATAGATGACAGCCGGCACGCTCGCCATGAGCACCTGGACGACGGCGAAGAAGCCCTGGCCGCTCATCGCCCTCCGAACCTGCAGCTTCACCTGGTTGCGGTTCTCCGCCTGGTAGCGCTGGGATTCGGTGCGCTGCCTGTTGAACGCCTTGGACAGCAGCATCCCCGACACGCTCAGCGTCTCCTGCGTGATCGAGGTGAGCTCCGACAGCGACTCCTGCGTCTCCCCGGCGATGCGCGCGCGGACCTGGCCGACGCGTCGCTGCACGATGATCAGGAACGGCATCAGCACGACAGCGATCAGGGTCAGACGCCAATCGATCAGGATCATCGCGACCAGCGAGGCGATCACCGTGACGACGTTGCCCAGGATGCTCGTGACCGTGTTCGTCAGCACGCCGGAGACGCCGCCGACGTCGTTCTGCAGCCTCGACTGGATCACCCCGGTCTTCGTGCGGGTGAAGAACCCGAGCTCCATCGCCTGCAGGTGCTCGAAGAGCCGTACTCGCAGATCGCCGGTGACGCTGTTGCCGACCGTCGAGGTGAGCCACGTCTGGGCGACGCCGAGAACTGCGGAGACGAGGAACAGGCCGACCATCGCCGACACGAGCCAGATGAGCAGCTGCAGCTGCGGACCGCCGCCGTCGACGGGGAACAGCGCATCATCGAAGATGCGCTGCACGATCAGCGGCGGGATGACCGCGATGCCGGCGCCGATGACGACCAGCACGCCCGTCCAGAAGATGCGCCACCGGTACGGCCGGAACAGGGTGATGACCCTCGCTCCGAGTCCGCTGATCCGCGGCGCCTCGGCATTGAGTCGACGCTGTGCGCTCTCGTCCACGCCGCGGAATCCGCCGCGTCCGCCACCCATGCTCATGTCGCCAGCGTAGTCAGGGTGGCGGACGCCGGGCCGCTCGCGGCAGCCCCCAGCTCCGCTGAGAGCGGATCCGAGCGGATCCGGAATGAAATGTCCGAACCTGTGGTTACGCTGAGTGGTCCCCGCGCACTCGCGCGATCTCCCCCCTCTTCAGTGCCTAGGAGGCCGTATGTCTGCCGTCGACACCGGTTCGATCACCACGCCCCCTGCGTCGTCAGGAGGGGAGATCTCTCGCAGCGACATGCGTGTGATCTGGCTCCTTCTCGTCGCTGCGTTCGTCGCCATCCTCAACGAGACGACGATGGGAATCGCGATCCCGCACCTGAACGCGGATCTCGGAATCCCGCCCGAACTCGGGCAGTGGCTGACGAGCGCGTTCATGCTCACCATGGCCGTGGTCATCCCGACAACCGGTTTCATCCTGCAGCGCTTCACGACGCGCCAGGTCTTCATCGCCGCGATGATCTCGTTCTCACTCGGAACACTGGTCGCGCTGATCGCTCCCGGCTTCGAGGTGCTGCTCGCCGGTCGCGTCATCCAGGCCGCAGGCACCGGAATCATGATGCCGCTGCTCATGACGACGATCATGAACGTGGTGCCGCCTCAGTCCCGCGGCCGGATGATGGGCCGTGTCGGTCTCGTCATCTCGCTGGCTCCCGCGATCGGCCCGACGCTCGCCGGTGCCGTCCTCGAAACGCTCAACTGGCGCGCGCTGTTCGCGATCATCCTTCCGATCGCGCTCGTCTCTCTTCTCATCGGCGCCAAGTGGATGACGAACCTCGGCGAGACCCGCAAGGTCCCTCTCGACGTGCTCTCCATCCCGCTCGCAGCCCTCGGATTCGGTGGCATCGTCTTCGGCCTCAGCCAGTTCGGCGGCGAGGGCGGGTCCGGCGAGACCGCAGGCATCGTCGCGCTCGTCGTGGGCGCCGTCGCGCTTGCGCTGTTCGTGTGGCGTCAACTCGTCCTGCAGCGCATCGACGACGCACTGCTCGACCTGCGCGTGTTCCGCTCCGTGAACTTCACGTTCTCGGTCGTCATCATGACGATCCTCGCGCTGTCGATGTTCGGCACGCTGACGCTCCTCCCTCAGTACCTGCAGAACGTCGCCGGCCTCAACGCCCTCGAGTCCGGCCTCATCCTGCTGCCCGGCTCCGTGCTGATGGGTCTGCTGGGCCCGATCATGGGCCGGGTGTACGACGCACGCGGCACCCGCCCGCTTCTCATCCCCGGAACGATCCTCGTGTCGGCGGCGCTGTTCTACTACTCGACCGTGGGCGAGCACACCGTGTGGTGGGTGCTGATCATCGTGCAGGCCGCGATGTCGGTCGGACTGGCGATGTCGTTCACGCCGCTGTTCTCCGCCTCGCTCGGATCCCTTCAGCGATCGCTGTACTCGCACGGATCGGCGGTGCTCAACACGCTCCAGCAGGTCGGCGGAGCGGCCGGCGTGGCCGTACTCACCGTGACCTACTCGGCGATCCTGCACGCCGGCGAGGCAGAAGGACTGGAGACAGCAGCTGCCGGCGCACCGGGTGCGCGCATGGCGTTCCTGATCGCCGCGATCATCTCGCTCGCCGCCGTTGCGCTCAGCGCCTTCGTGCGCAAGCCCGCAGATGACATCGCCGGCGGAGTGCACGGCGGACACTGATCACCGCCGCGGCGGCGTCTGACTGGCTACTGCGTCTTCGGCGCGGGGAAGTGGCAGACGCCGCCGCTGCAATACCCGGCGGAGTCGTTCTCGAGCAGGTTCAGAGCGTCCGGAAGCGGCTGGAGCGCGCTGGGAGCGTCCTGCTCGACGGAGTCCTGTGTCTTGGCCATCATTAGATGCTACGCCTGCTCCGACCGGGTGGCGCCGAAATCGACAGCGGATGGACAGCCGCGCTCCCCTACGGTTGACGAGTGCTCAAACGACTCATCGCCCGCCTGTACTGGACGCTCAGCCGCTGGACCCTCACCGCTGAGGGCACGCCGACGCGCCCGACGATCCTGATCGGCGCGCCGCACACCTCCAATTGGGACTTCGTGCTGATGCTCGCCATCGCCTGGCGTCTGGACATCGAGGTGCACTGGCTCGGCAAGAGCAGCCTCTTCAAGGGATGGCGGGGCCCGGTCATGCGCCACCTCGGGGGCATCCCCGTCGACCGAGCAGACCCGGCCCGCGTCGTCACCGATGTGGTCGCACAGGTCCACTCAGGAAGCGTGTTCGGCCTGGTCATCACCCCCGACGGCACCCGCGGTGGCAACGAGTACTGGAAGTCGGGCTTCTACCGCATCGCCCGCGAGACGGGGATGCCGATCACGCTCGGGTTCGTCGATCGCACCACCATGACGACCGGCCTCGGACCCACGATCGACCTGACCGGCGACATTCCCGCCGACATGGACCGGATCCGTGCCTTCTACGCAGACAAGGCGGGGGTGCGCCCCGAGCGCCGCACGGAACCGCGCCTGCGGGAAGAGCACCCGTCGAGCGGCAGCTGAGCGCGGCCCGGATCAATCATCGCCCGCCGCATCGACCTCCGCCCGAGCCTCCTGGCGCGCAAAGGCGAGGTCATCGTCGGACAGTCTCTCGGCCATCCCGACCACGGCTCCCGTGATGGTGCGGATCTCCTCGCGAGCCTTCTCGCCGAGGTGAGGTGCGGTGTCGCCGAGCACCTCGACCTGCGCGTCGAGGGACAGCTCCGACCACCATTCGCGGATGGGTGGAATCGTCATCCGAGCCTCCTCATCGCTCGTCGTGCAAGAGCCTGGACAGCATCCTGCCTCCCCCGCGAGACTGACCACATGGAACCCGAAGCGCCGCTGCCCGCCGCCGAACGCGATGACCTGATCGACGGACGCGATGAGACCCGCAACGAACGCGCCGACCGCAACTGGGAAGAGCTGCTCCAAGAGCTGCGGGTGATGCAGACCGGAACGCAGATCCTCACTGGTTTCCTCCTCGCCGTCGCGTTCACCCCCCGGTTCGAGGACATGGACGAGTTCCAGCGGGACGTGTATGTGGTGCTCGTGGCCCTGGCCGCGGTGGCCACCATTCTGGCACTCGCCCCGGTCGGTATGCACAGGGCGCTGTTCGGCCGGCGCCGCAAACCCGAGCTCGTGCGGGTGGCCGCGCGCATCGTGAAGATCGATCTCGTGGCGATCGCCGCCCTCACGATCGGTGTCACGACCCTCATCATCGACTTCACAGTGAATCGCGCTGCGGGCCTCATCGCTCTCGTCGCGTCCCTGGTGGGCGTTCTCCTTCTCTGGATCGTCCTCCCTCGCCTCGTTCGTCGCGAGGGCGAGCGGGGCGGGGCGGACGACCGGAGCTGAGAGACAGCCCCCGAGCGCTCAGCGCCCGGCGGGGGTCCGGTTCTCGGCGCTGACCATCCAGGCGAACTGCTCGAGGCTCTCGAGGACGGCGTGCAGGATGTCCGCAGAGGTCGGGTCCTCCTCATCGACGGCATCGTGGACGTCTCGGACGGTGCCGATCGCGGCTTCGAGGCGCGCGGTGATGAGGTCGATCGTGTCGGTGGTCGACACCTCACCCATGGGGAACGCGGGAAGCGATGTCGTCTCGGCGATCGTGTCGGTGCGGCCGTCGGGAACGGCGTGCAGCGCCCGCATGCGCTCGGCGACCGTGTCGCTGAAAGTGCGCGCCGCATCGATGATCTCGTCGAGCTGACGGTGGGTGTCGCGGAAGTTGCGTCCGACGACGTTCCAATGAGCCTGCTTGCCCTGCAATGAGAGCTCGATCAGGTCGACGAGCACGAGCTGCAGGTTGGCGGCCAGCGTCGAAGTGGCCGTGAAGCCCTTCTCGGCGTTCTGTCGCCTGGTCGTCTTCGCTCCACGCGTGGACGTGCTGCCTGTCTTGGACTTGGTGTTCTCCGCCATGAAATCCTCCTCGGGTGTGGTCTGCGACGGTAGCCTCCGAGGCCCTCATGTTCGAGGGGGTTGACAGTCCCCCGGTGCAGGGCTGATCGTGGCGCAGTGAACGAACCAGAGACATCCCGTGACCAGACCGGCGGCGACGACCCAGAGTTGGCTATCGCGCCGATGACCGAAGCAGATGCCGGTGAGGTGCTCACCCTGCAACGAGCGGCCTTCGTCTCGGAGGCGCAGATCTATGGCAGTGCCGACATGCCGCCGCTGACGCAGACGCTCGCCGAGGTCGAGGCGGAGCTTCGCGCAGGCAGCGGTCTGACCGCCCGCGTCGACGGACGTATGGTGGGCGCGATCCGGTATGTCGAGGACGACGGCGTACTGCTCATCGGTCGCATCGCGATCGCGCCTGACATGCAGGGCGAGGGCATCGGCCGAACTCTCCTCGACGCGGCGGAGCGCTCGTCCACGGCGGCGGAGGCAGAACTCTTCACAGGCAGCCTGAGCGAGGCGAACATCCGCCTCTACGAAGCGTGCGGCTACCGAGAGACCGTGCGAGTGCCCGATGGCGACGGGACGGAACAGGTCTTCCTGAGAAAACCTCTGCATCAGGTGGGAGACCCCTCCGAACCGGGCGCGCCGGGTTGAAACGCGTCACCGGGTGGGGAATCGTGGCCCGGACACGCCGCACCCGCGTCGTGTCCGCAACCGGAAGGAGAGTCTCGTGCTCACCCTCACCGATAACGCCACCGCAATCGTGAACACCCTCGTCAGCCGTCAGACCGATGCCACCGACGCAGGGCTCCGCATTCACTCCACGCCCGCGCCCGGGCCGGACGGCGGTGCGCGTCTCGCCGTCCTGGTGACGCCCGATCCCGAGCCTGAGGATCAGGTCGTCGAGGTCTCAGGCACCCGTCTGTTCCTCGATGAGACGGCCGCCGCCGCGCTCGACGACAAGGTCCTCGATGCCGGGGTCGACGACGAGGGCTCGGTGTCCTTCGCCGTTCTCCCGAAGGTCGCCTGACGAAGACTCCCCGGATGCCGCGGCTCATCGAGCCGCGGCATCCGTGCGTCCGGGGTGTGTGCGCCCCCGGCTCGCGTAGGTTAGAACCAGAGCCGCGATCGTCGCGGTTCGAGAAGGACCGTTCACGCGCATGAAGTTGGCACTGCTCCGTCGCTACGTCGTCCTCGCCGAGACGTTGCACTTCCCCCGAGCCGCGAAGGAGCTGGGCATCCCGCTGGCGTCGCTCTACACCTCGCTCGACAAGCTCGAAGCAGAGGTGGGCCACACGCTCATCAACCGCGAGGGCACACCTCGCCTGACGAGCGTCGGAGAACTGTTCCTCGTCGAGGCTCAGGCCACTGTCGCGGCTGCTCCCCCGCCCGCACCGAAGACCGCGGCTCCGGCGGGCGGGAAGGCCAAGGCGTCCAAGGGCAAGGGACGCGCGCCCATCGTCAAGGGGCAGCCCAAGCCGTACAAGAAGCGTCAGGGTCGCTGAGCTTCCGAGGCACCGAGACTCAGCGTTCTTCGACCTGTCCGTTCTCGACGCTCCAGTGGCGGTTCGTCTGCACCGCCTCCAGCATCCGACGGTCGTGCGTGACGAGCAGAAGCGTGCCCGTATAGGCCTCGAGGGCCTGCTCGAGCTGTTCGATCGCGGGAAGATCTAGGTGGTTGGTGGGCTCGTCGAGCACCAGAAGGTTGATCCCGCGCGCCTGCAGCAGGGCGAGTGCCGCCCTCGTGCGCTCCCCCGGTGAGAGATCGTCCACCGGCCGCGTCACGTGGTCGGCCCTGAGACCGAACTTGGCCAGCAGAGTCCGCACCTCGGCCGACGCCATCTCGGGTACGAGCGCCTCGAACGCATCGGCGAGCGCAGTCTCACCGACCAGGAGCGAGCGCGCCTGGTCGATCTCTCCGATCAGCACGCTGCCTCCGAGCGTCGAGGTACCCTCGACGGGCGCCTGTCGCCCGAGGAGCGCGCGCAGCAGAGTGGACTTCCCCGCTCCGTTCGGGCCGGTGATGCCGATGCGATCGCCTGCGTCGACCTGCAGCGACAGCGGACCGAGCGTGAATTCGCCCTGCCGGAAGACCGCGGAGTTCAACGTCGACACGACGGTGCTCGAGCGAGGCGCAGACCCGATCGTGAACTCGAGCTGCCACTCCTTTCGAGGCTCCTCGACCTCGTCGAGGCGTGCGATCCGGCTCTCCATCTGACGCACCTTCTGTGCCTGCTTCTCGCTGGACTCCGTCGACGCCTTGCGCTTGATCTTGTCGTTGTCCGGAGACTTCTTCATCGCGTTGCGCACGCCCTGGCTCGACCACTCCCGTTGCGTGCGGGCACGGGCGACGAGATCCGCCTTCTTGTCGGCGAACTCGTCGTACTTCTCCCGCAGGTGACGGCGGACGACCGCGCGTTCCTCGATGTACGCGTCGTACCCGCCGCCATAGACGCGATAGGAGTTCTGCGCGAGATCGAGCTCGAGAACCCGGGTGACGCTTCGCGCAAGGAACTCCCGGTCGTGACTGACCAGCACGACGCCACCGCGGAGTCCGCGAACGAAAGCCTCCAGCCGATCGAGGCCGTCGAGGTCGAGGTCGTTCGTCGGCTCGTCGAGGAAGACGATGTCGAAGCGCGACAGCAGCAGGGCGGCCAGCCCGACGCGTGCGGCCTGACCTCCGGACAGTCCCGTCATGAGGGCGTTCTCGGCCACGCGTCCGCCGTTCGGGAGGCCGAGGTCCGCCAGCACTGCGGGGATGCGCTCATCGAGGTCGGCCGCGCCGCTGGCGAGCCACCGGTCGAGGGCCTGCGAGTATGTGTCCGCGGGATCCGTTCCCGCGGGTGCGAGGGAAGGGTCTCCCAGCGCGGCAGCGGCGGCATCCATCTCTCGCGTGGCCGCAGCGCACCCCGTGCGGCGCGCGATGTACTCGGCGACCGTCTCATCCTCGACGCGCTCGTGCTCCTGCGGCAGCCAGCCGACGAAGGCGTCGGTCGGAGCGAGAGACACCGTGCCGTCAGCGGGAGCGAGAACCCCCGCGAGGATTCGGAGCAGCGTGGACTTGCCCGCGCCGTTCGCACCGACGACCCCGATGACGTCTCCGGGAGCGACGGTCAGGTCGAGGCCCTCGAAGAGGATGCGGTGACCGTAGCCACCTGCCAGATTCTGGGCGACGAGCGTTGCGGTCATCAGACCAGTCTGTCAGGAAGCCATTGCGCCGACCGCACGGAAGAACAGCGAGAACCAGATGATGAAGAAGCCGATCTGAGCGAGCGTGCCGAGGACGCCGATCACCATCGCCCAGCGGGCGAGTCCGCGGCCGGATTCGGCGTTGCCCGGCGCATCGAGCTGACGCCGGGCGAACACGGACAGGATCACGCCCGCGAGCGGGATCATGAATGCGGCGATGAAGCCGACGAGGGCGAGCACATTCGTCTTGGCCGGTGCGGCGTACTGGGTCACGGGATCAGGATAGAGCGCGACCCGTCCTCAGAGCGCGACCTCGTCGTGCGTGGCGATCGCGAACCGCTGGCCCGGGTACCGCAGTCCTGAGAAGTACATGTTCGTGTGTGCGACGATCTGCTCCCCCGTGATCGGCACGTCGTCCCACTCGGTGTCGACGGTGGTGTGCGCGTCGCTCACGAGCGTGACGTCGTAGCCCTCCGCCGCAGCACGCTGCATCGTGGTGCGCACGCAGAAATCCGACTGCGCCCCGGTGATCACCAGGTGCGTCGCACCGAGCTCGTCGAGGGTCTCCCTCAGCGTCGTGTCGGCGAAGGAGTCGCGGTAGCTCTTGCGCACCAGCGGCTCCCCCTCGGCTCGGTTCATCGGCGCCGCGAGCTCCCACTCGGGTGTGCCCACCCCGACGGGGTCGTGATGCACCCAGACCACGGGAACGTCAGCAGCCCGAGCGCGATCGACCAGCGCCGCAGCGCGCGAGAGCACGCCGTGCTCGTCGTGGCATCCGGGCATCACCCCGGCCTGCAGGTCGATCGCGAGGACGACGGTGCGCTCGCCCGAGGCCATCGGGGTCAGTCCCAGTCCAGGTATTCCTCGATGATCACGCCGGTCTCGATCGGGTGATGCATCGGGAACAGGTGATCGCCGGCGATCGTCTTGATGCTCGAGCGGTCGGGGATCGTGGACTGCAGTGCCTCGGCGTTCGCGGCGGGAGTGTCGGTGTCCTCGGTTCCCTGCACGATCAGCACGGGGATCGCGGGGGCCACCTCGATGTCGACGTCCTCGACGCCCAGCAGCAGGAGTCCGTTCGCGCGGTCGGCGTGTGCGGCGACCAGCGCCCGAGCGATGGTGCCACCGAATCCGTGGCCCCCGACCCAGGTGTCTTCGATACCGACGTGGTCGATCACAGCGACGACGTCTTCGACGCGCTCGTCGAGCGTCGCCTCGCCGGCACGATGGCCGATGCGCAGCACATGGAAGCCCGCTTCCTCGGCGAGGTAGTGCGCGGCGACGCCCAGAACATCGGCCGCGAGCCCCTGCTCCTGGATCAGCACGAGCTTGACCGGCCCGTCGCCCTCATCCACGAAGGGGATGGCGCGGCCTTCTGGCTCGAAGATCTGGGTGTCGGTCATGCGCGCGCGGCTCCTCGTTCAGCGTTCAGGGATCGTGTTCCAGCGTAGTCGAGCGCATCTCATCGAGACTGTCGCGCTCCGCGCCGGAGGCCTACAACAGGGGAAAGCCGAAGCCGCCGGAGAACAGGACAGCCAGCAGGCCGACGAGCGCGAGCGCGACCAGAACGATGTAGCTCGCGATGAGCAACCGGGTGTGGCCGCGCCGACCGAAGCCGGAGGCCGGCACGATCGCGACCACCGGGATGAGCATCAGCCCGCCGAAGAGAAGGGCGGGCGCGACCCTGACATCCGGAGCAGGGCACGGGTGCGCCAGGGCGCAGATCGTGGGGATGCTCTGAGCCCACCACAACAGAAGCCAGGTGACGAGCAGTACTGCGACGGCGGGGATGACCTCCCTGCCGGCTCTGAGGCGAGTTCCACGGCCGTCCACGGCACCAGTATGTCAGGCCGCGGTCCGGGGATTGAGCCGTCGATCGGTCGTCGCGCTCGACGCGCTGCCGCGGGCAGGCAGGCACCCCGTACATCGCTAGAGGTGCCGCTTCAACCCGACATGGGCAGTCTCATACCCGAGTCGGGTGTAGAAGGCGCGAGTCCGATCCCGCGCTTCGTCGGTGGTGATCTGTGACAGTCGCGCTCCCCGTGCACGCCCGAAGTCGTGTGCCCACTCGAGCATCGCCGCGCCCAGGCCCTGTGATCGTTCCGCTGGCGCGACTCGCAACCCCTCGATCTGCAGTCGGGTCGAACCACCGCGGGACAACCCCGGGATGACGGTCAGCTGCATGGTGGCGACGATGTGGTCGGCGCTGTCGCGGACGACCCCCAGATAGTTGGATGCATCGCGAGCGACCGCGCTGAAGCCCGCCTCGTACCGTTCGAGCTCGACGCCCTCCCGGTCCGGACCGAATTGATCGTCGGACAGCAGCGCTGCGATGGCCTCGATGTCATCGCGGCTCGCGCGCTCGAGCCGGAAGGTGCGGCCCGCCGCCTGCAATCGCCCGCGCACCGAGGACCGCGCGTCCGCCTGCAACCTGGCGACGAGCAGATCGAGCCAGCCACCGACGTTGGCGCGAGCCTCGGCGGTGTCGGGATAACGGCATCTCAGGTGCAGACCGGACTCGTCCAGGATGAACCACAGCATGACACCGTCGGTGTCGGTCGCCGCGCTGACGTATTGCGCGTCGAGCCCGACGGAATCGATCCGCACGGGGAGCCTGCGCAGGTCCAGCCACGAGATCGCGAACATTCCGGGGGCCACGGGCATCCCGCCCCACGGAGCGAGCACGTCTGCGAGCGGCCACCCTCCGAGCTGCACCGCCTCCTTCACCGCTGCCGCCGCCGCGTGCGGTTCGGCGAGCTCCGATTCGAGGACGGAGTTGGTGATGAACCAGCCGACCGAGTCGTGCCAGTTGTCCTCGAAGCGGCTGTGCACGGGAAAGACGGCTCGCAGCGCCGTGCCTGCCAGCTCGCGGGTCACCGCAGTCATCGCGACGACTGCGCGCGCGAGGGTCGAGACGCCGTCGTCGCGGGCTTGTGCAGCGAACGCCGCGGCATCGTCGACGTCGAACACATCGCGCACTTCCACGCGCTCACGATGCGGCTCGGGAGACCCCAGTGACAACGGGAACTGCGGCATGACACCGCCGCTGTCCGCGATGATGGCCTCCCATCGCCGACGTATGCGATCCGGCGCAGCATCCCGATCCAGCAGCGCTTGCGTGTGTTCGACGAAGGCGGGCGCCGGTCCGGGCATCGGCTTCGCGCCGGCCCTTCCCGCATCGAGCGCAGACAGCAGGTCGCGCGCGATCACCAGCATCGACCACATGTCGACGTGCGCATGATCAGCCGCGATCACGACCGTGAGCCCCGCAGCAGTCTCCAACACGCACAGCCGATGCGAAGGACGTCGGTACGGCGAACACGCGGCATCGAGGATGTCCCGCAACGCGTCGTTGACCGCCTGGCCGGGGCCCACCTCGTGTTCGACCCAGCTTCCGGGGCCGACCTCGATCTCGTGAAGCTCCGGTTCGCCATCCGCGCCGAGCGCGAATGCGGATCGCAGCGTGCCATGGCGAGCGACGACAGCCAACCAGGCATCGGCGATCGACTCACGACGAGTCTGTGCAGGCAACCGGAAGGACAATGCCATCCACGAGCCGGGTCGATCGCCCGCACCGACATGGAGTCGCTGATCGAACGACACGGGGAGGCGCCGCCCGAGCGCAGACGCGCTCACGTCGTACCCCCAGAGCCGTCCGAACGGGAGGCGGAGGTGCGTGACGTTGGTCAGTCGCATGGGTAGCACCTTATCGGCCCCGGATAACCTGAAAACTCCACGACTGCCCGACCCGATGCGGTCAGTCACCGATCGAGGAGCCTGATGCCCACTTTCGAGGTGCCCGGAGCCGAGCTGGCTGTGTCCTTGAGCGATGAAGGCGGACACCCGGTTGTCCAGCTGCATGGCCTCACATCTAGCCGCGCCCGCGACCGGGTGCTCAATCTCGACCTCGGCCGAGGGCTCAGCGGCACTCGTCTGCTGCGCTACGACGCACGCGGCCACGGTCGGTCGACCGGGAGGAAGGCCCCCGAGGACTATCGCTGGGAGAATCTCGCCGACGATCTTCTGCGAGTACTCGATCAGTGGTTCCCCGGCGAGCGCGTCCACGGCGTGGGACCGTCGATGGGCACCGCGACGCTCCTGCACGCGGCGACGATCGATCCGGACCGCTTCTCCGGGCTGACACTCATGGTGCCGCCCACGGCGTGGGAGACCAGACTCGATCAAGCCGACATCTACCGAGCAGCCGCGGCGCTCATCGAATCCGACGGTGTGGAGGCATTCCTCGCCGGAACGCGCGGGTCGACACCGCCCCCTGCCACTGTCGCCGCACCGGAGACCTGGCCCGACATCGCCGATGCTCTTCTGCCGTCAGTCCTTCGCGGTGCAGGGCTCAGCGACCTGCCCGTCCCTGACCTCATCGCGCGAATCAGTGTGCCGACGACGATCTTGGCGTGGGTGGATGATCCGGGCCACCCGCTGTCGACCGCGGAGCACCTCGCCCAGCTGCTCCCGCACGCGACCCTGACGGTCGCCCGTACGCCTCAAGACGTCGAAGCGTGGCCCGAGGTCTTGCGCCGCGACGTCGAGCGTCGTGGCTAGGCCGGCTGGTCACGCTGATTCGCTCTAGTTGTTGAAGCGGAACTCCGCCCGGTCTGCGCCGCAGATCGACGCCTGGGTGCGCCGGTCCCCTCACCGTGACCTCGCCGTCGGCTCGACGCTTCCTCGGGGAAAACGACGTGGGCGACGCCCCAGGCATCGCCCGGTAACGTGAGCGGATGCAGATCATCATCGACGCCGGCGGAGAGCACAGTTGCTGTGGGCCCGAGGTCACGCGGTATCAGCGTGTGCAGTGGACGTACCTCACCACCCCTGATGGGCAGTTCTTCCAGGTCGTTCATTCTGCCGAGGAGCCGGTTTCTGAGGTAGAAGGCACGGTCATCGACATCGAATTCATCCGGGCGGATGGCTCGCGCGTCAGAGTCGAACGCATCCCGAGTGGCGATGCCGTCAGCGGAAACGATCCGCACGATGACGCCGAGATCATCACGGTCTACTCCGAGGAGTTAATCGATCCGTCTATCGAAGAGAAGCTGGAGTTCGTGGTGACGCTCGACGTCGCCGATCAGCGCAAGCGCGCATCCCGCACGCGCGCCGATTCGCTCGGTTATTGAAACGGAACTCCACGACGTCGCCGTTCATCCTTGCTCGCGTCCGGGAAGTGGCTCTCCGGCAAGAAACGCGCGGTAGTGGTCCAGTGCGTCCGGATCCACGAGCGGGTCGGTGTTCCTGTATCGCGCATCCGTCTGGTCTCGCTTCGGACCCGAGAGCCAGAACCACTCGTCGGTTTCGACGTCGTAGAAATTCGCGTCGGGGCCCTGAAGTCTGCGGAGCTCGCGACCGTGGAACCGTGCCGTCTTCCATGAGCGGTTGAAGTCGACCCAGCCAATCCAGCATGGCCCGGCATCGGTGTTGAACCCAGACTTTTGCTGAACGAACATGACACGCCTAGCCATCAGAAATGCCCTTCTTTCCGACGGACCCGATCATCGATCAACCTATCGCTGCGGATGCTGAGCGAGGCTCTGTTGCTCTGGATCATGGCGCGAGCTTACTTGGGCCCGTCAGATGTGTTTCCGAAGGGGAGCTCCGCGATGTCTCGCGCGGACATCAGACGCCCATCCCACGTCTGATCATTCGCCTTGGACGGCCTGCCGGCGCGCTTTCCAACCGCGACGCGTACTTGGGCTGTTGTGCCTGCCGTTGCTGGATGTGCGAGCCTCGCCCGAGGCCGCCCAATGAAGGATCTCCCTGAGACGATCCTCATCCGCCGTGCACAGGTCCGATTCGAACGCGGCCTCGTTCTTCCACCGCATGTCGGCAGTCATCACAGAACTCCCCACACGCGTTTCCGACTGTCGTCGCCCGACCACCGCCGGTGAGGTGGGATCGGAGAGGACCCAGTACATCGCACCGGAACCATCGCTCAGTTGTTGAAGCGGAACTCCACGACGTCGCCGTCCTTCATGACGTAGTCCTTGCCCTCGAGGCGTGCCTTGCCCTTGGAGCGGGCTTCGACGACCGAGCCGGTCTCGACCAGGTCGTCGAAAGACACGATCTCGGCCTTGATGAAGCCCTTCTCGAAGTCGGTGTGGATGACACCGGCGGCCTGCGGAGCCTTCGAACCCTTGGGGATCGTCCAGGCGCGGGCTTCCTTGGGGCCTGCGGTGAGGTATGTCTGGAGACCGAGCGTGTCGAAGCCGATGCGGGCGAGCTGGTCGAGGCCCGACTCGTCCTGTCCCGTCGACGCGAGAAGCTCAGCGGCATCCTCGGGGTCGAGGTCGATCAGCTCGGACTCGATCTTCGCGTCGAGGAAGATCGCCTTGGCCGGGGCGACGAGTGCCGCGAGCTCCGCTTTGCGGGCGTCGTCCGTGAGAACAGCCTCGTCGACGTTGAAGACGAAGATGACGGGCTTGGCCGTGAGCAGGCCCAGCTCGCGGATCGGCGTCAGGTCGATGCCGGCGACCGACAGCAGCACGCCGCGCTCCAGAGCATCCTTCGCCGCGGTCGCGGTCTCGAGCACGACCGGCTCGATCTTCTTGCCGCGTACTTCCTTCTCGTAACGGGTGATCGCCCTGTCGACTGTCTCGAGGTCTGCGAGCATCAGCTCCGCGTTGATCGTCTCCATGTCGGATGCCGGGTTGACGGCGCCGTCGACGTGCACGACGTCGTCATCGGCGAAGCCGCGGACGACCTGTGCGATGGCATCGGCCTCACGGATGTTCGCGAGGAACTTGTTGCCGAGGCCCTCCCCCTCGCTCGCGCCGCGCACGATGCCGGCGATGTCGACGAACGACACGGCGGCGGGGAGGATGCGCTCGCTGCCGAAGATCTCGGCGAGCTTGTCGAGACGCGGATCGGGCAGGTTCACCACCCCGACGTTCGGCTCGATCGTCGCGAACGGGTAGTTCGCCGCGAGCACGTCGTTCTTGGTCAGAGCGTTGAAGAGGGTGGACTTGCCGACATTGGGCAGGCCGACGATTCCGATAGTGAGAGCCACGGGCGTCGAGTCTACCTGTCGCAGATGCTCCGCCCCTGCGGAAGGCCGGGAGCAGCCGTTCAATCGCGCGCAGCGCGGAACACGTGCGTGACGTAGGGAAGATCGATCGTCGAGTCCCCATCGAGCCCGAGCTCGTCGAACAGCGCGTCCATCTGGCGTGTGATCTGCGCACGCTCGTCAGCGGACGCAGCGATCAGGTAGCTGCGCGAGCGCGCCATCTGGTGCAGTTGAGTGCGCGTGATCGGACGGTTCCACTCCCAGCGCTGCGTCTCGACCCGACCGAAGGGCGCGGCGATGCGCGGGCCCTCGGATTCGGGACCGTTGACCATGTTCTCGGCCGGGCTGCTGTGCATCACGTCGGTGAGCCGCCGCACCCACTCTGTGCGCTCGTCGCGGATGTTCCAGATGAGCCCCAGCACTCCACCGCTGCGGACGACCCGACCCAGCTCCTCGGATGCGGCGATCGGCTCCACCCAGTGCCATGCCTGACCGAGGACCGCCGCGTCGAGGCTCGCGTCGGGCAGGGGCATCCGCTCCGCCGACCCCTGGAAGGTGGGCACTCCCGGAACGCTCTGTCGCAGCGCGGCGAGCATCGCCGCATCCGGGTCCACGGCGACGATCTCCGCACCCGGCGCATGACCGAGCACCCGAGTGAGCTTTCCGGTGCCGGCGCCGACGTCGGCGATGCGGCGCGAATCGGCCGGCATCCGCTCGAGCATCCATGCGACAGCCTCGAACGGATACTCCGGCCTTCCGGCCTCGTAATTCGCGGCCTCCGCGCCGAAGGATGTCGCCCTGTCTGCACTCATATCGCCAGCCTACGGCGAGTCCTCCTCGGGCGTCATCGACACCGGGAGAGAGTGGAACCGTGCCACTGGACTTCACCGCGATCGACTTCGAAACCGCGAACTCCAGCCCTGCCTCCGCGTGCTCCGTCGGGCTCGTGCGTGTGCGCGACGGCCAGGTCGTCGCCACGGCAGGGTGGCTGATCCGTCCGCCCGTCGGCCACGACGAGTTCCAGGAGTGGAACACCAAGATCCACGGCATCCGCGCGCAGGATGTCGTCACGGCCGCCGCCTGGGCAGACCAGTTCGATCGTCTGTGCGCCTTCGCCGGCGCCGACGTGCTGGTCGCCCACAACGCGGGTTTCGACCTGAACGTCCTGCGCCGGGCTTCGGAGGTCACCGGCGGAGACTGCCCGCCGTACCGCTCGCTGTGCAGCCTGCAGGTTGCGCGCAAGACCTACGAGCTCGAGTCCTACCGTCTCCCGAAGGCCGCAGAGGCCGCGGGCTTCACGGGTTTCGCTCACCACGATGCGCTCGCAGACGCCCTCGCCTGCGCCCACATCATCATGGATGCCGCGCGACGACACGACGCCCCGGACGTGTTCGCCCTGGCCGCAGCGCTACGGCTGCGTGTGACCGAACCTGTCATCGCCGCCCCGGAGCGCGCTGTCGCCTGAGTCGCAACGGACGAATGTCCGAGGCCGAGCGCATCATGGAGCCATGGATGCTCTGACGATGGTTCTGCTGCTGGTCGCCCTGGTGGCCGGTGCTGCGGTGGGATGGTTCCTCCGTGCCTCGCGTGGCGCTGCCGATCTCGCCCGAGCGCAGGCCGAGTTGGCCGCCGCGAGGGACGACCGCGATCGGCAGTACGACCTGTATCGGGATGCCGTGGAGCACGCCCGAATAGAGCAGCGTGCCGAGGCCCAGCGGGTGCAGCAGCAGAACGCCGTGCTCACGGCTCTCGCGCCGGTGCGCGAGAGCCTGCAGCAGATGCAGCAGAAGGTGTCGGCGATCGAGCAGGAGCGCCATGCGCAGTTCGGGTCGCTCGCCGAGCAGCTGAGGCGCGCACAGGAGTCGGATGAAGCGCTGCGGGCGACGACGGAATCCCTCGCCGGCGCGCTCAAGTCGACCGCCACGCGCGGCGTGTGGGGCGAGACTCAGCTTCGCCGCGTGGTCGAGGCCGCGGGACTGACCAGGCACGTCGATTTCGATCTCCAGTCGACCATCTCCTCCGACCGCGGCCAGGGCCGTCCCGACATGGTTATCCGGCTGGCGGGCGGCACGTCGATCGCGGTCGACGCGAAGGTCCCGCTGGACGCCTATCTCGAGGCCTCCGCGCTGCCGATCGGTGACGCCCATGAAGCGCAGCGCCGGCTGTACATGCAGAAGCACGTCAAGGCGGTGCGTGCCCATATCGATGCGCTCGCCAAGAAGGCGTACTGGTCGGGGCTCGACGCGAGCCCCGAGTTCGTCATCTGCTTCCTGCCGAGCGAGTCGCTGCTCGCCGCGGCCATCGACGAGGATCCGACCCTGCTCGATTACGCCTTCAGCAAGCGGGTCGCCCTCGCGTCTCCCGTGAACCTGTGGGCAGTGCTGAAGACCGTCGCCTACACGTGGACGCAGCAAGAGGTCTCCACCGAGGCGCGGGCGCTTCTGAACCTCGGCACCCAGCTGTACGACCGACTGGGCGTGCTCGCCGGCCACGCCGATGACCTCCGTCGAGCGCTCGAACGCACCGTCGACAGCTACAACCGCTTCGCAGGATCGCTCGAGAGCAGAGTGCTCGTGACGGCGCGGCAGTTCCCCGGCATCAGCGCGACGACGCTCGACTCCGCTCCCCCGACGATCACAGCTCAGGCGCGCAGGTTCACGGCCGAGGAGCTCGTCGAAAAGACGGAGCTCGTCGAGAATGCCGAACAGCAGGACTCAGGGCTTCTGGCAGACGTCGGCGAGATCCGGTCACGCCTCACCGGTCACGACGCAGCGGACCCTACGAACTCCGCATCGAATGGAACCGAGAGGCTGAGAGGCTGAGCTCAGGCGATACCGGGCACGCCGCTGAGCAGCAGGATGACCAGGCCGCTCGTCACGACGAAAGCGCCGATCATCCACCAGGAGCTGAGTTCGTGCCCTTCGTCGCGGCGCTTGCGGAAGAGCACGTCTGCGCGGCGAGCCGGGTCCGCGACAGCAGGCGCCTTCGCCACCGGCACAGCCGGCGCTCCGGATGCGATCGGCATACCCGCCTCGTCGACCTTGACACGCATGATGCGGCCCGTGCTCGTCGTGACGATCTTGGTCGGCGCGGCTTTGGAGCCACTCGTGTGCTGCGTTGTCATCGGTCTGCCCTCCTGTGCCTGCGGTGCCTGGCGGCTCCGTCGACGGCGACAAATCCAGTGACAATTGTGACACGGCGACGCGCGAATGCCCGGCCCAGCGCTCCGCAGAGCGGTACCGGGTCGGTAACGATGGCCCGCAGCCGCTCACCCGACCGGCGTCAGAGCCACTTCGAGACCAGGTGCTCCGAGGCGATCCTGCGCAGTGTTCCCGAGGCACCACGCAGCACGACGCTCTCGGTATAGATGTAGCCGCCCTCACGACGCACGCCGGCGACGAGCTGCCCGTCCGTGACACCGGTCGCGACGAAGATCGTGTTGTCGCCTCGCACCAGATCGTCGGCCTCGTAGACCTTGTCCATGTCGAGCCCCGCGTCGATACCGCGCTGACGCTCGTCGTCGTCGCGCGGCCAGAGGCGCCCCTGAATGTGACCGCCGAGCGCCTTGATGGCACAGGCCGTGACGATGCCCTCCGGGCTGCCTCCGACGCCGACGCACATGTCGGTGCGTGCGGCGTGACGCGCGGCGTTGATGCCGCCGGCGACGTCGCCGTCGCTCATCAGACGCGTTCCCGCTCCGGCATCCCGGATCTCCTGGATCAGCTTCTCGTGACGAGGCCGATTGAGCACCGAGACGACGATCTCGTCGACGGGCTTGCCGAGTGCACCGGCGAGCTTGCGGATGTTCTCACCGATCGGAAGGCGGATGTCGACCACTCCGACGCCCGCGGGTCCGGTCACGAGCTTGTCCATGTAGAACACGCTGGAGGCGTCGAGCATCGACCCGCGGTCGGAGACGGCGATCACGGAGAGAGCGTTCTGGCGGCCCGCCGCGGTGAGCGAGGTGCCGTCGATGGGGTCCACGGCGATGTCGCACTGCGGCCCGGTGCCGGTGCCTACCTCTTCACCGTTGAACAGCATCGGCGCGTTGTCCTTCTCGCCTTCACCGATCACGACACGTCCCTGGAACGCGACGGTGCCGAGGAACGCGCGCATCGCATCGACCGCAGCGCCGTCTGCCGCTTCCTTCGCACCCCGACCGATGAACGGCACGGCGCGGATCGCGGCTGCCTCAGTGGCCCGCACCAGCTCCATCGCGAGGTTTCGATCGGGACGAAGGGGGCTGAGATCCGCTGTAAGACTAACCATGCGGTCAGCCTAGCCATCGAGACGCTGTCAATCGGAGTGTTTTCGTGCAGCAGAGGCCGAAGGAAATGCGATTCTTAACGTGAGCGCAGGAGCGGGATGCTCACCGCGCCTCCCCGCCGGAAACCGAGAGCCAGCCCCGATAGAGTGACTGCTGTCCCGGCTTCCCAAAATCGCAGGAGTTCTCATGCCCGTCGCCACCCCGGATCAGTACGCCGAAATGCTCGACCGCGCGAAGGCCGGCGGCTTCGCGTACCCCGCATTCAACGTCTCGAGCTCGCAGACGATCAACTCGGTCCTCCAGGGCCTGACCGAGGCAGGTTCCGACGGAATCATCCAGGTCACCACCGGTGGCGCGGACTACTTCGCCGGCCACACCGTCAAGGCACGCGCGACCGGCGCACTCGCCTTCGCACGCTTCGCGACCGAGGTCGCCAAGAACTACCCGATCACCGTCGCGCTGCACACCGACCACTGCCCGAAGGACGCCCTCGGCGGCTTCGTCGAGCCGCTGATCGCGGCCTCTGAAGAAGAGGTCAAGGCCGGACGCAACCCGATCTTCCAGTCGCACATGTGGGACGGCTCGGCCGTGCCGCTCGCAGAGAACATCGAGATCGCTCAGGATCTCCTCCCCCGCATGAAGAACATCAACGCCATTCTCGAGGTCGAGATCGGCGTCGTCGGCGGCGAAGAGGACGGCGTCGCGCACGAGGGATCCAACGATGCCCTCTACACGACGTTCGCTGACGTCGACCAGGCCGTCCAGGCGCTCGGCCTCGGCGAGCAGGGTCGCTACATCGCCGCGCTCACGTTCGGCAACGTGCACGGTGTCTACAAGCCCGGTGGCGTCAAGCTGCGCCCGGAGCTCCTCGGCGAGATCCAGCAGCAGGTCGCCGCGAAGTACAACACGGGCGCGAAGCCGCTCGACCTCGTCTTCCACGGCGGCTCCGGCTCGACCGACGAAGAGATCGCCCTCGCGGTCGCCAACGGCGTCATCAAGATGAACATCGACACCGACACGCAGTACGCATACACCCGTGCGATCGCCGACTACATGTTCAAGAACTACGACGGCGTCCTCAAGGTCGACGGCGAGGTCGGCAACAAGAAGCAGTACGACCCGCGCGCCTGGGGCAAGATCGCGGAGACGGCGATGGCCGCCCGCGTCGTCGAGTCGACGCGTCAGCTCGGCTCGTACGGACAGTCGAAGAGCTGACTCAGCCCTGACCGAGAGATGCCCCCGACCGCTGAGGTCGGGGGCATCTGTGCGTCTCGGCCGCTTACTGGCCGGCGGTCTTGGCGACGAAATCGATGAAAGCCGGGTCGTTCATCAGCGGGATGGCGGCGCAGATCGACGCCGCAAGAAGCGTCACAGCGGCTCCTGCGAGCGGTACCCACCACGATGCCTTGCCGCTGCGGAGCCGACGGATCGAGAAGTACGCGGTGATCGACCACCCTGCGGCGAGCACGATCGCGGCGACCGTTCCCCAGACCTTGCCCTGAGCGAAGTTCGTGAACTCGCCATCGACCCCGAGAACGCTCATCATCCGGTTCATCGCGGTGGGGAAGTCGAGGTACGACATCCCGGTCACCACGACGTTGACGAGTCCGTAGGCGAGCAACGCGATCGTGACGAACCTGTCGACCGGACGCGGCCGGACAGGAGCCGGTGCACCCGAGGGCGCGGCCTCGCGGACCGGCGCTGCGGCGGCTGGGGGCGGCGTCTCGTCGAGCGGCGGCAGGCCTGCTGCCTTGCGCTGCTCTTCGAGGGTCGCGATTTCGCCGTACTGAGGCCGCTGGTCGGTCATGCCGCCATGCTATCCGCACCGTCTCTGCGCGGCTCTCAGACTGAGCCGCCCGAACATGATGGCGGCCCCGGAGAAATGGGGACTCCTCGGGGCCGCGGATTCGGAACGCTGGGGACGCTCGTCATCCAAGTGGGTCGAGGAACGCTGGGGACGTTCCACCACCTGTAGTGCCGTTTGCACATGCGACTACAACTCACATGTTAGGAAAGCGCGTGCCGACTCGCTAGTGGCATTTCTTCAGATAGTGAACCAATCGGGCGCCGTCGTCACAGCGCCGTTCGGAGACCCGCCTCGCCATCCGTCAGCACATCCGCGCCCAGCTGCAGCGACAACCGCGACGCGCTCTGCTCGAGCTTCGAGACGAGAGCCCGGTCGACGTGTGCACGGTCGGAGGGGAGGGAGATCGCCAACGACGCCACGAAGTTCGGAGCGATCACGGGAACGGCCACACACATGTTGCCGATCGCGTACTCCTCACGGTCGAGGGCGAAGCCCCGAGACCTCTCCAGCTCCGCCAGCAGTGCGCCTCGGTCGCTGATGGTGCGCGGCGTGAGCTCCTCCAGGCGATGGCGTGACAGATAGTCGAGACGCTCGCCACAGGTGAGATCGGTGAGGATCTGCTTGCCGAGCGCCGTCGCGTGCGCACTCGATTCGAGTGCCACCGTCAGGTCGATCCGCGGAGTCCGTGCCGCATCGACGATGTCGACGACGTGCATCTCGCCATCGAGGTACCGAGACAGATACGCCGTCTCTCCCACTGCTTCCGTGACCTCGCGCAGCGCGGATCGCACACGCGCGAGGAGCACTCCGCCGGCATCCGGAGCCGCCCGGAAAACCGGGAAGCTGGCTCCCAGAACGAGACCGTCCGGCTCGTTGGCAAGGTATCCCTCGTGGATCAGCGTGCGAACGAGGTTGTAGGTGGTGCCGAGTGTGAGACCCGTGAGCGCTGCGAGCCCCTTGACGGGCACGGGGCGGGCCGAGTTCGCCACGATATCGACCAGCCGCAGAGCCCGCTGAACCGATCCGATGAGCGTCGGCGCGACCTCCGCGGTCGGCATCGTCAGGCGTTTCCGCCGGAGGCGCGGCCCCCCAGCGCACGACCATCGCGCTGGCCCGAGGCATCGTGTCGGAGCTCCTTCGGCAGCGAGAACATGAGGTCCTCCTCTGCCGTCTTGACCTCTTCGACGTCGCGGTAGCCCGCACCGTCGAGGGCCTCGAGCACCTCCCGCACGAGCACCTCCGGAACGGACGCTCCGCTGGTGACGCCTACGGTGGCGACGCCGTCGAGCCACTCCTGCTTGACCTCTTCGGCGTAGTCCACGCGGTAGGCGGCCTTCGCGCCGTACTCCAGGGCGACCTCAACCAGGCGCACGGAGTTCGAGGAGTTCGACGAGCCCACGACGATCACGAGATCGGCGTTCGCCGCGACCTTCTTGATCGCCACCTGACGGTTCTGAGTCGCGTAGCAGATGTCGTCGGACGGAGGATTGTGCATCTCCGGGAAGCGCGTCCGCAGGCGGTTGACCGTCTCCATGGTCTCGTCGACCGAGAGAGTGGTCTGCGAGAGCCAGACGACCTTCGACGGGTCCTTCACCTGCACGGTGTCGGCCTCAGCGGGAGAGTTGACGATGGTCACGTGATCGGGCGCCTCACCGGCGGTGCCCTCGACCTCTTCGTGCCCCTCGTGGCCGATCAGCAGGATCTCGAAGTCGTCCCGAGCGAAGCGGACGGCCTCGCGGTGGACCTTGGTGACGAGCGGGCAGGTCGCATCGATCGCGTGCAGGCCGCGATCGGAGGCAGCCTCCACGACAGCGGGCGAGACTCCGTGTGCGCTGAAGACGACGTGAGCACCCTCAGGCACCTCGTCGACCTCCTCGACGAAGACCGCGCCCTTCTCTTCGAGTTCGGACACCACGTGGATGTTGTGCACGATCTGCTTGCGCACGTAGACGGGTGCGCCGTAGCGCTCGAGCGCCTTCTCGACCGCGACGACCGCGCGATCGACGCCGGCGCAATATCCGCGCGGAGCGGCGAGCAGAACGCGCTTGTTCCCCGCCACCGGGTTATCCTGAAGCCGCCCGGCCGCCCCACGTACTCGTGGGATGCGCGGCAGAGGCAGATGAACGGCAGTCGAGGTCACACTGGAATTCTACCGCCGAGAACCTGAGCAGGAGCGGGAAGGTGCACTGAGCGGATGACGGTCTTCGAAGCCTCGACGCGTCCGGGCGAGACTCCCCCGGCCGATGCGGTCGCTCCGCGCGATTCGTCCGCGGATGCCCCGACCTCCGTCGCCCGTCTGAACGGCACGATCCGAGACTTCATCGCCCGGTGGAACACCGTCTGGGTCGAGGGGGAGATCACCTCCTGGAACGTCCGCGGTGGCAACATCTTCGCCCGATTGAAGGACACCCGCTCGGACGCCCAGATCTCGATCCGGGTGTGGTCGAGCGTCCGCCCCCGCATCCCCGGCGATCTGGCCGTGGGCGACCACGTCGTCGCAGCCGTCAAAGCCGACTACTTCGTCAAGGCCGGCGACTTCAGCTTCACCGTCTCGGCGATGAAGCACGTCGGGCTCGGCGATCAGCTCGAGCGCCTCGAGAAGCTCCGACTGCAGCTGCGCCAGGAGGGATTGTTCGACTCCTCCCGCAAGAAGCGCCTCCCGTTCCTCCCGCACGTGATCGGTCTGATCACGGGCGAGCGCTCCGATGCCGAGAAGGACGTGCACCGCAACGCGGAGCTGCGCTGGCCGCAGGTCCGCTTCCGCACCGAGTACGCCGCCGTCCAGGGCGACCGGTGCGTGCCCGACACCCTTGCAGCCCTCGCCCGACTCGACGCCGACCCCGATGTCGATGTGATCGTCATCGCCCGCGGCGGCGGAGACCCGCAGACCCTCCTCGGATTCAGCGACGAGCGACTCGTCCGCGCAGTGGCCGCAGCATCCACCCCTGTCGTGAGCGCGATCGGACACGAGAACGACCGCCCGCTCCTCGACGACGTCGCAGACCTCCGCGCCTCGACTCCGACCGACGCGGCGAAGCGCGTCGTTCCCGATGTCAGCGAGCAACGCGCGCTGATCGCGCAATTGCGGTCTCGCGCGACCTCACGCCTCACGCAGAGGCTGTCTCACGACATCGCCCAGCTCGAGCAGCTGCGCTCCCGCCCCGCGCTGCGCTCACCCGACCCCATCATCGACTCGCGCTCGCACGAGGTGTGGTTGCTGCTGTCGCGCGGCCGCGACACGATCACGCGCCAGCACGATGCGGCAGGGCGGGCGACCAGCGAGCTGCGCGCGTCACTTCGTGCCCTCTCCCCCGCCGCCACGCTCGCTCGCGGCTACGCGATCGCCCACCTCGAGGGCGGCGTGATCCTTCGCGATGCGGCGGATGCACCGGCCGGCAGCGCCCTGACGATCACGGTCGACCGCGGGTCGGTCGCGGCGCGTTCCGAAGGTGAGATCGCGGAGGGACCGGCGCCTCGCTCCGGATGAGCACACCCTGCGCACCGCGTAGGATGGAGGCGTGAGTGCGCTGAACGACACCCCTGTGGACACGCTGTCGTTCGAGGCCGCTCGCGACGAGCTCGTGAAGGTCGTCTCCGAGCTGGAACAGGGCGCTCCGACCCTCGAGCAGTCGCTCGCCCTCTGGGAGCGCGGCGAGGCTCTCGCCGCGCGGTGCGAGGAGTGGCTGCTCGGCGCCAAGCGTCGACTCGAGGCGGCCCGTGCCGCCGCCGACGACTCCGACGAGGACGAGTCGTGAACAAGCCCGCACCCATCGTCGCGGAGCTCGGCCGCCCCGAGACCCCCGCTGAGACGGCGGCCCGCAAGGCCGCATCGAGCAAGGCCTATCGCTCGAGCCAGACGGTGCGCAGCCTGATCGCCGCGCTGATCGCCACCCTGGCCATCGTCGCGGTGATCGTGTTCGCCGTGCCCCGCGGCGAACCAGCGACGAGCACCACCATCGACATGGTCGGCATCGCCGCCGACGTGGAGTCCACCGTCGACAGCCCGGTGATCGTTCCCGATCTCGACGACTTCTGGCGCGTGAACGAGGCCGGCCTCACGAGCGGCGCGACCGCGGTGTGGGATGTGACGCTCGCCCCGGCTGCCGAGAACGAGCGCGGCTTCGTGAAGCTCGCGCAAGCCTTCGGCGCCGATTCATCGTGGGCTCCGCAGCGCCTGAACGGAATCGCGCCCACGGACACGACGTCGATCGGCGGCCTCGAGTGGGATGTCTACGAGCCGGGCGATGCCGGTGCGAAGCAGAACATCACCTACGCGATCGGCACCCAGGCGGGTGACGACTACCTTCTGCTCTACGGCTCGCGTTCGGCCGACTCCACGGCTGAACTCGCCGAATCCCTCGTCCCGCAGATCCGCGACCTCTCGGAGTAGCCCTCATGACAGATACGCTCACGCCCGCCGCCGCCTGGAAGCAGATGCAGGAAGGCAACCAGCGATTCGTCGATGACGCCCCTCGGCACCCGAACCAGGACGTCGCGCGACGGAAGCACCTGGCGGCCGCGCAGCATCCGGTCGCGACGCTGTTCGGATGCTCGGACTCGCGCCTCGCCGCGGAGATCATCTTCGATCTCGGCCTCGGTGACCTCTTCGTCGTCCGCAACGCCGGTCAGGTGATCGGCGAGTCGATCGTGGCCAGCCTCGAGTATGCGGTCGCCGTGCTGAACGTGCCCCTGATCGTCGTCCTCGCGCACGACTCGTGCGGTGCCGTGCGCGCTGCCATCGACGGGACCGCGATCGACGCCGCTCCCCTGCCTCCGCACATCTGGAAGCTCATCGCGCCGATCGTCCCCGCCGCCCGCAAGGTGCTCGTCGAGAACGGCGGAACCACCGTCGACGAGATCGACGCCGACCTCGTCGGCCAGGAGCACCTGCGCAACACCGTCAGCGATCTGCTGCAGTCGTCCGAAGTGATCTCCCACGCGGTCGCCGAAGGCCGCCTGGGCATCGTCGGCGCCAACTACCGTCTGGCCGAGGGCACCGCGGTGCCCATCATCACGGTCGGAATCGACACAGACGGAATCGACACCGAGGGGCACGGCCCCGCAACCAAGGAGGGTTCGGAATGACCGACACCGACCAGCTCAGCGGCGAGAACTCGCAGGGCTACCGCATCGAGCACGACACCATGGGCGAGGTGCGGGTTCCCGTGAACGCGCTCTACGGCGCTCAGACGCAGCGCGCTGTAGAGAACTTCCCGATCTCGGGCAAGGGCCTCGAGTCGACGCAGATCGCCGCTCTCGCGCGCATCAAGAAGGCAGCTGCGCTCGCGAACAAGGAGCTGGGAACCCTCGACGGCGCCATCGCCGACGCGATCGCCCAGGCCGCCGATCAGGTCGCCTCGGGCGCACACGACGGGGAGTTCCCGGTCGACACGTATCAGACGGGCTCCGGCACGTCGTCGAACATGAACATGAACGAGGTCCTCGCGACCCTCGCCACCCGCATCCTCGGTGCGAACGTGCACCCCAACGATCACGTGAACGCCTCGCAGTCGTCGAACGACGTGTTCCCGACCTCCGTGCACATCGCCGTCACACAGGCCCTGATCGACACCCTGATCCCGGCGCTCGACCACCTCGCCGTCGCCCTCGAGGCGAAGGCTGCGCTGTGGAAGGACGCGGTGAAGTCCGGACGCACGCACCTCATGGATGCGACCCCGGTCACCCTCGGCCAGGAGTTCGGCGGCTACGCCCGTCAGATCCGCCTCGGCATCGAGCGCGTGCAGTCGGCGCTCCCCCGCGTCTCCGAGGTCCCCCTCGGTGGGACGGCCACCGGCACGGGCATCAACACGCCGCTCGGCTTCCCGCAGAAGGTCATCGCGCTGCTCGCGGCAGAGACCGAACTGCCGATCACCGAGGCGAAGGACCACTTCGAGGCGCAGGCCAACCGCGACGGCCTCGTCGAGGCATCCGGTGCGCTGCGCACCATCGCCGTCTCGCTGACCAAGATCAACAACGACCTCCGCTGGATGGGTTCCGGCCCGAACACGGGTCTCGGCGAGCTGCACATCCCCGACCTCCAGCCCGGATCCTCGATCATGCCCGGCAAGGTCAACCCGGTCGTCCCCGAGGCCGTGCTCATGGTCTGCGCGCGCGTGATCGGCAATGACGCGACCGTCGCCTGGGCCGGTGCCTCCGGTTCGTTCGAGCTCAACGTCGCCATCCCGGTCATGGGCACCGCACTGCTCGAGTCGATCCGCCTGCTCGCGAACGCCTCACGCGTGCTCGCCGACAAGACCGTCGATGGCCTGCAGGCCAATCTCGAGCGCGCTGCCGCCTTCGCCGGGATGAGCCCGTCGATCGTCACCCCGCTGAACAAGCTCATCGGATACGAGGCTGCGGCGAAGATCGCCAAGCACGCCGTCGCGAAGGGCATCACGGTGCGCGACGCGGTCATCGACCTCGGATACGTCGAGCGCGGCGACCTGACCCTCGCGCAGCTCGACGAGAAGCTCGACCTGCTGTCGATGACCCACCCGGGTTGATCGTCAGGCACTGACACACGGATGCCGCAGGGACTCGGTCCCTGCGGCATCCGTCGTCTTCGGGCCCTCAGCAGCAGCGCGCCCCCGGATCGGCGTCCTGCTGGGCGTAGTGCGCTCGCCAGAACTCGCGCTCCGTGAGGGGCTCGCGGTCCGGATGCCGCTCGCGCTCATGGGTGACGTACGCCGTATACCGGGATTGCCCGGTCACCCCATTCACATACCAGGCGACCGCTTGCCAGACCCGTCGAGCGGCATCCGTGACGACCGCGGTCATCAGTGCCCTCTCGTCGGTTGAGCGGATGCAGGCAGAGCAGCCCATTGCTTCTCGACGGCGCGCTCTTCCGACGACGCGATGAGACCGGCCGGCGCGAAGCGGCGCGACGGCACCTCAGGATCCTCGTGATCGACGACAGGGCCGGGGCGCACGGCCCGGATCACCTTGATGAGCGAGATGGTGATGACGATCACCGAGAGCACCAGGAAGGTCACCGACAGCACCCCCTGGATCATGGTGTTGCGCACGACCGCCTCCATGGCTGCGACGCTCGTGGCGGTTCCGAACGAGGTCTCCCCCGCCGCGAGCGCGTCGCGGAACGCGACGTGATTCGCGAAGTACCCCACCTGGGGCACGGTCGAGAAGATCTTCTGCAACGAGGCTGTGACGGTGACGACGGTCACGAAGGCCAGAGGCAGTGCGACGACCCACAGCACCTTGAAGGTGCGCCTGCGGGCCACGATCACAAGGACCACGGCGAGCGCGATCGCTGCGAGCAGTTGGTTCGCGATGCCGAACAGCGGGAACAGGGTGTTGATGCCTCCGAGGGGATCTGTCACCCCCATGATCAGCACCGCGCCCCATCCTGCGACCATCACCGCGGTGCAGATCCACGCCCCCACTCGCCACGATGTGTCCTTGAAACGAGGGATGACGTTGCCCACAGAGTCCTGCAGCATGAAGCGCGCGACCCGAGTGCCCGCATCCACCGCCGTCAGGATGAACAGCGCCTCGAACATGATGGCGAAGTGGTACCAGAACGCCATCATCCCGGTGCCGCCGATCCACTGCTGCATGATGTTCGCGAGGCCGAGAGCGAGTGTCGGCGCGCCGCCCGCGCGTGAGACGATCGATTCCTCACCCACCGCCTCCGCCGTGCTCGTGAGCATCTCGGGCGTGAGGTTCACCCCGGTCAAGCCGAGGCTGTTGACGAACTGCACAGCACCCTCCACCGTGCCGAGAGTGGCCGCCGGAGACGAGTTCATCGCGAAGTACAGACCGCGGTCGATCGAGATGGCTGCGACCAGAGCCATGATCGCCACGAAAGACTCCATGAGCATGCCGCCATAACCGATGAAGCGGGTCTGCTTCTCCTTCTCGATCATCTTCGGCGTCGTGCCCGACGCGATGAGTGCGTGGAATCCGCTCAGCGCTCCACAGGCGATCGTGACGAAGAGGAACGGGAACAGCGCTCCCGCCCAGACGGGCCCGGTCTCACCTGCGGCGAACTCGCTGAACGCCGGAACGGTGATCTCAGGACGCACGAACAGGATCGCGACGGCGAGCGCGACGATCACACCGATCTTCATGAAGGTCGAGAGGTAGTCACGTGGAGCCAGCAGCATCCATACCGGCAGCACCGCGGCGATGAAGCCGTAGACGATGATCCCCCATGCGATCGTCGTGCGGTCGAGGGTGAAGATCGCCTGACCCCAGTCGGTCTCCGCGACCATGCCGCCGCCGATGATGGCGGCCATCAGCAGCACGAATCCGATGAGCGACACCTCGGTGATCTTGCCGGGGCGGATCCACCGGAGGTACGCACCCATGAAGAGAGCGATCGGGATGGTCATCGCCACGGAGAAGACGCCCCAGGGGCTCTCGCCGAGGGCGTTCACGACCACGAGCGCGAGGATCGCCGTGATGATGATCATGATGAGGAGCGTCGCGATGATGGCCGCCGTGCCGCCGAATCGGCCGAGCTCGTCACGCGCCATCTGCCCCAGCGAGCGTCCGCCTCGTCGCATCGAGAAGAACATCACGAGGTAGTCCTGCACGGCACCGGCCAGAACGACACCCACGATGATCCAGATGGTGCCGGGCAGGTAGCCCATCTGCGCGGCCAGCACAGGTCCTACGAGGGGGCCGGCTCCGGCGATGGCGGCGAAGTGATGGCCGAACAGCACCCGGCGGTCGGTGGCGACGTAGTCCTTGCCGTCGGCCTTGTACTCGGCAGGGGTCGCTCGCCGATCGTTCGGCTTCACGAGGTTCCGCTCGATGAACTTCGAATAGAAGCGGTAGAAGACGAGGTACGTGCACACAGCGGCGAAGACGAACCAGATCGCGTTCACCGTCTCTCCCCGGACGATTGCGAGCATCGTCCAGGCGATGCCGCCCAGCAGGGCTATCGCCGCCCACAGGACGATCTTGAGCGGCGTCCACCGAGGTCTCTGATCCACCGCCACCGGTGGCAGCTGGGCGTCTTCGACCGTCTTCGTCGCATCACTCATCGCGCATCACTCCATCGTCTGCGGTTGATGCGACGAGCCTAATCCCGGGTCCGACGATCGGGAGTGCGGATCGCCGCGGTATGTCGCGGCATATCGCGGACATACAGAAGCGGATGCCGCGAACCCACGGCATCCGCTTCCGGGCGAGCTCAGCTGAGTTCGCCACCCTCCAGGAGTTCGGTGACGAGGGCGGCGATCGCAGAGCGCTCGGACCGCATCAGCGTCACGTGTGCGAACAGGTCGTGTCCCTTGAGCGTCTCGATCACACTGGCGATGCCATCGTGGCGGCCGACGCGCAGGTTGTCACGCTGGCCGACGTCGTGAGTGAGCACGACCCGGGAGTTCTGTCCCATCCGGCTGAGGACCGTGAGCAGTACGTTGCGTTCGAGCGACTGCGCCTCGTCGACGATCACGAAAGCGTCGTGGAGCGACCGGCCACGGATGTGCGTCAGCGGCAGCACTTCGAGGATGCCTCGTTCGACGACCTCTTCCATGACGTTGCCCGAGACCACAGAGCCGAGGGTGTCGAAGACGGCCTGCCCCCAGGGCCCCATCTTCTCGCCCTGGTCTCCGGGAAGGTACCCGAGCTCCTGGCCGCCGACCGCGAACAGCGGGCGGAAGACGATGATCTTCTTCTGCTGCTGCCGTTCGAGCACCGCCTCGAGTCCGGCGCACAGCGCGAGCGCCGACTTGCCGGTGCCCGCTCGTCCGCCGAGAGAGACGATGCCCACGTCGGGGTCCGTCAGCAGATCGATCGCGATGCGCTGCTCGGCCGAGCGGCCGTGCATGCCGAAGATGTCGCGATCGCCTCGTACGAGCTTGTACTCGCCGTCGCCGGTCATCCGCCCCAGGGCGGAGCCGCGCTCGGAGTGGATGATGAGGCCGGTGTTCACCGGAAGCCCCCTGGCGTCCTCGCTGATGCCGACCTCGCTCTCATAGAGGTCGCTGATCTCGTCGCCCGAGAGGTTCAAGGTCGTGATGCCGGTCCAGCCGGAGTCGATCGCCTGCTCGGCCAGGTACTCCTCGGCACGGAGACCGAGGGACGCGGCCTTCACGCGCATCGGGAGGTCCTTCGAGACGATCGTGACGTCCTGCCCGTCCTGCGCCAGATGCATGGCGACCGAGAGGATGCGGGTGTCGTTGTCGCTGAGCCGGATACCTGCCGGAAGCACGGAGGCATCGGTGTTGGCGAGCTCGACGCGAAGCGTGCCGCCCTCTCCGACCTCGACCGGGAAGTCCAGTCGACCGTGCTCGACGCGCAGGTCGTCGAGGTGACGCAGCGCCTGCCGGGCGAAGTAGCCGATCTCCGGGTCGTGGCGCTTGCCCTCGAGCTCGGTGATGACGACCACCGGGAGCACGACCGAATGCTCGGCGAACCGGAAGAACGCCTGCGGATCGCTCAGCAGGACGGACGTGTCGAGCACGTAGGTCCGGAGATCCTGATCAGGATCAGCGGACGCCGCTCGCGTCGTCGTCTTACGGGTGGACTGCTGCGCGGTGCTTGCGGACTGCTGCGCTGTACGTGAGGTCACGACCCACTCCCGACCCGGGGAGAATCCCGGTTTTTCGAACGAGTCGACCAGGGGGTCACGAGTCGTCAACCTGAGGCCGACCCGACGGGCACCTTGCCCGATGCCTAGAAGCTACGACCAGGTGCCGACATTAACGCGACTCGACACGCCACCACTTCGTTACGTGTTGATTAACGGGTGGTGCCGTGTCCCTGAAGCGCCTCGTCGAGCATCGCCAGCGTGGCGGCATCCGTGCCTGCGTGGGGCGCCACCCGGATAGATGAGCCGCGCGCGGTGACCACGAGACCCGCGTTCGCCAGCGCCGCGGCGAGATGCGCGGGCTCGGCGGGCAGCAGCGACACGATGCCGGCACGGTGCTCTCGCGCGCGGGGGGAGATCACCGGGATGCCGTGCCGGTCGGCGATCTCGAGGACCTCGTCGACCTGCTCGGCGAGACGTGCCTCGATCGTCGCCACGCCGGCGTCGCGCATGTCTCGAAGGCCGATCGCGAGCCGACCGGCCGCGAGCGTGTCGGGGCCGCTGACCGTGTAGGCCTGTGCTGTCGGTGCCGGAGCCGGGAGCTCGTCGACGGGAAGGCCCGCGGACGATGAGCCTGTGATGCCGCTGAGCAGCGGCGCGATCCTCTCCCGCGCGCGGGGCGAGAACCACGCGAAACCGCTGCCGCGCCCGGCGCGGAGCCACTTGTATCCGTGGCCGACCACGACATCGGCTGCGGAGTAGTCGACGTCCAGCACACCGAAGGACTGCACGGCGTCGACGATCAGCAGACGGTCGGGACCGATCAGCTCTCGCAGCGCCGCGAGGTCGGCGCGATAGCCGGTGCGGAAATCCACGTGGCTCAGCACCAGAGCGGAGACATCCGCGTCGAGCGCGTCGGCGACGGCATCCGGCGTGATGCGTCCGTCCGCCGGCGTGAGCCAACGCGGGTCGAGCGATCCGCGCGATGCCGCGGCAGCACGCTCGAGGGTGAGGCTGACGCTCGGGAACTCGGCGCCACCCGCGATGACCGATCCGCTCAACCCGTACAGGGCGTGCATCAGGCCGTGAGTCGAGGACGGCTGAAGGGTGATATCCGCGGGCTCAGCCCCGAGCATCTCCGCGACGAGATCCTGTGCCTGTCCGACCCGCTCTGCCACGAGCGCGAGCGACGAGGGACGACCGCTCGCGAGCAGATCCGCGTCGGCGAACACCTCCTCGCGGACGGAAGGAGACAGCGGCCCGAAGGCAGCCCAGTTCAGATATCCCGGCTCACCCTCGAAAGAGGCGAGGTAGGCGTCGAAAGCACTCACCGACCAATTCTGGCACGACGGTGCAGAGGCCTCGGATCAGCGCCCGAAACGCCGATCGCGGTCGGCGAAGTCGCGGATCGCTCGCAGGAAGTCGACCTGCCTGAGATCCGGACCGAGAGCCTCGACGAAGTAGAACTCGCTGTGGGCGCTCTGCCAGAGCAGGAAGTCGCTCAGGCGCTGCTCACCGCTCGTGCGGATGACGAGGTCCGGATCAGGCTGTCCGCCCGTGTAGAGGTGCTCGCCGATCATCTCGGGCGTGAGGTGCGCGGCGAGATCCTCGATCGTTCCGCCCGAGGCCTGATGCGACGTGACGATGCTGCGTACCGCGTCGACGATCTCGTTGCGTCCGCCGTAGCCGACCGCGAGATTCACATGGAGTCCGGTGTGATCGCGCGTGCGCTCCTGCGCGTCGTCGAGCACCCTGGCGAGCTCCGGCGGCAGAATATCGGATCGCCCGACGTGCTTGACACGCCAGTTGGGCTCCTGCGACAGCGCCTCAGCGAGCTCCGCGATGATCTCGATGAGGTCTGCCAGCTCTGCGGAGTCGCGTTTGAGCAGATTGTCGCTGGAGAGCAGATACAGCGAGACGACGCGCACGCCGAGCTCGTCGCACCATCCGAGGAACTCCCGCATTTTGGCGGCACCTGCTCGGTGTCCCTCTGCCGGGGTCTCGTATCCGAGCTGTCGGGCCCATCGCCGATTCCCGTCGATCATCATCGCGACATGGTGAGGAACGGACGCCGGGTCGAGGTGGCGGCGCAGCCTGCTGGTGTAGAGCCGGTACAGCGGCCCCCGCCCCTGACCATCACGTGACATCACCTCCCTACGCTATCGTGCCGAGGCCTGAGCGAGTGGGCTGACGCTCAGGATATGTACGCCTGGTGGAATGGCGGCCCGCATAGAGTGAGGGCGTGAGCACACCCGACTCCTCGGTACCTGACGTCCCCCAGCTGCCCCTCCTGGAGGAGGCGGCGCACGATGCGGCAGTCGAGATCAAGCCCACCTGGCGCGGCTGGATCCACGCTGCCACCTTCCCGATCGCGATCGTCGCCGGTGCAGTGCTCATCATCGTCGCCCAGGGCGGCGCTGCGAAATGGGCGGCGGCGGTCTTCATGGCGACGTCGCTGCTGCTCTTCGGCAACTCCGCGCTCTATCACCGGTTCGACTGGAGTCCGAAGGTCAAAGTCGTCCTCAAGCGGATCGACCATGCGAACATCCTGCTGCTCATCGCCGGCACCTATACGCCACTCGCCGTGCTCGCCCTGCCGCCCGAGAAGGGTGCGCTGCTCCTCGTGCTCGTCTGGAGCGGTGCTTTGCTCGGCATCCTCTTCCGGGTGTTCTGGATAAACGCACCACGCTGGCTCTACGTCGCGCTGTACCTCGTGCTCGGCTGGGCAGCCGTCATGTACATGGCCGACCTGCTCGTCGCGAACGTCGCGATGATGGTGCTCGTCATCGTCGGAGGCCTGCTGTACACCGGCGGGGCGATCGTCTACGCGCTCAAGAGGCCCAACCCGTGGCCCGGCCATTTCGGCTTCCACGAGATCTTCCATGTGTGCACGGTGCTGGCGTTCCTGTGTCACTGGACAGCATGCCTGCTCATCGCCCTGGCACCGCTGTCGCCGTCACTCGGAGCCTGAGCGGCTCAGCGAGCGATCAGCGCTTCTCGGGATCGTCGTCGCCCTCGCGGACGATCGGCAGGTCGGCATCCGTCTCGGTCGCCTCATCGGCCTGGAGCGCGGCCTCTTCGGCATCGAGCTCTTCTCTGACCTCTTCCCGGTAGCGGACGCGGCGGATCCGTCGGTTCATGTCGAGGATCAGAAGGATCACGGCGACCAGGATGATCACCACAGCGGCGAAGCCGACGAAGCCGGGCGTGACCAGCTGGGGGTCGACCGTCATCGTGGGCGTCGGCATCGGGGTCTCGGTCAGAGCAAGCACGGAGTCGGCCTTTCATGCGCAGGTCGCATAACCTGGAGTTACCAGCCTAACGACCGGAAGCGCCACGCCGTGACAACCGCAGAACAGCTCGATGACCGATACGGCCGCACCCGCCGGCGACGAGGTCCGTGGATCGTGGTCATCGCGATCGCCGTGCTGCTCGTCGGAGCCTTCGGATGGATGACCGTGACCACGCAGATGAACGCGGTCGACTCCGACGATCTCGGTTTCGATCTGGTCGACGAGCACACCGTGAACGTGCGGTTCCAGATCACGGGAGTGCAGGGCAAGGACGTGGCCTGCATCGTCGAAGCGCTCGACGAGGAGTTCGGTGTCGTGGGGTGGAAGGTCGTCGAGATCCCCGCCGGCGACACCCATTCCCAGGCTCTGTCGGCCACCGTTCCCACCGTCTCTGAGGCCACGACAGGTTTGGTGAACAGCTGCTGGGTCGCCTAGACTCATCGCAGCAAGACGACGCCCTGGCAACCTGCCGGGGCGTCTTGGCATATCCCCCGCACATCGTCGGCGGGTACCTACCGAAGGAGCTTCGTCATGTCTACTGACGCTCAGGTTCCCTTCCTCACGCAGGAAGCATACGACCGGCTCGTCTCCGAGCTGGACCACCTGTCCACGACGGGACGCGACGAGATCGCCAAGCGCATCGAAGCGGCCCGCGAAGAGGGCGACCTCAAGGAGAACGGCGGCTACCACGCGGCCAAGGACGAGCAGGGCAAGCAGGAGGCGCGCATCCGCACCCTGGAGAACCTGCTCAAGACGGCGAAGGTCGGCGAGGCTCCTGCCAGCCGCGGCATCGTCGAGCCGGGCACCGTCGTCACCGCGGTGGTCGCCGGAGGCGAAGAAGTCTTCCTCCTCGGAAGCCGCGAGATCGCGGCCGGCGGCAGCGACCTCGACGTGTACAGCGAGGCCAGCCCTCTCGGGCAGGCGATCCTCGGTCTCAAGGTCGGTGAGAAGTCGTCGTACGAAGCTCCGAACGGTCGCTCCATCGCCGTCGAGATCGTCAACGTCGAGACCTACACAGGCTGACACGCAGCCCGGGCGATCATGCCCGCCGTACGAAGAGGCCCCGTCTGCTCGGACGGGGCCTCTTCGTATGCTCGGGTGCTCAGTCCGGGACGATCATCGGGTGGAAGCCCGCTCGACGCAGCGTGTCGAGGGTGTGCTCGGAGTGCTCGGCGCCGCGCGTCTCGACACTGAGCTCGAGGAACACCTCGCTGATCTGCAGCCCGTGGCCATGGCGGGTGTGCATGGCCTCGATCACGTTGGCTCCCGCCTCTGCGATCAGCTCGGAGACGCGCGCGAGCTGACCCGGGCGGTCGGGCAGCGGGATGCGGATCGTCAGGTACCTGCCGGATGCCGCGAGGCCGTGCGAGACCACGCGCTGCAGCAGCAGCGGGTCGATGTTGCCGCCCGACAGCACAGCCATGGTCGTACCCGTCGCCGATACCTTGCCCGCAAGGATCGCGGCGACTCCCGCGGCTCCTGCAGGCTCGACGACGACCTTGGCCTGCTCGAGCAGGATCAGGATCGCACGAGCCAGATCGTCGTCGGATACGGTGACCACCTCGTCGACGAGATCCTTGATGATGTCGAACGGGATCGCGCCAGGGCGGGCCACGAGGATGCCGTCGGCGATGGTCGGCTTGGTCTCGATGTCGACCGGATGCCCCGCATCGAGCGACGGCGGCACCGCCGCCGCATTCTCGGCCTGCACCCCGATGATGCGAACCGTGCGTCCGAGCTGAGCGGCCCTGGCCTTGACCGCCGCCGCGACTCCCGCGATCAGACCGCCGCCACCGATCCCGAGCACGATCGTGTCGACCTCGGGAGCATCGTCGAGCAGCTCGAGGCCGAGAGTTCCCTGACCCACGACGACGTCGCGGTGGTCGAACGGGTGGATGAGCATCGCACCGGTGCGCTCGGAGAACTCCGAGGCGAGGCGGAGTGACGTCGCCACGGTCTCACCCTCGAGCACGACCTCCGCGCCGTACCCCCGCGTGGCGAGCAGCTTCGGCACCGGCACCCCGATGGGCATGAAGATCGTGGCGGGGATGCCGAGCGCCTGGGCCGCCAGCGCGACGCCCTGGGCGTGATTCCCGGCGGAAGCCGCCACGACGCCACGAGAACGCTCTTCGGCGCTCAACCGGGACAGGCGATAGGCCGCGCCGCGGATCTTGAACGAACCGGTGCGCTGCAGGTTCTCCATCTTGAGCAGCACGGGTGCGCCGAGAATGTCGGAAAGCGCCCGCGACGGAAGCGTCGGTGTGTGCGTGATCACCTCAGCCAGACTCTGAGCAGCGCTCTCGAACTCGGTCAGGCTGGGGACTGCGCTCATCGATTCCTCCGTCTCCGCTCGCGCGGAACTGTACTCCAGATAAGGTCTGCGTCGGGTTGGTCACCGGTGCGCCACGACCCGGTGCTGACGGTGACGGCTGCGACGTTGACGAATGCCGCGAGCGGCACCGCGAACAGCGCGCCGGGGATGCCGCCGACCATCGAGCCGCCGGCGACGACCAGCACGACAGCGAGCGGATGCACCTTCACGGCCGACCCCATCAGGATCGGCTGGAGGATGTGGCCCTCGAGCTGCTGCACTCCGAGCACCACGGCCAGCATCGCGAGCGCGATCCAGGGGCCGTTGTACACGAGCGCGAGCAGCACGGCGATCGCGCCGGTGACGACGGCACCCACGATCGGGATGAAGGATCCAAGGAAGACGAGCACCGCCACGGGAATCGCGAGCGGGACTCCGAGGAGTGCGGCGCCGATGCCGATGCCGACGGCGTCGATCGCCGCCACGAGCATCTGCGTGCGCGCGTAGTTGACGATCGTGGCGAACCCGTTGCTCGCCGCGGCGTCGGCAGCGGGACGCGCGGCGCGCGGGAAGAGGCGCAGCGTCCACTTCCAGATGCCGCGCCCGTCGGCGAGCAGGCAGATGAGGATGAAGAGCGAGAGCACGGCGCCGGTCACGACATGCGCGGCCGTGGTGCCGACGGCGAGAGCGCCGTTGAGGAGCGCCTGCGTCTGCTCGTTGATGATCTGCAGGCCCTGATCGATGTATCCCTGGATCTGCGATTCGCTCAGGTGCAGAGGACCGTCGAGCAGGAACGTGCGGAACTCGTCGACAGCTTGGGAGCTGCGCGCCTGGACATCGGGGAGCTGCGCACGGATCTGCCAGATCACGAGCCACAGCAGCAACGACACGATCGCCAGCGTGCCGATGATCGAGAGCGCGACGGCGAGCCACCGCGGGAACCGGTGGCGCAGCATCCACTGGAACCCCGGCCAGAGCAGCGCGGTGATCAGGATGCCGACCATGAGCGGGATGACGAGCAGCTTGAGTTCGATCACGAGCCAGATGAAGCCTGCGACGACCGCGGCGATCAGCAGCACCCGCCACGCGTATGCTGCGGTGACACGCAGCCCGACGGGCACTGTCGCATCGGCGTCGACGGCCGGAATGCGATCCGACGTCGCCGGGCGCGGACGGAAGAGATCCCTCAGCCGCGGACGCTGCTCTTCGCTCATCGCCCAAGTCTACGGCGCTGCTGCGGGCGGCATGACGACGGGGTCACGATGTCCGACGCCGGCGATACGCTGGCGACGTGACCGACACTCTCAGCTCCGCCCAGGCGCGTCGAATCGCGCTGGCCGCTCAGGGATTCACCCGTGCCCGCCCGGGTTCCGTGTCGGCTCGGCACGTGCACCGTGTGATGGATCGGCTCGGCGTGCTGCAGATCGACTCGGTCAACGTGTTCGCGCGCTCGCACTACATGCCGCTGTTCTCGCGTCTGGGTTCGTACGACCCCACGTTGCTCGACCGGGTGTTCCACTCTCGCACGACCCACTACGTCGAGTACATGGCTCACGAGGCGACATTCATCCCGGTCCAGGACTGGCCGCTCTGGCGGTTCCGCATGGACGACTTCCGCGCACGCTGGTCGGGGCCGGACTCCTGGATGAGCGCCAATGCCCGCACCCTGCGCTGGGTGCGGGACGAACTGCGCGACCGTGGCTCCCTGCGTCCCGCCGACCTCAGAGCGGATGCTCCCCGAGAGCGCGGCACCTGGTGGGACTGGGACGACGTGAAGCTCGCCCTCGAGCACCTGTGGCGCACGGGCGACGTGGCGATCAGCGGCCGCAAGGGGTTCGAGCGCAGCTACGCCCTCGCGGAGCACGTGATTCCCGACGCCGTGCTCTCTCAGCAGATCCCTCGCGACCAGGCGATCCGCGAGCTCACACGCCGTGCGGCACGGTCCTCCGGAGTCGCCACGCAGTCCGATCTCGCCGACTATCACCGCATCCGCGATCGCGCGGCGGTGTCGCAGTCCATCTCCGACCTCGTCGATGCCGGAGAGCTCCACCCGGTCGCGGTGCGAGGCTGGGAGCGAGCGGGGCGCCCGCTTCCCGCGTGGCGACACCACGAGGCCGTTCTCCCGCGCAAGGTCGACGCCGCGGCACTGCTGACGCCGTTCGACCCGGTCGTCTGGTTCCGCGACCGGGCGCTGCGCGCGTTCGAGCTCGACTACCGCATCGAGATCTACGTCCCCGCCGAGAAGCGGCGCTACGGCTACTACTCGTTACCGGTGCTGGTCGGCGACCGTATCGTCGCCAGGGTCGATCTGAAGTCCGACCGGGCGAGTTCGACCCTGCAGGTGCAGTCGGCGTGGTGGGAGCCACAGTCGCGACCCCACGAAGATGCGGAGCGGATCGCTGCCGAGCTGTCACTCGCCGCGTCGTGGCAGGGGCTCGCCCACATCTCCGTCTCCGGGTGGGGCACCGCTGCCGAAAGCCTGCACTCTGCCCTCTCCGGCCGGCCGGAGGCCTCCGTCCGCCGCCATGTGCATGCCCGGGAGACGGTGACATGACTCGTCGCCTCGCGTGGACGATGGGCGCGGGGGTCGCTGCCCTCATCATCGCCGGGGCGGCAGTGTGGCTGTGGCAGTCGACGAGCGTCCCCCGGTCGACCCCGGCATCGCCCGCCGCGACCGTCGCACCCACCACCGACCCACAGTCGCTCGCCCAGCAGCAGCTCGACGAGCATCTCGAGAGCTGCACGGCGGAGAAGGTCGCCGGCGCGGCCGTCCCCGAGGGGTGCGGCATCCGGATCCCTTGGGGTACCGAGTTCGCCGCGGTCGAGAGCGTGCGCTTCCGAATCGATCGGATGCCCGTGCTGGAGCTGACCGATGACGGATTCGTCGCCGACGGCGGAGTTCTCGTCGCGACGGTGTCGGGCACCGGGCAGGACGGAGCCGCGAGAACCGAGACCTACCGCACCGAATCGTGGAGCGTCCGCGGCGACGTCGCGCTCGACGGAGACAGAGTCGATCTCGACGTCTGGTGAAGTACCGCACCCGACTCCTCCGCCCGGGTACGCAAAATGCCCGATGCGCGGTGCGCATCGGGCCTTCGGACGTCAGAACTGCACGCGTGGCGGTTCGGAGATCGCCCCGCTGTCCGCGACCTCGAAGAACTCGCGCTCGGTGAATCCGAGCCCCTTGGCGAACAGGTTGTTGGGGAACACCTTGATCTTCGTGTTCAGCTCTCGGACGCCGCCGTTGTAGAACCGGCGGGCCGCCTGGATCTTGTCTTCGGTGTCGACGAGCGCCTGCTGAACCTGCAGGAAGTTCTGGCTCGCCTGCAGCTGCGGATACGCTTCGGCGACCGCGAAGAGGCTGCGAAGGGCCTGTTGCAGGTGTCCTTCTGCGATTCCCGCTTCTCCGGGGCTTCCGGCGGACAGCGTCTCGGCGCGCGCACGGGTGACGTTCTCGAATACCGCCTTCTCGTGCGAGGCGTAGCCCTTCACCGTCTCGATGAGGTTGGGTATCAGGTCAGCCCTGCGCTTCAGCTGCACGGTGATGCCACTCCATGCCTCGTCGACGCGCACGTTCAGCTGCACCAGCGAGTTGTAGGTCGCCCACAGGTAGATTCCGATGAGCAGAATCACACCGACGACGATCAGTACCGGCACGAGCCATTCCATCAGAGGCCCACCCTTCCTCGTGTTTGTCTCATCCTATCGGCGCAGTCTGCGCGTCGACTGGGTGCGGCCGCACGGCCGCCGGATTTCCCGATCATCCACCGAGGACGCGATCCAGATACCGGTTCGTGAATCGACGATCAGGATCGAGCTGATCCCGAAGCGCCGTGAAGTCGCCGAATCGCGGATAGCGTTCGCGCAGCTGCTCGGAGCCCAGAGTGTGCAGCTTGCCCCAATGCGGGCGCCCGCCGTGCTCGATCATGATCTGCTCGACAGCCTCGAAGTACGTCGTCGGGTCGGCTCGCCAGTATCGGTGCACGGCGATGTATCCGGTCGCTCTCCCGTATGCGGTCGAGAGCCACCGGTCGTCCTCCGCCGCGAACCGCACCTCGATCGGGAATTCGATCCGCCACCCGCGCTTCTCGATGAGCGCCCGCACGGCGCGGAAGGCGGAGACCACGTTCTCGGCCGGCAGCGCGTATTCCATCTCGCGGAACCGCACTGTGCGGCTCTGCGTGAGCACTCGATGCGACAGATCGGTGTATTGGCGGTCGCCCGTCAGCTTCACCGCGAGTCGACTGAAAGGCGGAGTGACCGCGGGCACGACCTGCCCTGCCGCGCAGACGGCTCGGTACACACCGTTCGACAGCAGCGTCTCATCGATCCACCTGCCCACCACCGGGAGAGGCTGGCGTCGAGTCGACTCCGGCACGCGGGTCTGACGTTTGGTCAGCGCGACGTCGGTGTGCGGAAACCAATAGAACTCGTAGTGATCCGAGGCTGCGAGACGGTGCGTCAGGGTCGCGAGGACGTCATCGAGCGGCGCGGGCTCATCGATCGCCTTCATCACGAACACCGGCACGCATTGGAGCGTGACGTCGACGATGATGCCGAGCGCACCGAGACCCAGCGCGACGGCAGGCAGCATCTCGGCGTTCTGCTCCGCGTCGATGCGCAGGAACTCGCCCGCCGCCGTCACCAGCGTGACGCCCGCCACCTGCGTCGCGAGTCCGCCGAACCTCGCGCCGGTGCCGTGCGTCCCCGTTGAGATCGCGCCGGAGATGGACTGCCGATCGATATCGCCGAGATTCTCCATCGCCAGCCCGAACGGCGCGAGCAGGCCGGGGATGCGGTGCAGCCGCGTGCCCGCGAGCAGCGTGACCCGCCCGGTGGCGGCATCGGCCGACACCAGACCCTGGAGGTCATCGAGCTCGAGCAGCACCCCGGGTGCCACGGCGATTCCGGTGAAGCTGTGGCCGGCGCCGACCGCCTTGATGGTGAGCCCTTGTGCCACGGCCGCCTTGACGGCGCGTTGCACCCCTTCCGGCGTCCGAGGTCGCTCCACCCGAAGCGGCTTCACCTGCGCCGATCGCCCCCAGTTCTGCCAGGTGCCACCGATCCTCGTCACAGGAACGCCTTTCCCTCGCCGCGGTACGTCGGCAGCTCGTCGACGATCTCGTCGCCGGAGACGAGCTGATAGCTCAGGGTGCGCTCGGCGGGTTCGCCGCTCTTCGCATGGCGGAACCAGACGCGGTCTCCGACGCCGAGGCGACCCGCCGCGCGACCCTGCAACGGCGTCTGCACCTCCCCCGCAGCTTCACGAGGGAGCGTGCGCAACCCCGACGGCCACACCGGAAGAGGTTGGCGGGACGCCAGTGCGGGTCCAGAGGCGATCCAGCCGCCGCCGAGCACCGTCGCGATGTCGGCGGTCGGTCGACGCACCACGTCGAATGCGAAGGCGGATGCCGGAGCGGGGCGGAACGAGCGGTAGCCGTCGAAGAGGTGGCCGCCCAGCAGCCCGCTGCCCGCACTCGCCTCCGTCAGTGACTCGTCACTGCCGGTGAACTCGAGCGAACCGGTGCCCCCGCCATTGAGGAACTCGAGATGTGCGATGTCCGTCAGAGCGTCGACGATGGCCGCTCGCCGATCGCGCAGTTCGGCGCGCGATCGAGCCTGGACGAGACGGATGACCGGCGCATCCGCTCCGGCGTTGTCGCCTTGGCCGGCGATCTGCGCCTCGTACATCTGCAGCCCGACCAGCGTGAAGCCGGGGCGACGGACGATCGTGCGAGCGAACGCGGCGACCTCGCCGGCGGTGAACAGTGCCGACCTGCGCACCCCGATGTGACCGAGCGCGGCTGAACGCAGTGATGCGTCGGCATCGATGGCCACCCGGATGTCGGGCCGGCTTCCCGCGGGCGCGACACTGTCGATGACGTCGAGATGCGCGGGATCGTCGACCATCAGCGTGATGCGACGGGAGGCTTCCTCGGACGCGAACAGCTGGGCGAGACCGCTGCGGTCGACCGTCGGATAGCCGAGCACGATGTCGTCATGGGTCTCCGCGAGCCACAGAGCCTCGGCGAGGGTGAACGCCAGGATCCCCCGGTAGCCGGGCAGCTGCAGCACGGCGTCGAGCACCGAGCGCACACGCACGGACTTCGAGGCGACTCGGATCGGGAGCCCTCCCGCGCGGACGAGGAGGTCCATCGCGTTGTGGCGCAGAGCCTCGCGATCGATCACCGCCACGGGAGCCGGCAGATGGCCGGTGGCCGCCGAGAGGCGCGGCCAGAATCGAGACGGGTCCTGCCACTCCGGGGAGACGGCGGAGGGTCCCTTTTCAGGGCTCAGATCGGCGGTGAGGTCGAGCACTCCCCCACCCTACGGCGTGGACGAACTCGGATTCATTCTTTCCGGAATCGAGTCGCGTCGCTCAGCGCGCGTCGGAATCCCGATACTTTGGCCCGAAGTGGCGTCATGAACGTCGACGATCATCGTCTTGATCTCCGGGGCCGTCGTTCAGACGGGCTCACCGGCCGGGGTTCGGTCGGTTGCCGGGGGGTGGCGATGCTGTCTCAGCAGCATCAGGAGAGAGACGGGCGCTGAGACGCCCGTCTCTCTTGCGCTTCCCTCACCTGGGCGTCGAGTCCCTCCTCGGAGATTTCGGAAGACAGCGTCACGTTCCGGCTCCGGAGGGGTCTTGCTTGATGGACCGTTCCGGAGCGGTCCGCAGCACCGCGGCCGTCGACCCGCCTCCCCGTGGTCGCCGGTGGTCAGTTCGCGTGCTGGAGAGGTGGGCGCCCCCTGACGGCGCCCACCTCTGACCCCCATGTACTCTGATCCAGAGTCATGGCCGACCGCCCCCGTAGCCCAATGGCAGAGGCAGGCGACTTAAAATCGCTTCAGTCTGGGTTCGAGTCCCAGCGGGGGCACGCGGCGCTCCATCACTCGAGCGCTTCGCGCCGGTCGGCACCTCGAGACGCTCCCATCGAGCCCGATCCACGCGCCTCGCGGACTCGACGGACGACGAGGATGCCGACGGCGATCGCGATCGCCGCATAGACGACGTAGTCGATGTACCCCAGAACACCCTCGAGCTGCTCGTGCTGAGTGCCGAGGGCGGCACCCACGCCGATCAGGAACGAATTCCACAAGCCGCTCCCTGCGATCGTGTACAGACTGAAGCGGGCGAGGTTCATCCTGGTCGCCCCGGCCGGGATCGAGATCAGGCTCCGGACGCCCGGCACCAGCCGTCCGACGAGCACAGTCCACCCTCCGCTGCGCAGAAACCACCGTGCTCCGCGGTCGAGGTCCGAACGACTCACGAGCTTGGTCGCCGCGAGGAATCGCACGGCTCGCTCCACCCCCACTGCCGCGCCGAGCCAGTACAGCAGCAGCGCGCCGATCCACGACGCGAGGGTGCTCCAGACGATGAGCCAGCCGAGGTCGAGGTCTCCGCTCTGACTCAGATATCCGGCGAAAGGAAGGATCACCTCGCTCGGGATGGGCGGGATCAGCACTTCGACGAACACCAGCACGCCGACTCCGACGTCGCCGAGTGCGGTGAGGACATCAGCTGCGAAGCCGGTGAGGCCGGAGAAGCCATGATCCGCCTGCGTGGCGGCGATGACGGAACTCGCCACGTTCATCGGCCGAACAGGTCGCCGATGCCGGGGATACCGAGGTCACCGAGACGCTGGCCCCACTCGCCAGCCGTGTCTCCCAGGCCCGACACGGTCTCCCCCGCCGAACCGAGAAGTCCCTCCGCCGCACCCGCGAGCTCTTCGCCACCGAAGCCGCTCGCGATCGCCTCGATGTCGAGGCCCTGGGCGATGGCGTCGAAGTCGACGAGTCCGCTCGCCTGTTCTAGGAGAGGGCCGGCGACCGCGCTCCCCACAGCACCGACGGCGACGACACCGAGCACACCCACGGCTGCGCCGCCCACCATTCCCGCGGCACCGCCGCCACGGACGCGTGAGAGCAGTCCGCGCATCAGCCCCGGTCGCGCGGCCTCTGTGCGCCCTGCCGCTCGGGCCAGATCCTCAGCCGACGACGACGCGGGGCGTTCTCCTGGCGAGAGCTCCACGTTCATGCGCTCCTGCACCTGTGCACGCTGCGCGGGCGTGAGACGTGCGAACGCCTCACGGTGGATCTGTTCGACGCTGCGGGGGTCGGCTGTCTCGAGAAGATAGTCGTATCGGGCGATGGCGGCGCGATCGGCGTCCGAGACCGTGGCACTGCGTTCTGTCCGTGCCGACGAGGGCGTATACGCGCCCTGCACTGTCTGGCGCGCGGGAGGCGGCGAGTACGAGTCGCGGTCGGACCGGTGCGGGGGGACGGGAGATACGGTCGGCTGCCGCGAAGCTGCCTGCGGCTGCGCCGACCGCCGTTCGCTGCGCCCTTCGCGTCCGCCGTCGTCGAGATCGAGCGCGCGAGCGGCCATGCCGATGAGCTTGGTCAGTTTTCCCATGGTGTCGATTTCCTTCGTGGCATGTGGACGACCACGGGATTCGACAGCGGGGCGACGAGGATCCATGGTCGTCCGCGGATACGGACGCCAGGTCTCCTCCACCCTCACGGGCCGGTGGGCCGGGACACGACATCATGTCCGTAATGACGACACCACCGCAGACGGGAGTACTCCCCTTGCTCGACCGACGCTATCGGTCGCTCCTATGAGCCCGGTGCGAGGATCCATCAGGAACCGGAGACGACGAACGCCCCGACTCCGCAGGAATCGGGGCGTTCGTGGAGCGAGGCTACTTGGCTGCAGCCGTCTCGGCCGCCTTCTCGGCGGCGGGCTTCTTCGAGGCAGGCTTCTTCGCTGCGGGCTTCTTGGCGGCGGTCTTCTGGCCGGCAGGCGTCTCGTCTGCTGCCTTGTCGGACACGGCAGCCTGAGCGGCCGGGGCCGTGGTCGCGGGGGCAGCAGGACGCGGGCGTGCGGCGAACTCCTCGAAGACGTAGCGCGGGTTCTGCACCGTCTCGAGGTTCACCAGGTCGCGGCCGAGCCACAGGTTGTTCCACCAGCCCCAGACGACACGGAACTTGCGCTCCCACGTGGGCATCGCGAGGCCGTGGTAGCCGCGGTGAGCGACCCAGGCGACGAAGCCCTTGAGCGCGATCTTGCCGGACTGGAAGACGCCATTGTAGAGACCGAGGCCCGCGACGGCGCCGAGGTTCTTGTGGAAGTACTCCTTGGGGTCCTCACCGCGCAGAACGGCGACGATGTTCTTCGCGAGGAGCTTGGCCTGACGCACGGCGTGCTGGGCGTTCGGCACGCAGAAGCCGCCGACGCCACCACCCGAGAGGTCGGGGACGGCCGAGACGTCACCGGCTGCCCAGGCGCCGTCGACGAACGCCTCGGGGGTGCCGACCCGGAGGTCGGCGCGGGTCTGGATGCGGCCACGCTCTTCGATCGGGAGGTCACCACCGCGGACGACGGTCGGGTTGGCCATGACACCGGCGGTCCAGACGATGAGGTCGGTCGGGATGACCTCGCCCGTCGAGAGCTCGACGTTGCCGTCGACCGCACTGGTGAGCTGCGTGTCGAGGTGCACGTTGGCACCGCGCTTGGCGAGATCCTTGAGGACCCACTCGCTCGTGGGCAGCGAGACCTCGGGCATGATGCGACCCATCGCCTCGATGAGGTGGAAGTGCGTGTCCTCGAAGCGCAGCTGCGGGTACTTGCCCACGAGCGACGAGGCCAGCGAACGCAGTTCCGCGAAGACCTCGATGCCGGCGAAGCCGCCACCGACGACCACGACGGACAGCAGGCGGTCGCGCTCGGGACCTGCGGGCAGCGACGCTGCCTTGTCGAAGTTCGACATCAGGCGGTCGCGGATCGCGACGGCCTCCTCGATCGTCTTCAGGCCGATCGCGTTGTCGGCGATCCCCGGGATCGGGAACGTGCGCGAGACCGCACCGGCGGTGACGACGATCTGGTCGTAGGCGAACTCGTACGGCTCGCCCACCGGCGGGGTGATCGTCGCGACCTTCTCGGCGTGGTTGATGCCGGTCACCTTGGCGGTGAGCACGTTCGTGCGCTTGAGGTGACGACGGTGGGCCACCACCGAGTGGCGGGCTTCGATCGAGCCGGCGGCCACCTCGGGGAGGAACGGCTGGTACGTCATGTACGGCAGCGGATCGACCATGGTGACGTCTGCTTCACCCTTGCGAAGGTGCTTCTCCAGCTTCCACGCCGTGTAGAAGCCTGCGTAGCCTCCACCGACGATCAGAATCTTGGGCACAGTGCTGTTCTGAGGCACAGGGGAACAACTCCTCGGGAGTCAGGGATGTGGCGTGCGAGCGCGCGCCGATCGGATGCGCCGGGCAGCTGCGGTGACGCCAAGCGCTACCAGGATACCAGGGACTGTGAGTGCGATGAGCGGCAGGGTACCGTAGCGCAGTGAATCAGCGCTGGGAAGCAGCGGTGAACCGGGATCCGTCGGCGCGTCGGCTGCGGGAAGCGGGGGGATCTCGACAGGCGCGACTGTGGGCTCGGGCTCCGGAACGGTCTCGGCCCTTCGGTACAGCCGCACCCACTCGGCGAGATCGCCCATCGGGTTCTCGTCGACGTTCGCGACGTCAGCGCTGACCGCGGCCCCGGCATCGATCAGGCCATAGCCGTAGAGGGGGTCGGGCAGCCTGGCCGCGCCCGGCACCGGGATCGCCGTCTTGATGATGCGATTGATCACGTTCGCGGCATCGAGGTCGGGGTGCGCCGATCGGATGAGGGCCGCGACGCCCGCGACGATCGGGGCCGCACCGCTGGTCCCGCTCCACGACACGAGAGTCCCGTCGGCCGATACGCCCCGTAGACCCTCACTCGGGGCGGCGATGCCGATCGTGATCCCCTGCGTTGATGCCTCGATGCTCGCTGTACCCGTCTGATCGACGCCGCCGACGGTGAGGACTCCGGGGATCGTCGCGGGGGCACCGATGATGTTGGTCCCGCTTCCCCGGTTGCCCGCGGCGACGACGACGACGACGTCATGGTCGAACGCGTAGAGGAACGCTTCGTCCCAGCTCCGGTCCCAGTCGAGGGTGTTGGTCGTGAACGAGAGATTGATGATGTCTGCACCATGGTCGACGGCCCAGCGCATGGCCTTGGCCACCTGCTCGGTGAACGGCACCGCGGCCGCCGCTCCGAAGCCCACGGAGATCGAGAGGAGGTCCGCCTCCGGGGCGACTCCGATCATGCCCTTGCCGTCGGCCGCGCCCCGGCCGGCGGCGAGCGACGCCACCCAGGAGCCGTGGTTGCCGTCGACAGCACCGACAGGGGTGCGCCCGTCGGGAGATCCGGTGCCGGACACATCGGTGCCGCCCGTGACGGCTTCATCGAAGACCCCGGGGACCTTGCCGATGCCGGTGTCGATCACCGCGATCGTCACCCCGTCGCCCCTCGTCGTCTGCCACGCGTCACGGATACCGGCACCGTCGAGCCAGTACTCCGACGCACGCACGGGATCTGCGGGGTCGTCGGGGACGGGAGGCGGCGTGGCCGCCGCCCCGAGGAGCAGAACGGATGCCACGACGGTCGCCAGCGCGACGCCGTTGCGCAGCATCCGATGCGGCCTCATGCCGACGATGCCTCGGCGTCGCGCACGGCAGCACCCGGATCATCGCACCGGCACTTCTCAGGAGACCAGCTCGAGCGCTCGAGCGCCAGGTCACCGATCGGGTTCACGCCACGACCTGCGGCGAGTGCGTGGCCGGCGAGAGCATGGAGGCATTTCACGCGTGTGGGCATGCCACCGGCGGAGATCCCGTCGATCTCGCTCACCTCGCCGAACTGCGCGCGGTCGCTCAGGTATGCCTGGTGCGCGGCGAGGTACGCTGCCGCGACGCCTTCATCGTCGGCGAGCAGCGCGGCGAGCTCGGGCATGACCTGGGTCGCCTCGAGCGTCGACATCGCCGCGGTCGCGGCCGGGTGCGTCAGGTAGTAGAACGTGGGGAACGGTGTACCGTCGGGCAGCCGCGGTGTCGTGGCGACCACCGTGGGGTTACCGCATGCGCAACGCGCCGCGATGCCGACGACGCCTCGCGCCTGGCGCCCCAACTGGGACGACACCACGGCGAGCTCGGCGGTCGTGGGGGCGGGGAAGGGAGGCGTGGTCACTCCTCCAGCGTACGGGAGACGCCGGGGAGGATGCTCGGAGGCAGCCGCGGCGCGAGCCCCAGCGTTCAGCGGGCGACCACGGCCGTGTCGCTCAGACCGGCGGCGGTCAGGGTGCGCAGCAACTGCGCCATCCAGTCGGACGGCGTCTCTTCGAGCGTGTCGCTGACAGGGCCCTGCTCCTGCGGAAGGGCCGCGGGGTCGAGGTCGTTGTCGATCAGGTAGACGACCTCGCCCGGCTTGACGTAGTAGAGGCGCTCGCGCGCCTGGGTGGTGATGTAAGCCGGATCGTTCCAGCGCTCGCGCTCCTTCTCGAGCGCGGTGATCTCGTCTTCGGAGACCTTTATCGACTGCTCGAGAGCGGCGATCTTCTGACGCTGGTCGATGAAGGTGCCGAGCGTGGGGACGAGAACCCACGCGCCCAGGACGACGAGCGACAGCATGATGACCGAGAAGGCGGAGAGTCGAATTCCGGACGCCCATTCGCGCACATCGACCCGGCGCTCCTGGCCTCCCCTGCTCGCCGCACCACGCGGCGGTCGGGAACTGCCGTTGCGTGGGGCGGACTTCGCGGCCGAGCCCTGGCGGGAGGAGCCCGGAGACGCCGAAGGAGGAGCCGGTCGTCGTGCCACGGCTCCTCCTCCGTACGTGCCGCTCAGGCGGCGTGTGTCTGTCTCAGCTGAATTCAGCCCTGGTAACGCGGGAACGCCGAGCGTCCGGCGAAGACCGCCGCGTCACCCAGCTCCTCTTCGATTCGCAGAAGCTGATTGTACTTCGCGACGCGCTCGCTGCGAGCAGGCGCACCCGCCTTGATCTGACCCGCGTTCGTGGCGACGACGAGGTCGGCGATCGTGGTGTCCTCGGTCTCACCCGAGCGGTGCGACAGCATCGCCGTGTAGCCGGAGCGCTGCGCGAGGCTGACCGCGTCGAACGTCTCGGTGAGCGTTCCGATCTGGTTGACCTTGACGAGCAGCGAGTTGGCGACGCCGCGCTTGATGCCGTCGGCGAGACGCGTCGGGTTGGTGACGAACAGGTCGTCGCCGACGAGCTGGACCTTCGAGCCGAGAGCATCCGTGAGGAGCTTCCAGTTGTCCCAGTCGTCCTCGGCGAGTGCGTCCTCGATCGTGACGATCGGGAAGTCCTTGACCAGACCCTCGTAGTACTCGATCAGCTCGGGGCCGGTCCAGTCCTTGTTGTCGAGGCGGTAGACGCCGTCCTTGAAGAACTCGGTGGCAGCCACGTCGAGGCCCAGCGCGATGTCGGTGCCGGGGGTGAAGCCGGCCTTCTCGATCGCCTTGACGAGGAAGTCGAGGCCCTCACGGTTGCTGGGCAGGTCGGGGGCGAAGCCGCCCTCGTCGCCGAGGCCGGTCGCGTAGCCGGCGGCCTTCAGCTCGCCGCGCAGCACGTGGTAGGTCTCGACGCCCCAGCGGAGCGCCTCGGAGTAGGTCTCGGCGCCGATCGGCGCGAGGAAGAACTCCTGCATGTCGATGCCGTTGTCCGCGTGCTCGCCGCCGTTGATGACGTTGAAGAGCGGAACGGGCAGCACGTGCGCGTTCGGACCGCCCAGGTAGCGGAACAGCGGCAGGTCGGCCGAGTCGGCCGCGGCCTTCGCGACGGCCAGGCTGACGCCGAGGATCGCGTTTGCGCCGGTGCGCTGCTTGTTCTCGGTGCCGTCGGTCTCGATGAGGATCTCGTCGACGATGCGCTGCTCGCTCGCCTCGACGCCCTCGAGCGCCGGGCCGAGTTCGTCGATGATCGCGTCGACGGCCTTGAGCACGCCCTTGCCGCCGTAGCGGCTCTTGTCGCCGTCGCGCAGCTCGTACGCCTCGAATGCGCCGGTGGATGCGCCGGAGGGGACGGCGGCGCGCTGGACGACACCGTCGTCGAGGAGCACCTCCACCTCCACGGTCGGGTTTCCGCGCGAGTCGAGAATCTCGCGTGCGCCTACAGCCTCGATCAGTGCCACTGATGTGCTCCTTGCTCAGAGAAAAGGTGTGTGGAGCGTCGTCGATCCGCGCCCAGTCTAGCCCGCCTGCGGCTCATGCCCCTGGCTCGCGTCGGAGGCTCACACCACGACGGCGAGCGCGAAGCCGTCCCACCCCTTGACCCCCACGGTCTGCAGGGCGGTGGCATCGAAGCGGGGGTCCTCCCCCAGCATCTGCAGTCCTTCCCTGGTGCCGACGACCTTGGAGTCCGTGGAGTCGCCTCGGACGATCTCGCCCTCGCGCCCGATGTTGTCGAGGATGACCACGGTGCCAGGATGGCCCAGCTTCGCCGCCCAGTCGAGGTAGATCGTGTTCGACTCCTTGTCGGCGTCGATGAAGACCAGATCGAAGCCGCCGACGAGCGTGGGCAGCACGTCGGCACCTCGGCCGATCCTGATGTCCACGCGCTCTCCGACCCCGGCGGCATCGATGCTCGCACGGGCGACGGCGGCGTTGCCGGCTTCGGCCTCGACCGTGACGACGCGGCCTTCCGACCCCACGGCCCGAGCGAGCCAGATCGTCGAGTATCCCCCGAGCGTGCCGATCTCGAGCACGCGGCGAGCGCCGCTGATGCGCGCGATCAGATTGAGCAGCTTGCCCGAGACCGGCGCCACCTCGATGGCAGGCAGCCCTGCGTCGCGCTGGGCCGCGAGAGCCCTCTCCAGGTCAGGGTCGTCTCCGACGAGCAGTTCGGAGAGGTAGACATCGGCGTCGGACCAGGCAGCGGGAGTGGAATCCATGCCCTCAGCAAACCGCCCGGCACCGGGAGCGTCAAGAGGTGGCGGAGCCACCGCCGTCACGGGGCGCGGACAGCAGCCGACCGGGCGCGCCCGCGAGTTCGGGCTGCTCCCGGAACTGTCCGGTCAGGGCGAGCGCCGCGATCGCGACGGCCGCCACGATCCATCCGGCGATGCCCAGAGGGCCGGCGAGCGCGAGGTCCGGCTGCGATGCGGCGAAGAGGATCACGAGCCCGCCGGCCGCGTTCAGGGCTCCGTGGGCGAGCACCGCGGGCCAGATCGAGGCGGAGCGCAGACGCAGCCAACCCAGCAGGATGCCCCAGGCGACGCACCCTCCGATCATGAAGAGCACCCCGGTGATGTCCGTGCGGCCGAAGTTGTAGCCGAGCAGGATCACCGGACTGTGCCAGAGTCCCCAGATGGCCCCGCTGATGAGCAGCGTCGGCCAGGTGCCGAGCGGCCGAAGCGCGGGAACCAGCCATCCGCGCCACCCGAGCTCCTCGCCGAACGCCACCACACTGTTGACGAGGGCGCCGAGCGGGATCATGGCGATCTGCGAGAACACGAGCAGCTCGATCGGCGGCATCGGAGTGCCCTCCGGCAGGAGGTTCGCGATCTCGGTCGCGAACCCCGCGAAAGTCGGATCGAGCCGGATGAACCCGAGAGCTGCCGCGAGCAGGATGCTGAGACCCACGAGGAGCGGAGGGGCGAGCCAGCCGACGACCATGAGCCAGACCACGCGCTTGGCAGGGCGCAGCGGCCACAGGCCGAGGAAGCGCACCCTCTCACCCGCGGCGGGGATGCGCATGGTGAACGTGATCACGAGCGCGGCGATCGCCGGCGTGAACATCATCACCGGCAGCAGCACTCCCGCACTCGGCTCGGCCAGGCCGTCGCCCAGCCACAGCGGCAGGGCCACGAGCCATGCGAGCCCGCACGCGAGCACGGTGAAAGCGATGATGGCGGCGATGCGGATGCGGGTCATGATGGTTCTCCTCGATCGATTGCTCTGAGTGCGCGGTCGGCGACGGGTCAGCGCTGCGCGGCCGCTGCGAGGACGGAGGCGGCAGTGGCCGCGTCGTCGACCGTGACGAGGAACACCCGCCCGTTCGTGCGGGTCACCTCGACCGCGTCTCCTTTGCGGAGCACGATTCCGCGTCGTCCGTCCACACCGAACCGATATCCCCAGCCGCCGAACTCGGCGAAGGGGTCGACCTGCACGGCACGGGTGCTCGCGATCTCCGCAGCGGGGATCTCCACGCGCGGCCAGCCGGCGACGGATCGCACCCGCAGCCCCGCGGCGCTCGCGCGGACGCGGAAGGTGAGGCTGGTCGTGACGAGCACGAGTAGCACCACGGCGACCGCGGCCGTGATCCAGCCCGCGGCGATGCCCTGCGCAAGCAGGAGCACACTCATCGCGATCACGACGAAGACGCCGATGCCGAGCACGATCTGACCCGCGGTGGCGACCGTCACGGTCTTGATCCACACCGCGCGCTCGTGATCGGTCAGCGGCAGCGGAGTCGCCGTGGCAGTCGACGACCCCGTCGAGATCGGCACCGCGGGCTGCAGGAACCACCCCGCTGCTCCGAGGCCGACCATCACCAGGAGGAAGACCGCAACCCACGGCGTGATGTCAGCCGCATCCGCGGCGTCGGCGAGACCGCGCTGCGCGGCGGTCGAGGCGATCGCGAGCATCGACATCATGCCCGCCATGCCGAGGCTCGCAGCTCCCAGCAGACGCGCGGTCGCGGACCACTGCGGCCGAGGGATCGGCGCGGCAGCGCCCCGCTTCGGGAGTCGGTGAGAGAGCAGCGCGATGAGTGCGAACAGCAGCACGGTGCCTCCGCCGAGACCGACCAGCAGGACGAGAGGGGTCCACCGCGGACCGAAGCCGTCGGCACCGTCGAGACCCCAGTGGATCGCTGCGGGTTCCGGCAGATCGGGGAGCCAGGCGAGTACGACGATGCTCGCGAGCGCGATCAGCACCAGCGGGACGATCACCCCCACCCACCAGAAGGCGGTGCGGGCTCTGCGGATCTCGGGGGTCATGCGTCGGTCTCCTTGATGAGGGCGGCCAGGGTCGTGGAAGAGACGCCGAGCGAGGCGGCGCGGGCGACGAGAGCGATGATGTCCTGCGAGAGCTCCGCGAGAGGCGAGGCGGAGGCGGCGACCACCGCTCCCCTGCCGCGACGCAGATCGATCAGGCCCTCATCCCTGAGCTGCTGGTAGGCGCGGAGCACCGTGTGCAGATTGATCTCGAGGGCGTCTGCCAGCTCTCGCGCGGCCGGCAGTCGATCGCCGGGTCCGAGCCGCCCGGTCAGGACGTCGGCCCTGACGGACGCCGCGACCTGATCGAAGAGCGGCCGAGCACTGTCGGCGTCGATTCGAATCAGCATCGTTCTCCTCAGTTCTATTAGTTATAGGAGAACTATAACAACTGTCGAAACCCTCCAGCAAGCTTCGTCTCCCTGTCCGCAGCATCCACACTGACCTCATGCGCATCACTCCCCGCCGCCTCGCCACGGGCATGAGCCTGTGGATCCCGAATCTCTTCAGCGGCATCCGCATCCGCCGCTTCAGCGAGGACTGGACCCACGCGACCGTCGAGCTTCATGTGAACGTCTTCACCCGCAACTACGTCAAGACGGCGTTCGGCGGCTCGATGTCGGCGATGACCGATCCGTATTTCTTCATGCTCGTCATGCACCAGCTCGGACGTGATTACGTGGTCTGGGACACCCGCGGCGAGATCGAGTTCCTCAAGCCCGGCCGCGGCGTGCTCACCGCCGAGTTCGAGGTCAGCAGGGAGCGTGCCGCGGAGATCCGCGAACGCGCCCATGGCGGGGCGAAAGTACTCGAGTGGTTCGAGACCGAGATCACCGATCGCGACGGCGATGTGGTCGCCAGGGTGCGCCGCGAGGTCTACGTCCGTGAGAAGAAACGCGTCACTGCGGCGCGAGAGTGATCCGGGACGACGACACCTGTCGTTCACTCCGGCGTGCGACGATGACGGAATGCCCCTCGCACGCCGCCTGAGACTCGGCGACGCCGTCGCCATCGGCCTCGGCTCGATGATCGGCGCGGGCGTGTTCTCGGTGTGGGCTCCCGCGATCGGCGTCGCCGGCAGCGGCATCCTGATCGCCCTGGCGATCGCCGCGATCGTCGCCTACTGCAACGCCACCGCGTCGGCGCAGCTCGCCGCGGCTCACCCCGTCGCCGGCGGCACCTACGCGTACGCCAGAGCCGAGATCGGTCCGTGGTGGGGCTTCGTCGCCGGCTGGAGCTTCGTGATCGGCAAGATCGCGAGCTGCGCGGCTATGGCCATGACCTTCGCCGCGTACGCGGCACCCGAGGGCTGGCAGGTGCCGGTGGCCGTGGCGGCGGTAATCGCGCTCGCAGCCGTCAACTGCTTCGGAGTGACCCGCACGGCTCTGGTCACCAGGATTCTCGTGGTGTGCTCGCTGCTGGGGCTCGCCCTCGTCGTCGTGACCGGACTCGGCGGATCGAGTGCGGCATCCCCTGCCCCTCTCCCTGATGCCAGCGCCTACGGCGTGCTGCAGGGGGCGGGGCTGCTCTTCTTCGCGTTCGCAGGGTATGCGCGCATCGCGACCATGGGCGAAGAGGTCGTCGACCCGACCAGGACGATCCCCCGCGCCATCGCCCTCGCGCTGGGCGGTGCGGTCGCCGTCTACACGCTCGTCGCGATCACGGTCATCCTCGTCCTCGGTGGCGACGCGGCGACGAGCACGACGCCGCTGGCCGATGTCGCCACGGCCACCGGGTGGCAGGCTCTCACCCCGGTCATCCGCGTCGCAGCGGCGGCAGCCTCGCTGGGCGCTCTGCTCGCACTGCTCACCGGCATCGGTCGCACGACCCTGGCCATGGCCCGGGAGCAGGACCTGCCGCAGCTGCTCGCGAAGATCGACGAGCGCTGGCAGGTACCACGTCGCGCAGAGATCGCGATCGCGCTCATCGTCGTCGGCATCGTGCTCGTCGCCGACCTTCGCGACGTGATCGGATTCTCCTCGTTCGGGGTGCTGTTGTACTATCTCATCGCGAATGCCGCGGCGTTCCGGCAGCAGGCGGCGGCTCGTCGCTATCCCCGCACGTTGCAGGTCATCGGAGCTCTGGGCTGCCTTCTGCTCGTGAACACGCTGCCCGTCGTCGCCTCGGCGATCGGAACCGTGGTCGTGCTCATCGGAGTGCTCTACCGGATGACACGCCTCAGACTGTCGCGGTGATCAGATCTTCGCACTCTCGTCTGGCGACTTCTCAGACGCTCCTGCACGGTACGTGCGAGGGGCCATGCCGAGGATGCTGCGGAAATCACGCGTGAGGTGCGCGTGATCGGCGTATCCCAGGTCGGCTGCGAGGCCCGACAACTCGAGCCCTGGGTCGAGGCGCAGCCGCTCGGCGGCCACCTGAAGACGTCGTCGGCGGATCATCGCCGCCGGTGAGACGCCCACGTGCCTGTGGCACAGGCGCTGCAGGGTGCGGGTCGAGACGGCCAGACGCATCGCCGCCTCTTCGACCGTGTCCACGGTGTCGTCGCCCATGAGCACGTCGACGAGCGCGTTCGCGCGCATCGCGGCATCATCGACGGGCCCGACCCGGCGCACGAGCCAGTCGGAGAAGACTGCGACGGCGCGCTCACGGCGCCCGTCGCCCGTGCTCATGGAGGCGCCGATCGCATCCGCCAGGTCGGGCGCATCGACGGTCGTCTCGGCGTCGATGAGCGCCGCAGGGTCATCGGTGAGCGTCGCGACGGCGGCCGGCCGCAGCAGAGCGCCCACCGCCCACCCGGCACCGCTGAGGTCGCGATGCGATGCGCGGGTCGTCGCACCCGACAATGTGACCGCACCCTGCTCGACCACGAGGTTCAACGCCGGATAGCCCACGATGTCCTGCCGCGACGATCTGCCGGGCTCGATGTCCCACTCGGGAATCCAGAACCACACGGCGAGCTCCCGAGCGTGGGCCTCGGGCGGCAGACGATGGAACTCCGGCAGTCGTGCCGGATACAGCACCCCACGCGTCCGGCTCACGTCTACTCGTCGCTCGGACGAGCCGGTGAGGAGTCGACCCCGCGCGGAGATGGCGACGGAATCGGGTCAGCCGGGGGCCACACCACGAGCAGGAACGCTGCGATCGGGCCGAGGAACACCGTCAGCACGAACCACGCCAACGCCGAACGGTTCCGGGTGCGCGCGAACCCGCCGGCAAGGAGCGCCACGGTCAGCCACATCGCGGACACTGTGGGTCCGAGGTATTCGACATCCATGCCCTCGACCCTACGACGAGACGTCCGGGGTCCCGGTGCGGGGTCGGAACTCGTCGTCGGATTCGCGCGGCGGGGGAACATCGATCCCGCGAACCGCACTCGCAGTCTGTCGCGAATGTTCAAGCGCACGATGACTGCCGCTGCGTACGGTGGCGATATGACCACCGAGAACACGAGCGGAGCGACCGGCGCGACCGGCGCACACACGACGGACGGACGTCCGCACAGCGCGACCTCGCTCACCCCTTTCCTCGCGATCCCCGGGGCGCGCGAGGCGATCGACTTCTACAGCGATGTGTTCGGCGCCCGCGTCGTCGATGTCACGGAGCTGGGGGGCGTCGTCGCCCACGCCGACCTCGACTTCGGTGTCGGACGTCTGCAGCTGGGCGAGCCGAGCCCCGAATACCATCTCGTTCCCGCGCCCTCGGGCGACGACGACTGCTACTCGATGGGGCTGTACGTCCCCGACGTCGACGCTGTCGTCGAGCGTGCTGTCGCCGCCGGGGCGACCGTGCGGGAGGCTCCGTCGGCATTCGTGTCGGGAGACCGGTTCGCGAGCATCCGGGATCCCTTCGGCGTCCGATGGTCGGTGATGACCCGTGTCGAAGACCTGTCGGACGAGGAGAGTGCTCGACGTGTGGCCGAGTGGGCGGCGTCGTTCAGCGCGGCGCCTGACGACGCGAGCTGAGCGCGGCCCCCGCGGCGAGGCACACGGTCGGAAGGAGCGCCTCTGCCGTGCGCCGGTACCCCAGAGCGCTCGGATGGAAGCGGTCCATGCTGAACATCGCATCCGGATCGTCGAAGAACATCGGGCCGACGGCGCGACGGAGATCGACAGGGCGCGCCCCTGCGGCGAGCGCGGTCTCTGTCTGCGCCTCCGCGAGCCTGCGCGACAGGCTGGAGACCAGACAGCGCAGCGGCTGAGGCACGGGGCGCAGCGCGCCGAGGTCGGGGCAGGTCCCGACGACGACTTCAGCGCCACGACGACGCAGACGCAGGATCGCGTCACGCAGGTGCTGTGTCGAGACGGCGACGGGGATCCGGTGCGTGACGTCGTTCCCGCCCACCACGATCACGGCGACGTGCGGCGCATAGCCTTCCGGGAGGTCGGCGAGCTGGGCGGCGAGGTCGGGCGACTCCGAGCCGACGACCGCGGCAGTGCGCAGGTGCACCGGCCGCCCCATGCGCCGCCCCATGCCTTTGGCGAGGCGACCGCCGAGCGTCTGCTTGCGGCGCTCGGCGCCGAGCCCCGCCGCGAGCGAGTCGCCGAGCACGAGCAGCTCGATCGGCTCGCCGGCGAGAGAGGGACGCCAGACTCGGTCGGCGTCGATCGACCTCTCACCGAGCGGCTTGCCGATGCGTCGACGTGCGATGGCCGCCTGATGGGCGAGCACGAACCGGATGCCGGTGGCCACCCCCACCGCCGCGACGCCGACCCCGGCGACGGCGACGAGATGCTGTCGTCTCATGCGCCGATTCGACCCGACCGGCGTGAACGCCGCGTGAACGGCGTCCGAGCTCCCTGAACCTCATGACAGGGGCTTCAGCTCCAGCTGAGACGCACCCGCGGAGACGGTCGCGAACTCCGTGTACCCGTCGGCGGCCGAGCGCTCGAGCAGCGCCTTGACGTTCTTCGTGCGCCGTTCCACCCGGACCCTGGCACCTGTCGCCACGAGCGCGGCCTTATGGGTCACGAGCTCGACGACCGGCACGTCCGCGTCGTGGATCAGCACCACGGCGCGCTCGGCGGCATCCGCTCCCGCCGTCACGAGATCGACGAGCCTCTCGAAGCCGAGCGAGAACCCGACAGCGGGAACCTGCTGGCCGAGGAAGCGCCCGATCATGCCGTCGTAACGCCCTCCCCCGCCCAGCGAGTACGAGACCGAGGGGTGCGCGAGCTCGAAGATCGTGCCGGTGTAGTAGCCCATGCCGCGAACGAGGAAGGGATCGAAAACCAGCGGGATGTCGGTCGCCCCGCGTCCGGCGGCGACGGCCTCGCCGATGCCGACCAGGTGCCCGACGAGCTCATCCGGCGCATTCTCGGGCAGCGCCTTGCGGATCTGGCGCTCGCCGAACGGGTTGTACTCCATGGTCTGCGGGCGGCGCAGGAACTCCTCGAACGCGTCGACGGCGGATGCGGCGGCACCGCGCTCGCGCAGCTCCGTCGCGACCCCCTCCGGGCCGATCTTGTCGAGCTTGTCGATCGTGATCAGCACGCCGGGCCGCTCGTCGGCGGTGAAGCCGAAGCTGTCGAGCATCCAGTCAAGCGCGCGCCGGTCGTTGATGCGCACGGTCGCGCCCTCGAGTCCGAGCGCGTCGACGGCGTCGAGCGAGGCGACCATGAGCTCTGCCTCGGCGCGCGCGGAGTCATCGCCGATGATGTCGATGTCGCACTGCACGAACTGGCGGTAGCGGCCCTTCTGCGGGCGCTCCGCACGCCACACCGGGCCGATCTGGATGGCGCGGAAGACACCGGGCAGCTGAGCGCGGTTGCTCGCGTAGAACCGCGCGAGCGGCACGGTGAGGTCATAGCGGAGTCCGAGGTCTGCGAGTGCGCCCTGGTCGTCGGCCGCCTCCCGGATCGCCTCGGCGTCGAGGCCACGGCGCAGGACGTTGTAGGCGAGCTTCTCATTGTCGCCGCCGATGCCGGCGTGCAGTCGCGAGTACTCCTCGAGCGCGGGAGTCTCGATCTCGTCGAATCCGTGCGACCGGTACCGATCGCGGATGACGGAGAGGACGCGCTCGCGGCGGGCCTTGTCGGCGGGGAGGATGTCGCGCATGCCGCGCGGCGGGTTCACAGTAGCCACGCCCCCATCTTTCCAGGTCGGAAGGGTGGCCCGTGGCGTCAGGCGCCGGATTCGGCGTCGCGGACGTCGGCTTCGAGCCCGCGGAGCCGCTCGCGCAGCGCCCTCTCGGCGTCCCACCCCTCGGTTCGCGCCACAGCGACGAGCCCGAGCAGAGCGTCGCCGAGCTCCGCCTCGGTCGTGGGTGCGGTCACGGCGCCGTCGGTCGGCCCTCCGACCTCCACGCCCGCTCCTGCCGCTCGTCCGACGATCTTCTGCGCGAGTGCCAGCGCCGGCATCCCTCGCGGAACTCCGTCGAGCACGCTCTTCCTCGTGCGCTTCTCGGCCGCCTTCGCCGCGTTCCAGTGCACGAGCACCTCGTCGGGGGTGGTCGCGGTCTCACCCGCGAAGACGTGCGGGTGCCGACGGACCATCTTCTCGGTCAGCGTGTCGGCGACGTCGTCGATGTCGAACGGGTCGTCGGGATCCTGTGCGGCGATGGCCGCATGGAACAGCACCTGCCACAGCAGGTCGCCGAGTTCTTCACGCAGGTCGGCCCGCGTGCCGGTCTCGACGGCGTCGATGACCTCGTGCGACTCCTCGATCAGGTACGGCACGAGGTCGTGATGGGTGATCCGCTGCGACCAGACGCACCGTTCGCGCACCGCGCGCATGGTCTCTGCGGCCTCGCGCAGCGGATCGCGTTCCTGGTCTGCGGTCACTGTTCCTCCTCGAACGTCGTCAGGATGTCGCGGCGCTCAGCCGACGATAGGAGCGGGCGCGAAGCGACACGATCACCCCGGACAGGACGAGCGCGATGAGCGAGCCGACGAGCACGCCGAGGATCGCCTGGTCGCGGACGCCCGCATCCGACGCGAAGGCGAGATTGGCGAGAAGCAGCGAGACCGTGAATCCGATCCCGCCCAGGGCACCGGCCGCCAGGATGTCGCCGAACGGCAGCGCGGGAGCCGACCCCCGGGGTCGGATACGCATCGCGATCCAGCCGAACAGCGAGATGCCGAGGATCTTGCCGACCGGAAGGGCGACCACGATGCCCCAGAAAGCCGGCGAGAGCTCGGAGGGTGCGAGGGCGGGAATCACCACGAACGCGGCGACGAACGCGAACACCGGCAGGATCGCCCCGTTGACGGTGGGCTCGAGGGCGTGACGGGTGCGCGCGGCGGGAACCGGCGACATCACGAGGCCCAGCATGACTCCCGCGATCGTGGCATGGATGCCGGACGCGGCGACCAATCCCCAGACCACGACTCCGACGACGACCATCGCGACGGCGATCGCGGCGTGCCCCTTCGCATGCAGTGCGCGGCTGAGGACCCAGAACAGCGCGACCGCGACCACGGCGAGGACGAGCAGCAGCCACTGCACGTCGTGCGCGAAGAGCACGGCGATGAAGATGATGCCGATGATGTCGTCGAGGATCGCCAGCGCCAACAGGAACACCCGCACGGTCGAGGGCAGCCCCTTGCCGAACATCGCGAGCACACCGAGTGCGAAGGCGATGTCGGTCGCAGTGGGGATCGGCCATCCGGTGGCGGTCGCCGAGTCTCCGGCGATGAGCAGGTAGACCGCGATCGGCACCAGCACACCGCCCGCGGCGGCGATCGCCGGCTGCACGGCCTTGCGCGGCGAATCCAGCTCTCCGTGCGTGAGTTCGTGACGCAGCTCGATCGCGACCACGAGGAAGAACACCGCGAGGAGCCCGTCGGACACCCAGTGCTCGATCGAGAGGTCGAGAGAGGTGCCGGGCACCGCGATGTGGAAGTCGAGCACCGCGGCGAGCGCGTCATGCGTGGGGAGATTCGCCAGCAGCAGACCGAGGCCTGCGGCGACGAGGAGGAGGACAGCAGGGAACTGCTGCCCGCGGAGGGGGTTCGCGGAGATTCGCATCCCCTCCATGGTAGTTCGCCGGTCGCCGCGAGCGTCTCGGATCGTCATGCGTTCCGAGCACCACCCCGACCCGGGATACTCTCGAACGGTGACCCCCGAACACACCTTCCCCGAGCCCACCGACACCTCGGCCATCCGCATCATCGGCCGTTTCGAAGCGGGCCGCGGCATCCCGGACGCGATGCGCTCCGACGTCAGGATGCTCGGCGCCCTTCTCGGCCAGGTGCTGCGAGAAGCCGGCGGCGATGACCTCTTCGAGGACGTCGAGAAGCTGCGCCTGGCCACCATCCAGGCCTACGACGAAGAGACGTCCGACGCGTTCGAGCGTGCTGCAGCGATCGCCGGATCCTTCAGCATCGCCCGCGCCGACGAGGTCGCACGGGCGTTCACGTGCTACTTCCACCTGGTCAACCTCGCCGAGGAGCATCAGCGCGTGCGAGTCCTCCGCGAGCGCGCGGGCCAGCCCGGCCGTGAAGATGCCGCCGACACGGTCGCCACGGCATACGCCCGTCTGAAGACCGAGGTCGGCGATGACGAGGCACTCCGTCGCCTGCAGGGCCTGCGCTTCCACCCCGTCTTCACCGCTCACCCGACCGAAGCCCGTCGCCGGGCGGTGTCGTCGAGCATCCGTCGCCTGTCCGAGCTGCTCACACAGCACGACTCCGCGAGCGAGGGCGGCTCCGAGGAGCACCGCGCCCGCCGTCGGATGCTGGAGGAGATCGACACCCTCTGGCGCACCGCCCCGCTGCGCGCCGAGAAGCCGTCGCCGACCGATGAGGTCCGCACGGTCATGGGCGTGTTCGACGAGACCCTGTTCACCACGGTTCCCCACGTGTACCGCCGCATCGACGACGCTCTGCGCGGCGATGACTCGGGTGCCACCGAGCCCGTGGTACCCGCCTTCGTGCGGATCGGCTCGTGGGTCGGCGGCGACCGCGACGGAAACCCCTTCGTCACGGCATCCGTCACGCGCGAGGCCTCTCAGATCGCCTCGGATCATGTGCTGCGCGGTCTCGAGCGTGCGCTCGACCGCATCGGCCGCACGCTCACGCTCGACGCCGAGGACACTCCTGCGAGCGCGGCCGTGTCGGCGCTGTGGGACGACTTCGCCGCCGCGGACCCGCGCAGCGCCGCGGAGCTCGGAGCCCGCTCCCCCGGCGAGCCGCACCGACGGGTACTGCTCGCGCTCGCCCACCGCGTCGCCGCGACCCGCCGAGGCGAGGAGCAGCGATATGCCCGCCCCGAAGAGCTCCTCGCCGACCTCCGCGCCGTGCAGTCGTCGCTGTCGGACGCGGGTGCGAAGCGCCACGCCTTCGGAGGCGTGCAGCACCTGATCTGGCAGGTGGAGACGTACGGCTTCCACCTCACCGAGCTCGAGGTGCGTCAGCATTCGCAGGTGCATGCGAAGGCTCTGGCGGAGCTCGCGAGCGGCGAGGCCATCAGCGCGCAGACCGAGGAGGTGCTCGAGGTCTTCCGTGCGATCGCCGAGATCCAGCGCGACCGAGGCCTCCGAGCTGCCGGCCGCTACGTCGTGTCGTTCACACAGGCGGCCTCAGACCTCGCGAACGTCTACGCGCTCGCGCGGCATGCACTCGGCGACGACGCACCGGTGCTCGACGTCGTCCCGCTGTTCGAGACCTTCGCCGACCTCCAGGCCGCTCCCGATATCCTCGCCGAGGCGGTCACGTTCCCCGAGTTCCAGGAGAGGATGGCCGCCACCGGCAACCGCCTCGAGGTGATGCTCGGGTACTCCGACTCGTCGAAGGACGTCGGCCCCGTCGCCGCCAACCTCGCCCTGTACGAGGCGCAGGAGAAGATCGCCCTGTGGGCGCAGGAGTCGGACATCGAGCTGACCCTGTTCCACGGCCGCGGCGGTGCCCTCGGTCGCGGTGGCGGACCCGCCAACTCGGCGATCCTCGCGCAGCCGCCGCACTCGGTCGACGGTCGCTTCAAGCTCACCGAGCAGGGCGAGGTCATCTTCGCCCGCTACGGCGAGCCCGCGATCGCGATGCGCCACATCGACCAGGTCGCCGCAGCGACCCTGCTCGCGTCGTCGCCGACGGTCGAGAAGCACACCAGCGATGCCGCAGCGCGGTTCGCGGACATCGCCTCGGTGATGGACCGCTCCTCGCGTGAGCGCTTCTTCTCGCTCGTGAAGGCCGAGGGCTTCGCGCCCTGGTTCGCAACGGTCACCCCGATGGAGGAGATCGGTCTGCTCGCGCTCGGCTCGCGGCCCGCGCGACGAGGACTCTCCGTCGAGTCGCTCGAAGACCTCCGGGCCATCCCGTGGGTGTTCGCGTGGACGCAGGCGCGCATCAACCTCGCCGGCTGGTTCGGTCTCGGCACGGCGCTGGCCGCCGTCGGCGACGAGGCCCGTCTCATCGAGGCGTACCGCGACTGGCCGCTGCTTCGCACCATGATCGACAACGTCGCGATGAGTCTCGCGAAGACCGACGAGCGCATCGCCCGCCAGTATCTGGCGCTGGGCGACCGCGACGACCTCGCCCAGCTCGTGCTCGACGAGATGACACTCACGCGCAAATGGGTGATCCGCCTCACCGGCGGTGTCGGACTGCTCGAGAACAAGCCGATCCTGCAGCGCGCCGTGCAGCTGCGCACCCCTTACGTCGACGCGCTGTCGCTGCTGCAGCTGCGCGCCCTGCGTGCGCTGCGCGACCCGGCGGAGGCGACCGGATCCGGTGCCGATGAGGAACAGCGGCGCCTGCTCCTGCTCTCCGTGAGCGGCGTCGCAGCGGGTCTGCAGAACACCGGGTGAGCCACCTCGTCGTCGTCATCGCGTGCATTCCGGTGTGAGATCCCTCACATCGGCGTGCCCGCTAGAGTGAGGTTTCTGCCCGATCCGGCGGCCACTCACGCGACACGATCGCACGCATCACCTTCTTCCCCCGTTCAGAAAGCTCTTTCGCGTGACCTCTTCGTCTTCCGCCGACTTCCACCCGCTCGCAGAATCCGTGCAGCCCGTCTTCGACACGGTCCTTCACCGCAGCCCGAACGAGCCCGAATTCCAGCAGGCCGTGCACGAGGTGCTGAACTCGATCGCTCCCGTGCTCGCGCGCAATCCGCAGTTCGTCGACGGCGGCATCCTCGAGCGTCTGGTCGAGCCGGAGCGCCAGATCCTGTTCCGGGTTCCGTGGGTCGACGATGCGGGTCGCCTCCAGGTCAACCGCGGCTACCGCATCCAGTTCTCCTCGGTGCTCGGCCCGTACAAGGGTGGACTCCGCTTCCACCCGTCGGTCAACCTGTCGATCATCAAGTTCCTCGGCTTCGAGCAGATCTTCAAGAACGCGCTCACCGGACAGGGCATCGGCGGGGGCAAGGGCGGCTCGGACTTCGATCCTCACGGCCGGTCGGACGGCGAGATCATGCGCTTCTGCCAGTCGTTCATGAACGAGCTCTACCGCCACCTGGGCGAGCACACCGACGTCCCCGCGGGTGACATCGGTGTCGGCGGCCGCGAGATCGGCTACCTCTTCGGCCAGTACCGCAAGATCACCAACCGCCACGAGTCCGGCATGTTCACGGGCAAGGGCACCGGCTGGGGCGGCGCCGAGGTGCGCACGGAGGCCACCGGCTACGGCGCGGTGTTCTTCGCGCAGGAGATGCTCGGCGTGCACAACGACTCGCTCGACGGCAAGCGCGTCGGCGTCTCGGGCTCGGGCAACGTCGCGATCTATGCGATCCAGAAGGCCACCCAGCTCGGTGCGACCGCCGTGACCGCATCGGACTCATCCGGCTATGTCGTCGACGACGCCGGCATCGACGTCGATCTGCTCCGCCAGATCAAGGAGGTCGAGCGCGCTCGTATCGTCGAATACGCCGATCGTCGTCCCGGTGCGCGCTTCATCGAAGGCGGCAGCGTCTGGGAGGTGCCCGTCGACATCGCGGTGCCCTCCGCGACGCAGAACGAGCTCGACCTCGCCGCGGCGGAGGCTCTCATCGCGGGCGGCGTGCGGGCGGTCTCCGAGGGCGCGAACATGCCCTGCGTGCCCGCCGCCGTCGACGCGTTCCAGGCCGCCGGCGTGCTCTTCGCTCCCGGGAAGGCCGCGAACGCCGGTGGTGTCGCGACTTCCGCTCTCGAGATGAGCCAGAACGCGTCCCGTCAGCGGTGGAGCTTCGACGCCAGCGAGAACAAGCTGCGCGAGATCATGGGCGACATCCACGCCGCCGCGTTCGAGGCCGCCGAGCGCTACGACGTCGCGGGTGACTACGTGGCGGGTGCGAACATCTCAGGCTTCGAGCGCGTCGCGGGCGCGATGCTCGCGCAGGGTGTCATCTGACTCCCGCTCACCTGCCGCACATGACGGAAGAGCCGCCTCCCTCCCGGGGTAGGCGGCTCTTCTGCATCCCGCGTTCTGCGCTCGCGGCGCTCAGCTCTCGTCGACAGGTGCCCTCACGACCTTGTTGAAACCGGTCACCGGCTGGTTCTCGTCGAACGCGACCACCCTCTTGCGGAAGCCCTTCGTGATCACGGCGAGGTAGATCAGGCCGATAGCCGTCCAGATGAGGCCTCCGGTGAGGGCATCGGCGTGCAGGTTCACCCACAGGAGTCCCGTCAGCAGCATGCCGATGCCCGGCATCACGATGTACGAGAAGATGTCGCGCGGTGTGTGGCGCCGCCCCTTGCGGATCGCGAACCAGGCGATCACCGAGATGTTCACGAAGGTGAAGGCGATCAGTGCGCCGTAGTTGATCCAGGCCGCGATCAGCTCGAGGGTGAACGGGATCGCCAGCAGTGAGATGGCTCCCACCAGCACGATGTTGAAGGTCGGCGTGTGGGTGCGCGGGTTGATGTAGCCGAACGCCTTCTGCGGAAGCACGTTGTTGCGTCCCATCACCAGCAGCATGCGCGACACCGATGCGTGCGAGGCGAGACCGGACGCCAGGGTCGCGCAGAAGCCGGCCGCCGTCAGGACGGCCATGAGCACGTCGCCCCCGACGAGGTTGCCGATGATCGGCAGCGTGGAGTCCTCGACGTACTGCATGTCGCCACCGGGGGCGAACTCGTTCCAGTCCGGGAACCGCAGCTGCGTCACGTACGCGGCCACGAGGAAGATCGCTCCGCCGAGCAGCACCGTGAGCAGGATCGCCTTCGGCATGATCTTCGGGTCCTTCGCCTCCTCGGCGTACATCGTCACCGCATCGAAGCCGATGAAGGAGAAGCAGACGATCGTGGCTCCCATAAGCACCGCGCTGATCGTCGCACCGTCGTGGATGAACGGGGCGGCCGAGGCGATCGTGGCCGCTCCTTCGCCGCGCAGGAGCTGGGCGACGACCATCACGACGAACACGACCATCACGACGATCGAGAACACGAGCAGGATCATGTTCATGTTCGATGTACCGCGCATGGTCATGTAGATGATGCTCGTCACGAGGATGCAGTAGAGCACCACCCAGATCCAGCCGGGGATGTCGGGGAACAGCGCCTCGAGGTAGCTGCGGATGATGAGGCAGTTGACCATCGGGAGCAGCACGTAGTCGATCAGCGAGGTCCAGCCGACCATGAAACCGAGGTTCGGGTGGATGGATTCGCGGACGTAGGTGTAGGCCGATCCCGCGCTCGGGATGGCGCTGGAGATCTTGCCGTAGCTGATCGCGGTGAAGACCATCACGACGAGAGCGACCAGGTACGCGGCGGGGACGACGTTGTCCGTGTCGCGAGCCACCATGCCGAACGTGTCGAAGACGACGGTCGGCGTCATGTAGCCGAGTCCGAGACCGACGATCGCCCAGAGGCCGAGGTTGCGGCGAAGGGTTCCCCCACCCTGCGCGAGGGGCTTCGTCTTGACGGGCGTGGCCATGAGTACTCCTTCGGGAACAGCGCATGGGTCGGACTTCGGGCGATCCGACGCTGACGCTCAGTATGTACCCGGGATAATCGTCAGCGGAAGAGCGGATCTGATTCGAAATACGCATTTAACATGCCGAATCCTCACGGGATTCGAAGACCACCGCGATCACCATCCTTCGGAGAGCACTCGATCCAGCACCGCGACAACATGATCGGCGCTCTCGACCGTCAGACAGAGCGGCGGCTTGATCTTCAGCACGTTCGAACGCTCCGAGGTGGTGAGCACGATCACACCGAGCTCGCGCATCCGCTCGCAGATCGCGGCGGCCTCGGCAGAGGCCGGCTCCATGCTGTCGCGGTCGCGCACGAGCTCGACTCCGAGATAGAGACCTTCACCATGCACAGGGCCGACGAGCGGATGCCGGTGCGCCAGAGCCCGAAGCGACGCGGCCAGGCGGGCACCGACCTCGCGGGCGTTGGCCTGCAGATCGTCCTCGACCATGGCGTCGAGCACGGCCAGCCCGACGCGGCAGCTGAGGGTGCTGCCGCCTGCCGAGGAGAAGAACTGCCCCTGGCTGCTGAGGGCATCGGCGATCCGTCGCGAGGTGATCACTCCCCCGATAGGGAACCCGTTGCCCATGGGCTTCGCGATCGTGACGATGTCGGGCACGACGCGGGACTGCTCGAATCCCCAGAAGCTCGAGCCCATGCGACCGAAGCCCACCTGCACCTCGTCGGCGATGCAGAGACCGCCGCGAGCGCGCACCAGATCGTAGGCGCCCGCCAGATATCCGTCGGGCAGCAGCACACCGCCGGCGTTCCCGAGCACGGATTCGCACAGGAACGCCGCCACGTCGCGGCCGTCCGCAGCGAGACCGTCGAGATCCTCGGCGAGGTCGGCGAGATACCGCTCGGCCGTGTCGTCTCCGCGGTACGTTCCACGGAAGGAGTTCGGCGCATCGGCCACGTGCACCCAGTCGGGTCGCGTCTCGAGCGCCTGGGGGTTGTCGTAGGCACTCGTCGTGACGGCATCGCTCGCCATGGTCCAGCCGTGATAGGCCTCGCGGAGCGCCACCACGGAGCGCCGGTCGGTCGCCGCCTGCGCGAGTCGGATGCCGAGATCCACCGCCTCTGAGCCGCTGTTCACCAGCAGCACCGTGTCGAGTCCGCTCCCCTCGGGCATCAACGCGATCAGGCGCTCGCTGTACTCGGCGAGGTCGCGGAACAGGAAGCGCGAGTTCGTGGCGAGGGTCTTCAGCTGTCGGTTCGCCGCGGCCGCGACCTTCGGATGCCCGTGGCCGAGGCCGGCGACGTTGTTCACCATGTCGATGTAGCTTCGACCGGTGGTGTCGACGAGATGGTGCCGCCAGCCGCGCTCGATCTGCGGCGGGTGCTCGTAGTAGCGCTCCTGCGCCTCGGCGAAGATCCGCTCACGACGGCGCAGCTCGTCGTCCGCGCCGTCGTGCTGCGCGTGCGAGGCGAGACCGAGCAGAGCCGCGGGGTCGGCGGTGAAGCGACGCCAGGCGTCGACCCGATCCGGGGTGACCAGGTGCGCGGCGGTGGCTACGGCGGGCAGCGACGGAGCATCCGCTCTGCGAAGTCCGACGACCAGCGTCCTGATCTCGAACGACGCCGCGAGCCGACCGATGCTCTCGCCCTTCTCGACCCGGCCGTTGCGCGTCGGCTCGAAGTCGGGGCCGCGGAGGTCGAGTTCCCACCCGCCGTCGATCGTGATGCGCACACTGCCGTCGGTGATCTTCAGGTCACCCTCGACAGGGGCGATCATGCGCGACGACGGCCCGGGAGCGACGTGCACCTCGGTCTCGACCGGCCAGGTGGCCGCGGCATGCGGAGTGTCGATGGTCGTGCGTGTGAGGCGGTACATCCCGTAGGGAACCACGGCAGCACGCGCGCCCTGGGCATGCGCCCCGGCGATGAGCGCCGCCTCTGCATCAGGCGCCGTCCAGCGTCCGGCATCCAGTTCGTCGGACTCCACGCCCGGATCGACCACGACGATGCGACCGTCGAGCTCAGGCAGCAGCGGAGCGAGCTCGGAGATCGGGCCAGGCCCGTCCGGGCGCGGTGCTTCCTGCTCCGGCTCCTCGTGCGCGGAATCCTCCCCGCCCGAGGTGTCCGCCTCCGGCGTCTCAGCCCCCGGGATCTCGGGCTCCGGGGTGCCGTCCTCCGGCGCGGCGACGACGGGAATCTCGAAGACGGGCGCGTCGAATCCCAGTCGGTCGAGCACGAGCTCCGTCGCCTCGGCGAGCGGTACGGCGGTCGCGGCATCGAAGATGGCCTGCTCCCCCGCGATCCGCTCTCGCGCGTACTCGTTGTCGCCGTCGATCTCGAGCTGTCTCCAGCCGCTCGCGACGAGGAGAGCCGCTCGCAGCACGACCAGCGGCCAGACGGCGAGCGCCTCGTCACGGCTGAGGGGCGCATCCGCGTGGAACGCGGCGATCGTGTCGAGCGCGCGCAGAGGGCGCTCGGGTTCGTGGTGGAGCATCGACGAGACGCACACCGCGAGTTCGGCGACGCGCCAGCCGAGACCGAGGTCGCCGAGATCGAGCACGACGTGCGGATGGAGCCGAGAGTCCGCGCCTCGCCGACCGGTGACGTTGTCGTCGGTGAGGTCGCCGTGGATCGGCTGCACCGGCAACGCAGCAGCCACGATCGACAGTGCCTTGTGCGCGTCCTCCGCGGCCGTGCGCACGCGGGAGCGCAACTCGGCCTCCGTCACCGCCGGGGCGAGCGCGCTGATCTGGGCATAGGCGACGCGCATGTCCCACATCTGGTCGCGCTCGAGCCCCGGATGCGCGAGACCCGCGAGCGCGTTCACGGATGCCGCCGCCAGCGCGCCGAACTCGGCGAGGACGACGGGAGCCAGATACCCCGCATCGACCATCGGCTCACCCGCGGCGAACTCACTGCGGCGCACCGCGAATCCCCGCCAGCGCTGCGTGAGCTGACCGTCGAGTCCGGGGAGCACGGCGGGAACCCGCACGCCGGCCGCGCGATAGGCGTCGAGCGCCGCATGCTGCGCGGCTCTCGCGTCGTCACCGAAGACGGGGTTGTCGACGCGCAGCACGCTGCGCGATCCGTCCGGCTCGACCAGCACGAAGTTGCGGTCCTGATTGCTGCCGAGCTCGGTCGCCACTGCCTCGACTCCGTAGCATTCGCGAGCGATCAGCGCGGCGTCGTCCGTGCTGATGTCCGGTCGGACGAGCCCCGCGCCGTCACTCACCCGCGACCCGCCGCGCGGCCGTCGGCGTCGAGACGCACGTCGTCGGCGTGCCGGGCCAGCGAGCTGCCGTAGCGCTCGGTCAGCTGCACCATGAGGTCGGGGGTGTCGCGATCCACGCCGAAGACGTGCCCAGGGAAGTCGAGTTCGGGTTGTGCGGCGGAGATCTCCTCCTCCCTGTCAGGAGACAGGAGCTGCACGGGATCTCCGACCGCGACCCAGCCGATCGGCACGACCGTTCCGGCCGGAAGCACGGCTCGTCGGTGCACGATGGCGTTCACCCGGACCTCGCATCGATCGCCCACCAGCGCGCCGTTGAAGATCCGTGCGCCGGACGCGAAGAAGACCTCTTCGCCCACGGTCGCGCCGGCGATGCTCGCGAGGGTTCCCACGAGGGTGTGCGAACCGATGTGCACGGCGTTCGCGGCCGTGGCTCTGATGAGCGCATTCTCCATCACGATCACGTGCTCGCCGATCGTGATCGGTCCTCCCTCTGCGGTGATCACGGCGCCATGGAGCACCTGGCAGTCAGGGCCGATGGTCACGTCTCCGGAGATCACGGCGGTGGGAGCGACGACGGCGGTGTCATGGATCCGGGGCCGAGCCCCGAGGTGCTCGTACAACATGACGCCAGCGTAGCGCCGCCGCATACGTGTCGAGAAGGCTGATCGAGCCTCCTGCTACGCTGACGCCCATGAAGTGCAGCTGACTCGATCCCTCCCCCGCCTCCGACCGCCATTCGGCGCGCCCGGGGCTCCATCGATCGAAAGGCGAATCGCCATGCACTCCCACGACCTTCCCCTGTTCGGACGCACTGCTCTGGTGACCGGCGTCTCCCGCAGACGCGGCATCGGATTCGCGACCGCGACGACGCTCGCGTCCCTCGGCGCGAACGTGTTCTTCCACCACTTCCGCCCCCATGATCTCGACCACCCGTGGGGCGGGGACGACCTCGACGCGGTTCGCGCCGGCATCCACGACGCCCTCGCATCCGGGGCCGTGATGGGCGACGCTCAGGCTGACCTGCGAGACCCTGCAGGCATCGAACCGCTGCTCGACGCGGCATCAGCGCTCTCGGGTCGGCTCGACATCGTCATCTGCAACCAGGCGATGAGCGGCGGCGACGGCACGATCTTCGACATGACCGCCGACCGACTCGACGCGCACTGGCAGGCCAACACCCGCGCCTCGCTGCTGCTCACAGCCGGGCTGGCGAATCGAGTACGCCGAGAACTCGGCGGTGCAGAGACTCCGGTCGGTCGCCCCGGCGACAGCATCCCGCCGCTCGGCCCCTTCGAGAAGCCGACCGCTCACGTCGTCTGGATGACCTCGGGTCAGGGGCACGGGGCGATGCGCGGCGAGATCTCGTACGCGACGAGCAAGGCCGCGCTCGCGGGGATCACCCGTACGACTGCCGTCGAGCTGCTCGATGTCGGAATCGTGCTGAACACCGTCAATCCGGGTCCGGTGAACACGGGCTACCTCGATGCCGACACGACGGATCGCGATCTGTCGGGCGTCGAGGACTGGATCGCGGGCACACCGTTCGGCCGTGTCGGTCGCCCCGACGACCCTGCCCGCCTGATCGGCTGGCTGTGCACGGACGCCGGCTCGTGGGTGGTCGGTCAGGTGCTGACCACCGACGGCGGATTCTCGCTGTAGCCGGTTCCCCTCACTCGACCTTCGCCGGCTCGGGGAAGATCGCCGTGAGCAGCTGGCCGACCCACTCGAGCAGTTCCGCGTTCGGCAGCGGCTCGAGTCCGACGCCCACTGCTGCGGAGATCGTCGGCATCGGCACCACGAGAGCGTCGCCACCCGCGACCAGCTTCGCCTTCGGATACAGCCGCTGCAGACGCACCTTGATCGATTCCTCGAGGTGAGCGGGCGCGATGCGCAGGTTCGACCCCATCACGACGACATCGGCGAGCCCCGCCCTGGCCGCGCGGCGTCGCAGTCGGGCGACCGCGATCAGACCCTCGACCTCGTCGGGCGGCGTGCCGTAGCGGTCGGTGAGCTCCTCGATCACGAGATCGATCGCGTCGTCCTTCGCCGTCGCGGCTGACGCCGCGGAGAGCTTCTGATAGGCCTCGAGCCGCAGCCGCTCGCTGTCGATGTAGTACTCGGGGATGCGCGCATCCAGCGGGAGCTCGAGGCGCAGCTCCTGGCCGGATTCGACGTCTTCGCCGCGGAAGGTCGCGACGGCCTCGCCGATCATCCGGAGGTACAGGTCGAAGCCGACGCCGGCGATGTGGCCCGCCTGCTCGCCGCCGAGCAGGTTTCCGGCTCCTCGCAGCTCGAGGTCCTTGAGCGCGACCTGCATGCCGGAACCGAGATCGTTGTTGACCGCGATCGTCTGCAGACGGTCGGCCGCGGTCTCGCTGAGCGGCTTCATCTCGTCGTACAGGAAGTAGGCGTACGCCCGCTCGCGACCGCGGCCGACGCGGCCACGCAGCTGATGCAGCTGGCTCAATCCGTATTTGTCGGCACGGTCGATGATGATGGTGTTCGCGTTCGCGATGTCGAGTCCGGTCTCGATGATCGTCGTCGAGACGAGCACGTCGAACTTGCGCTCCCAGAAGTCGTCGACGACCTGCTCGAGCGCGTGTTCGCCCATCTGGCCGTGAGCCACCGCGATGCGCGCCTCGGGCACGAGCTCCGCGAGCTGCGCCGCCACCCGCTGGATCGACTGCACGCGGTTGTGCACGAAGAACACCTGCCCCTCACGGAGGATCTCACGCCGGATCGCCGCGGTGATCTGCTTGTCGCTGCGGGGTCCCACGAAGGACAGGATCGGATGCCGGTCTTCCGGCGGAGTCGCCAGGGTCGACATCTCGCGGATGCCGGTGACCGCCATCTCGAGCGTGCGAGGGATCGGCGTCGCGCTCATCGCGAGGATGTCGACATTGGTCTTCATCTTCTTGAGGGTGTCCTTGTGCTCGACCCCGAAGCGCTGCTCCTCGTCGATGATCATCAGACCGAGGTCTTTGAACATGACCTGGTCGGTGAGGATGCGGTGCGTGCCGATGACCATGTCGACCGTGCCGTCGAGCAGCCCCTCGAGCGTCAGACGCGCCTCTTTGTCACTCTGGAAACGCGAAAGCGGACGCACCTTCACGGGGAACCCGGCGAAGCGCTCGGTGAAGGTCTCGAGGTGCTGCTTCACGAGCAGCGTCGTCGGCACGAGCATCGCGACCTGCTTGCCGTCCTGGATCGCCTTGAACGCCGCGCGGACGGCCACCTCGGTCTTGCCGAAGCCGACATCGCCCGAGAGCAGCCTGTCCATCGGGATCGGCCGCTCCATGTCGGCCTTGATCTCGTCGATGGTCTGCAGCTGATCGAGCGTCTCGGCGAACGGGAAGGCCTCTTCGAGCTCGCGCTGCCAGGGCGTGTCGGGGCCGAACGCATGACCCTTGGCGCTCATCCGCGCCGAGTACAGCTTGACCAGCTCGACGGCGATATCGCGCACCGCCTTGCGAGCCTTGCCCTTCGCCTGCGACCAGTCGCTGCCGCCCATCTTCGAGAGGGTCGGCCCCTCACCGCCGACGTACTTCGAGAGCAGATCGAGCTGATCGGTGGGCACGTAGAGCTTGTCGCCGGGATAACCGCGCTTCGACGGCGCGTACTCGAGCACGAGATAGTCGCGCACTGACTTCGTCGCGTTGCGCCCGCCGGTCGACACCTCCCGCTGCGTCATCTCGACGAAGCGGCCGATGCCGTGCGTGTTGTGCACGACGTAGTCGCCCTGCTTGAGCTGCAGCGGATCGACGACGTTCTTGCGGCGCGACGCGAGCTTCTTGACGACGCGCTGGTCGCCGCCGATCGTGCGCCCGTAGAACTCGTTGTCGGTGAGGACAGCGAGCCTGGCCTCGGGGATCTGGAATCCGGCCTCGACCGAGCCGGTCACGAGGGTCGCGACGCCGGTGTCGGGCGCATCGGTCAGCTCGGACACGATGCGAGCGGCGATCCCCCGGTCGGAGAGCACGTCGCGCGCGCGGTCGACGAGGCCCGCTCCGGCGGCGATCACGACGACCCGCCAGCCGTCTGCGACCTTCGCCTCGACGAACGAGATCGCACCGTCGACGTTGCCGTGGAACGACGGGATGACCGACGCGTCGATGGTCTCGGCATCCTCACCCCCCATCGAGAACGGGCTCAGGCGCCACCAGACACCGCCGCGATCGCGCACGACCTCGCGCAGCCGGGCGATGGTGAGGAAGTCGCCGGCACCGAGATCGATCGGCGCGGACGCGCCGGAGGTCGCCGCGCTCCAGGCCGCGTCGAGGAACTCGCGGTTCGTCTCGCCCAGGGTGATCGCGCGCGCGCTCGATCGCTCGGGATCGACGACGGCCGTCGCGCTGCCCTCAGGCAGGTATTCGGCGAGCGATTTGAGCGGCCCCGAGACCGCCGGGAGCAGCGATTCCATGCCTTCGACGGGGATGCCCTCGGACATCTTCTCGAGCATCCCGGCGATCGCGGGGAACCCGCCGATCAGCGCTCTCGCGCGGTCGCGGACGTCGGGGGTCAGCAGCAGCTCACGGCTCGGCGGAAGGTCGACCCCGTCGACGTCGCCGGGAAGGGAACGCTGATCGGCGACCGAGAACGCCCGGATCTGATCGACCTCGTCGCCGAAGAACTCGACACGGAACGGATGCTCGGAGATCGCAGGGAAGACGTCGAGAATTCCGCCGCGCACCGCGAACTCACCCCGTCGCGACACCATGTCGACGCGGGAGTAGGCGCGCTCGACGAGCTGTTCGACCACGTGATCGAGCTCGTGACCACGGGTTCCCGCGCGCAGCTCGAGCGGCGCGATCTCACCGAGGTTGCCTGCGATCGGCTGCAGCGCGGCCCGCACGGACGCGACCACGACGAGCGGATGATCACCCGACCACTCGGCGATGCGGCGGAGGGTCTGGAGTCTCTGTCCGACGGTGTCGGGGCTCGGGCTGAGCCGTTCGTGGGGAAGAGTCTCCCAGGCCGGGAAGGTCACGACCTCGGCGTCGGGTATGTAGGCGTTCAGTGCCGCGGCCAGGCTCTCGGCACGTCGACCGGTCGGCACCACGGTGAGAAGTGCCGGCGGCTGCCCGGCCGCTCGCCGCTTCGCCAGCAGCCCGGCGAGCGCCGGGGCATCGAGTCCGTCGACCAGGCCGAGATCGGCATCGGTCTGGGCCCACGTCAGGGCGTCACGAAAAAGAGATGCCTCTTCCAAGGCGCGCAGAATCCCCGGCACAGTCACCGGATAAGCCTAGCCGCGGCCACAGACACGGGCTCGCGGGTCTGCGGGCGGGGACTCGGCCACCCATAGGATGCACGGATGGAACCGGTCACCCTCACCACCGAGCGCCTCGTCCTGCATGTGCCGGACGAGACTGACATCGACGCGATCACCGCGGCCTGTCAGGACCCCGAGATACCCCGGTGGACCACCGTGCCGAGCCCGTACCGGCGCACGGATGCCGAGGACTACGTGCGTCTGATCGGTGAGCGGTGGGCCGACGGCAGCCAGACCATCTGGTGCGCCTATCGCGACGGCGAGCTGGTGGCCTCGATCGGGCTGCACCGCGTCTCCGAGCACCACACCGGCGGGGATGCGGAGATCGGGTTCTGGGTCGCGGCGCCGGCTCGCGGCCAGGGCTACCTCGTCGAGGCAGCGCGCGCCGTGGTCGACTGGAGCTTCGACGAGCTCGGGCTCGCGCGCTTGGGCTGGCGTGCGGTCGCCGGCAACGTCGCTTCGGCCCGAGCCGCCCGCGCGCTCGGGTTCCGGTACGAGGGGCTGGGCCGCCAGGCGCTCACCAGCGCACGCGGCCGCGACGACGGGTGGTTCGGCGGCCTTCTGGCGACGGATGACCGCACGCCTGTGGAATGGCCGATCCTCTAGCCCGGTGTCGGACCCTAGCCCGGTGTCGGACCTGGGTGGCAGGATGAGCGCATGCCTGAGATGCCGGAAGTCCAGGGCCTGACGACATTCCTGACGGAGCGCGCCGTAGGGCGAACGATCGTCCGCACGGCCGTGGGCGCGATCGCTGCGCTGAAGACCTACGACCCGCCGAACACCGCGTTGCACGGTGCCGAGATCACGGCGGCGTCGCGACGAGGCAAGTTCATCGTGCTCTCCTGCGGCGCCGACCTGCATCTCGTCTTCCATCTGGCCAAGGCCGGGTGGCTGCGCTGGTACGAGACTCTGCCGACGACCCTGATCAAGCCGGGCAAGTCGCCGATCGCGCTGCGGGTCGCACTCGACGACGAGAGCGGGTTCGACCTCACCGAAGCCGGTACGAAGAAGTCTCTGGCCGTCTACGTGGTGCGCGATCCCCAGGAAGTGCCGGGAATCGCTCGCCTCGGACCCGATCCGCTCGAATCGACCTTCACGCGCGAGGTCTTCGGCAGCCTGCTCAGTGGGCGGCGCACGCAGATCAAAGGTCTGCTGCGCGATCAGAGCATCATCGCCGGCATCGGCAACGCCTACTCCGACGAGATCCTGCACGCGGCCCGCATGTCCCCCTACGCGATCGCCGACAAGCTCGGCGACGAAGAGGTCGACCGGCTGTTCGCGGCGATGCAGACGACGCTGACGGATGCCGTCGCCGAGGCGTCGGGCAAGCCGCCGGCCGACCTCAAAGACGCGAAGCGCCGGGGGATGCAGGTGCACGCCCGTCGCGGCGAGACCTGTCCGGTGTGCGGCGACACCGTGCGCAGCGTCTTCTTCGCCGACCGCTCTCTCGAGTACTGCCCGACGTGCCAGACCGGAGGAAAGCCCCTCGCCGATCGCCGCCTGTCACGGCTGCTGAAGTAGCACTTCGACGCGGAATGAAATGTCGTCAGACGCGTTGAGTACACTCAGAGCATCAACGTGCTCCGGGGTCGGTGAGAATCCGAACCGGCGGTGACAGTCCGCGAGCGTCTCGGTTCTCCGAGGTGCCGATCCGGTGGAATTCCGGGACCGACGGTGGTGCGAGGCGCAGCCTCGCTAGTCCGGAAGGGAGGCAGCACGGTGCGCCGCCGTGCGCGCGTTCTGCCTGTGTCTCCCCTCGAGGAGATCCCCTGGAGCCTCAGAGAGGACCACGGATGGCAGTGAACGAGACGGAGCGCCGGGCGATGACCCGTGCGCTCGAGCTCGCGGCCCTCGGCCCGCGGGGCGTCAACCCGCAGGTCGGTGCCGTCATCCTCTCCCCCGACGGGACGGTCCTCGCCGAAGGATGGCACCACGGTGCCGGAACGCCGCACGCCGAGGTCGACGCGCTCTCGAAGCTCGCGCCAGAGGCAGCGCGAGGGGCCACCGCGATCGTCACCCTCGAGCCCTGCAACCACACGGGCCGCACCGGCCCCTGCGCGGTCGCGCTCATCGAGGCGGGCGTGGCCCGTGTCGTCTACGCGCTCGACGACCCCGGCGCGGTGTCGGGCGGCGGCGCGGACCGCCTCCGTGCCGCGGGAGTGAGCGTCGACTCGGGCGAGCAGGCCGACGTCGCTCAGGGGATCATCGACGGCTGGCTCACCGCGCAGCGTCTGGGGCGCCCGCACGTCACGGTGAAGTGGGCCCAGTCGCTCGACGGCCGCGCCGCGGCATCCGACGGCAGCAGCCAGTGGATCACCGGGCCCGAGGCACGCGCCGACGTGCACCGACGTCGAGCCGCAGCGGATGCGATCGTCGTCGGCACCGGCACCGTGCTCTCCGACGACCCCTCCCTGACAGCGCGCGACGGCGACTCACTGTACGAGACGCAGCCGGTCCCGGTCGTCATCGGCTCGCGGCCCACCCCTGACGCGGCCGCGATCCGTCGTCATCCGCAGACGCCGCTCTTCTACGACACGCACGATCTGCACACCGTGCTCGCAGATCTGCACGCGCGCGGCATCCAGAGCGTGTTCGTCGAAGGTGGCCCCACACTCGCGAGTGCGTTCATCGCCCAGGGCCTCGTCGATCGGGTGCTCGCCTACATCGCCCCGGTGCTGATCGGCGGCGAACGGCTCGCGCTGACAGACATCGGCGTCGCATCGATCGACGCCGCCCGCCGTCTCACGGTCGAGGAGTGGGTGCCTCTCGGCGCCGACCTGCTCGCGATCGCCACCCCTGCACTCGACCTCGAAGAAGGAGTCGCCTGATGTTCACCGGAATCATCGAGGAGATCGGCGAGATCACCGCGATCTCGCCCTCAGGAGACGGGTGGCGACTGACCGTGCGCGCACCGAAGGCCGCCTCCGACGCAATCCACGGCGAGTCGATCGCCGTCTCGGGAGTCTGCCTGACGGTCGTGGGCACGACGGCCGACACCTTCGACGCCGACGTGATGAAGCAGACGCTCGACGTCGCAGCCCTCGGCGGAGCATCCGTCGGGACGCGCGTGAACATCGAGAAGGCGATGCCGGTCGGCGCACGCCTCGGCGGCCACATCGTGCAGGGACACGTCGACGGCGTCGGCAGTGTCGTCGACGTGCGGCCGGGCGAGCAGTGGAGCGTGCTGCGCGTCTCGCTGCCGGGCGACCTCGCCCCGCTCGTGGTCGACAAGGGCTCGATCTCGGTCGACGGCACGTCCCTCACCGTCAGCGCGGTGAGCGCGGCGGATGCGGCGAGCCACTGGTTCGAGATCTCCCTGATCCCCGAGACACTCGCCGCCACCACCCTCGGCTCGCGCGCGGTCGGCGACCGTGTGAACCTGGAGACCGACATCCTCGCCCGTCACGTCGAACGCCTGCTGGCGTTCAGGGCAGCACCGGAAGGAGGCTCACGATGAGCCTTTCCACCATCCCCGAGGCCCTCGAGGCCCTCCGCGCTGGGCGTCCCGTGCTCGTCGCCGACGACGAGAACCGCGAGAACGAGGGCGATGTCGTGCTCTCCGCCGAGCTCGCGACCCCCGAGTGGGTCGCCTGGACCGTCCGCTGGTCGTCCGGGTTCATCTGCGCGCCGATGCCTGCCGACCTCGCAGACAACCTGAACCTGCAGCCGATGGTCGCCGCCTCCGAGGACGCGCGCTCGACGGCGTACACGGTCAGCGTCGACGCGGCCGAGGGCGTCACCACCGGCATCAGTGCGCACGACCGCGCCCACACGCTGAACGTCCTGGCGAACCCTGCGTCGACGGCCACCAGCATCATCCGCCCCGGACACGTCCTCCCCCTCCGTGCGGTCGACGGCGGAGTCCGCGAACGCAGCGGTCACACCGAGGCTGCCGTCGATCTGATGAAGCTCGCGGGACTCCGCCCGGTCGGCGCGATCGCCGAGGTCGTCGCCGAGGACGGCAGCATGATGAGGCTTCCCGGACTCATCGAGCTCGGCGCGCGCGATGGGGTGCCGGTCATCACGATCGAACAGCTCATCGCCCATCTCAACGAGATCGACCCCACCGGCTGGTCTCCTGAACGCGCCAGCAGGCGCGTGAGCCTCCGCGCGGATGCGACCGTGCCCACCACGCACGGCACGTTCCGCTTCCTGGCGTACAAAGACAGGGTGACCGGCACTGACCACATCGCCGTCGTCTCGGGCGAGCCCGGCGAGACCGCTCTCGTGAGGGTGCACTCGGAGTGTCTGACGGGCGAGGCCTTCGGCTCGCTGAAGTGTGAGTGCGGCCCTCAACTCGATGCGGCTCTCGACGCGATCGAGCAGGACGGCGGCATCGTCATCTACATGCGCGGACACGAGGGTCGAGGCATCGGCCTCATCAACAAGCTCCGTGCCTACAGCCTGCAGGAGGAAGGCCTCGACACGGTCGACGCCAACCTCGCACTCGGGCTGCCGGCCGATGCCCGCGACTACGCAGCGGCTGCCGGCATCCTCGCCGACCTCGGTGTATCGAAGGTGCGCCTGCTGACGAACAACACCGACAAGGTGAACCAGCTGCGCGGCCTCGGGCTCGACGTCGTCGAGCAGGTCCCGCTGATCGTCGGCGTCGGACCGAACAACCACCAGTACCTCGAGACCAAACGTGACCGGATGGGTCACATCATCGGAGAGGCGGAGCTCGCAGAGGCTCTCGCCGACGGAAAGAAGGACCACACATGAGCGGCGCAGGAGCACCCAAGACCGAGAAGATCGACGGACGCGGATTGAAGGTCGTCATCGTGGCCGGCACGTGGCATGACGTGATCACCGACGGCCTGATCGCCGGTGCGCAGCGCGTCCTCGACGACGCCGACGCCGCCTACCGACTCGTGCGCGTGCCCGGTTCGTTCGAGCTGGCCCTCGCCGCGCAGGCGGCGTTCGCCGGCGGCGCCGACGCCGTGGTGGCCCTCGGCGTGATCATCCGAGGCGGCACCCCGCACTTCGAGTACGTCTCGGCCGCGACGACCGACGGACTGACCCGCGTCTCGCTCGATGCGGGCAAACCTGTCGGCTTCGGCGTGCTGACGCTCGACGACGAGAAGCAGGGCCTCGACCGCGCAGGGCTCGAAGGATCGAAGGAGGACAAGGGTGCGGAGGCTGCGGATGCCGCGCTGCGCACCGCCCTCCTCGTGCGCGAGCTGCGCGGCTGAGAGGTCAGCCTGCCCTTGCTGGCGCGCACGCCCCGCGTGCTCGTACCGTGAGGGCATGGAGACTCTGCGCCACGTCGTTCTGTTCGTCCACCTCATCGGCTTCGCCGTGCTGTTCGGGGCCTGGGCGGTGCAGGCGTTCGGCGGAAAGCGCGAGTTCACCCGGCTGATGAGCATCGGCATGACGATCGCCGCGGTCGCAGGTCTCGCCCTCGCCGCTCCGTGGGGTCTGCCCGACGGCGTCGAGATGAACTACGCCAAGATCGGCACGAAGCTCGTGGTGCTGCTCGCGATCGGCGCGCTTCTCGGCATCGGCGCCTCGAGGCAGCGCAAGTCCGGATCCGTGCCCGTCGCGATGTTCTGGCTGGTCGGCATCCTGACGGCGCTCAACGCCGGCATCGCAGTCATCTGGCGCTGAACCGCGGATCACTCGGTCACGAGCGCAGCGGTACTCGCACGTCTGCGCCCGCTTCCTCGGTCAGCCGCTCCCCCATCTGCGCGAACGTCGGCTGCGCGATGAAGCCACCGGCGAACAGCGCCTGCCCCTGAGCGAATCCCTGGGCCCGGCGGATGTCGTCCTCTCCCACGAAGCCGAACACGTCGGCCAGCTCGGCGATGTCCCTCGGGGCGTTCACGCGCATGAGGCCGAGGTTGTCGCACTGCGAGAGCACGTTGGGGTGGATCTTGGTGGGCCGCTGCGTCGACAGGAAGAGCCAGAGACCGAACTTGCGTCCCTCCGCCGCGATCTGCACGAGCCTCTCGGTGACAGCCTTCTCGACGGCGGTGCGCGGCTCGGGTGAGCAGAGGTTGTGCGCCTCGTCGATCACGATGAGGAGCGGCCGACGGCTCTCTCGCTGCATCCACAGCGCCTCGAGCACGGCGAGCGCTGCCACCTTCGGCTCCGCAGGGTGGTCGAATCCCCCGAGGTCGAGGACGGTGGCCCTCGGCCGTTCAGCGATCACATCGACGACGGATCCGGCTCCTCTGGACCAGAGGTCCCACTCGAGCACCTGCAGGTTCTCCATGCGATTCGCGAGCCGGATATGCGCCGGGTCTCCTGTCGCGCGGAACTGTCTCAGCATGTCGTCGGCGTCGAAGTCCGTGGTGCTGACGGGCCAGTGGAGCAGGACGTTGTACTCCTCGGCATCGGCGATCGGGTCGATCTGCAGAACCGCGGCCTTGGCGGCCGGAGACAGATCGATGTATCGGGCGTGCAGCTTGTCGCCCTCTCCGTGACCCGATCGGAACACGCGGATGTCGGTCTGCGCGATGGCGGCCGCATGCTCGGTCGAAGCGCCCGCTCTCGTCTCCGCCAGCCTCACGAAGTCGGCATTCGGATCAAGGATGAGCATCGGCAGTTCGGTGTGCAGCAGGAGCTGCTCGAGCACGACGCCGAGCGCGTATGTCTTGCCGCTGCCGCTCTGGCCGCACCAGAACGTGTGCCGGTTGAAGCGGCGTGCGTCCAGCTGCACGGACGTCTCCGCATCATCCGTCATCATGCCTATGGTCAGTTCGGTCATGCCCGGCCTCCCGCCCTTCGTCGGCCTCCAGCTTGCCTCGGACTCCCGACGGGGTCATCACACTTCTCGGGTGACTCGGCTCGCCCGTCCAGGTGGTCGACGGACGTCCTCCGCCCGTCGGCCGCTCCCCGGATCGGCTAGGACGCGAGCGCCTTCGCCTTGAGCGTCTCGAACTCGGCCTGGGTGATCACGCCCGAATCGAGAAGTCCTCGTGCCTTCGTGATGTCGTCGGCCGGAGAAGACCCCGCGGTCTCCCGGATGTAGGCGGTCTGAGCGGCGTGCAGTTCGGCGATCTGCTCGCCGCGCCGCTGCGCCATCCCCTGCCCGCGGGCGATGAGATACACGAGTGATGTCAGGAACGGGAGGAAGACGAGGAAGATGATCCACACCGCCTTCAGCCAGCCGTTCAGAGAGCTGTCTCGGAAGATGTCGCCGATGATCGTGAAGACGACCATGAGGTACGAGATGAAGACGAAGGCCCAGAAGAACCAGGCCACGAGATCCCAGATGGACATGCGCGATGCCTTTCGGTCGGAGGTGGTGAGTACCAGCTCCGAAGCTAGCCACGTGCGGATGCGCCCGCGTCACCCTGCGCGGGTGACGCGTCCTGCACCGCGGGGACGGGATTCACCGAGATGACCTCGATGTGGAGGTCGTCGAAGGCTCCGAGAAGACCCAGCAGGCGCGGCTGATCGTCGACCGGTCCGAGGATGCTCGTGAGTCCGCCTGGTCTGTCCTGCACCGTGAAGCCGTCCAGCGCCTGTGCGAGCTGCGGGCTCATCCGTCCTCGGACGAGCACTTCGAAGACCCGGGTCATGACGACAGCCTCTCTGGAGCACGAGCAACATCGGCGCGAGCGCGATCGTCCCATGATGCACGCGCGCATCGGAGCCGTCCTCATCCTCTGCGGATGATCTGAACCGGCTGTGGATGATGCGACCGCGCCCTGCCATACTGACAGCGGAATCGCCGATGACAGCCATACCTCCCCCGCCGGCCCACGCCGTCGAGCGACCACGATTGCGTAGCCGACTCGACGCGACGCTGAACGCGCCCCTCAGCGTCGTCGTCGCCCCGGCCGGCTCCGGCAAGACGGTGCTGCTGTCGCAGTGGGCGGCATCGCACCCCGACGTGCGTGTCATCTGGATCGGGCTGGAGCAGGCCGACAGCGATCCGCGCCGCCTCCTCGATCACCTGCTGAGCGCGGTGCTGCCCCCCGGCCGCGGGACGAGAGACCTCGGACGGCCCCATGCCGTCAACGCGCGCGCCTTGGGGCGTCCTGTCCTCGAGTCTCTCGTCGGCGTCTTCCGCGAGCATCCCCCCGTCGTGCTCGTGCTCGACGACCTGCAGCACCTCGCCGGGTCGCCGCTGCTGCCAGACCTCTGGTGGCTCGCCGACAACGTTCCCGAGCACACCCACCTCATCTTCTCGTCACGTATCGACTACGGCCTCGGCTGGGGGCGTCACCGGCTGAGCCACTCGCTGATCGAGCTGCGACAGAGCGACCTTGCGCTCGATGAGGCCGCGAGTGCGACGCTGCTCGAACGGATCATCGGCGCTCCCGTCAGCCCCCGCACTCTCTCAGCGGTCATGGAGCGCACCGAGGGGTGGGCCGCCGGCGTGGTGCTGACCGGTCTCGGTCTGCGCAGCGAAGCTGATCCGGAGCAGTTCGCGAGGGAGCTGCGCGGCACCGATCGCCTCATCTCCGAGTATCTGAGCGAACAGGCTCTGGCCCAGCAGCCTCCCGAGCGCCGATCGCTGCTGCTGCGCCTGTCGGTCCTCGACCGGATGTCCGCAGAACTCGTCGAGTCGATCCTCTCCGTCGACGACTCGACGTCGCTCTTCGAGGAGCTCGAGAGAGAGTCGATGTTCCTCGTCGCACTCGATCGGAATCGGGAGTGGTTCCGCTTCCACCCGATGTTCCGAGAGCTCCTGCGCTACCGGTTGAAGGCCGAGCACCCGGGAGCTGCGACCGAGATCCGCAGGGCCGCGGCCGATTGGCACCTCGCCCGGGGCGATGCGCCTTCTGCCATCGACTACCTCCTCGGGGCCGGATCGTGGGACCGGGCGGCGACCGTCATCTCCGGACACGGCCGCGAGGTGCTCGAACGCAACGACACCGTGTCTGTCAGCCGGTGGCTCGATGCGTTGCCGGCAGAGTTCCGTGCGACCCGACCTGACGTCGAGATCCTGCGCGGGATGCTGCTGATGATGAACGGAGACGCGGCCCGAGCCGAGGACGTGCTGCGCGAACAGGCCGATCGGCCGACTCTCACGCCGGACCGATCGGCGATCATCCACACGTATCTCGCCGCGCGGGTGCAGTTCCGGTCTGATCCCCGCGTCGCACTGCAGGCTGCCGAATCGGCTGCAGTGCTGCTCCGCGAGCATCCGGATCTGCACCCACCCGAGCTGCTGGGCCTCACCCACCCGCACCTGCTGCGCACGAGTTCGCTGACTTCGGCGGGCCGCGCGCTCTTCCTCGCCGGCGATCTCGCCGCGGCGCGACGACGATTCGACGAGGCGCTCGCCGAGCCGGGCGCCCAGTACAGCCTGTACCGCATCCATCTCCTCGGCTCGCTCGCGCTGCTGGAGGCGTGGGCAGGACGGCTGCGCGTCGCCACGGCATTCTCGGAGGAAGCACTGGACCTGGCCGCCGAGACCGGGCTGCTCGCACATCCGTCGCCCGCGGATGCCTTCCTCGCGGCGGCGCTCGCATCGATCGAGCGGGGCACCCCGTCCGCCGCCGCCACACCCCTGCACGAGGGTGCGCTCCGCGCCGTCGCGAACCACCGCACTCAGCTCATGTGGATCGCGCACCTCACGAGGGTTCTCAGCGAGGGAGACGTCGTCGACCCGGTCGATCCTCTTCCGTCGACGCCGCCGCCGATCGTCGCGGAGGCGCTCGAAGCCGAGGAGGCTCGCGCGCTGCGCCTCGCGCATGCGTCGAACGGTGGATTGCGTCATCCGTCGGCAGGACGCTGGTCGCCTCTGGTGTTCGAGGCGACCGCCGCCGCACTCACCCGCAACCGTCTCGACCTCGCTCGCGCCCACCTCGATGCTGCCTCCCCGGAGCCGCCTGAGTCGGTGCCTCGCGCCGGCGTGGAGCAGCTCATCCTCCGCTCCTGGCTCGACGACCGAGAGGGCGGCGCGGGCGGGGGCGCGGACGCCATGCACAGGGCCCTCGAACTGGCCTCACAGCACGATCTGGTCGCCGTCTTCGTGCGCGCGGGCCCCGAAGTCACGCGTCTGATCGCCGACCTCCCCGGCACCCCGACGCCGTTCCGCGCCACCGTGCTGGAACGGGTGAGCCTGCTCCGTCGCGCCCGCGCATCCTCGCCCGAGCTGGCCGAGCAGCTCACGGATCGCGAACTCGAGATACTCGCGTACCTGCCGACCCGGATGACCAACATCGAGCTCGCTGCCCGCTGCTACGTGTCGCCCAACACGATCAAGACCCACATGGCTCACATCTACCGAAAGCTGGCGGTTCCCAACCGCAACTCCGCCGTCGCGCGCGCTCAGGATCTCGGACTGATCTGACGCCGCGGTATATCCCCCTGAAAGGGTGACGCGGCCGTACGCCCTGAGCCCGAGAGTGGCACCGTGAGCGATGCGAGCGTGCCTGAGGAGTCACCCCTCATCATCGGGGCGCTCATCGGCGAGGCCCTGCTCGGCGCTCCGGTGTCGATCCCGATCACCGCAGCGATCCTGCTGATCATCACGCAGGTCCACATCCCGCGTCAGAACGCGAAAGTCTGAGGAAGGAGAACGCCATGGCACGGTCCACGGTCCAAGAGCTGCAGCGACGCCTCGCCGCCCTCGAAGCCGAGAACAGCGCCCTCCGTGGTGGCATCCCGGCGGTCACCCCCACGCCGACGCCCGGTCCGGTCGAGCCGCGCCGCCGATCCCGCGGGTGGGGACGCACCCTCTCGGCCACCGTCCTGATCGTGCTGGGGACGCTCATCGCCCCCCTCGCCCTCGTCGCCGCCTGGGCCAACGTGCAGCTCACCGACACCGACCGGTTCGTCGCGAGCTACAGCGTGCTCGCGAACGATCCTGCCGTGCAGGCAGCGGTCACCGACCAGGTCGTCGAGGCGATCGAGGGACAGGTGGACATACCCACCCTCACCACGGACGTGATCGACGGCGTCATCGAGCTCGGCACCGGCCCCGCGGCGACTCGTGCACTGGAGCTGCTGAAGGGACCCGCCGCGCAGGGGCTGCAATCGCTCGTGGGAAGCCTGGTCGAGCGCTTCGTCGAGTCCGAAGCGTTCGCGAACGTCTGGGCGTCGGCGCTCCGCATCAGCCACTCGCAGGTGGTGTCCGCGTTGCAGAACGATCCGGATGCAGCCATCGCACTCGGGTCCGACGGCACGATCGGGATTCAGCTGTCGCCGATCATCGACGCCGCGAAAGAAGTGCTCGTCGACCAGGGCGTCGGGTTCGCGGCATCGATTCCGACGGTCGATCGCACGATCACCGTCGCGCAGGTCGACTCCCTCGCCTCCGTCCAGCTCGCCTACGAGCTGGTGGTGGCGGCCGGACTCTGGTTGCCGTGGGTGGCGATCGTGTTCCTCGCCGCCGGCGTGGTCGTCGCGCGACGACGCTCGGTCGCGCTGATCACCGCAGCGCTCTCCCTCGGTCTCGTGATGCTGATCGTGCTCGCGGCCCTCGCCATCGGCAGGGTGCTCTTCGACGCGGCCCTCCGCAGCAACGGCATTCCCGCGGATGCCGGGGGCGCGATCTACGAACTGGTCGGCGGCGCCATGCGCGACACCGCCGTGGCTGTGCTCGTGCTCGCGCTCGTCACCGCCGTGGTCGCGTGGTTCGCGGGCCCCTTCGAGGTTCCACGACGACTTCGCGCCGTTGTGAACGGTGGCGCCGCCTCGCTGCGCGGAGCCCTGGAACGGCGCGGCCTGAGCAGCGGGCGCGTCGGCGGATGGCTGTACTCGCGACGCTCTCTCCTGAGGGGCGCGATCATCGTGGCCGGCGCGGCGGTCGTGCTGCTCGTGCGTCCGCTCAGCCCCGCGCTCGTGCTGTGGACTCTGGCCCTGTCGCTGCTCGTCGTCCTCGTCCTGGAGGTCGTCGAACGTCCGCCGACCGGCGATGCCGATGCCGATGCCGATGCCGATGCCGATGCCGATGTCATCGATGCCGTGGCGGCTGAGGACGACGCGCTGGACGACATCGCTCGTGAGAAGGCGGCCCTCGCCTCCACCGACTCCCTCGGCCGAGCCAGCTCATGACTCGGTCACCGGAGGTGGCGAAGCCGTTCGCTGAGCGGCGCGATGAAGGACGCGCCGCTCGATCGCGGATGCCCCGATCGCAGCTCGCAGCGTGGTCACCGGCCCCGGACCGGCCGGATCCCATCGATCTGCTCGAGGAGCAGGGACGATCACGGGTGCGGGAACTCACACCGGTGCGGTATGCGCGCATGGCCGTGTCGCCGCTCGCCTTCTACCGGGGGGCGGCCCTGCACATGGCATCGGACCTCGCCTCGTCCGAGCACACCGGCATCATCGCGCAGCTCTGCGGAGACGCGCACCTGTCGAACTTCGGACTGTTCAGCACCCCGGAGCGGCACCTGATCTTCGACATCAACGACTTCGATGAGACGCTTCCCGGGCCGTTCGAGTGGGATGTGAAACGACTCGCGGCGAGCTTCGCGGTGGCCAGCAGACAGCGGGGTTTCAGCGCTGACGAGGAGCGCGCCTGCGTCGTGGCCGCGGCGCACGGCTATCGGTCGGCGATGAGGGCGGCGGCGAAGTCGACAGTGCTGGATGCCTGGTACGACCGACTCGACGCGGAGCGCGCGAGGCTGTCGATCCGCCAGGCGCAGCTCGACCAGCGGGTGGGTGACGAGGAGGTACGTCGCCTGGACGCGACGATCGACAAGGCGCGAAGACGCGATCATCGGAAGGCCTTCAAGAAGCTGGTGCGCGTCGTCGACGGCCACCTGCGCATCGTCGCGGCGCCGCCGTTGATCGTCCCCGTCGAGGAACTCCTGCGCGAAGCGGGGCGTGCCGCAGACGAAGCGGATGTCATGCATCAGGTGCTCGGCGCGTATCGGACGACGCTCGTCGGCGAACGGCATCCGTTCGCCGAGTACCGGTACCGTCATATGGCGCGAAAGGTGGTCGGTGTCGGAAGCGTCGGGACGCGAGCCTGGGTGATCCTCTTCAGCGGACGGGACGACGACGACCCGCTGCTCCTTCAGGCCAAGGAGGCTCAGGCGTCCGTCCTCGAGCGCTTCCTCGGTCCGAGCGAGTTCGACGACCACGCAGAGCGCGTGGTGCGGGGGCAGCGGCTGATGCAGGCGTCCAGCGACATCTTCCTCGGGTGGCAATCCGTGGTCGGCCTCGACGGGCAGCACCGTGACTTCTACATCCGGCAGCTGCAGGACGGGAAAGGAGGCATCGATCCGGAGACGATGACCGTGCGGGGTGCGACCCTGTATGCGCGGATCTGCGGCGAGACGCTGGCGCGAGCCCACTCCCGATCCGGAGACCGGGTGCAGATCGCGGGGTATCTGGGGCGGAGCGACACGTTCGAGGAGGCGATCGCGGACTTCGCCGTCGCCTACGCGGATCAGAACCACCGTGACTTCCTGGCGCTGAAGGCAGCTCTGGCGTCGGGGCGTCTGCCGAACGAGCACGGACACGTATGAGTGGCATCAGGAGATCCGGAGACACGATGCGTGAGCGCTCGACCCTCGGCTCACACGTCGCGAGACAGGTGGTCGGCCGGCCGTCCGGGTACTGGCTCGTGCTCGCACTCCTCGTGCTCACCTATGTGCTGTGCGCCGCTCAGGGGACGACCGACCCGAGCCCACCGGCGTTCGTGCTGCAGCTGGTCGCCGTCGCCGTCGTGCTTCGAGTGACCGAGGCGCATACTCAGGTGCAGCGCACCGCCTGGATCGTGCTCGCGGCGGCAGGCATCGCCGCGGTCGTGGTGTCGGTGTTCGACCTCAAAGGACACGCCCTCGACATCTCGCTGTCCGCCGCATCGATGCTCGCCTTCCTCATCGCGCCGGTCGCGATCATCCGACACCAGGTGCGGCGCCGGGGCCTGGACGCCGAGGCTCTGCTCGCCGCGATCTCGGCGTACGCCCTGGTGGGCATGTTCTTCGCCCTGGTCTACAACCTCGTCGCACTTCTGACCGTCGCGCCGACCTTCGGCCCGACGGTCGTCGACTCGCTCTCGAGCCAGCTGTTCTTCTCGTTCACCACCCTCACGACCACCGGCTACGGCAACATCGTGCCGGCGAGCCCCACTGTGCAGGGGATCGCCGTCGCCGAGGCGATCACCGGTCAGCTGTTCCTGATCACGGCCGTGGCGCGGATCATGCGCGGCAACCGCCGGCCCGCGTACGAGACAGCTCCCGCACCTGCACCTGCACCCGCGCCCGCACCCGCACCCGCGCCCGAGGAGACCTCGTGAAGAAGTGGAACGTCGTCATCGTGCTCGGTGCCGCGCAGTTCGTCATGGTGCTCGACGGCACGGTCATGAATGTCTCGATCTCGACGGTCGTGAGCGATCTCGACACCTCCGTGACGGCGATGCAGGCGGCGATCACGTTCTACACCCTGACCATGGCGGCGTTCATGCTCCTCGGGGCGAAGCTCGGCGATGTGTGGGGTCGACGCCGCGCCTTCGTGATCGGTTCGTGCGTCTATGCCGCAGGCTCCCTCATCACGGCGCTGAGTCCGTCCGTGGGGTTCCTCTTCCTCGGGTGGTCGATCATCGAGGGGCTGGGTGCGGTGCTGGTGATCCCCGCGATCGCCGCCCTCGTCGCCGACAACTACCGAGGTGCCGAGCGCGTCACCGCCTTCGCCGTCATCGGCGCCGTGTCGGGTGCGGCGGTCGCGGCCGGTCCGCTCATCGGCGGGGCGGTGACCACGTACTCCAGCTGGCGGTTCGTCTTCGTCGCCGAGGTGGTGATCATGCTGGGCGTCGTCCTGTGTGCTCGCATCATCACCGACTCCACCCCGCGGCAGAGCATCCGCATCGACATCGGCAGCGTCCTGCTCTCGTCGGCCGGCCTCGTCCTGATCGTCTTCGGCATGCTGCAGAGCAAGACCTGGGGATGGGTGGTCCCCCTGTACACGCCAGAAATCGCGGGCGTCCCCATCGCGCCCCTCGGAGTCTCTCTGACGACCTGGTGCATCGCGCTCGGAGCCGCTCTGATCGCGCTCTTCATCAGCTGGCAGCGACGGCTGATACACGACGGCCGATCTCCTCTCATGCAGCCGGATCTGTTCTCCATCACGACTCTGCGCAGCGGGCTCTCGGTGCTCGGCGCCCAGTACGCCGTGACCGCCGGGCTGTTCTTCATGGTCCCGGTGTACCTGCAGATGACGCTCGGATACGACGCGCTCGAGACGGGCCTCAAGATCTTCCCGCTCTCGGTCTCGCTGATCCTCTTCTCGATCGTCGGCACCGCCCTGTCGCGGCGGTGGTCGCCTCGCCGCATCGTCAGAGTCGGGCAGTCGACCCTCGTGCTCAGCGCCGTGCTGCTGCTCGGTGCGGTGACCGAGGATCTTCGCGGCGTTCTGTTCGCGGCCGGCATGTTCCTCGCCGGCAGCGCCCTGGGGCTCCTCGCCTCGCAGCTCGGCAATGTCAACATGTCGAGCGTCAGTGAGAAGGACACGAGCGAGGTCGGCGGGCTGCAGGGCGTCTTCCAGAATCTGGGCTCATCGCTCGGAACCGCGCTTATCGGATCGCTCCTGATCGGAGCGCTGTCGACCTCGTTCGCGTCGGGGGTCGCCGTGAGCGATCTTCCGAGCGACGTGCGCGAGACCGTGAGCGCTGCGACGGACCGCGGCGTCACGGTGGTGCCCGCGGCGGATGTCGCCGGGATCGGCGAGGCGGCCGGCCTCAGCGACGACGACTCGAGCGAACTCGCCGACATCTACCGCGAATCCCAGCTCTCGTCACTCCGTGTGTCCTTCGTCGGGCTGATCCTGATAAGCCTGCTGTCGATCCTGTTCTCCCGGGGTATCCCGGCAGGGTTGCCGATCCGGCGCAAAGACGGCGCCGAGGTGACGGAGGAGGCCTGATCGGCGCGTCCCTCGCCGTGTGAACTCAGATCCGAGGGGATGCCGTGCTCGCGCGCACCACGAGTTCGGTGCCGACGAGCGGAGTCTGCGTGCGCTCTCCCCCGTCGAGTTCGGCGAGCAGCGCGTCGACGGCCAGCGCGCCGACCTTCTCGGGGTGCTGCTGCACGGTGGTGAGCGGAGGCCAGAGCTGCGCGGCATCCGGCAGTCCGTCGAAGCCGACCACGCTGACGTCGGTCGGGATGTCTCGTCCCGCTTCGCGGAACGCCCGCACGACGCCGATCGCCATCTGGTCGTTCGCTGCGAAGACCGCCGTGACCGTGTCGTCGTCACGGAGTCGGAGCCCCGCCCGGTAGCCGGACTCGGCCGACCAGTCCCCCTGCAGCGGCTCGGGCGCGGTGACCCCACGGGACTCGAGCGTCCGCCGCCACGACTCGCGTCGACGCTCCGCCGAGTACGACTTCGCCGGGCCCGCGATGTGCCACACGGTACTGTGCCCGAGGTCGAGCAGATGCTCGGTCGCGAGTCGGGCCCCCTGAGCCTGATCCGTGTCGACGAACGGATGCGTGTCTCCGCGGTTCGAATCGACCAGCACGACGGGCAGTCCGTCGGGGATCTCGACCTCGGCCTCATCGAGCTGGTGAGCCTCGATCACGATGATGATGCCGTCGACCGCGTGCTCCTCGAGACGGCGGAAGGCTCCCGCCACGGTGTCGCGCGCACTCGACTCGACCGGGATCAGCGTCAGCGCGTACCCCATCTGCGAGGCGCGGACGGCGATCGCGTCGAGAGTGCGCTGATTCCCGTAGGAGCTGAACGAGAACATGATGACGCCGATCGCCCGGAATCGACCGGAGCGAAGGGCCCTGGCGGCGCTGTTCGGCCGGTAGCCGAGCCGCTGCATGGCGTCTTCGACGCGCACTCTGGTCGCAGCTCCGACATACCCTCGGGCGTTCACGACGCGGGAGACGGTCTGCCCGGAGACACCGGCCTCACGCGCCACGTCTTCCATCGACGGGTCTCTCCGCCGCTGCGGCGGCTCTGCCGACTGCTCCGAGGTCACGATCAACCATCCATTCATATGTTGACGTTGACACACTAGCAGTGGGTCGCATATGTTGACGTTGACACACGGCGCGGTGAGCGCTCGATCTCTAAGAAGGTTCTCGTCAATGACGACTCAAGATTCCGCAATCCTTGCGGGCAACGGCATCCGCCGGCGCGAGAAGCGCGACTGGAAGGGCTGGGCCTTCGTCGGCCCGTTCATGGTCGTGTTCGCGCTGGTGTTCCTGACACCTCTCGCCTATGCGCTGTACCTCAGCTTCTTCCAGGAGAAGCTGATCGGCGGCACCGCGTTCGTGGGAATCGACAACTACGTGCGCGCGCTCACCGACCCCCAGTTCTGGGAGGCGTTCGGCCGCGTCGTCCTGTTCCTCGTGGTGCAGGTGCCGATCATGCTCGTCCTCGCCCTCGCGGCAGCGCTCGCCCTCGACAGCGCACGGCTGCGCGGAGCATCCTTCTTCCGCATCCTGATCTTCCTGCCGTATGCGGTGCCGGCTGTCGTCGCCGTGCTCATGTGGGGATACATCTACGGCGACCAGTTCGGTCTGACGTCGAACCTCAACGACTTCCTCGGCAGCGACCTGATCACCCCGTTCGCTCGCGAATGGATCCTCGTCTCGATCGGAAACATCGTGACGTGGCAGTTCGTCGGCTACAACATGCTGATCTTCTACTCCTCGCTGAAGACGATCCCGACGGACATGTACGAGGCGGCTTCCCTCGACGGCGCCGGGGCGTGGCGCACGATCTTCTCGATCAAGATCCCCAACGTCCGCGGTGCCCTCGTGATCGCGACGATCTTCTCGATCATCGGCAGCTTCCAGCTCTTCAACGAACCCAACATCCTGCGACCTCTGGCACCGAACGTGATCACGACGTACTTCACACCCAACATGTACGCGTACAACCTCTCGTTCGCCGGACAGCAGTTCAACTACGCCGCGACGATCGCCATCATCATGGGCGTCATCACCGCAGTGATCGCCTACGTCGTGCAGCTGCGCGGCTCGAAGTCGGAGGTGCGCTGACATGGCACTCCCCCTCGCTCGCCCGTCCCAGAAGCGCCACGATCTGCTGAATCCGCGCAAGTCCAAGACTCTGCTCATCGTGATGGTCGCGTATGCGCTGTACACGCTCGTGCCGCTCGTCTGGCTGCTGTTCAGCTCGACGAAGACCCAGGCGGGCCTGTTCAGCTCGTTCGGTCTGTGGTTCTCCGACGACTTCGCGTTCTTCGACAACCTCGTCGAGACCTTCTCGTACCAGGACGGCATCTTCCTGCGCTGGCTCGGCAACACGCTGCTGTACGTGGTCGTCGGAGCCGGCGGCGCGACCCTGCTCGCGACCATGGCCGGCTACGGACTCGCGAAGTACCGCTTCCCCGGCCGCCGCGCGGTGTTCGCCGTCGTGCTCGGAGCGGTCGCCGTCCCGGGCACCGCTCTCGCCGTGCCGACCTTCCTGCTGTTCAGCGAGTTGGGACTCACCAACACCCCGTGGGCTGTCATCATCCCCTCGCTCATCAGCCCGTTCGGCCTGTACCTGATCTGGGTCTTCGCCTCGGATTCGGTGCCGACCGAGCTGCTCGAGGCCGCGCGCATCGACGGCGCCGGCGAGTTCCGCACCTTCTTCACGATCTCGATGCGACTGCTCGCACCCGGAATCGTGACGGTCACCCTCTTCACCGTGGTGGCGACCTGGAACAACTACTTCCTGCCGCTGATCATGCTGTCCGACCCCGACTGGTACCCGCTCACCGTCGGCCTCAACCAGTGGAGCAACCAGGCGATCGGCGCAGGGTCTCAGCCGATCTACAACCTCGTGATCATGGGCTCGCTCCTCACCATCATCCCGATCGTCATCGCTTTCCTGCTGCTGCAGAGGTTCTGGCAGTCAGGTCTCACCGCCGGAAGCGTCAAGCAGTAGCTCCCGGCATCCCTCCGCACCGCACACGTCGGTCCGATGAAGGACCGCACCCCCGAAAGGACACAGCAATGAAGCACCTTCCCTCACCCGCCGCACGGCGCACCCTCGCGGTGCTCGCGGCCGGAACCGTGGCAGCGCTGGCGCTGGCCGGTTGCAGCACCGGCGACGCAGGCTCAGGCTCGGCCGCCGGCGACGGCTCGTTCGACTCGGTCGAAGCGGCTCTCGAGAAGGGCGGCGAGATCACGTACTGGTCGTGGACGCCCTCTGCCGAGGCTCAGGTCGAGGCGTTCGAGAAGGAGTACCCGAATGTGAAGGTGAACGTGGTCAACGCGGGCACCAACAACGAGGAGTACACCAAGCTGCAGAACGCGATCAAGGCAGGCTCGGGTGCCCCCGACGTCGTGCAGATCGAGTACTACGCCTTCCCCCAGTTCGCGCTCACCGACGCGTTCGTCGACCTCTCGCAGTACGGCTTCGCCGACTTCGAGGACGACTACACCGCCTCGACGTGGAACTCCGTCACCGACGGCGACGCGATCTACGGCCTGCCGCAGGACTCGGGCCCCATGGCCCTCTTCTACAACAAGGCTGTCTTCGACGCCGCCGGTGTCGCCGTGCCGACCACGTGGGACGAGTACTACGAGGCCGCCAAGGCGATCCACACTGCGAACCCCGACGCCTACATCACCAACGACACCGGCGACGCGGGTTTCGCGACGTCGATGATCTGGCAGGCGGGCGGCAAGCCGTTCGCCACCTCGGGCACCGACGTCACGATCGACCTGCAGGACGACGGCTCCAAGAAGTGGACCGAGAACTGGAACCGCCTCGTCGAGGAAGACCTGCTCGCCCCGTACGGCAGCTGGAGCGACGAGTGGTTCCGCGCCCTCGGCGACGGCAGCCTCGCGACGCTCGTGATCGGCGCCTGGATGCCCGGAAACCTGATCACCGGAGCGCCCGACGGAGCCGGTGACTGGCGCGTCGCCCCGATGCCGACCTACGACGGCACCCCGGCGACCGCCGAGAACGGCGGCGGCGGCCAGGCCGTCACGACGCAGAGCAAGAACCCGGAACTCGCTGCCGGATTCCTGTGGTGGCTGAACAACTCGGAGGACAGCATCTCGACCTTCCTCGAGTCGGGCGGCTTCCCGTCGACCACCGCCGAGCTCTCGAGCGAGGAGTTCCTCGCCGATGCACCCGAGTACTTCGGCGGCCAGAAGATCAACGAGGTCCTCGCCGCTGCGGCCGACGACGTCGTCGAAGGCTGGAGCTACCTGCCCTACCAGGTCTACGGCAACAGCATCTTCGGTGACACCGTGGGCCAGTCGTACCAGAACGGCACCGACCTGAACGAGGGGCTGGTGACCTGGCAGGACGCGCTGGTCGAGTACGGCAACTCGCAGGGCTTCGCCGTCAACAAGTAATTGCACGTCCGGGCGGGACGGGGACTCGCTCCCCGTCCCGCCCTCCCATCGAAAGCACCGCATCGTGACCTCCTTCTCCATCGGCGAGACAGACTTCCTCCGCGCCGGAATCCCCCACCGGGTGATCGCCGGCGCCATCCACTACTTCCGGGTGCACCCCGACCAGTGGCAGGACCGCATCCGCAAGGCCCGCCTGATGGGGCTCAACACGATCGAGACGTACGTCGCCTGGAACGCTCACGAACCCCGCAGGGGCGAGTGGGATGCCGCGGGGTGGAACGACCTGGGGCGCTTCCTCGACCTGATCCAGGCCGAGGGCATGGACGCGATCGTCCGCCCAGGCCCCTACATCTGCGCCGAATGGCACAACGGCGGTCTGCCGAACTGGCTCACCGCGGGCGAGCGCGAGCTGCGCTCGTCCGAGCCCACCTACCTCGCCGAGGTGAGCGAGTACCTCCGTCGGGTCTACGAGATCGTCGCTCCGCGGCAGATCGACCGCGGCGGCCCGGTCGTGCTCGTGCAGATCGAGAACGAATACGGCGCGTACGGCTCCGACAAGGCCTACCTCGAGGCCCTCGTCGCACTGACGCGTGAGGCAGGGATCACCGTCCCGCTCACCACCGTCGACCAGCCCACCGACCAGATGCTTGCAGACGGCAGCCTTCCCGAGCTGCACAAGACCGGTTCGTTCGGCTCACGCAGCGCCGAGCGCCTCGCGACGCTGCGCAGCCACCAGCCCACGGGTCCGCTGATGTGCTCGGAGTTCTGGGACGGATGGTTCGACTGGTGGGGCGGCGTGCATCACACGACAGACGTCGCAGCGGCCGCCGCCGACCTCGATGAGCTGCTTGCCGCCGGTGCCTCGGTCAACATCTACATGTTCCACGGCGGCACGAACTTCGGACTCACGAACGGAGCCAACCACAAGGGCCGCTACCTGCCGATCGTCACGTCGTACGACTACGACGCGCCTCTGGACGAAGCCGGGAACCCGACCGCGAAGTTCTTCGCATTCCGCGACGTCATCGCGAAGTACGCGCCCGTGCCGGATGAGCTTCCGGCCGCGGCCGACCCCGCGCCGGCCTTCTCGGTGCCATTGAGTGCGGCGGGTGCATGGACGGATGCTGCGGCGAGCGCTCCCTCATCATCACAGCCCGTCACGTTCGACCAGTTGGAGCACCTGAGCGCCCTGGTCCGCTACGACGTCTCCCTGCCCGAGGGCCGGGGCGGGCAGCTCGTTCTCGAAGAGGTTCGCGACCTCGCCTGGGTGAGCGTCGACGGTCAGCCCGTCGGCACGCTCTCGCGCACCCGTCATGACCGTTCTCTGCGCATCCCGTCGGGGCGTACGCTCAGCATCCTGGTCGAAGAGCAGGGCCGTGTGAACTACGACCACCGGCTCGGCGAGCAGAAGGGCCTCATCGGCACTCCTGTGCTCGACGGTGTTTCGCTGACCGGCTGGCACTCGACACCGCTCGACGTCGCGGCCCTGGCTGCGGAGATCGGTTCGCGCGCCGCGGAGTCGTCGGTCGCGGCGACGACTGGTCCGTCGGCGTGGGTCGCGGACTTCGACCTCGACTCCCCCGCAGACCTCTTCCTCGACACCGCGTCCTGGAGCAAGGGCTACGCGTTCGTCAACGGGTTCTTCCTCGGGCGTTACTGGCGAAACGGCCCGCAGCGCACCCTCTTCGTGCCCGCCCCCGCGACCCTCGCCGGGGCGAACAGGCTCGTTGTGCTCGAGCTCGAGCACCTGCTCGACCCGACCGCCGACTTCGTCTCGGCGCTCGCTCTCGGCGACGCCGAGGAATAGAGCGGCCCAGGGGAATAGGACGACACAGAGGAATTGAGCGCAGGCACGGGCATCCGCCCAGTACCGTGTGTCTGTGCCGCGCAGAAGGTTCTCCACCCCCACGCCCGCTGCGCGCGCCCGTTATGCGAAGCGACGTCAGGGCCGCGTGGCGCGGGCGGACAACGACCTCACCGTCGAGCAGTGGGCTTCGCTGCGAGAGGCCTGGGGAGGATGCGCGTATTGCGGAGCGGGCGACATCGCACTGCAACGCGATTGCGTGATGCCGATCTCGCGAGGCGGGCGATACACCGTCGAGAACGTCGTTCCTGCATGCGGGTCGTGCAACGCGAGCAAGCGCAACGACGAGGTCACGTCGTGGATGAGACGCAAGCGACTCGACGAACGGGCGTTCCTCACCCGATACGACGCGATCCTCCGCGACCTGCGCCAGGCCGACTGAACGGCTCACTGCCGGCTGCGTCGGGACTTCCAGACGGCTGCCGTGAGACGAGCGGCGTCGGCTCGGGTGATGCTCTGCCAGTTGCGACCGCCGCGTGAGAAGGCCTCGTGCACGCCGGGAGGCACCGCGGCCGCCTCGACCGGACGATCGAGCCAGTCGCACGCGCGCACGTGCACGAGGTCGACATCCCGGGCGTCGGCCGAGGCGTCGTAGCGCCACGGCCCGGTGATCCGTCCCAGCCACAGGAGGCCATCGGCGTCGCGCGTCCAGACGAACACGCCCTCGGTGACCGACGCGAACCGCTCGAGTCGGCGTGCCATCCGTTCTCCGTGCACCGCATCCACCGCGGCGAGCGCATCGGCGATCGAGTGCGGTGCCTCGTCGAGCCTGCCGCCCATTCCGCACACGCCGAGCTTCAGTGCCCGCTCGACAGCCGGGCCGTCGCTCACGTCGTCGTCGCGCGAGCGCATCGGAGCGCGGTATGCCGAGGGCACCTCTGCGTCGTCGCTTCCGCGAGGTGTGGCGCTCATACGAGCGGCACCAGGGTGGCATCGATCCGTCGCTCGTCGATCGTGACCCCCATCATCGTGCAGAACGGCTGACGGCGCCGATCGGTCGGAGACCCGGGATTCACCAGGCGCAGCCCGGAAGGGGCGACGGTGTCCCAGGGGATGTGCGAGTGCCCGAACACGAGCAGATCCACGTCGGGGAACGCGACATCCATCCGCTCCTCGCGCTTCTGCCGCTGGCCGGTCTCGTGCACCACCGCCACCTCGACCTGTTCGACGGTGAAGCGAGCGATCTCGGGCAGGCGCTCGCGCAGCTCGGGGCCGTCGTTGTTGCCGTAGACGCCATGCAGGACCCGCGAGCGGGTTTCGAGCAGATCCAGCGTCGCGAGGTCGACCCAGTCCCCCGCGTGGATCACGATGTCGGCGTCGTCGACCGCCCGCAGCACCGCGTCGGGGAGCCGCTTGGCCCGCTTCGGAACGTGGGTGTCGGCGATCAGCAGCAGTCTGGTCGTCACGGTCTCCCCCTCTCCCCCGGACATCAGAGTCCGTCTCCGACTCTACGCACGCGCGCCCCGCGGACGTCACACGCACCCAGCAAACGTTCAGGAAGGCGTAGGATCTCTCGGTGCCTTGGTATACCGGGCCATGGATCTAAGGAGCAGCATGAGTACGACCACAGCGCCCGCGAATCCGCGCTCGCGCGTCATCACGGCGAGCCTCGTCGGCACAACGATCGAGTTCTACGACTTCTACGCCTATGCGACAGCGGCCGTGCTCGTATTCCCGGTGCTCTTCTTCCCCACGGGCAACGACACCACCTCGCTGCTGTCGTCGTTCGCGGTGTTCGGTGCGGCGATGGTCGCCCGCCCGATCGGCGCGGTGGTCTTCGGTCACTTCGGCGACAAGTTCGGTCGCAAGGCCACGCTCGTCGCCTCTCTGCTCACGATGGGCATCGCGACGTTCATCATCGGGCTTCTGCCCACGTTCCAGCAGATCGGCTGGTGGGCCGCTCTGCTGCTGCTGATCATGCGTCTGGCGCAGGGCTTCGCGCTCGGTGGAGAGTGGTCGGGTGCAGCTCTCGTCGCGACCGAGAACGCTCCGGCGGGCAAGCGCGCCTGGTACGGCACGTTCCCGCAGCTCGGCGCACCGCTGGGCTTCATCATCGCCAACTTCCTCTTCCTCGGAATCAACTGGCTGCTGCCGCACGCCGAGAACCCGGCCCTCAAGTCCGAGGCGTTCCTGTCGTGGGGCTGGCGCATCCCGTTCCTGTTCTCCGCGGTGATGGTCATCATCGGCCTGTGGGTGCGTCTGAAGCTCGTCGAGTCCGACACGTTCAAGAAGGCGGAGGAGAAGGGCGCGATCCGCAAGCTGCCGCTGGCGACAGTCTTCCGTCATCACTGGAAGCAGCTGATCCTCGGCACGTTCATCATGCTGGCGACGTACGTCCTCTTCTACCTCATGACGAACTTCACCCTGGCGTACGGTACGAAGCCGGCCACGCTCGAGACCGCATCCGCTGCCGCACAGGCGGCCGCGGAGGCGACGGGCAAGGACTTCGACGCGTCAGCCTTCGCCGCCCAGTTCTATCCGGGGCTGGGCTTCGGCTACACGGACTTCGTTCTCATGCAGATCGTAGGCGTCGTGTTCTTCGGCATCTTCACCCTGCTCTCCGGTCCGATCGCCGACTCGATCGGTCGTCGCAAGCTGCTGCTGTGGGTCACCGGGCTCATCATCGTGTTCGGCTTCACGTTCAACGCCTTCCTGCTCCCGGCGATGGACCCGAAGTTCACCGGTGCGCTGGCACAGGCATTCCTCGTGTTCGGCTTCATGCTCATGGGCGCGACGTTCGGCCCGATGGGCGCGCTGCTTCCGGAGCTCTTCCCGACGAACGTCCGATACACGGGATCCGCGATCTCGTACAACGTGTCGTCGATCCTCGGCGCCGCCGTGGCCCCGCTCATCGCCCTCTGGCTCTGGGAGCTCGGCGACGGCGCTCCCTGGCTCGTCGGCCTGTATCTGTCGGCGATGGGAGTGCTGACGTTCGTCGCACTGCTGCTGTCGAAGGAGACCAAAGACAACGACTACGACGAAGACCTCGGCGTCGCGGCGGCCGTCGAACTCTGACACGTCACCTCACGCGAAAGGGCGGCACCTCCTCGGGGGTACCGCCCTTTCGGGTGCTCGGGGTGGTCGTCGGGCTCAGTAGGAGGCGGTGACCGTCCGCGTCGCCCCGTCGAGCACCATCGTCCCCCCGTAGGGAACGATCCACTGGGGCCGCGTGTGACCGAACGGTACGCCCACGCAGACGACCGCGTCGGGGTTATACCGCGAGACCGTCTCGATGACGGCGTCTCGCTGCGCCGCGCGAAGCGCATCGGCCTCTGCCGGCGACGGAAGGAATTCGAAGTCGCTCACCGGCGGACGCGCGACGACCACGCCCGCGACGGCATCGAGGATCCCGCGCTCTCCCAACCCGCGGATCCAGCGTGCCACCCAGCTCGCCGGGGGACGCTCCTCGCTGGTCTCCAGCAGCAGGATCCCGCCGCGCAGGTCGTATGTCGTGGGCAGCCGGTCTGCGAGCGCGAGCGCGTCGATGCTCTCGAGGCACCCGCCCCACGTGCGTCCCTCGACGCGCGATGCCGGCCCGGCCCAGGCCCACTCATCGGTCGAGATCCGGTCGCCGTACTCGGTGAGCGATAGGGGGTCTGTCCAGCGCCTTCCCACGTCCTCCGACTCGCCTGGCTCGGTGATCTCGATCGTGCCGCCGTCGAGCAGCGCAGCGCGCAGTGAGCGCAGATGCACGTCGTCGACCGCCGGCCCCGGCCCCAGGTGCACCGCCGTGGACCCTCCGTAGTAGCCGCGGATGCCGAGCCCCCACAGCCAGTTGAGGATATTGGTGTTGTCGCTGTAGCCCAGGAACGGCTTGGGATCGGCCTGAGCGAGTGCGGCCTCGAGGTGCGGCACCACCAGGATCTGGTCATCGCCCCCGATCGTCGCGAGGATCGCGCGGATGCCGGGGTCGGCGAAGGCCGCGTTGACGTCGGTGGCCCGGGCTTCAGGGCTCGCGTCGAGCTGCCTGGTGGTCGGATACTCCACCGGGATCAGTCCGGTCAGCTGCTCGAGTCGTCGGAGAGCCTGCTCGTGGATCTCAGGCGCGACCGCAGGAGCGGCGAAGGCGGGCGACAGGACGGCGACTCGGTCGCCGGGGACAGGTTTCGATGCGGACAGCATCGGTCCAGTCTCGCATCGCACACGCCGCGAGATCCGTCAATTCATGTTGACATCTCCCGCAGCGTCAACCAATATTGACGCAGGAGGTTCACGATGACCATGAAGACCGCGATCGCCCATGATGACGGCGGCGAGCCGCTCTCCGAGCTCCACCGCCTCGCGGCACTCCGCACCGAGCTCGCCCGCTCTGAGGAGACCCAAGTGCGCCGCGCGCGCAACCTCGGGTACTCGTGGCAGGCGATCGCGAGCGCACTCGGCGTGACCAAGCAGGCGGCGCACCGCCGATTCGGCAAGCGCTGAGGCGCATACAGCCCATCCACAGAATTCGGCCCTGCACGAAGTACGGTCGAACCACCCCCCCTTTCAGAACGAGGTTCCGCATGTCCAGCACGGCGACATCACGCCGACGCGGACGCGGCGCGCATCACGACGGTCCGCGCGCCACCTTCCGCCAGCTCCTCCCCTTCCTGTTCGAGCACAAGCGCACGCTCATCGTCGTCGCTGTGCTCAGCGTGTTCGGAGCGGCCACGTCGCTCGCACAGCCCCTGCTGGTCGGCCAGCTCATCGAGACCGTGCAGTCCGATCAGGGTCTCGGCATCCTCGTCTGGGCCCTCGTCGGTCTCGTGATCGTGTCGTCGATCATCTCGGGCTACCAGCACTATCTGCTGCAGCGCACCGGCACCGCGGTCGTGTACTCCAGCAGACGCAAGCTGATCTCCCGCATCCTGCACCTGCCGATCAGCGAGTTCGACGCCCGTCGCACCGGCGACCTGGTCTCGCGTGTCGGGACCGACACCACGCTGCTGTACGCCGTGCTCACCCAGGGGCTGGCGGATGCCGTCGGCAGCGCGATCCTGTTCCTCGGCGCGCTGATCGCGATGCTCGTGATCGACCCCGTGCTGCTGCTGCTGATCGTCGTCGTGATCGGCGCCTCGGTCGTCGTCGTCACAGCGCTCAGCGGCCGCATCCGCACGGCATCCACCGCGCAGCAGGAGAAGGTCGGAGAACTCGCCTCCGGCGTCGAGCGCGCCGTGAGCTCGATCCGCACCGTGCGCGCCTCAGGGGCGACCGAACGCGAGACCCAGACGGTGTCCGTCCTCGCCTCCGAGGCCTACGGCATCGGCGTGCGCATCGCGAAGATCTCGTCGCTCGTGGTTCCGATCGCCGGAGTGGCGCTGCAGGTCTCGCTCCTCGTCGTCCTCGGCGTGGGCGGCCTCAGGGTCGCCGCGGGCACCATCACGATCGCGTCGCTGATCACGTTCATCCTGTTCCTGTTCATGCTCGTGATGCCGCTCGCGACCACGTTCGGAGCGATCACCTCTGTGAACCAGGCGCTCGGAGCACTCGGCCGCATCCAGGAGGTGCTGAACCTGCCGGTCGAGACCGAGCACGACGCCGAGATCGCCGCCTCCTTCCCTCGCGACGAGGCGGACCCTCACGCCCCCGCGATCGAATTCCGCGACGTCCGCTTCCGCTACCCCGAGAACGTGGTCGCGGCACGGCTGGCCGCGGCGAAGGAGGCGCAGACGCTACTCGCCGACGCTCACCTCGAGCCGACCGACGACCCGGCCGCCCCGGCTGAGCGCGAGGTCCTGCGCGGAGTCTCGTTCGGCGTACCCCGCGGCGCGCGCGTCGCACTCGTCGGCCCCAGTGGAGCAGGCAAGAGCACGATCCTGTCTCTCGTCGAGCGTTTCTACGATCCGACGGGCGGATCGATCCGTCTCTACGGCCACGACTCGCGCACCTATCCGCGCGACGAGCTGCGCGCGCAGTTCGGCTATGTCGAGCAGGACGCCCCCACGCTCGCCGGAACCCTCGGCGACAACCTGCGCCTCGCCTCGCCGAACGCCTCGGACGAGGCCTGCCGGCGAGTGCTGCGCGCCGTGAACCTGGGCGACGTGCTCGAACGCGACCCTCTGGGCCTCGAGGCCCCCGTCGGCGAGGACGGCGTGATGCTCTCGGGCGGAGAGCGTCAGCGCCTGGCGATCGCCCGCGCGCTGCTCACCGATGCGCCGATCCTGTTGCTCGACGAGTCGACGTCGTCTCTCGACGGCGTGAACGAGCAGCGCATGCGCGAGGCGATCGATGCGGTCTCCACCGACCGCACGCTGATCGTGATCGCGCACCGGCTGTCGACCGTCATCGACAGCGACCTCATCGTGGTGCTGCAGGACGGCGCTGTCGTCGGCCAGGGCACACATTCCGAGCTGATCGAGTCGACGCCGCTCTACCGCGACCTCGCACGCCACCAGCTGCTCGCCTGAACGGGGTCAACGCCCCAGAGAAATGCGCGAAGGCGGGATGTCAGAGACCACTCAGCCATGGGTTCGCCTCAGCCATCCCGCCTTCGCGGTCTGGGGGTAGGGGGATCTGGGGTCATAGAGCGCCGGCTCCCCCGAACCGGCGCCCGGTCTGTGTCAGGCCTTGTCGAGCCTGTAGCGCAGCGACGCCAGCTCGGCGCGGAGCGCGGCCGGAACCTTGTCACCGAAAGTGTCGTAGAACTCCTCGGTGAGGTCGGCCTCGGTCTTCCACGCCTCGGTGTCGACCGAGAACAACTCGTCGAGATCAGCCTCGGGAACATCGATGCCGTCGAGGTTGAGGTCCGAGACGAGAGGCAGGCGACCGATCGGGCTGTCGACGGTGGACACCTCACCGGAGATGCGGCGGATGATCCAGTCGACGACGCGCGAGTTGTCGCCGAACCCGGGCCACAGGAACCGGCCGTCGGAGCCCCGACGGAACCAGTTGACCTGGAAGATGCGGGGTGCGCGATCGAACCGCAGACCTCGTCCGACCGTCAGCCAGTGGCCGAAGTAGTCGGCCATGTTGTAGCCGCAGAACGGGAGCATCGCGAACGGATCGCGGCGCAGCTCGCCGACTTTGCCCTCGGCCGCGGCCGTGCGCTCCGACGAGATGTTCGACCCGAGGAACACGCCGTGCGTCCAGTCGGTCGCCTCGACGACCAGTGGAACGTTGGTCGCCCGGCGTCCGCCGAAGAGGATGACGTCGAGCGGCACCGCCTCCTCCCAGTCCTCGGAGATCTGCGGGCACTGCGCGGCCGAGACGGTGAAGCGCGAGTTCGGGTGTGCGGCGGGGCGGTCGGAGTCCGGCGTCCAGTCGTTGCCCTCCCAGTCGACGAGGTGCGCGGGCGCCTGATCGGTCAGGCCCTCCCACCACACGTCTCCGTCGGGGCGCAGCGCGACGTTCGTGAAGATCGTGTTGCCCCACAGCGTCTCGACGGCCGTCACGTTGGTCGACTCGCCGGTTCCCGGCGCGACGCCGAAGAAGCCGGCCTCGGGGTTGATCGCCCAGAGGCGGCCGTCCTCACCCGGACGGATCCACGCGATGTCGTCGCCGAGCGTCTCGACGCGCCAGCCGGGGATGGTCGGTCGCAGCATGGCGAGATTCGTCTTGCCGCACGCCGAGGGGAATGCCGCAGCGACGTGGTAGGCCTTGCCCGCAGGGTCGATCACGCGGATGAGCAGCATGTGCTCGGCGAGCCAGCCTTCGTCGCGGGCGATCACCGAGGCGATGCGCAGCGCGAAGCACTTCTTGGCGAGGATCGCGTTGCCACCGTAGCCGGAACCGAACGAGTAGACCTCGAGAGTCTCGGGAAAGTGCACGATGTATTTGTCGTCGTTGCACGGCCATTCGACGTCGGCCTCACCCGCGGCGAGCGGGGCCCCGACAGAGTGGACCGTCTTCACCCACGGCGCTCCGTCGGCGATCTGACGCGTGACGGCATCGCCGACACGGGTCATGATGCCGATGGAGGCGACGGCGTAGGCGCTGTCCGTGACCTGGACTCCGATGTGCGAGAGCGGGCCTCCGACGGGACCCATCGAGAACGGGACGACGAACATCGTGCGACCGCGCATCGACCCCTCGAAGATCTCGGTCATCTTCTCGCGCATCTCGGCGGGCGGCGCCCAGTTGTTGGTGGGCCCTGCATCCTCTTCGCTCTCCGACGAGATGAAGGTACGGCCCTCGGTGCGGGCCACGTCGCTGGGGTGCGAGCGGGCGAGGTACGAGCCGGGGCGCCACTCCGGGTTGAGCTTGATGAGCTTGCCCTCGTCGACGAGGCCTCGCAGCAGCCAGTCGTTCTCGGCACGCGAACCGTCGACCCAGTGGATCGAGGCGGGTTGTGTGAGGGTGGCGATCTCATGGACCCATGCGGAGAGCTCGGCCATCGCAGGGGTGTCATACGTCGGAGCCGTCCCGAAGGTGCGCACCGGTGCGACGGATGCGGCTCGGGGGGTGAAGACTTCGGCGATCGCCATGACTACTCCTTTGAAGTGAGGGGCGTTTGTCCCATCTTCTTCCGCTCCGAGGGTGACTTTCGGTCATTCATGCCATTAAGAATCGTCTTTCTTTCGCTAAGATCAAGGAATGGCTCCTTCCGGCATCCACCTCGCGACTCTCGGTCACCGCATCAGGCATCACCGCCTCGAGAAGGGGTTCACGCTCGATGAGCTCGGCGCACTCGTCGGGGTCGCGGGATCGCAGCTGAGCCTGATCGAGAACGGCAAGCGCGAGCCGAAGCTGTCGCTGCTCCAGGCCATCGCGCAGGCCACCGACACTCAGGTCACGGATCTCATCTCGGGCGAGCCGCCGAACCGCCGGGCCGCGTTGGAGATCGAGCTCGAACGCGCGCAGGAGAGCCCGGTGTTCCGCCAGCTCGGTGTCGCGCCCGTGCGCGTCACCAAGGGAATGAGCGATGAGACGATCGAATCCATGCTCGGTCTGCATCGTGAGCTGCAGCGACGAGAACGTGAGGCGATCGCGACACCCGAAGAGGCGCGACGGGCCAACACCGAGCTTCGGCTGCGCATGCGCGCGCAGCACAACTACCTCGGGGACATCGAGAGACTCGCCGAGAAGCAGCTCCGCTCGGCCGGACACGTGCAGGGTGCGCTCACGCACCGCACCGTGAGCATCATGGCCGAGAAGCTCGGTTTCGAGCTGATCTATGTCAACGACCTGCCGCACTCGACCAGGTCGGTGACCGATCTCGAGAACGGCCGCATCTACCTGCCGCCGGCGTCGATCCCCGGTGGACACGGCCTCCGGTCGATGGCCCTGCAGGCCATGGCGCACCGCCTGCTCGGACACACCCCTCCCACCGATTACGCCGACTTCCTGCAGCAGCGACTCGAGATCAACTACTTCGCCGCATCCTGCCTGATGCCCGAGACGGCATCCGTGGCTTTCCTGCAGCAGGCCAAGAAGGACCGCAACCTCGCTGTGGAGGACTTCCGCGACGCGTTCGGCGTCACGCACGAGGCCGCGGGCATGCGCATGACGAACCTGCTCACGCAGCACCTGGGCATGTCGCTGCACTTCCTCCGCGTCGACGGCACCGGCGCGATCACACGGGTGTACGAGAACGACGACCTCCCCCTGCCCATGGATGTCACCGGCGCCGTGGAGGGTCAGCGCGTATGCCGGAAGTTCCAGGCGCGGGCGGCATTCACCCAGCAGAACCGCACGAACGAGCACCACCAGTACACCGACACGCCCTCCGGCACCTTCTGGTGCTCCACCCAGACCGGCGCCGCGACCGACGGCGAGTTCTCGATCACGGTGGGCGTGCCCTTCGATGACGCCCGCTGGTGGCGCGGACGCGAGACGACGGACCGCGCCGTATCGACGTGTCCTGATGAGGCCTGCTGCCGGCGCCCCTCGGCCGATCTCACCGAGCGCTGGAACGGCAAGGCCTGGCCGAGCGCGCGCGTGCACACGCATATGTTCTCGCCGCTCCCCCGCGGCGCCTTCCCGGGTGTCGACGACAACGAGGTCTACAACTTCCTCGGGCGACACGCGAGCGAGTGACCTGAGCCGCGGCAGACCGGATCAGCCGTCGAGGAAGCGCGTGAATCGGGCGAGAGCGCTGCGCACCGCTTCGTCGTCGGCGTCCGCCACGAAGAGTTCGGGGGCCGAGCCGAGTGAGGCACTCGCGTGCGTCCAGCATCCGATCACCCGGCCGTCGGCGATGATCGTCGCCCGCACCATGCCGTTCTTGCCCGGTCCGACCAACGCGAGATGCTCGGGCGCGCAGACCGCCGTGCGGTCGGCATACGAGATGTAGTACTCGTCGAAGGCTCCGAGCGCGAGCACGTCGGCGACGGGGGACGAGCGACGGGGGCGAGCGCCCGACACGAACAGGCCCTCCTCGATCTCGACCACCCTGCCCGCGGCTCTGTCGCGCGCTTCTCGTGACTGGCCGAGCGTGAGCCCCGACCACCAGGCGAAGTCGGCGACCCCGACCGGCCCGTGCCCGTCGACGTAGCGAACGAAGAGCTCTGCGAGTGGGTCGTCCGGCGCCGCATGCTCGGGTATGTGCTGTTCGACGAGCACGAAGCGCTGCTCGCGGCTCACCCGCTCTCGAGTGACGACCGGTCCCTGGCAGATCAGGCCGTCGAGGGTCAGTTCGCTCAGCAGGTGGATGCCGCACTGCCCGCCCGGGTCGATGCCGATACCGGAGAAGACCTCGAACATCTCGGTGCGCGTGAGGCCGCCGTCGCTCAGCCGCGGGACCACGGCAGCCACGGCGGCGTCGACCATCGTCCGGTCGATCCCGAGATCGCGTCGCCTTCCTGCCGCCTGCTGGCGCTGTCGGTCGCCGGTCACCGACAGCACCCAGCGCAGATCGCGGGCCGGGATGATGTGCAGGGTTCCGCGCATCGTCCACGCGCGCACCAGCTCCCCCCGGTCGAAGGCGCGATCGACCACGCTCAGCGTCGGCCCGTTGCGTGTGCGCGCCGCGAGAGCCCAGCGTCCGGCGGTGAAGTCCTGGCTCTGCACCGCGAGCATGTGCGCCGCGGCGTCGGACACCGCGCGTGCGGGTGCCGTGAGTCGATGCGAGCGCAGACGCTCGGACAGCAGTGATGCGGACGTCATGCCCTCATCATGCCGGGCAGGACCGACGTCGTGCACTCATCCGTGCAGTGTGACCTCACGACGCTCCGGGAGCACGACGGGGTGCGACCCCGCCATGACCTCGAGCACCCGGATCACCTGGCAGGAGTATCCGTACTCGTTGTCGTACCAGACGTAGAGAACGATGTCGGTGCCGTTCGCGATGGTCGCGAGCCCGTCGACGATCCCGGCGCGATGCGATCCGACGAAGTCCGTCGAGACCACCTCAGGGCTCTCGACGTAATCGATCTGCTGACGCAGCTTCGAGTGCAGCGAGACACGGCGAAGGTAGTCGTTGAGCTCGTCCTTGACCGCGGGGCGCTCGAGGCTCAGGTGCAGCACGGCCAGCGAGACGTCGGGAGTGGGCACGCGGATCGCGGATCCGGTGAGCTTGCCCTCGAGTTCGGGGAGAGCCCGTGCGACGGCCTTCGCGGCTCCGGTCTCGGTGATCACCATGTTCAGCACCGCGGAGCGACCCCGCCTGTCACCGCTGTGGAAGTTGTCGATCAGGTTCTGATCGTTGGTGAACGAGTGCACCGTCTCGACGTGACCGCGCACGATGCCGTACGCCTCGTCGATCGCCTTGAGCACGGGCGTGATCGCGTTCGTGGTGCACGACGCCGCGGTGACGATTCGGTCGTCGGGTTCGATCGTGCCGTCGTTGATGCCGTGCACGATGTTCTTCAATGCCCCCTTGCCCGGGGCTGTGAGCAGCACTCGTGCGACACCCGTGGATTCGAGGTGGCGGCTGAGCCCTGCCTCGTCGCGCCAGCGCCCGGTGTTGTCGACGACGATCGCGTCGTGGATGTCGTATGCCGTGTAGTCGATCGTCGAGGGGTCGTCGGAGTAGATGACCTGGATGCGGGTGCCGTTCGCGATGATCTGCTCGGCGTCTTCGTCGACGGTGACGGACCCGGCGAACCGGCCGTGCACCGAGTCTCGCAGCAGCAGCGAGGCGCGCTTGACGAGGTCGTTGTCCGAGCCGCGTCGCACGACGATCGCTCGCAGGCGCAGACCGCTGCCCCCGCCGTTGTGGGCGATCAGGATGCGCGCGAGCAGCCGGCCGATGCGGCCGAAACCGTAGAGCACGACGTCGGTGGGAGCCGCGGCGACTGCGCCGACAGCGGGCGCGAGCGCCTCGGCCAGGTAGGCGTCGAGCGGCAGGTCGCTGTCACCGTGCCCTGCGACGAGGCGGGCGAGGTCGAGAGAGGAAGCGCCGGGTGCGAGCTCGTGGACGCCCTCGAGTACCGCGAGGGTCTCATCGACCTCGAGTCGTTCGTGCCCGAGCTGCGCGACCCGGTCGTGCACTTCGACGATGCCCGTGGCGGAGAGCCCCAGCAGTCGGTGTCCGTGCAGCGAGGTGACCACGTCACGTTCGCGTTTGAGTGCGCCGATGAGCGGGATCATCCGCTCGGCCAGCTCTTCTCTCGCCGTCCAGTCGTCGTGGGGTGCGGCGGTAACGTTCATCTGCGTCCTTGCATGTGTGAGCGCGCCGAGGTCGCCGGCGCGCGAGATGGCCGGGTGTGCTTCGGGGGATGCATCCAGGGTACGCGCCGTGCGCGAGGGTTCTGAAATCGCGGCCTCCCGCCCGTCGTTCACCGACGAGACAGGGAATCGTGCGAGCATCCGACGCGTTCTCTCCCACGCATCCCCGCGCACACCTCGTCGAAAGGCCCCCGATGACAGATCGCCCTCGCCGATCGGCCTGGCCCCCGCTGCTGCTCGCGATCGTGCTCGAGGTCAGCGCCACTCTGTCGTTGCGCGCCGCTGAGGGGTTCGCCCATCCGCTCTGGCTGATCCCGGTCGTGATCGGCTACGCGGGGTCGTTGTGGCTGCTGTCGATCGTGCTGGATCGCGGGATGCCGGTGGGCGTGGCCTACGGCATCTGGTCGGCCATCGGCGTCGTGCTCACCGCGATCATGGGCACGGCGCTCTTCGGCGAGCTGCTCGGACCGGTGCAGATCATCGGGATCGGGGCGATCGTCGTAGGGGTGCTGCTCGTCGAACTCGGATCCCACACGCGCGAGGCACCGGCCGAGGTGGCGTCATGACCTGGGTGCTCCTCGCCCTCGCGATCGCGAGCGAGGTGACCGCCACTCTCAGCCTGCGCGCATCCGAAGGTCTCCGTCGCAGGCGGTGGATCCCGGTGATCGTCGTCGGCTACCTCGCCGCGTTCACCTTGCTCGGCACGATCCTCGCGATGGGGATGCCTGTGGGCGTCGCCTACGGCGTGTGGGCCGCCGCCGGTGTCGCGATCACGGCGATCCTCGGCCGCGCGATCTTCAAGGACCACTTCTCGGTGCTGATGGCGATCGGCGTCGCGCTGATCGCCCTGGGGGTGGTGCTGATCGAGTTCGGTGGAACGCACTGAGCCACCGTCCTCCCCCGCCTGCCTCGAGGTCGGCGATGACGATTCAGAACCCCACCGCCATGACCGCGACGCCGGCCGCCATCGCCCAGGACTCGACGGTGAGCAGTCGCGCGGTCCGGCCGCGATGCGCCGGTTCGACAAGCCACTCCGCCGCTACCGTCCAGAGCACGACGCCGATGACACCGACGATCGTGAGGCCCGAGAGGAGTCCATCCGCCCCGTGCCCGCCGTGGCCCGTGCCACCCGCGACCGCTTCACCTGTCGACGCGCCGTCGAAAGCGCAGAGGGCCATGACGAGCGACACCAGCGCCCGATGACAGCACGACGCCGCAGAAGGAGTGCCACGCACACCGACGGTGCCGAGCATCGCCGAGAGCAGCAGCACTGCACCGAGCACCAGGGCGGTCCCCACGCCGCCGCCGACGCCCGCGATCACGATCATCGCCGCCGCCATGACCAGCGAGCTCTGCCTCCCCTGCCAGGGCACCGCACGCCAGGCGGCCACGCAGGCCGCGGCCGAGACGACGGCGGCAAGAGCCGTCAGCCACGAACCTGCGGGGATGATGTGATCCACGACTCGGATTATATTGATCACTCGCTCAAAATAGCTAGGCCCGCTGCGATACGGCAGGATGGGCTGGTGCCCCGCGTCGTAGATCACGATGAGCGCCGACGGCAGATCGCCGAGGCGCTGCTCGCCGTGGCAGCACGCGACGGACACGAGGCGGTGTCGTCTCGCGCCGTGGCCAAAGAGCTCGGCGTGGCGACGGGGTCGCTCTGGCATTACTTCGACGGATTCGACGACGTCGTGCGCGCCGCGGCGGCCGAGATCACCCGCCGCACCGACGAGCGGATCAGGTCGGCGACCACCGGGCTGCGCGGGCTCGACAGACTCGACGCCCTGATGCGCGAGGTCCTTCCCGTCGATGACGGCACGCGTACCGAGGCCCACGTGGTGGTCGGCTTCTGGGGCCGCCTCGCCGCACTCGCCTCCAGCCCGGATGCCGGCTCGCCGACATTCGCCACCTGGCAGGACGGCATCAGCGAGTCCCTCGATGAAGCCGTCGCCGACGGCGAGCTGTCGCCCGCGACGCCGAAGCACGCGCTCATGTCGCTGCTGCGTTCGATCACCTACGGGCAGCAGGTGCTCGAGGTCACCGAGCCCCACGGCGCCGAAGCGCACCTCGCAGTGCTCGACAGCATCCTCTCCCCCTGGCGCGCCTGAGCATTCGCCTCCGCCCGCAGCCGGCCACCCGCTCGTCTCGCACCGGAATCCTCTTGCCGACGCTCTTGTGCGCGTCGACCCCATCGGCGTACCATCTTGCCAACCCGTTTATTGAGCACTCGCTCGAAATAGTGAGGTACGACGATGTCCCACCCCCAGCCCGTCACGATCGACCGGATCGCCACACCGCACCCGCTCGACCCGCTCACCGGCGACGAGATCGCCGCGGCCCGAGCCGTGCTCGAGTCCGCCGGCCTGCTCGGCGAGACCGTGCGTGTGCCGATGCTCCTGCCGGACGAGCCCACCAAGCAGGAGCTCGCTACGTGGAAGCCCGGCGCGCCCATCGACCGACGCATCGACGCCACGCTGCTCGACATGGCGACGGGCACCGCGACCGAGGTCATCGTCTCGATCACCCGCGGCGAGGTTCTTCGCACCGAGCGAGTGCCGAACGATGCCCCGCCGTACGGACAACCGCAGTACCTGTTCGAGGAGTACGGCCGTGCCGAGGAGATCGTCAAGGCATCCCCCGAATGGCAGGCCGCGATGACGCGGCGCGGTCTCGCAGAGCACATGGAGCTCGCCTTCTGCGGGCCCCTCGCGCCGGGATACACCGGCCGGGCAGACGAGGTGGGGCGCCGAGTGATCCGCTCGCTCACCTTCCTGAAGTACGACGAGAACGACTCACCCTGGGCGCATCCGGTCGAAGGCCTCGTGGTGCACATCGATCTGACCGCGGGCAGCGTGATCCGTATCGACGACGAGGGCGACGTGCCGGTGCCCGCCGGCCACGGCAACTACTACCCCGAGGTGCAGGGCGCGGCGCGGACGACCCTCAAGCCGATCGAGATCACGCAGCCGGAGGGACCGAGCTTCGCGGTCACCGGTTCCCTCGTCGAGTGGGAGAACTGGTCGATGCGAGTGAGCTTCAACGCCCGCGAGGGACTCGTGCTGCACGACGTCGCCTTCGACGGCCGGTCGGTGCTCAGCCGGGCGAGCGTGCCCGAGATGGTCGTGCCATACGGCGACACCGCTCCGGGCCGATTCTGGATCAGCTACTTCGACGCCGGCGAGTACCTGCTCGGCAAGAACGCGAACCATCTCGAGCTGGGCTGCGACTGCCTGGGGGTGATCCGCTACCTCGACGGCTACGTCGCCGACGACCACGGCAACCCCGTGCGCATCCCGAATGTCGTCTGCATGCACGAGGAGGACTACGGAATCCTCTGGAAGCACACCGACCTCGCCGGGCGCTCGGACGTTCGCCGCTCGCGCCGTTTCGTGATCTCGTACTTCTCGACGATCGGCAACTACGACTACGGCTTCTACTGGAACTTCTCGCTCGACGGCTCGATCGAGGTCGTGGCTAAGGCGACCGGCATCGTGTTCGCCGGAGCCGGCGAGCCCGGCGTGCGGCAGAAGCACGCGACCGAGCTCGCGCCCGGCGTGTTCGCCCCCGTGCATCAGCACCTGTTCTGCGCTCGACTCGACGTCGCGATCGACGGCGACGAGAACCGTCTCTTCGAGATCGACGCGCAGCGCATCCCGATGGGTCCGGACAATCCGTTCGGCAACGCGTTCACCTGGTCCGAGACGCAGCTCCGCACGGAGCTCGAGGCCCAGCGCGAGGCCGACACCTCGGTCGCACGCGCCTGGGAGGTGCAGAGCACGACCCGCACGAACCACGTCGGACGCCCTACCGCGTACCACCTGATCCCCGAGCCGACGGCGCTGCTGATGGCGGATCCCGCGTCGTCCGTCGCGGCGCGCGCGACGTTCGCGACCAAGCATCTGTGGGCGACGCAGCACGAGCAGGGGCAGAACTGGCCGGCCGGTCGGTACCCCAACGCGCACCAGGGCGGATCCGGTCTGCCCGAGTACTCGGCCGGTGACCGCTCGCTCGACGGCGAGGACATCGTGCTGTGGCACACGTTCGGACTGACCCACTTCCCCCGCACCGAGGATTGGCCGATCATGCCCGTCGACTATGCCGGGTTCCGGTTCACGCCGAACGGCTTCCTCGACCAGAACCCCGCCATGGACGTGCCCCCGTCATCTCAGGCGCACGGCTCGACAGCGCCCGGATGCTGCGGTGGTGGCGGATCCTGCACCTGCGACCATTGACCCGAGCCCGGGTGCGCGGCGTCGCTCTCGTCGGGCGCTCCCCGGCGGAAGCACGCATCGAGGGTGCCCCTCACGAGAGCTCGGCGATCGCGACGCGCAGGACGCCGTCCGCATCACGGAGTGCCTGAGCCGAGCGATCCGCCGGTGCCCCGGTCGACAGCATCAGGATCGCGAGCTTGACCGACCCGTCCGCCGAGACCAGGGCGGCGGCGGCCTCCTCGACCGTGGAACCGGTGAGTTCGGTGACCGTGCGGATCGAACGAGCGTGAAGCTTCTCGTTCGTCGCGAGCAGGTCGACCATCACCCCGCGATGCGTCTTGCCGAGCTTGATCATCGACAGCGTGGTCAGCATGTTCACGACGAGCTTCTGCGCCGTTCCCGACTTCAGACGCGTCGAGCCCGAGATGAACTCGGGGCCCGTGACCACCTCGATTGCGATGTCCGCCTCCGCGCCGATGTCGGACGCCGCGTTCGAGGCGATCGCTACGGTGAGCGCGCCGACACCACGGGCGAACTCCAGCCCTCCCACGACATACGGTGTGCGCCCGGAGGCGGAGATCCCGACGACCGTGTCGCGCTCGGTCAGCCCGATCTCACGCAGTGACAGGCCCGCGGCCTCGGCGTCGTCCTCGGCGTTCTCGACCGCGGATCGGATGGCCGTCTCGCCTCCGGCGATGAGCCCGACGACCATCGACGGATCCGTGCCGAAGGTGGGAGGGCACTCGCTGGCGTCGAGCACCCCTATGCGTCCGGCTGTACCGGCACCGATGTAGATCAGGCGTCCTCCTTCGCGGAAGCGCGCCGTGATGCCGTCGACGGCAGCAGCGATCTCGCCGCTGCATTCGGCGACCGCTTCAGGGACGCGGCGGTCCTCGGCGTTCATCCGGTTCACGAGTTCGATCGTGTCGAGCAGGTCGAGATCGCCGCGCTCGGGCGAGGATGCTTCGGTTCCGAGCGTCGACAGCACGTCGAGGAGGTCGTTCAATCTGGAGGGGTCATTCGGCACGGTGGACGAACCTTTCATGGGGAAGATCGGTGCGCTCGGCGAGCAGGAGTGCGCCGTCGAGAGCGTCACCCGCGGGCGGCACGACGTCGCGCCCGCCCGAACACAGGGCGGCCTCGAGACCCGCGCGGAACCAGAGGTGGTCGGTCAGTCCGCCATGCAGCGCGACCGGACGAGACGCGGGGCCGGCCGCGACGGCCGAGGCGACGAGAAGACGGATGCCCTCGGCGACGATCTCACCGGCGGTGCGATCACCCGATTCCGCAGCGTCGAGCACGAGGGGCGCGAGTGTCGCGAGGCGTCGTGCGAGCGGAGCGGTGCTCGCCAGCCACGCAGGAATCGCCGACGGGGTACCCACCGGACTCTTCACGGCATCGGTCAGCACCGTCGACGGCCCCAGATCGACGGAGGCTCGCAGCACCGCGCGCAGCGCCTCTCGCCCGAGCCAGGAGCCGCTGCCGAGGTCACCGAGCTCGGGCCCCCAGCCGTCGACGAGCCTGGCACCCTCACGGCGGTCGACCCCATCGCCATCGCTGTCGGCGCCGTCTTCCGCGCCGAGGCCGAGCGCCGCGGCTCCTGTACCGGCGATGAGGAGCACCCCGGGCGACCCGCCGAGCGCGCCGGCGTGAGCCGACACCACGTCAGACGTCACGACTACCGGTGCGTGGAGCTCGGCGCGGAGTCGCCGGGCGAGCGCGGCTGCCGCAGTCGGCGCCGTCCACGCACCGGCCGCGCCGATCGACACGGCGGCGACCGACTGATCGAGATGAGCGCTCAGCGGAAGAATGGCCTCGAGCGCGGCGTCCACGCCGTCGGAGGACGCGAGACCGGGCGCTCCGACACCGTCGTAGAGGGGGCGGCGAGGACCCTGCCCCTTCTGGTCCGCAGCATGAGCGCTCGGTTCGAAGAGCACTGCGCGGCACCGCGACTTGCCGAGATCGACGGCGATGACGGCGCGCGGAGAAGGCATGGAAATAGTCTACGCATGTAGAGACAGTCATGAAAGAATTGTTCAGACCGGGACCAGCCTCGACGCAGGAGAGCAATGAGCATCCAGACGACGATCGCCACGGCGGCCGAGACGCTGCCACCGTCGCTCGCCCGCATCGCCCGCACGATCTCCGATGATCCGCGCATCGTCGTCGACAGCACGATCACCGAGATCGCGTCCGTGTGCGCCACCTCGGTCGCCTCCGTCGTACGTTTCTGTCGAGCGATCGGCGTGAACGGCTATGCGGCTCTCCGGATGGCCCTGGCCACCGAACTCGGCCGGGAGTCCGCGCAGTTCCCCGCCTCGTCGGGGTTCGGCTCGGAGATCTCCTCGGCGGACTCGCTCCGCGAGGCCACCGCCAAGGTCGCCGCGCTCGAGCTCCTGTCGATCGAGGAGACGATCGCCGGCCTCGACTACGACGTGCTCGCAGCCGCCGTCGACGCGGTAGACGAGGCCGATCGCATCCTGCTCTTCGGCATCGGTGCGAGCGGTCTGGTCGCGGCGGACCTCGGCCACAAGCTGCTGCGCATCGGGCATACCGCGATCGTCCTCACCGACGCGCACGAGGCGAGCGCAGCGGCCGCGCTCGGAGCCAGGAAGACGGTCGCGATCGCCTTCTCCCACTCGGGCACGACGCGCGAGACGCTGCACTTCGTGCAGACGGCACGATCCGCGGCGAGCACCACGATCGGCATCACCGGAGCATCCGATTCCCCGATCGCGGCCGAGGTCGACCATTCGCTGCTCAGCCACGCCCGCGAACCGCGCTTCCGGGCGGGCGCCATGGTCAGCAGGATCGCCCAGCTCGCTCTGGTCGACTGCCTGTTCGTGGGCGTGGCCCAGAAACGCCACGCCCACTCCGTGCACGCGTTGCAGCGCACGGCCGAGGCCACGCAGACGCTGCGTTGACGCGCGGGCCTCAGGCGGGCACGGGGTCGCCGCGGTGCTCGGTGCCGACCGAACCCGCGGTGCGCAGGAACACGATGATCCAGCTGAAGATCAGCACGGCGGCGATCAGCTCGACCGCGGTGAGGTTGTAATAGCCCACGGCGAAGAACGCGGCGAGCAGGACGATCACCAGCACGTAGGCCCACCCGAACGCGACGAAGACCCGCGGGATCGCTCGGAGGAACCACGGCAGCCCCACGACGACGACGGCGAACACCACCACCATCCCGGTGGCCACCGTGTTGTGCACGAGGAAGAACTCGTCGACGGGGAAGATCCCGACGCAGGCGAGGAAGATGCCCATCAGGATCAGACCGCCCCGCACGACGAACCGGCCCCGCCGATCGATGGGGTCGTCGATCGGCAGCCCCGCCGTCGCGTAGCGCGAGATCGTGGTGACCATGACACCGGCGATCACCAGCGTCACGTTGAAGGCGACGGAGGCGCTGTTCGTGCTCATGCCCAGAGCCGAGAGGTTGTCGCGCCACCAGTGCACGTCGCTGGACGCGAGCATCGCGGCGAACGCGCCGACCACGAGGAACACCGCGAGCACCAGCGACAGGACGGTCGGCGTGAGCGCGACGGCGCTGAGGAACGTCACGTAAGCGGTGAGTGCGAACGCCACCGCGACCAGGACTGCTCCGGGGAAGGCGAAGACCGGCGCGTCCGTGAAGCTGCGCTCGAGAAGCTCGGCGATGCCGAGCCAGCCCAGGTACGCGATCGCCACGTGCGCGAAGGCGATCGCGGCGAGGTCGTACCAGCGAAGCCGATCGCCGGGCACGCTGAATCCGTCTCTCGTGCCGTCGGGCGCCACGACCGCCGGGCGGACGACGAGCCGCCCTAGACCGAATGCCAGCAGAGCAGTGACGGCCCCACCGATTGCGGCGAAGATCCCGATGGATCCCGCCCCGCTGATCGCCATCTCCCGACCCCAGAAGACCGGCCACCCGATCACGAAGCCGAGCACGAAGAAGACGGCGCCGACGATCAGTGCTGTCGCCTCGAACACGGCATCCGATGTGTCGGGACCGCGCAGCTGACGCAGGATCTGCATGACCTTCTCACCGAGATATCGCATCGTCAGCCTCCGAGCACATCATAGAAGCCTCGCTGCGCGGCCACGCCGGTGATAGCATCACGGAACGGATCGTATACAACGTCGTCGTTCCACCACCCGAGGTGATCAGTCATGAACGGTGTGCCCGCAGCCCCCGCCGAGTCGGTATCCACGCTCATCGCGCGCAATATCAGCGAGTTCCGGGCCGCGGTGTCGGAGTCGTTCGTCCCCCTTCAGGTCTCGACCAACGGTCCCGACCACTTCCGAGGGGTGATCCGCGGAGCATCCGTCGACGAGGTGCACGTGAACGAGGTGCGCGCGACCTCGCATGTCGTCGAACGCACCCCAGAGCTGATCGCCCGCAGCGACAGGTCCTACTTCAAGCTCAGCCTGATGCTCGCCGGAACCGGGATGCTGATCCAGGACGACCGCGAAGCCGTGCTGCAGGCGGGCGACCTGGCCGTGTACGACACCGATCGCCCGTACTCCCTCGTGTTCGACGACGACTTCCGCACCATGGTCGTGATGTTCCCCAAGCACCTGATCAGCCTTCCGGCCGACATGGTCGGTCAACTCACGGCCGTGCGGATCTCGGGGCAGGGCGGGCTCGGCGGAATGGTCGTGCCCTACCTCACACAGCTCGCCGGCAACCTCGATCAGCTCGCCGGAACCACCGGCGCACGACTGGCGCACAGCGCCCTCGACCTCGTCACGACCGTCTTCACGCGAGAACTCGGGCTCGACGAGGTGTCGGCCGATCCGCACCGCGCGCTCGTGCAGCGCATCCGCTCGTACATCGACCGCAACCTCGCCTCGACCGACCTCGGGCCCGCCTCGATCGCGTCGGCGCACTTCATCTCGACGAGACACCTGCACGGGCTGTTCCAGGAGCAGGGTGTGACGGTCTCGACGTGGATCCGCACGCGGCGCCTCGAGCAGTGCCGACGCGATCTGCTCGACCCGATGCTCGCCGACCGCCCCGTCGCGGCCATCGCCGCACGCTGGGGGTTCGTGGACGCCGCGCACTTCAGCCGCGCGTTCAAGACGGCCTTCGGCATCTCCCCCAGCGAGTACCGCGCGGCGCACTGAACGCGCGGTTCTCGACGATGATTCGAAGCACGAACAGGCGATTCCGCAGCGCCTCGGCCTCGGTCGTCGACGAGCACATGACGCCGCGGCGCTAGCCTGGGGAGATGACCGAGACCATCAGCGCCCGCGCCGTCCTGCTCGACATGGACGGCACCCTCGTCGATTCGACGGCCGTCGTGGAGCGCCTGTGGCTGGCCTGGGCCGCGCCGCACGGGATCGACCCCGCGACGGTGCTGAGCGTCGTGCACGGCCGTCAGGGACATCAGAGTATGGCAATCATGCTGCCGGAGCGCGATCACGAGATCAACATCCGGGAGAACGCCGTGATGCTGGCGAACGAGAGCCAGGACGTCGACGGAGTGGTCGCGATCGAGGGCGCGGATGAGCTTCTTTCGGCGCTGCTCCCCTACCCGCACGCGATCGTGACCTCGGCCGATCTCACGCTGATGAATGCGCGCATGGGGCAGGCGGGTCTCGCCGTTCCCTCGCTGACTGTGACCGCGGAAAACGTGTCGGCGTCGAAGCCGGATCCTGAGGGCTTCCTGCTGGGCGCGAAGATGCTCGGCGTCGACCCTGCCGACTGTGTCGTGTTCGAGGACTCGGGCGCAGGCATCCAGGCCGCCCATGCCGCAGGGATGCGGGTGATCGGCGTGGGCTCTCACGCGATCTCCCATGAACCGACCTTCCATGTCGATGACCTCACCCAGGTGGCTGTCGTGCCGACGGCCGACGGATTCGAGCTCACGGTTCGGTGATGCGGTGACCGTCGGTCTCGTCCGCATCACCCAGCGCGGGCGAGGTGCGCGGGGAGTGTCAGTCGGGCAGCGCTGAGTCTCGGGGTGCGCCAGCGTTGGTCGGGGTCCCACCATCGCGGTCCCCGCACCTGCGGGAGGCCCTCGTCCATGCGGATCTCCCACCCGGAGGTGCCGAGGGATCGGTGGTGCCACCAGCACAACGGCACACCGTTGTCCGTGTGCGTCGGCCCGCCCCTCGCATGTTCGGTGACGTGGTGGATCTCGCACCATGACGCGGGAACATGACAGCCGGGGATCAGGCATTCCTTGTCGCGGGCGATGATCGCTCGGCGTTGGTGCACGGTGAAGACCCGGTCGGTGGTGGTGATGCCGATGATCCGGCCCTCCTCCATCAGCACCCGCTGGATCGAACCGGCGCAGGCGACGTGCGCGGCGACCGAGACAGGGATGTGGGCACCGGATCCGGGGATCGTCGCCCAGCCGCCGTTGCCGCCCGTGCCGCCGGCGAGGTCTTTCGCCTCGACGGTGACGACGAGCACCGGTGATGCCCCACCGAGGGTGGGCATGTCGTTGTGGCGGGCCGCGATCGCGAACACCATCGCCAGAGCGTCGTGGCGTTTCTGCGACGCGGTGCGGTCATCGAGCACGCACCGCGGATCCGAGTTGAACGGATCCGCATCCGCATCGACGTCAGAGCCAGGGTCACAGCCAGAGCCAGAGCCAGCATCCGCGCCGTCGCTGGGGGCGAAGTGCACTCCGGGCATCGGCGGGCCATCACCCTTGGGGTTGAGGATCGCGTCCATGATCAGCTGCAGCTGTGCCGCGACGTCCGGGGTCAGATACCCCCGGATCGCATGCACACCGTCCGTCAACCGGCCGATCGTGATGCCTCGGCGACGGCGGGAGTCCTCATCCTTCGGTTCTTCCCCGTCCGGGTCGAACATCGACGCGAGATCCTCCGCAAGAGCCTTCAAATCCTGCGCCGTCGGCGCCGGACCCGATTCGCCCTCTTCGACGCCCGTGTCGACCCCGTGCCCGCGCGCGCACCCCGCCAACGCGACATCCGCCGCCAACCGTTGATCCACGCTGAGACGATCCCACACCCGCTCGATCGGACCCGTCGCCGCGAGAAACCCCGCCACCCCGACCACCCCATCCAACAGCGCGAGCCGCAACTCCGACCACCGCGCCGGCATCCGCTCCCCCGCCAGACTCACCGGCCGCCGCACCAGATCGACGACCGTGTCGACCCGGGACGCACCCCGCACATCCACCCGCACCGTCCGCTGCAACAACTCATTCACACCCCGACACCCCACCGAATGCGGAAGGTCACCCGCATCACCCGTCGCGACGGTCTCGACGATCACCGCCTCCGCACGCCGGAAGACAGCCCCCGCACCCTGCAGAACCGTGACCCGATCCGCATCCGACAACCCGGCGAGCGCGTCATCGGACAGCACCGTGTCGAGGTCGGCGATGACCCGATCCAGAAGCTCCACGGTGCTGTTCATACCCGTAAGTCAACACGGGACCACCGACATTCACGACCCGAAACCACGCCGAATTACCCCAGATCAGCGGCGTATTCCAATCTCCCAGAATGATGCCGGTGGACGGCGAGAGGAACCGCGGAGGGAAAGCGAGAGGAACCGCGGCAGAGGCCGCGGGAGGGTCGACAACGATCACCAGACAAGAGCGATCGATCGGGCTCACCACGATCAAGAGCCGACAACGACAGAACGCCTCTACATACCCGCGTGGTCGAAGGCGATGGTCGGCACATCCACGACATGCGATCCGCCATCAGCCACAATCACCGCCCCGGTGACGTAGGACGACTCCCCCGATCCGAGGAACCGCACCACCGACGCGATCTCGGCGGGACGCGCCGGTCGACGCAGCGGCACGTCTGCCGTCACCGTGGCGTATGCCTCCTCGCGAGATCCCAGCCCGGCGTGGGTGGCGAACTCGTCCATCTCGTCGTCGGCCATCGGCGTCTGCACCCACCCGGGGCAGATCGCGTTGACCCGCACACCCTGGCGTCCGTAATCACGAGCAAGGGTTCGCGTGAGTCCGATGAGCGCATGCTTCCCCACGGTGTAGCCGGCCACAGATGGCCCCGCGAACAGCCCCGCCAACGACGAGACGATCACGATCTGCCCCTTCGCCTCGATCAACGCGGGGAGCGCCTCCCTGGCCATGATGAACGCCGTCGTGAGGTTGGCGCGGATGGCAGCATCCCAGCTGTCGTCATCGGTGTCGGCGACGGGCGAGAACCCGTGTCCTCCAGCGTTGGCGACGAGCACGTCGAGGCGTCCGAACGTGGCGAGCACCTCGGCGACGGCGGCGCGAGCAGACATCGTGTCGGCGGCATCCGCCACGATCGGGAGCGCCCCCGCCGCGGCTTCCACCGCGCGCAGGGGTTCGGCGCGGCGCCCGACGACGACGACGTGCGCACCCTCGGCGGCGTACCGCTCGGCGATCGCCGCACCGATGCCTGTGCCTCCTCCGGTGATGACGACGACCCGTCCGGAGACGGTGGATCCGACTGCAAGTCCCATGTCTGCTCCTGTTCTTCTGCGCTCCCGCGCGGTGCTCCGCGCTGGTCGCGATAATCCGGTCGATGGGGATCAGGCGGGGGGCCTGACCGGGCTGAGAATCCGAAGTCACTGACGAAGATCGAGCCGTTGATCGCGCGGCTGCTCGGCGACACTCGGATGCCGTCGCCTGCCAGATCACGCGGCGAGGACGGCGGTGTCTTCACCGTCATCCTGCTCCGGCTCCTCCGCTCCGTGAATGCGACGAAGGGTGCTGTGCGCGCTGGAACCATCGTCCTTCGCTCAGCGTCAACCGCCACGGGCACCACCCGAGCAGAATCGCTCTATCGACGACGTCTCTCGTCGTCGAGGCCGTCACCCACGGCCGTCACCGAGCAAAGGAGCCGACGTGGCAGACCCGACATCTGCGTCCACGACGCAGCAGGACCACACTTCTCTCCGACCCGGCGCACTGGGCGTCGCCGGGATCGTCTTCCTCGTCCTCGCGGCCGTCGCGCCTCTGACCGGCATCGTGGTGGTCGCCTCCCTCGCGATCGCGCTCGGCAACGGAGGCGGCACACCGATGTCGTTCTTCCTCGTGGCCGTGATCCTGCTGCTGTTCGCGGTGGGCTACGCGCAGATGTCGAAGCAGCTCGTCAACGCAGGAGGCTTCTACGCCTTCGTCGTGAAGGGTCTCGGCCGCACGGGCGGACTGATCGCCGGGCTCATCGCGACCCTCGGCTACAACTTCTTCGTCGTCGGCACCATCGGCACCAGCGGCTTCTTCATGCAGAACATCATCCGCGACCTCACCGGTCTCGACATCCACTGGTTGATCTGGGGTCTGGCGTCGATCGCCGTCTGCTTCCTCCTCGCGAGGGTCGGCGTCGACTTCTCGTCGAAGATCCTCGGCGTCTGCCTCGTGCTCGAGGTGCTGATGCTGGTCGTCTTCGACGTATCGGTGCTCGTGCAGACCGGGTACGACCTCGGCGCATTCAGCCCCGAGGCCGTGTTCTCGGGATCTTTGCCGATCGGTCTGCTGCTCGCCGCCACCGGGTTCCTCGGCTTCGAGGCGACCGCGCTGTTCAGCGAAGAGGCGAAGCAACCGCTGCGCACCATCCCCCGCGCCACCTACACCTCGATCATCGCGATCGGTGTGATCCTGGGCGTCACCACCTGGGCCGTCGTCAGCGCGACCGGCGTCGCGCAGGCACAGGCCACAGCTCTCGAGCACCTGCCCACCGGAGACCTGATCTTCATGCTGTCCCAGCAGTACCTCGGCGGGCCGCTCACGACGGTCATGATGGTTCTGCTGCTGGTCAGCCTGTTCGCGGCCATGCTCGCGTTCCACAACTCCGCCACGCGCTACCTCTACTCGCTCGGCCGCTCGCGCATCCTGCCTCAGGCCCTCGCCCGCACTCGCGCCAACGGCGCCCCGCAGCTCGCCGGCATCGTGCAGGCCTCGTTCGCCGCGCTCGTCGCTATCATCTTCGCGATCGCCGGAGCCGACCCGATCCTCACCCTGGTACCCGCGATGCTGGGGTTCGGAACGCTGAGCGTGCTGATCCTGCAGGGACTCGCGGCGATCTCGATCGTCGTGTACTTCCGGCGCAAGGGCGACCCCCGCTGGTGGAGCACGTTCATCGCTCCCGGGATCGGGTTCCTCGGCATCGCCGCGATCTCGGTGCTCGCCGTCGTGAACTTCAACATCGTCGCCGGCTCCGAAGAGCTCGCGATCCGACTCATGCCGTTGCTGCTCGTGCTCGCGTTGATCGGCGGCATCGTCTACGGCGCCTACCTGAAGCGATCAAAGCCGGCCGTCTACGAAGGACTCGCCTCCGACCTCGAGCGCTTCAGCGACCGCTGACGCCCCACAGACCCCACCGTCAAGGAGAGAGATGACGACTCTGAACCCCGCAGACACCTCCACCTGGCTGCCCCTCGAAGGCCTCGCGCCCGGTTTCGACGCGAACAAGGCACCGCACTCCACGGCCCTCAGCGGTCAGACGATCACCGTCGTCGACGCACGAGGAACCCGCATCTCGCACCGGTTCGCCGACACTACGGTGACCTGGGACTACCACCCGGGCGCGGAGGACGCCACGGAAGCCGCCTCCGACACCGACGACTACGAGGCTTTCGAAGTCGACGACGACCTGTACTTCGTGCAGTTCCATCACGACTATCTGCCGAATGAGGCTGTGTCGCTGGTCGTCGATCTGCGTCACGGTCGGGCGCTCGCGATCATCTCGGTTATCCTGCCTGCACCCGAGCAGGGCCGCACCCGCGTGCAGCACGTCTTCGCCCCGTCGGTGATCGAGGGCGCTGCGGTGACAGGAGCCGAGCCGGCACCCACCACGACCCTCATCGGTCGCCGGGTCGAGTGGGTGTACAGCGAGGAGCACGCATACGAGCACGTCTATCTCTCGGAGCGCTGGTACTCGTGGCAGTGCCTCGCCGGCCCCGAGCGCGGCCTCGCAGACACCGACGAGAACAGTGTGTGGGAGGTGCGCCCCGGCATCTACATCTTCGCGTGGCGCGAGAAGGTCATCCCGTGCGCGTCCGTGACGATCGCCGATCACCGTGACGCGAACGCGATCCGCTCGCACGGGGTGCTCTTCGGCCTCGACGAGTCGGGTGAGGTGCCGACGCACTTCACCTTCGGCGCCCACGGCCGTCTGCTCTCCACCACCCACCACGCGGCGGGACTCGAGCCCGCGCTGTTCGGAGCGCTCTGATCTGGATCCTCCCGACATGAAGGAGCCCCCTCCCACGATCGGGAGGGGGCTTCTTCGAGTGTCGGGCGCCGGGGTCACCCCTCGAGCACCGGAGCCTTTCGTCCGGGGCCCGACACGACCTGCGACACCGCGACGGACTTGAGTCCCTCGACTCCGAACTCCAGGCCGTAGCCCGAGCTCTTCACCCCGCCGAAGGGCACCATCGGGTGCAGGCCGCCATGGGAGTTGATCCACACGGTCCCCGACTCCATGCGGGTCGCCGCCTCGCGCGCGGCATCCGGATCGCTCGACCACACCGAGGCGCCGAGACCGACCTCGACCGCGTTGGCGAGCTCGAAAGCCTCGTCGACGTCGGTGTAGCGGATCACCGGCAGTGCGGGGCCGAACTGCTCCTCCTGCACGAGGGCTGCGTCGTTGTCGATGTCGGCGATGATCGTCGGGCGATAGAACAGCTCGCCGAGTTCGGGAGCCGCTTCGCCGCCGGTCGCGACGCGAGCACCGCGGCTCTTCGCCTCTTCGACGAGGCGGGAGACGATGTCGAACTGCGCCCGGTTCTGCAGCGGTCCGAGCACGTTGTTCTCGTCGAGCCCGTTGCCGATCGGTACGGATGCCGCGATCCCGGCGAGCGCGTCCACGACCTCGTCGTAGACCGAGTCGTGCACGTAGAGGCGCTTCAGCGCCGCACACGTCTGACCGGTGTTGATGAAGGCGCCCCAGAAGAGATCCTCGGCGATGGCTGCCACGTCGGTGCCCGGGAGCACGATCCCGGCGTCGTTGCCGCCGAGCTCGAGAGTCAGTCTGGCGAGGTTGCCGGCCGAGCTCTCGATGATCCGACGCCCGGTGGCGGTCGACCCGGTGAACATGATCTTGTCGATGTCGGGGTGAGATGCCAGACGCGCACCCACCTCGCGGTCGCCGGATACACCGATGAGAACGTCCGCCGGGAGCACGTCGTTCATCACCGCCAGCAGCGCGAGCACGCTGAGCGGCGTGTACTCGCTCGGCTTCGCGACCACGGTGTTGCCCATGCGCAGCGACGGGCCGATCTGCCAGATCGTGATCATCAGCGGCCAGTTCCACGGGCCGATCGCCCCGACGACGCCCGCCGCCTTGTAGACGAGCTCGGCGTGCAGCGTCTCGTCGTCGACCACCACCTGCGGGTCGAGCACGGTCGCCGCATTCGTGCGCAGCCAGGCCGAGCAGGCGCCCAGCTCGAAGCGCGCGTTGGGGCCGTTCAGCGGCTTGCCCTGCTCACGCGAGAGCAGGTATGCGAGGCTCTCCGCGTTGGCGTCGATCGCGTCAGCCGCGGCGACGAGCAGGGCGCTGCGCTTCTCGTGACCGAGCGCCTCCCAGGAGGGTTGGGCGAGCTTCGCGCGCGCGATCGCGTCATCCAGATCGCTCACCGAGTGCACGGGTGCGCGACCGATGACGTCACGCGTCGCGGCATCCGGGATCTCTCGACCACCACCCTCCGGAGCCTGGATGCGGTCGAGCAGCGCGGCGGCTGCGGATGCGGCGGATTCGGACATCGGAACTCTCCTTCGAGCGGATGCGTGCCAAGGATCCGGCGCGCTCGTCTCATTCTCGAATGGGTCGCAGCACCGCACTTGTCGAGGAGTGCGCCGCAGATGTCCGAGTGCGAAAGGATGCTCCCGCAGGCGCTCAGATCAGGGTGAAGTCCTCGAAGATCAACGTCGTCCGTGTCGAGCGGATCGAGGGGATCGCCTGGATGTCCTCGAGGACGATGCGCCGGAGATCCCGGGCATCACTCGCCCGCACGAGCAGGATCACATCGAAGTCACCGCCGACGAGCGCCATGTGCTCGATCTCGGGGATCGCTCGCAGTCGCGCGCTGACGTCCTGCCAGGTGGCCTGCTCGATCGCCAGCGTGACGTACGCGCTCGCGTGGTGGCCGAGCAGCACCGGGTCTGTGCGCACCGAGTAGCCGGTGATGATGCCCGCTTCGGTGAGTCGCTTGATGCGCGCGTGGGCTCCTGCCCGCGAGATGTGCACCGTCTCGGCTATCGCCGTCATCGAGGCTCGGGCGTCCCGTCTCAGCTCGGCGAGGATCGCGTCATCGGTCTCGTCCAGCGTGATCATGGCACCCCTTCGTCCGGTCACGGAATTCTGACATTTTGGCACAGGTGACGGCAGGGATCGCGCATTCGTCCATGATCCACTGAATGCTCTTGGATGATTGTCGCGTGCGGGGCAAGCTGTCCACATCAGGTTCGGCAAGGAGGGCGAACGGATGGAACACGCAGATCTGCTTCCGCGCGACGCGGCGGTGCAGCTGGTCGATGCCGACGGTGCGATCGTCGTCGACGGGCACTACGCGATGCCCGGCACCGACATGTTGCTGGCCGCGTATCGCGGCCTCGTCGAAGGACGCCGCATCAACGACCAGGCCAGTGCCCTCGTGCGTCAGGGACGCCTCGCCGTCTACCCGTCATCGCACGGCCAGGAGGCCTGCCAGATCGGTGCCGCACTCGCCATGACCGCCGACGACTGGCTCTTCCCGACCTACCGCGACTCTGTGGCCGTGATCGCGCGAGGCGTGGCGCCTGCCGAGGCGATGGTGCTGCTGAAGGGCGACTGGCATTCGGGCTACGACGTGCGCGCCCACCACGTCGCTCCGCAGGCCACTCCCCTGGCCACGCAGCTGCTGCACGCCGTGGGTTTCGCGTACGCCGCGAAACAGCGAGGGGAGCACATCGTCGTCATCGCTCTGTGCGGAGACGGCGCGACCAGCGAGGGCGACTTCCACGAGGCCATGAACTTCGCCGCGGTCTTCCACGTGCCTGTCGTCTTCTTCGTGCAGAACAACGAGTTCGCGATCTCCGTTCCCCTCAGTCGACAGACCGCGGCACCCTCTCTCGCGCATAAGGCGATCGGCTACGGAATGCCCGGTCGGCGCGTCGACGGCAATGACGTCGCCGCGGTACTGGCTGTGCTCGGCGAGGCCGTCGACCGTGCGCGCTCCGAGGGCGGCCCCACTCTGGTCGAGGCGCACACCTATCGGATGCAGGCGCACACGAACGCCGACGACGACACCCGCTACCGCGAGCGCGCCGAGGTGCAGGCATGGGTCGCCCGAGACCCGCTGACCCGTCTCCGAGCGCACCTGACCGATACCGGCGCGCTCACGTCCGAGCTCGAGGCCGAGTATGCGGCCGGGGCCGAGGACATCGCGGCAGCGATGCGAGAGGCGCTCAACACGGACTCCGACATCGACCCCGAAGATCTGTTCCGTTTCGTGACCGAGACGCGCTCCCCGCAGCTCGAGGAGCAGTGGCAGATGCTTCGAGGCGAGATCGAACGGACCCGTGCCGCGGAGGCCGGATCGACCGCTCAGGCGACCCCCGGAGGTGCCCGATGACCATCGCACACGACGACATCCGCATCGACGAGCGCTCAGCGACAGTGTCGACCATGAGTATGGCCGCTGCGTTGAACCTCGCCCTCGCAGACGCCATCCAGGCCGACCCCGAGGTCGTGGTCTTCGGTGAGGACGTCGGAGCCCTGGGCGGAGTCTTTCGCATCACCGACGGGCTCACCGCACGGTTCGGCGAGGAGCGCTGCTTCGACACCCCGCTGGCCGAGTCCGGCATCGTCGGCACCGCGGTCGGCATGGCCATGAACGGCATGCGCCCCGTCGTCGAGCTGCAGTTCGACGCGTTCGCCCTGCCGGCGTTCGAACAGATCGTCAGCCATGTGGCGAAGCTCGGCAACCGCACTCGCGGGGGCGTGCGGATGCCGCTCGTGATCCGCATCCCGTTCGGCGGCGGCATCGGCGGGGTCGAGCATCACTGCGACTCGTCCGAGGCCTACTACGCGCACACGCCGGGACTCACGGTCCTCAGCCCGTCGACGCCGCAGGACGCGTATTCGATGCTGCGAGCAGCCATCGCCTCGCCGGATCCGGTGATCTTCCTCGAGCCGAAGAAGCTCTACTGGGCCAAGGGCGAGGTGGACACCTCCGTCACGGCCGAGATCGGCACCGCCCGCATCGCTCGCGAGGGTACCGATATCACGCTCCTCGCCTACGGCGCGTCCGTGCCGCTCGCTCTGGAGGCGGCCGAAGTCGCCGCATCCGAGGGCCGCAGTGTGCAGGTCGTCGACATCCGATCGCTGTCGCCCTTCGACGATGACACCGTCACGGCCGCCGTGCGCGCGACCGGTCGCGCCGTCGTCATCGCCGAGGCGCCCGGCTACGCCAGCGTGGCATCGGAGATCCAGGCGAGGGTCTTCGAGCGCTGCTTCGAATACCTAGAGGCGCCCGTTCGCTGCGTGACCGGCTTCGACACCCCCTTCGCACCACCGAAGCTCGAGCACTGGTATCTGCCGGATGTCGACCGCGTCCTCGACGCGATCGACTCGCTGCACTGGGAAGACGAGTGCGGAGAGGACGAGTCATGACCGCCCTGACCACCCGGGTCTTCCGTCTGCCGGACCTCGGTGAAGGGCTGACCGAAGCGGGCCTCGTGCAGTGGCTCGTCGCGGTCGGCGACACCATCGTCACGGATCAGGCGATCGCCGAGGTCGAGACCGCGAAGAGCATCGTCGAGCTGCCCTCGCCGTTCGCGGGAGTCGTCACCGCCTTGCACGGAGAGCCGGGCGAGACCATCGACGTCGGATCCCCGGTGCTCGAAGTGGACGATGGCGAACGCGCAGGTTCGGGTCCTGTTGCCCCCGAGTCCGTCGAGCGCGACGCCTACCGCGAGGAGGAGCGTGCGGGATCCGGCAACGTGCTGATCGGCTACGGCACGTCCGAGCGGGCACCATCCGGCAGGAGGAGGCCCCGTGCCGGCGCGCAGGTCGACTCCCCATCAGCACCGCCCGCGGCGATCGGACCGGCACCGATCGCACCCGAATCGGATGCGTCGGTACGACGCCCCGTGGCTGTCCGCTCACCCCTCGTGCGGCGTCTGGCACGCGACCTCGGTCTCGACGTGCACACGATCGCCCCGACAGGACACGACGGTGCGGTGACTCGCGCCGACGTCCTCGCCGCGGCGGTCGACGTCGCGGTCGACGGCGTCGCCGCCCAGCATCGCGGCGCCGGTGCGGGCGCAGGCAGAGGCACAGACGCGAGCGCCGATCGCGACGTCCTCGACGGTCTGTCCGTCGCCTCGCGCGAGCGCCTGTCTCCGCTGCGCAAGGCCGTCAGCACGAAGCTCGCCCGCAGCCGCTCCGAGATCCCCGAAGCGACCGTCTGGGTCGATGTCGACGCGACCGAGCTGTGGAACCTGCGCTCGCAGATGGCTCCCGAGGGCGGCAAGGCGCCTTCCGTCACCGCGCTCCTCGCGCGCTTCGTGCTGCTCGCTCTCGAGGATCACCCGGTGCTGGCGTCCCGTCTGAGCGACGATGCCTCCGAGCTCATCTCCTTCGACGGCGTGAACATGGGCGTGGCGACCGACACCGCACGCGGCCTGATGGTGCCGGTCATCCCACGAGCACACGAACTCAGCATCGAGCAGCTCGACACCGCCCTGCGCGAGCTGTCGACGAGGGCCCGATCCGGGTCCATACCCGCCGACCGCCTGCGCGGATCGACGTTCACTCTGAACAACTACGGCGGGCTCGGCGTCGACGGCTCCGCGGCGATCATCAACCACCCCGACGTGGCGATCCTCGGAATCGGACGCATCATCGAGCGTCCCTGGGTGCTCGACGGACAGGTCGTCGCGCGCCGCATCGTGCAGCTGTCGCTCGTGTTCGACCACCGGGTGTGCGACGGCGGCTACGCGGCGAGCTTTCTCCGCCGAGTGACGGAGCTCATCGAGCACCCGCTTCGCGCTTTCGGGAGGGTGTGAGGGCCGCCGGGATCCGGCGCCCTCCCACCTCACTCCACGGTGAGGTCTCTTCGCAGGGTGGTGTCGGCGGTCGTGATCCCGATGATCCGGGCCTCCGTGGAGTCGGTGTCCTCACGCGTGGTGTGGAAGATCAGGAGACGCCCCTCTCTGTCGGCGACGAAGTAGGCCCATTGCCCCGACGAGACGACGTGCACGCGGGTCCCGGTCGGGAACGCGGCGACGGCTGAGGAGACCGGGTCGCCGATCCGCGCGTCGAGCGCGTGCGGCGACGTCGCGCCGTCCGCTCCGGAGTCCTCTTCGTCCGATACGGCCCCGACGGTGATCTCGGCCACCGATCCGCTGTCGACCGCTGTCGCAGAGAACGACGAGGCGCCGTCGGGGCTCGCGAAGACCCACGGCCCGCCGTCGTACGCGGGCGGTGTCACCGCAGCATCCGGCAGTGTCGCCACGATGTCGTCATACGTCTCACCGAGGCGGATCGGGCCGACGCCCTGGCCCGTGATCGACCACTCGGCCCAGGGAGTGGACGCATCGCCGACCGGCTCGGTGGCCCCTGTCGGAGGGGTCTCGGTCAGACTCTCGATGAGATCGGACTTCGCATCGATCGCGGTCGCCTGCAGCAGCTCGGCCGCGGCCGCCGCGTCGATCGGCGCGGCATCGGGGAGCGACGTCCTCAGGTGCACGAGCGTGTTGCCGACTGCGGCGAACCCGTGGAAGACCCGCCACCCCTCAGAGGCCGGGTCGGCGTTCATCGTTCCCGCCAGCGCACGTACGCCGTCCTGCTCATCCGCGACGATCGCCTCGAAGGTGTTGAGCCCGTCGTAGTCGAACTCGCCGCATTCCGCCGCTGCCCGCTCTATCTGATCCATCCGCGCGGCGACGTGCGCCTCGTCTGCGAACTGCATGGCGATGATGCTGTTGAACGAGTACTCGGTGTCGCTCGGCATGGACCACGATGACGTCCGGGCTCCCAGGGAATCCAGGCTCTGCTCCATGAAGAGCACGCCGCAGATCGCCGGAGCGAACTCGGGCCCGCCGCCGTCAGAAGTCTGCTCGAGGGCATCGGAGGGTGTACTCACCTCACTCGCCGACGGAATCAAGGCGGTGATGTCGTCCGCGGAGGGCAGGAGCCACGAGAGCTCGTCGCCGACAAATGCCACGGGTCCCGAGTACGGCTCCGGCGCGGAGGCCTCGGGCGCGGGTGACGACGATGATGACGGCTCCGGCGAGGGCGCACAGGCGGTCAGCCCGGCGAGGAGCGCTCCGACACCGACGACCCCGAGAACGACCCGCCCCCGACCTTGATTCAGAACACGCATGACACACCCTCCGCTTGGCTTTTCACATCGAGATCCGATGCCCCTGCGAGGAGCCTAGGGGCGCTCCGATCGCCCTGACGAGCGATGCATGCATGTCGATATCAGAATGTGAGCAATCACATGCCGCACACTGCATACATCCCCATCTCAGGCCACAGATCTCACCTCCCAGCGCCGAGAATCGGGACAACCGCCGTGAGTCCCGGGTCTTGGACTGTCTTCCTGCGTGCGCTACTCTCGCTTTACTGACCGATCATTCGGTAAGTGACCCGGGCGATGGTTAGTCGCTCTCCCCCACCGCAGAACAATGGAGTTCGCATGACGTCAGCAGTATCCGCACGCAGCTCGACCACCCGGATGCCCGCAGAGGAACGGCGGGTTCTCGCCAGCACTCTCGTCGGCACCTCGATCGAGTGGTACGACTTCTTCATCTACGCGCAAGCCGCCGGCCTCGTGCTCGCCCCGTTGTTCCTCGCCCCTATCGCCGAGGAGAACAAGGGCTTCGCGCAGATCCTGTCATTCGCCACCATCGGGATCTCCTTCCTCTTCCGTCCACTCGGAGCCATCGTCGCCGGGCACCTGGGCGACAAGCTGGGTCGCAAGAGGATGCTGGTGTTCACCCTCGTGATGATGGGGCTCTCCACCTCCCTGATCGGCCTGCTTCCGACCTACGCGGCGATCGGCGTCGCCGCGCCGATCCTGCTCATCGTGCTCCGCATCCTGCAGGGCTTCTCGGCCGGTGGTGAATGGGGCGGGGCAGCACTGATGGCCGTCGAGCACGCCCCGACCACCCGTCGGGGGCTCTTCGGCGCGTTCCCGCAGATCGGCGTCCCGATCGGCATGATCCTCGCCACAGCGACGCTCTGGGTGCTGACGAGCTCGATGTCACCCGAAGCATTCCTCGCCTGGGGATGGCGCATCCCGTTCCTGCTCTCGATCGTGCTGATCGCCGTCGGCTACGTGATCAGGCGCGCGGTCGATGAGAGCCCGGTCTTCGAGGATCTCCGCCGTCGCCGGCAGGAGGCGTCGGCACCGCTCGGGCGTCTGTTCCGAAAGAACACCAAGCAGGTCGTGCTCACCGCACTCATCTTCATCGGCAACAACGCCGCCGGCTACCTGCTCATCGCGTTCTTCGCCACCTACGCCGTCACAGCCCTCGGCATGGAGCGTCCTCCCGTGCTGCTGGCCACGACCCTCGCATCCTTCGGATGGCTCATCTTCACTCTGTGGGGCGGCCACCTCTCCGATCGCCTCGGTCGGGTACGCACCTTCCAGATCGGGTATGTCGCGCTCGCGCTCTGGGCGGTTCCGATGTGGTTCCTGATCGACACGGCGAACATCCTCTGGTACTTCGTCGCGCTGTTCGTCATGACGTTCGCCCTCGGACTCTCGTACGGTCCGCAGGCGGCCCTCTACGCCGAGATGTTCCCCGCCAACGTCCGTTACTCGGGCGTCTCGATCGGATACGCGCTCGGTGCCATCCTCGGCGGAGCGTTCGCACCGATGATCGCGGAGGCTCTGATGAACCAGTTCCAGGCGGCGTGGACCATCGGCGTCTACATCGCCATCACGGCGGTGATCTCCCTCATCGCCGTATCGATCGTGAAGGAGACGAAGGGCATCGACCTGCACGCCTGAGCGGCACCTCGACAGATCCCGTCGGCGGGCCGGTCGCTCACGCGACCGGCCCGCCGACGCTCTCGGATCCGAGGATCATGACCGCCGCCGCGCGCGCGTCCGCAGCGGTCGCCGCCTTCAGCACCGCCTCCGCCACCGCCCGACACTGCGCGTCGGTGACGGCCTCGAGTGCTGCGGCCACACGACCCAGCGCCCGCGGCGTCATCGAGAGCGAGGTGACGCCGAGGCCGACGAGCACCGCTGCGAGCGCGGGGTCCGCAGCGGCCTCGCCGCACACTCCGACCGGAAGGTCCCACGTGCGCCCGGCTGCACCGACCGCTCCGATGAGGCGCAGGACGGCAGGCTGCCACGGATCGTTCAGGTCACCGAGCTCGGCGAGCAGGCGATCCGCCGCCAGCGTGTACTGGGCGAGGTCGTTGGTGCCGAGACTGACGAAGTCGACGACCTCGAGCAGCTCCGAGGCGAGCAGCGCCGCCGAGGGCGTCTCGATCATCACGCCGACCGTCATGAGCCCGACAGCACGGGCGCTCTCGGCGAAGGCACGCGCCTCATCGACCGTGGCCACCATCGGCGCCATGACCTCGACGATCGCCGATTCCGCCTCGGCTGCCCGTGCCAGCGCCTGCAGCTGATCGTCGAGCAGCGCGGGCGACCGTCGGGCGATGCGCAGGCCGCGAACTCCCAGAGCGGGATTGTCCTCGTGATCCGCGTTCGCGAACGGCAGGGGCTTGTCGCTGCCCGCATCGAGCGTGCGCACGACGACCCGACGACCGGGGAACGCTGCGAGGACACCGCGGTAGGCCGCCACCTGTTCATCGATCGATGGCGCATCGGCCCGGTCGAGGAAGCAGAACTCGGTGCGGAACAGCCCGATGCCCTCCGCTCCGGCGGCCGAGGCGGTCACCGCCTCGGCGGCTCCCCCGACGTTCGCGAGCAGACGGATGCGGTGCCCGTCGGCGAGCATGCCCTCTCCGTGGAAAGGCACGACGACCGCTTCGCCCTTCGCCGCCTCGGCGCGTGCCGGGTCAGGTTCGACCTCCACGGTGCCACGGTCGCCGTCGACCAGCACGACGGCATCGGGGGTGATCCCGGCCGCACCGACCACCCCGACCACGGCAGGTATTCCCAGAGAGCGCGCGATGATCGCGGTGTGCGAGGTGGGACCACCCTGCTCGGTCACCAACCCGACGCAGCGGCCTCCCTCGAGGGCGGCGGTGTCAGCCGGGGCGAGATCGACGGCCACCAGCACGAACGGCTCCTCACGCTCAGGGACGCCGGGGACGTCGACCTCGAGGATCTCCGCGATGATGCGATCACGGACGTCGCGGATGTCTGCCGCCCGCTCGGCCATCCGCCCGCCGAGTGCCGCGAGGCCCTGCTCGTGCGAGACCGCGGTCTCCCACACTGCGCGCGCCGCTGTGCGCCCCTTGATCCGGACGAGCGCCGAGGCCTCCGCCACGAGCTCCGGGTCGGAGGCGAGCAGACGCGACGCATCGAGGATCGCCCGCGCTTCCCCGGTCGCGGTCGACGTGCGCGCACGCAGCTGATCGGCCACCGCCACAGCGGCCCACTCGATCGCGGACACCTCGCTCTCACGGTCATCCGGCGCGACGATCTCGCTCGCATCGGGCTCGTCGAGTGGAGCGGCGAGGAGCACCGCCGGGGCCGCGACCCGTCCGCCGCTCACTCCCCTCCCGCGCAGCACGGTTCCCGGCGCGATCGGCGATGAAGCCTGGGTCTCCGTCTCGACCGACGGCGTCGTTGCCGCCACCGGAGACTCCGGAACCTCGGTGGATCCCTCGCCGAACCCGTCGTCGAAGAGAGCCGCGAGACGCTCGACGACACCGTCTGCGCCGACCCCGGTCGCAGACAGCTCGACGTCGTCGCCCTGGCGAGCACCGAGGATCAGAAGTCGGGAGAGGCTCGCAGCGGCGGCATCGGGTCCGTCCGGCAGCTTGCGAAGTCGCACATCGGCGCCCGCCGACGTCTCGGCGATGAGCGCGGCCGGACGTGCGTGGATGCCGAGGGGATTCCTCACGGTCACCACGCGCACGACGGCACCCGGCCGGCCAGACGCACCCGACTCGACGGAGAATGCATCGGTGCCGTGCTCGCTGGCACCGCGCGCAGAAGGAGTGTGATCCTCGTCACCGGCGTTCGCGTCGCCGAGCTGACCGGTCTTCGCCCCGAGTGAGGCCGAGGCCTCCTGCGCGACGACGTCGAGCGATCCTCCCGCCGCAGCCGACACGACCGCCGCGAGCAGTCCTTCCACGAAGGGCGCTGGCGCCAGGCGCACCGGCACGTCGCTCATCCGCAGCTCGAGCGCGAGCTCGGCGCTGAGCACCGCAGACCCCAGGTCCATCAGCACGAGCACCCCGTCGCAGTCCGCCGCGAGGTCGTCGATCGCCGCGGCCACTGCGACCGCGTCCGTGCCGAGGACGGGCGTGCCGTCGGCATCCGATCCCGCACCGGCCGCGACCTGTACGCGCACTCCCCCGCCCTGAACCATCTGCAGGGCGAGCTCCAGCGCCGCCTCCCCGAGTCGAGCGCTGTGGGAGACGGCGACGATACCGATCATCAGGACGATTCCGCGGCCTGTGAGGCACTCTGCGCGGTGGTCTGCGCGAGCGTCTCGAACAGCAGCGTGGTCGATGCGGCGCCCGGGTCGAGGTGCCCCGCACTGCGCTCGCCCAGGTAGCTCGCGCGTCCCTTGCGGGCGACGAGAGGTTCGGTGGCATCCCGGCCCGCAGCAGCAGCCGTCGCCGCGGCCGCCGTCGCCGCCCCGAGGTCTGCTCCACCGGCGAGCGCCTCATCGAGAGCGTCGACCGCCGGAGCCATCGCGTCGAACATGGTCTTGTCTCCGGCCTCGGCCTTGCCGCGAGCGACGATCCCGTCGAGTCCGGCCCGTATCGAGGCGGCGAGCGCCGAGGCGTCGAGCTCGGTCAGGGGCCCCGCGGCCATCCCCATGCGCAGGAACAGCGTTCCGTAGAGCGGGCCGCTCGCGCCGCCGACGGAGCTCACCAGTGTCATGCCCACCGCTTTGAGCAGCTCGTCCACTGTGTCCGGAGCTCCCGAGGCGAGCTTCGCGACGACCGCATCCATTCCTCTCGACATGTTCGCGCCGTGATCGGCGTCACCGATCGCCGAGTCGAGTTCGGTGAGCCACCCGCGCTTCTCCGCGATCACGTCGCGGAAGCGGTGCATCCAGTCGATGAGTGCTGCCGTGTCGACGCCCGCCATCATGCTCCCCACCGGAGGCCCGGAGTGTTGACCGGAGCATCCCACAGCCGCAGCAGCTCGTCGTCGGCCTTCAGCACTGTGAGCGAGCAGCCTGCCATGTCGAGCGAGGTGATGTAGTCGCCTACCAGGTTGCGGGCGATCTGCACGCCGGCCTTCTCGAGCAGCGATGCGACCTCCCCGTACATGAGATACAGCTCGATCAGGGGCGATCCGCCCATGCCGTTGAGCATCACGATCGCGGGCCCCGCGGCGTCGAGGTCGGCGAGGATCGGCTCGACGAGCTGGCGGGCGATCTCGGATGCCGGTGCCAGCGGCTCCCGGTGACGACCGGGCTCGCCGTGGATGCCGATGCCGATCTCCATCTGATCCTCGGGCAGGTCGAACGTCGGCTTTCCGGCGGCGGGCACGGTGCAGCTCGTGAGCGCCATGCCCATCGAACGCCCCTGGCTGTTGATGCGCTGCGCGAGCTCGACGATCGTGGCGAGGTCCTGCCCCTCTTCGGCGGCGGCGCCGACGAGCTTCTCGAGCAGCACGGTGAGTCCGACGCCCCGTCGGCCGGCCGTGTAGAGCGAGTCCTGCACGGCGACGTCGTCATCGACGATCACGGTGCCGACCTCGATGCCCTCCATCTGGGCGAGCTCGGCGGCCATCTCGAAGTTCAGCACGTCTCCCGTGTAGTTCTTCACGATGTGCAGCACTCCGGCACCTCGGTCCACGGCCTTGGTCGCAGCCTGCACACGATCGGGAGTCGGCGAGGTGAAGACCTCGCCCGCGACGGCGGCGTCGAGCATCCCGACGCCCACGTAGCCACCGTGAAGCGGCTCGTGCCCGGAGCCCCCGCCCGAGACCACCGCCACCTTGCCTGCGTCCTTCGGCGTTGCGCGCGTGATCACGTGGTTCTCGAAGTCCACCGACAGCTCCGGATGCGCGAGGGCGACGCCCCGCAGCGATTCGGCCAGCACATCGGCGGGGTTGTTGATGAGCTTCTTCATCGTTCGATCTCCCTTGATCTCTGCGGTGGCGATCTTTCGCAATATTGGAAAGTTGTTCGTCAATGTCGAATATGCTCGGGCGCAGTCGAGTTGTCAAGATCTACCTGGCGGCCGACGAGACCGCCCGGCTCGACGACGACCGGAGGGAGGAGCCGCTGTGATCCAGGCCATCGATCGCGCAGCCAAAGTGCTCGAACTGCTGCAGGGAGCGCGTCACCTCGGCATCACCGATCTCGCTCTCGCACTGAATCTCCCTCCGTCGACCGTGCACGGCATCGTCAAGTCCCTGCGCGAGCATGGACTTGTCGCGAAGGAGCGCGGAGGGCAGCGCTACATGCTCGGCCCGACGCTGCTGCGCCTGAGCAACGTGTACCTCGACACCCTCGATGTCAGGGCGCGCGCCATGCGGTGGACGCAGGAGCTCGCGCGCCGGACGAACCTGCCCGTGCGACTCGGTGCGCCGCATTTCCATGAGGTCCTCGTCATCCACCACGACCTACGCCCCGACGACAGCCAGCAGATGCTCGAGACCGGCGTCGCCATCCCCGCTCACGCCTCCGCGATGGGGAAGGTTCTGCTCGCGCACGATCTCGGCTTCCAGCGCACGGTCTTCGAGCGCCCGCTGCCCAGCCTCACCGGAGACACCATCACCGATGTCGCCCGTCTGATCATGGAGCTGCCGGTGATCGCCGAACGCGGCAGCGCCACCGAGGTCGACGAGGCCGTGCTCGGCGAGTCGTCGATCGCGGCGCCCGTGGCCGACTCCTCGAACGACATCGTCGCGGCGGTCGCGGTCGTGATGCCGACGTCGCACGCTCCCGCCTCGGATGCCGTGCTCCACGCGCTGCGAGAGACCGCGCGGAACATCTCGCGGGAGCTCGGCGCGACGTCATGGCCGCCGCGCGTCGCCCCCGCGGACGACTGACCTACTCGGCAAGCAGCAGGTCCGCCGCGCGCTCGCCGATCATGATCGAGGGTGCGTTCGTGTTCGCGCTCGGAACGGACGGCATCACCGACGCGTCGGCCACTCGGAGCCCGGCGATGCCCCTGACCCGCAGCTGCGGGTCGACGACCGCGAGCTCATCGACCCCCATCCGGCACGTCCCGACCTGGTGGTGATAGGTCCCGACGGTGCGCCGGGCGAAATCGCGCAGCTCGTCGCGGGTCGTGACGTTCTCCCCCGGAGCGAACTCGGAGGCCCGGAAGGGCGCGAACTCGTCGCGACCGCCGATCGCGCGGACCAACTCGATCGCGTCGACCATCGCCTCGAGATCCCGCTCGTCGGCGAACACGTTCGGATCGACGAGAGGCGCGACCGAGGGCTCTGCAGCCGCCAATCGCACAGTGCCTCGCGAGTGGGGCCGGACGATTCCGGCGGCGATCGTGTACCCCTGCGCGGGTGCGGCTCCGCCGTCCGTCGGATACGGCACATGGATGAACAGCGGCTGCAGGTCGGGAGCGTCATCGCCGGCCACGACACTCGAGCGGGCATACAGCTGACTCTCGAGCAGGTTCCACTGCGGCGGGGCCACCGCGTCGAGGGCGTCGTACAGCACGCTGACGAGCAGGTGGTCGTGGAGGTTCTCCCCCACGCCCGGGATGTCGGCGACGACCTCGATTCCCAGCTGCTCGAGATCACCCCGGGGTCCGATGCCCGAGCGCAGCAGCACGGCCGGCGAGCCTATCGCTCCGCCGGACAGCACGATCTCGCGCCGCGCTTTCGCGAGGTGACGGACCCCGTCGACCTCGTACTCGACGCCGACCGCTCTGCCGTCCTCGACGAGAATCCTGTCGACCAGCGCGTTCGGGGTCACGGCCAGTGCCTCGTGCCCCAGGATCGGCGCCACGAACGACTGCCACGCCGATGCCCGCCTGCCGTCCTTGGTCGTCGTGTGGTTGAACCCGGCCCCGTCGAGGCTCTCGCGGTTGAAGTCCTCGGTGCGCGGGATGCCGCTCGCCACCGACGCCTCGACGAACGCCGCCGCGAGCGGATGCCGCTTGTCTGCAGGGATCCGCTCCACAGGCAGCGGACCACCGGCTCCATGGAACTCGTCGGCGCCGTCGACATGATCCTCCGATCGGCGGAAGTACGGGAGGACGTCCTCCCATGACCAGCCGCTCGCGCCCTGCGCCGCCCAGCCGTCGTAGTCACGACGGTCACCGCGCATGTAGATCATGCCGTTCAGAGAGCTCGATCCGCCGAGCGTCTTGCCCCGAGGCCAGTAGAGGACCCGCCCGCCGAGGTGCTCCTGCGGTGTCGTCATGACCGCCCAGTCGTTCGGCGACATCAGCAGCCCCGGCCACCCCTGCGGCGAGTGGATGTTCGGATCGCTGTCGACGGAGCCTGCTTCGATCACGTGCACGCTGTGCCCCGCATCGACGAGTCGACGTGCGATCGCACTGCCTGCGGACCCCGCGCCGATCACGATGTAGTCGGCACCCTCTGTGAGCTCGGTCATCACTCGTTCCTCTCTGAACGACAGACGTCGTCGTCTGCTCTCCGATCAGGATCACTCGCGCCGGGCGTTCCCGACCGGCCACCGACGAACAGCGATATGCCGGATGCGCACGGATATTCGGCGGACTGCGGAGCCGGCGCGCAGTGGAGGGCGGCTCGTGAGCGACGACTCAGCGCGCGAGAGCTCAGTGAGCGACGCTGAGGGTCTGCGCGCGGTACTCGCTGGGAGTGATGCCGAACCGGGTGCGGAACGCGCGGGTGAAGGCGGTCGCGTCCGTGAAGCCCCAGCGCGCGCCGATCGCCGAGATCTGCTGTCCGCTCTGCGTCGGGTTGCTCAGGTCGCGCCGCGTGGCGTCGAGCCGGCGGTGCCTGATCCAGGCGCTGACGGTGTCGTTCTTACCCTCGAACAGCTTCTGCAGGTACCGCACCGAGATGTGGTGGGCGACCGCGATCTGCGTGACGGTGAGCTCCGCGTCGCCGAGATGCGCGGCGATGTACAGCTCGATCCGCGTGAGCAGAGCGCGGCGGCCGACCTCCTCGCCGCCGTCCAGCTCCAGTTCGAGCCGCTCGCCCAGCGCGGCGGTGAGCAGGTCGAGAACGGCATCGGACAGCGGCATCCGATTCTGCAGCGTGCCGTCCTCGAGCGTCGCGTCATAGGCTCGCAGCATCGACGAGGCGATCGCTCCGACGCCCTCACGTCCGGAGAATCGCGAGGCGGTGAGCGCGCGAAGCCGCGCCCGATCTATGCGCAGCGTCTCGAGGGGGAACATCACCACGAGCATCCGGAACGGGCCGTCGAAGTCGAGCGCGTACGGCCGCGTCGTGTCGTAGACGGCGAAGTCACCGGGCATCAGAATCGCTTCCCGACCGTCCTGACCGATCACGCTGCGCCCCCGCAGCTGCACGCCCAGCTTGATGTGTCCGGGGTCGTCGCGGGCGATCTCCGCTCTCGTCCGGCTCACGCGCACGGCGGAGCCCGCGACGCTCGAGACCGACAGCGGACCCACGGGCTGAGCGACCAGCTTGCCTTCGAACCCCGAACGCACGGCACCGTCGGTCGACCAGGCGCGCAAAGGAACGAAGCTGCGGTTCACGGCATCGGTCCACATGTCGAACCGCTCGGCGGAGGGCACCGCACCGCAGTCGACGACGACTCTGCCAGCGACCGCCTCGGGTGTGCGATCGTCCATTCGTCACTCCTCGCCTCGTCGCGTGTCGGACAGCATACGCGCACTACCTCGGCGCGGAGGGCGTCAGCGCGACTGCAGACCGTCCAGGCTCACCCGCAGGATGTCCTCGCCCAGCTCGTCGGGGTCGACCGGCCCGCCGGGCCGATACCACTCGACGACAGAGTTGATCATGCCGAAGATCAGCCTGGTCGCGACCGCGGCATCGACGTCGTCGCGGATCAGCCCCTCGGCCTGAGCCTCGGTGACGATCGCGGTGACCCGCTGGTCGAATGCGCGCCGGCGCACGAGGGCTGCCGTCTCGACATCGCCATTTCCCCGGACCCGCAGCAGCAGCGTGACCGACGGGAGCTTCTCGGTGAGCACGCGCACCGCCCCGCGGATGATCGACCGCAGGCGGTCGGAGGCCAGAGGATGCCGTGCCGTCGCGTCGTCCACGACGGCCTCGAGAGCGTCGAGGGCATCGGTCAGCGCGAGCTCGAGGATCGCCGATTTGGATTCGAAGTGATGGTAGAGCGCGGACTTGGTGAGCCCGAGGGTGGCGCTGAGGTCGGCGACGCTGGTCGCGTCGTAGCCCTGCTCGTTGAACACCTTCACGGCGACCGCGAGCACCTGCTCGCGGTCATAACCTGGCCGGCCTCGCTTGGGGGCCGGCGCGTCGAATCCGAGCTGCGCCATGGGCCCAGTCTGTCATTCCCCATGAGTTGCCATTCGTCCACCGATCTGAGATCGTATTCCTGACCGATCGGTCTGAAATTATCGCCAGCGTTGGTGATCGAGAGGATGACGATGTCCGAGGCCTATCTCGTCGATGGCGTCCGCACCCCCGTCGGCCGCTACGGAGGCACACTCGCGTCCGTCCGCCCCGACGATCTCGCCGCCCTCGTGGTGGGCGAGACGGTCCGCAGATCCACGGTGCCCCTGGAGGAGATCGACGAGGTGATCCTCGGAGCCGCGAACCAGGCGGGTGAGGACAACCGCAACGTCGCACGCATGGCCGTGCTGCTCGCGGGCCTCCCCGATTCGATCCCCGGCTTGACCGTCAACCGGCTCTGCGCTTCGGGGATGTCGGCCATCGCCCTCGCCGCGAACGCCGTGCGCGCCGGAGACGCCGACCTCATAGTCGCCGGCGGCGTCGAGTCCATGACCAGAGCGCCCTGGGTGCAGGCGAAGCCCGAGCGTGCGTGGGCAAAGCCCGGCGCGGCCTTCGACACCTCCATCGGCTGGCGCTTCACGAACCCTCGGATGAGCGAGCGCGACAAGGCGACGTTCTCGATGCCGGAGACTGCGGAGGAGGTCGCCCGCGTCGACGCCATCAGCCGGACGGACGCCGACGCCTTCGCGCTGCAGAGCCATCGGCGGGCCATCGCGGCGATCGACGCAGGACGATTAGCCTCCGAGATCGTCGGAGTCGAGACGGGCCGCGGAATCGTCGACACCGACGAGGGACCGCGTCGGGACACCACCCTCGACGCGCTCGCGAGGCTGCGCGCCGTGGTTGCGGGCGGCGAGGTCGTCACGGCTGGCAACTCCAGCTCGCTGAACGACGGAGCCTCCGCGATCGTCGTGGCGAGCGCGGATGCCGTCGCGCGGCACGGCCTGCGTCCGCGCGCGCGGATCGTCGCGTCCGCGACAGCCGCACTCGCTCCCGAGATCATGGGACTCGGTCCGGTGCCGGCCACGCAGAAGGCGCTCGCGAAGGCGGGACTGCAGGTGAGCGACCTCGGAGCGGTCGAGCTGAACGAAGCGTTCGCGTCGCAGTCCCTCGCCTGCATCCGCCGACTCGGGCTCGACCCGGCGATCGTGAATGCCGACGGCGGAGCCATCGCGCTCGGCCATCCGCTCGGATCCAGCGGGTCTCGTCTGATCGTGACACTGCTCGGTCGACTCGAGCGCGAGAACGCACGCTACGGACTGGCCACGATGTGCGTCGGCGTCGGGCAGGGCACGGCCATGATCGTGGAGCGTCTGACGTGACCCTGCACATCGAGGAGCGAGACGATCGCGTCGTCGCCACGCTCGACCGCCCCGAGAAGCGCAATGCCATCGACCAGGCGATGGTCGACGCGCTGCACGAGCTGTGCGCGATGCTCGAAGAGGCTCCGCGCACGCTGATCCTCACGGGGTCGGGCGGCGTCTTCGCCGCCGGTGCGGACATCGCCCAGCTGCGCGATCGCACCGCGGACGACGCCAGGCGAGGCATCAACGCGACCGCGTTCATCCGCATCCACGAGCTCCCGATGCCGGTGATCGCGGCGATCGACGGCTACGCTCTCGGCGGCGGGGCCGAGCTCGCCTACGCCGCGGACATCCGCATCGCGGCTCCGTCCCTGCGCATCGGCAACCCCGAGACCGGTCTCGGCATCATCGCGGCGGCCGGTGCGACCTGGCGACTTCCCGAGATCGTCGGCGACGCCCGCGCGAGCGAGCTGCTGCTCACCGGGCGAGCGCTCGATGCCGAGGAGGCGCTGCGCTGGGGGCTGGTCTCGTCACTGCATCCGGCCGAGGAACTGCTCGCGGCCGCGCACGGGATCGTCGACCGGATCGCGGCGAACGATCCGCTGGCGACGCAGTACACGAAGAGCGCGCTGCGCACTCCGCGAGCGCAGCACCCGGCGATCGAGCTCGAGCTGCAGGCCGAGCTCTTCGAGTCGCCCGAGAAGCACCGCCGTATGACCGCGTTCCTGGAGAGGAAGAGCCGATGAGCGACACCGAGAAGGCACCGCGCAGAGTCGGCGTGCTGGGCGGCGGGCGCATGGGGGCCGGCATCGCGCATGCGTTCCTGCTCGCTGGCTCGCGGGTCGCCGTGGTCGAGCGCGACGCGGCGAGCGCTGACGCGGCGCGCGCCCGCATCGGCGACAGCATCCGCCGATCCGTCGAACGCGATTCCTCCCTGGACGAAGCGGAGCTCGCCGGCCGCCTCATGACGGGCGACGATCTCGCAGCCTTCACCGTGGTCGACCTCGCGATCGAGGCGGTGCCCGAGGACCGTGCTCTCAAGGATGATGCACTCGCGCGCGTCGAGGCGGCCCTGCCCGAGCGCGCGACGCTGGCCAGCAACACCTCGTCGATCTCGATCGATGACCTGGCTGCGGGTCGCCTGCGCCCCGAGCGGTTCCTCGGTCTTCATTTCTTCAACCCCGTGCCCGCATCGGCGCTCGTCGAGATCGTGCGCGGCGCGGCGACCGATGAAGCGATCGTCGAGAGCGCGACGGGTTGGGTGACCGCCCTGGGCAAGACGCCGATCGTCGTCCGCGACTCCCCCGGGTTCGCATCGTCTCGACTCGGCGTGATGCTCGGCCTGGAAGCGATCCGGATGCTCGAAGAGGGGGTCGCGTCAGCCGCCGACATCGATGCGGCCATGACTCTGGGATACCGGCATCCGGTGGGCCCGCTGCGCACGACCGACGTGGTCGGTCTGGATGTGCGCCTGGGCATCGCCGAAGAGCTGGAGCGCACGCTCGGCGCGCGGTTCGCCCCGCCGGATCTGCTGCGACGGATGGTCGCCGAAGGAAAGCTCGGCCGCAAGAGCGGCGAAGGGTTCTACGCATGGAATGAGGAGAGATGACCGAGTATCTGCCGAGTTACGTCCAGGGCGAGTGGTGGACGCCGTCGTCGCCTGAACGTTCCACCGAGGTCCGCGACGCGTCGACCGGCGATGTCGTCACCCTCGTCTCCACCGAGGGCCTCGATCTCGCGGGGGCGCTGGAGCACGCTCGCTCAGTGGGGCAGAAGAGCGTCGGTGCGCTCACGTTCCATCAGCGGGCCGTGCTGCTCAAGCAGTTCGCCCTCGCCCTGACCGAGCGCAAGGACGAGCTGTATGCGCTGTCCTCCCGCACCGGGGCGACGAAGAACGATTCGTGGGTCGACATCGACGGCGGCATCGGGGTGCTCTTCTCCTACTCCGGCAAGGGCCGACGTGAGCTGCCGAACAGCCGCGTGCACGTCGACGGTCCTGTCGAGCCGCTCTCGAAGGACGGGTCCTTCCTCGGGCGCCACGTCTACACGACGCTTCCCGGCGTCGCCGTGCAGATCAACGCCTTCAACTTCCCGGTCTGGGGCTCGCTCGAGAAGTTCGCACCGGCGTTCCTCGCCGGCATGCCGACCGTCGTGAAGCCCGCGACGCCCACGGGCTACCTCGCCGAGGCGATGGTGCGCATCCTGGTCGAGTCCGGTCTGCTGCCCGACGGATCGCTCCAGCTCGTCAGCGGCAGCGTTCCCGACCTCTTCGAGAACCTCCGACTGGGAGACATCGTCGGCTTCACCGGAAGCGCGTCGACGGCGGAGAGCCTCAAGGCCCACCCTGCGGTGCAGACGGGCGGCGTGCGATTCACCGCCGAGACCGACTCGATCAACGCGTCGGTGCTCGGCACCGACGCTGTCGAGGGCACCCCCGAGTTCGACGCGTATGTGCGCCAGCTCGTCACCGAGATGACGACCAAAGCCGGTCAGAAGTGCACGGCCATCCGTCGCGCGATCGTGCCCACCGGGTCTGCGGATGCGGTGATCGCCGCTGTGCGGGCGCGCATCGCCGACAAGACCGTGCTGGGCGACCCACGCGCGGAGGGTGTCACCATGGGCCCTCTCGCGTCGACCGCACAGCGCGACGAGGTGCTGCGACAGGTGGGCAGGCTGCAGGAGGCAGGAGGACGGATCGTCGTCGGAACGACGGATGCTCCCGAGGTGCGCCTGACCGACAGCGCCACGGGCCTCGCTCCCGAGGGCGCGTTCGTCTCGCCTCTGCTGCTGCGCTTCGACGACTCGCAGACAGACGCAGCGCACTCGATCGAGGCCTTCGGTCCTGTGTCGTCGCTGCTCACCTATGACACCACCGCCGACGCGGCCGCGCTCGTCGCCCGAGGCGGCGGCTCACTCGTCACCAGCATCGCGACGCACGACCCGGTGCAGGCTGTGGATCTCGCCGCGCGCATCGCGCCGTTCAACGGCCGGATGCTGCTGCTCGACCGCGACGACGCACGGTCGTCGACCGGGCACGGCTCGCCGCTGCCGAACCTCGTGCACGGCGGCCCCGGTCGTGCCGGAGGCGGCGAGGAGCTCGGCGGCATCCGTGCGGTGCTCCACCACATGCAGCGCACCGCCGTGCAGGGTTCGCCCGAGATGCTCACGGCGCTGACCGGGGTGTGGCATGCGGGGGCAGCCGCCCACAGCGACGGACGGCATCCGTTCCGCAAGTCGCTCGCCGAGCTCCGCATCGGCGACCAGATCGTCTCTGCTTCGCGAGAGGTGACGCTTGCCGACATCGAGACATTCGCCCACTTCACGGGTGACACCTTCTATGCGCACATGGACGAGACGGCCGCCGCGGCGAACCCGTTCTTCCCCGGACGCGTGGCGCACGGCTACCTGCTCGTCTCGTGGGCCGCCGGTCTCTTCGTCGACCCGGAACCAGGGCCCGTGCTCGCGAACTACGGGCTGGAGAACCTGCGCTTCATCACGCCGGTGTCCCCCGGCGACACGATCCGGGTCGAGCTCACCGCCAAGCAGATCACCCCGCGCGAGACCGACGAGTACGGCGAGGTGCGCTGGGATGCCGTGATCCGCAACCAGAGCGACGAGCTCGTGGCGACGTACGACGTGCTCACCCTCGTCAACAAGGAGCCGGCGTCCGAGGTCGTCGCCGCATGAGGCCGATGATGCAGCGCGATGCGGCGTCGGCGATGCTCGGCATGGTCGTCGAACTCGATGCACCGGGAGAGGCCGTGGTGTCCATGACGGTGCGAGAGGACATGCTGAACGGCTTCGCGATCACGCACGGCGGACTGGTCTTCACTCTCGCAGACACCGCTTTCGCGATCGCCTGCAATGAAGACGAGCGGGTCACCGTCGCCGGTGGCGCCGACATCACGTTCCTGAAGTCGACGACTGCGGGGCAGCGGCTCACGGCACGCGCCGTTCGCCGGGTCGTCAGCGGCCGGAACGGGCTCTACGACGTGACCGTGACCGATGAGTCGGGCGATGTCGTCGCCGAGGTCCGTGGCCGCTCGCTCACGACGAACCGTTCGCAGGCGGGGTGAGACGGTGCGCGGCACCCTGCATGGTGAGGGCCGGAATCGGTGTCGTCACGATTCCGGCCCCGGCCTGGCGCCGCGCTGCGGCCGGACCTCAGCGCTGGATGACCTTGGGGGCCGCGACCGCCTTGAGCCCGGCAACGCCGAACTCCTGCCCGTAGCCGCTCGCCTTGATTCCGCCGAACGGCACGTGCGGGTTGATCGCCCCGTGTTGGTTGATCCACACGGTTCCGGCCTGCACGCGGCGGGCCACCTCACTCGCCGCATCCGGATCGTTCGACCAGACCGACGCGCCGAGCCCTTGGGTCGAGTCGTTCGCCCGGCGGACGGCGTCGTCGACGTCGGAGTAGCGGATGACCGGGATGACCGGACCGAACTGCTCCTCGTCGACGAGCGCGGTGCCGTCATCGATGT